>DATFRI010000050.1:0-15634 GCA_035263405.1 Actinomycetes bacterium | reverse complement strand
GCGCTGCGGTTCGCGCGGGTGCTGCGCTACCGCCCCGACAAGCGCGCGCGGGACGCGGACACGATCCAGACGGTGCGCGCCATCCACGCGGGCGCGCCGCCCCGCGACCCGGGCGGCTGACCGCGCCGCGCCGCGGCGCGGTCAGCCGCCCGGCGCCCGCAGCGCGGGCAGTGCCGCGTCCAGGACGACCGGGAACCAGACGGTGAAGGGCAGGCGCGCCCGCGCCGCGGCGAGCCCGTCCGGCGGGACCCAGGCCCAGTCGCCCACCTCGTCCGGGTCGGGGTCGGGGTCGCCGAGCGCCCGGCCGACGAACAGGTGGTTCCACTCGTCCTCGACCAGCCCCGACAGCGGGTCGGTGAGCCGGTAGGCGACGGTCCCCCCGGGCCGCAGCCCGGCCGCGGCCATGCCCAGTTCCGCGGCGACGCGGCGCGCGGCGGCGTCGGCGGGCGCCTCCCCCGGCAGCGGGTGGCCGCAGCAGGTGTTGCTCCACAGCCCGGGGGAGTGGTACTTGCCCGCGGCCCGCCGCTGCAGCAGCAGCCGCCCCGCCGCGTCCAGCAGGAACACCGAGACCGCCCGGTGGCGCCGGCCGGGGGCGCGGTGCGCCGCGAGCTTGGGCGCCCGCCCGATCCCGCGGCCGCCCTCGTCGACCAGCTCGACGAGCGGCTCGGGTCCGGGCGGGTGATCGGCGGCAGGGGGCATCGGCGGTCGTGGCGGGTCGGGGTCCTGCGGCGCACGGTACTCCCCGGCGGGCGCGCGGGCCCGCGCTCAGGCGCCCGGCCGGGCCCGCTGCAGGGCGAGCTGCCGCGAGGCGCGGGGCCAGGTCGGCCGGGCGGCCGGTCAGAAGCGCGGGCGCATCCGCTCGAACTCGCCCGTGAGCGGGATCTGCGGCAGCTGCTTGTTGCTGACGATGACGAGGTCGAAGGTGTGGCCGTCGCCCTCCTTCCACTGGCCGCCGAGCAGCGGGAGCACCGAGACGTTGTGGTGCGGGCGCGCCGGGTTGGTGAAGTCGATCCGGCCGCCGATCGTGTCGATCTTGGTCCGGCTCATCGCGTCGACGACCGCCTCGCGGTCCTCGCTGCCGCCGGCGCGCCTGAGCACGTCGATGGCGACCTCCCAGATCGCGTGGCCCAGACCCAGGTTGTGGTAGGTCAGCTGCCTGCCGGTCTGCTCGGTGTAGGCCTCGGCGAGCTGCTTGCAGGTCATCCCGTTCAGACTCGACCGGAACGGGAACGTGGGGTGCCAGGTGATGCTGGTGGAGATCCCGTCGCCGGTGGGCTTGAGCGCCTCGATGTTGCGCGGGAGCTGGACGCCCCGGGCGATGGTCACGAACGGCGGGACCCACTTCAGCTCGTTCAGCTTGGTCCAGATCTCGTTGAAGTCGGGAGCCAGCGGGTTGCCGGTGAGGATGTCCGGCTCCGGCCGCGCCTTGGTGATCGTGGCGACCAGCTTGGTGAAGTCGGGGGCCAGGCTGTTGTTCTGGTTCTCGTAGCGACCCGGGTCGACGACCGTGTAGCCCGCCGGGATCAGCTTGGACGGGTAGCCGGTCTCGCGGTTGGCCGCCTCCTTGCCGCCCGCGTCGTCGGGCCACAGCCCGGCCACCACCTTGTTGGAGTCCATCTCGTTCCACATGTCGATGAAGACGCTGACGTTCTCCCGGTGGCCCCAGAAGAAGTGGTAGGTCCAGTGGAACGGCTGGTCGAAGGTGTGGTCGCGGGCGAGGACCCAGTTGTTCCACGCGCCGATGGTGGACAGGCAGGGGACGCCGCGCCGCTCGCAGGTGGACGAGACCGGCAGGACCGTCTCGCTGCCGCCGCCCATCGTCAGCACCAGCTCGACCCGGTCGAAGTCGATCAGGTCCTCGGTGACCTGGATCGCGCGCTCCTCCGCCGACTGGCTGTCCTTGACGACGACGTCGATGCCGTAGCGGCTGCCGCCGATCGCCAGGCCCCGCTCGAGGTACCTGCGGATCAGGTTGAGGTTGAAGTTGTCGCTCTCGCCGTCGGCGCTCCGCGAGCCCGTCAGGGGCGACACCCAGCCGATCCGGATGCGGCGGTCGAGCATCAGGCTCGGGGCCTCCGGCCGGCTGCACCCGCTGGCGAGCGTGGCGGCGCCGGTCGCCAGCGCCGTCCCCCCCAGCACCTGCAGGAAGCCGCGCCGGGTGAGCGGCGGCTGTGGTCCCTCGACGCGCGTCATGGCAACACCGGTCTCCTCCAGGCAGGCGCGACCCCTGCCTGACGCGACCGGGTGGGAGTCATCGGGCACCGGGCGCAGCGCCGGCGGTGTCCGGTTGGCGGGGGTCGGGCACGCAGTTCCTTCTCCGTACCTGAGCTGGCCCGACGGACAATCCGGGCCAATTCCGGGCAATCCTAACGGATCATCTCATTCGGTGTAAAACGTCGCCGGCGCCGGCCGGGACGACGCCGGCCGTCCGGACCGACGGGCCGGGGGGCAGGGCGCGAACGGCTCGGGTAGCGGCTTCGGCCGGTCCGTTCAGGTCGCGTTCGATGTGTGGGATGCTAGGGCCGGGAGCTGCATGCAGCGTGCGGTCCCGATCCGGGTCCCGCGGCTCGGGTCAGCCGCCGAAACCTGCCGGGAGACCACGTGGCCGCCTCCTACAACCCCGTCGCCGAGGGATACCGGGCGGAGGTCCGCGCGCTCGACGAGTTCGTGCAGGCGGAGCTGCAGACCCACCACACCACGCACCTGACCAAGCTGAGCACGTTCATCCGGCGCTACCTGTCGCCGCTGGCCGTCGGCGACCTGTTCCGCCACCGCACGCTGCCGAGCCTGCTCGAGATGCACCGGGTGCCCCGGATCGCGGCGCTGGTGCTGGACATGCGCGGCTTCGTACGGCAGATCGACCGCAGCGAACGCGAGCAGCACGTGGACGACATGGCCCGCCTGCTGCACGACCTGTTCGCCCAGATCATCGAGTTCGCGTTCAGCAACCGCGGCCTGGCCAGCGAGTTCGCCGGCGACAGCGCGGTCGTCATCTTCGGGTTCCCGCACGCGGAGCTGACGGGCGCCGAGCCCGACGAGGACGAGGACTCCCGCCTGGCCATCCGGCGCGCGGTCAACACGGCCATGCGGATCCACGAGCTGACCACGCGCCTGTCCAGCAACGGCCCGCGGCTGGAGATCGGCATGGGCATCGCGGCCGGCGGTCCCGCCTGGATCGGGGACATCACCCGCCACGGCGCGCCCCTGCCCGAGGCGCAGCGCTGGCGCGACGAGCTGACCACCATCTCCAGCGTCATCAACATGGCGGCGCGCGCCGAGGAGGTCTCCAAGCAGCACGGCGACGGGCCGAGCCTCCCCGAGCCGCTGGCGGCCACCCCGGACGCGCCGATGATCGTGGTCGACCAGCAGGTCCGCGACGCGCTCGTGGCCCTGCAGGGGGGACCGGGGTCCACCGGCGGCCCGCTGGCGGTCCACGACCTCGGCTGGCTGCCGATGCCCGGGATGGGCCGGGAGGAGCACCTGTACCAGCTGCTGCACGTCGACGGCGGCCTGCTGGAGTGCGCGGTCCCGATCCGGGACGCCGACCGTGCCCTGGTCGACTGGCTGTGCAACTACCTCGACGGCGCGGACGAGCGCGACGTCGTCACCAAGGTGCAGCGGTCGCTGTCGGAGGTCGGGCACATCGTCGCGGCGAGCGCGGAGCCCAACGAGGAGGCGATCTTCGAGCGGATCGTCTCGACGTTCCACGCCGAGCGCGCGACCCTGTACCAGGTCGACCCCGACACCGAGGAGCTGGTCGTGGTCATCTCCAGGGGACCCGACCCGTTCCCGGCGGGCAAGCGCCTGCCGATGGACGGCATCGCCGGCCAGGTCGCGCGCACCGGCCAGTCCTACGACAGCACCGACCTGCACGAGGACCCGACCTGGCTGACGCCGGGCAAGCCCGGGTTCGAGCCGGAGTTCTACACCGACATCCGCTCGATGATCTGCGTGCCCCTCAAGACCGGCGACCAGGTGCTCGGCGTGGTCCAGGTCATGGACCCCGGGACCGGCGCGTTCCGGGCGGGCGACCTGGCCGCCCTGGAGGCGTTCGCGGCGCTGGCCACCGTCGCCGTGCGGGTCCGCCAGGAGGCGCTCGACCGGCAGCGCCAGGCGGTCGCGACCAGCACCCTGGACAACCTCGGCGTCCTCACCGGGATGCTGACGCACAACCTGACCAACAAGATCACCATGATCGAGGCGCGGGCGCGGCTGAACCTGCCCGAGGACGACCCGGCGCGGCGCTGGATCGTGACCGCGGCGGAGGAGGCGCTCGACATGATGGAGAGCGCCCGCCAGCCCGCGGCGGGCGGGCTGCCGACCACCCTGGACATGCGCCCCTGGCTGCTCAGCGCGCTGACCGCGCTGCGCGAGGAGCTGCTGGGGGAGGGCCGCCGCCTGGACGGCCTGCCCGGCGTCGAGCTGAGCTGGACCACGGCCGACCGGCCGCTGGTCGTCAGCCTCCCCGCCAGCGACCTGGAGTTCATCCTGCGCAACCTAGTCGAGAACGCGATCCGCGCGATCGACGGCCGCGGCGGCGCGCGGCGCGGCCGCGTCCACGTCGAGCTGTCGCCGGTCGAGGAGCAGGCACGCGCGTGGAGCCGGCTGGTCGTCTCCGACGACGGCAAGGGCATCCCGCCCGAGCACCTGGAGCACATCTTCCAGCCGCTGTTCACCACCCGCCCCGAGGGGACGCTGGGCGGCTTCGGCTTCGGCCTGTACTACGTGAAGCTGCTGGTCGACAAGTTCGGCGGCGACATCGCCGTGCACAGCGAGGCGGGCGACGGGGCACGCTTCACGATCCGCTTCCCGCTGGTCGCCTCCGGTGCGAGGAGCGGTTGAGTGGGCGCGCGCGTCCTGCTGGTCGACGACGAGCCGGACTGGCGCCAGCTCCTGCGCGAGCTGCTGCAGGCGCGCGGGCACCAGGTCGACGTCGCCGGCTCGCTCATGGAGGCGCTGGACAAGCTGAAGGAGGGCGCGCCCTACGAGGTCCTGGTCACCGACGTCACGCTGTCGCCGCGCTCGGAGAACCGCGACGGGATCGAGCTGCTCCAGATCCTGCGGCAGCGCTGGCCGTCGACCACCGCGATCGCGATCTCGGGTCGGGCGCGGTTCGGGGACGTCGAGGCGTTCAAGCGCCGCTACCACGCCCTGGACTACGTCGACCGCCGCGTGCTCGTGCAGGACCTCGACGCCTTCGCCGCGCTCGTGGACAGCGCGGCCGGCCGCAGCCGCGACGCCGACACCGACCAGGGGGGAACCGCGCCTTGAAGGTCCGGGTGCTCGTCGTGGAGAACGACGAAGGCTGGCAGGCGATCCTGCAGGACCACTTCACACGCTTCGACTGCGAGGTCGACGTCGCCGCCGACTCCGACACCGCCAGGGCCAAGCTGCGCGGCGGCACGTTCGACATGGCGGTCCTGGACATGATCCTCGCCGACGACCGGTACGTGCCGAGCGTGCGCAGCGGCGAGGGGCAGGTCCCGCTGGTCGCGATGAGTCACGGCTGGTGGCTGCTCGGCCACGTCGCCGAGCAGTACCCGCACGTGGACCTGTACGTCATCAGCGGCGAGCTGCACCACGACCCCGAGCGTATCTTCCAGCTCCGCAAGGACTTCAACGTCCGGGGCTACCTGACCAAGCGGTCGCTGGCGGCCGACGTCGAGACGCTCAAGAGCTGGGTGCGGGAGGTCCGCGACCGCGGCCTCGGCCGCGCGGAGCGCGCCGCCGGCAACGGCAACTACCCCACGGTTTGACCGGACCCGGGCGTCGCCGGCCCGGCCTCAGGGGCGCGCGACCGAGACCGCGTGCACCTGGTCCCGGGGGATGCGCAGCTCGACCCTGCGGCCCTGGCAGGCGTCGGGCCGCACCGTCACGTACTCGCCGGAGGGGCCGGCGAGGTCGACCTCGCCCGCGACCGTCCGGCCCGTGCCGGGGCACAGCGCCTGGACCGCCCGGACGCCCTCGTCGGACAGCACCACCTCGCCCCGGTCCCGGCCCCAGCTCGCCGGGGCCAGGCGGACCGCGACGGTCACCAGGCTGAGCAGGATCGCCGCCACCGCGACCAGGTTGGCGCGGCGCTGGCGCCGGTCCACGGCCGACCGCTCCGAGGAGACCTGCTCGAGCACCGCGCCCACGAACGCGTCCGCGTCCGGCTGGCTGGTCGGCGGCCGGGAGACCGGCGCGGCCACGGCGTGCACGTACAGCGCCGCGGCCAGCGCCCAGCAGGCGGTCGCCGCCAGGCCGAGGACGGTCACCGCCGGGCCGACCCGCTCGCGCGCGAGCAGCAGCCCACCGGCGAGGAAGCTCCCGGCGAACGCGCTGGCGGTCGCGTAGGCGCTCTGGGCGCGGCTGCGCGCCGCGTCCGCGAGGGCGGTGACACGCTGGTAGTAGGCGGCGACGATCGCGTCGCGGACCTCCGCCGCGTACCGTGGGGCGGGCTCTGACATGGGTGCCAGATCATCGCCGGTCCGGCCGCCGGGCGCCAGGCGGACGGTGCACCATGTCCTCGGCTGAAGGGGGTGCGAGGTGTCAGCCCCGACCACACCGCTGCTGGAGCGGATCCGGACCTCGGTCATCGGCGACGACCAGGTGATGGACGGCCCCTACGGGCCGCGGCGGGTCACCTACGCGGACTACACCGCGTCGGGCCGGGCGCTCACGTTCATCGAGGACTTCATCAGCGACGAGGTGCTGCCGCGGTACGCCAACACCCACACCGAGAGCTCGGGCACCGGCCGCCAGACGACCGCCCTGCGCGAGGACGCCCGGCGGATCATCCGCGACGCGGTCGGCGGCGACGAGGACACCCTCGTGCTGTTCTGCGGCTCGGGCTCGACCGCCGCGATCGACAAGCTGATCGGCATCCTCAACCTGCGGATCCCGGCAGACCTCGACGCCCGCCACGGCCTCAGCGCGAGGATCCCGCCCGAGCAGCGGCCGGTGGTCTTCGTCGGGCCGTTCGAGCACCACTCCAACGAGCTGCCCTGGCGCGAGTCGATCGCGGACGTGGTGGTCATCCCCGAGGACGCCGACGGTCACGTCGACCTCGGGCTGCTCGAGCAGGAGCTGGTCCGCCACGCCGGGCGGCCGCTGCGGATCGGCAGCTTCTCGGCGGCCTCCAACGTCACCGGCATCGTCTCCGACACGCGCGCGATCGCCACCCTCCTGCACCGCCACGGCGCGCTGTCGTTCTGGGACTTCGCCGCCGCCGCCCCCTACGTGCGCATCGACATGCGCCCCCGCGGTCCGGGCGCCGAGCTGGCCCACCTGGACGCGGTGTTCCTGTCGCCCCACAAGTTCATCGGCGGCCCGGGCACCCCCGGCGTGCTCGCGGTCCGGCGCGAGCTGGTGCGCAACCGCGTGCCGACCGTCCCCGGCGGCGGCACGGTCGCCTACGTCAACCCCAGCGAGCACCGCTACCTCGACGACCCGGTGCAGCGCGAGGAGGGCGGCACCCCCGCGATCGTCGACTCGATCCGCGCCGGCCTGGTGTTCCAGCTCAAGGAGGCGGTCGGGCACGACGTGATCCGCGAGCGCGAGGCGTCCTTCATCCGCAGGGCGATCGCGTCCTGGCAGGCCGAGCCGAACATCGAGCTGCTCGGCAACCTGCGCGCCGAGCGGCTGTCGATCCTGTCCTTCGTGGTCCGCCACGGCCGCCGCTACCTCCACCACAACTACGTCGTCGCGGTGCTCAACGACCTGTTCGGGATCCAGTCGCGGGGCGGCTGCTCGTGCGCGGGCCCCTACGGGCACCGGCTGCTCGGGATCGACCTGGACCGCTCCCACGAGTTCGAGCGCGAGATCTGCCGCGGCCGCGAGGGGATCAAGCCCGGCTGGGTGCGGGTCAACTTCAACTACTTCATCTCCGAGCCGGTCTTCGAGTACGTCCTCCAGGCCGTCCGCATGGTGGCGCGCGAGGGCGCGAAGCTCCTGCCCGACTACCGCTTCGAGCCGGCCAACGGCCTGTGGCGCCACCGGCTCGGCGCGGCCGAGCCACCCGTGCGCCTGCGCGACCTGTCCTACGACGACCAGGGACGCCTGCGCTTCCCCGCGGCCCACCGGCGCGCCCCCGAGTCCGCGCTGGCCGGCTACCTGGAGGAGGCCGCCGGCCTGCTCGCGGGCCGCCCGGAGGTCCCGGAGCCGCCCGACCCGCCGGCGGGGCTGTCCGCGGACTTCGAGTCGTTGCGCTGGTTCGAGCTGCCGCCGGTGTGCCTCGCGCCGGGCCGCGGTGAGAGCATCACGGCGACGGTCGAGTCCTCGCACGTCTGAGTGAAGGTGTCCGCGATGCCCTTCTCCGGGGCGCACCGATGAGCGGCCTGGACCTGCTGCCCGGCGCCGGCGGCGGCCCCGCCGTCGGGCCGGCGTTCCTGGCCGGGGCGGCGGCCGGGCTGGTGCTGTGCCTGGCGCGGCGGACGTGGTCGCTGGCGCGGCTGGCGGTCACCGCCGTGCACGAGCTGGGCCACGCCGTCACCGCGATCCTGCTCGGCGGGCGGGTCGGCCGCGTCCACCTGTGGGCGAACACGGCCGGCCTGACCACGTTCACGCTGCCCGCCGGCCTCGGCCGGCTGCGGGGCGGGGCCGTCGCGCTCGCCGGCTACCCGGCGCCGGGCCTCGCCGGCCTCGCCGGCGCCTGGCTGGTGGTGGCCGGGCTGACCCGCTGGTGGGTCGGGCTCGCCGCCGCGGTCGCCGGGCTGCTGCTGGCGCTGTGGGTCCGCAACGCCTGGGGTGTGGGGTCGACCCTGGCCGTCGCGGCGCTGCTCGGCTGGCTGGCGTGGGCCGGGCCGTCCGCGGTGGTCACCGGGGTCGGGAGCGGGCTGGCCGTCCTGCTGCTGGCCGGCGGGTGGCGTGCGGCGTGGACGCACCTGCGCGGCCGCGAGGGCCGGCGCGACCTCTCCGACGCGGTGATGGCCGGCCGCCTCCTGCTCGCCCCGGCGCCCTTGTGGAGCGGGCTGTTCGTGTGCGCCGCGACCGCCACGCTGCTCGCGGGGGGCTGGCTGCTGGTACGCGCGGTGACCGGCGCGTAGCCGGTAGGCTCGCGCCGTGCCTCGCTTCGCCGTCTCCGTGTTCGGCCTGGACCGCCCGGGCATCGTCGCCGCGGTCGCGCGCGGGCTGGCGGACGCGGGCTGCAACCTCGAGGACTCCTCGATGACCATCCTGCGGGGCCACTTCGCGGTCATGCTGGTGGTCTCGGCCCCGGCGCGGATCGGCCCGGCGGAGCTGGAGGCCTCGCTCGGCGAGGTCGCCGGCCGGTTGGACCTCCAGCTCACCGTGCGGTCGGTCACCGACGACGTGACCAGCGCGCGGCCCAGCGGCCAGCGGCACGTGATCGCGGTCTACGGGGCCGACCGGCCCGGCCTGGTGGCACGGGTCTCGGGCGTGCTCGCCGCCGCCGGGGTGAACATCACCGACCTGCAGACCCGCGTGGTCGGCGAGCCCGAGCCCGTGTACGTGATGCACTTCGAGGTGGACGTCCGGCCGGGGACCGCGCAGCGGGTCGAGGCGGACCTGCGCGCGGTCGCCGCCGAGCTGGGCGTCGAGGTCAGCATGCGCCCTGACGAGGCCGACGTGCTCTGACCATGGCGGTCCGGCCGGTGGTGCGGATGCCCGCGCCCGCCCTCAAGCGGCCGGCTGCGGCGGTGGGCCGCGTCGACGAGCGGGCCCTCGCGCTCGCCCGCGACCTCGTCGACACCATGCGGGCCTTCGACCACTGCGTCGGCCTGGCCGCGCCGCAGATCGGCGTCCCGCGGCGCGCCCTGGTCGTGGACGTGACCGGCCACCGCAAGACCCGCTCGAGCCACGGGCTGATCGTCCTGTTCGATCCCGAGCTGGTCCGCGCCGCCGACCCGGAGGTCGCCCGCGAGGGCTGCATGAGCGTCCCGGACCTGACCGGGGACGTGGCGCGCCCGGCGAGCGTGGCGGTCCGCGGGCGCACGCCGGAGGGCGGCGGGCGGCTGGTCGAGGCCGACGCGTTCGAGGCGCGGGCCCTGCTCCACGAGCTGGACCACCTGGACGGCCTGCTGTTCCTGGACCGCGTCGGCTCGGTCCACCGCGACCTGTTCCGCCGCCGCCGCTACCGCTGAGCGGCCGCGGCCGCCGTGGCGCAGCGGCGCGGGCGGGACAGGTCGCGCCCTCGGCTCCCGGACCGGGAATACTCCCCGTGCCATCGCTGTTGCATCGCGATACTATGACGATATATCGCTACGGCGATCGTCACGGAAGCCATGCGACCGGCGCATGGCGACGACCAGTAAGGAGTGTGATGCGCGATGCATCGCAGACATCAGCACGGGCACGGCCGGTGGGAGGACCGCCACGCCGCCTTCGGGCCGTTCGGGCCCTGGGGGCAGTGGCAGGCGCCGTTCGGCGGGCACGGCCCCTTCGGGCACGGCCGAGGGCGGCGGGGCGCCCGGCGCGGCGACGTCCGCGCGGCGATCCTCGCGCTCCTGGCCGAGCGGCCCATGCACGGCTACGAGATGATCCAGGAGCTCCAGCAGCGGACCGGGGGGATGTGGCGGCCGAGCCCCGGCTCGGTCTACCCGACCCTCCAGATGCTCGAGGAGGAGGGCCTGGTCACCGGCGAGCAGGCCGAGGGCAAGCGGCGGTTCTCCCTGACCGAGAGCGGCCGCGCCGAGGCCGAGCGGATCACGGCGTCGCAGGCGCCGTGGGAGGAGGTCGCCGAGGGGGTCGGCCCGACGGCGTTCCGCATGCGCGACGCCATCGGCGGGATCCTCGGGGCGGTCCGCCAGGTGGCCTTCGCCGGCAGCGAGCAGCAGCAGGCGCGCGCCATCGAGATCCTCACCGAGGCCCGCCGCCGCCTGTACGCCCTCCTCGCCGAGGAGGGACCGGGCGAGGAGCGGACGGGCGAGCAGGGGCCGAACGTGTGACGCCCCGCACGCCGCACCACGGACGCGGCCCCGGCGGCCGGATCGGCCCGCCGGGGCCGCGTCCGCGTCCCGGGTCCGCACGGCCCGCGGACCCCGGTCAGCCGGCGCCCGCGCCATTTCGTCGCGCGATTCGAACCGATCGGGGCAAAGCGCTGGCACGCCCGGTACGCAGCAAAACGTACGGATCCAGCGTCTGCACACGCGTAACAGATCGATATGAAACTGCTCGTATTGCTTCACTTGCGTGCATCGACCTGATGAAATACGCCTTGGTGCCCGGTCCTCGCCACCCCCGTCAGACAGTGCAGCACCACCCATAAGAAACGCGATGAAGTACCTGCGACCACCGAGGTGGGTCGGGATGGCAGCGCTGGGCGCCATCGTGCTCGCGGGCTGCGGCCACAGCCGGCAACCCGTACCCGCCGCGCACCCGGCCACCACCCTGGACCTCACGCTGAGCGCGAGGCCGGCACCGGCCACCACGGCGGGGTCCACCGACCCGCTGGACGTCGCCGAGGAGCGGGCGCTGCGCAGCTACCGGGGGATGTGGGCCGACCTGGTCGAGGTCGGCAAGCACCCCGACGGCGCCTCCCCGCTGCTGTCCAGGTACGCCGCCGGCGAGCAGCTCGCCAAGAACCGCCAGCAGATGCGCGAGTACGCCGACCGCGGGATCGTGCTGCGCGGCAACATCAGGAGCGACCCGCACATCGCCTGGGTGCGCCTGAACGTCCGCGCGTCCGTGGAGGACTGCGTCGACGTCAGCGGGTGGGTGGAGGTCGACGCGGCGACCGGCCGGGCGGTCGCCGCCCGCAGGTCCCCGCCCGACCTGTTCAACGCGATCCTGGAGCCGGCCGGTGCGGGCTGGAAGGTGACCAGGCTCGAGGTGGTGCCCGACCGATGCTGAGCCGGGTGCGTCGGCGGGCCGCGGCCGTGCTGGGCCTGGCGGGCATCGTGCTGCTCGCCACCGCCACGGCCGCCGCGGCCGACCCCGGCGGGGAGTTCGGCGAGGCGGCCAGGACCGGCCCGGACACCGTGCGCATCGAGGCCGGCACGCCCGGGCGCCCGGGCGGCGAGCACGCCGGCGGCGGCTCCGACGACAGCGGCTGCATCTACCTGCCGAT
The DNA here is from genome assembly GCA_035263405.1 of Actinomycetes bacterium. Taxonomy (GTDB): domain Bacteria; phylum Actinomycetota; class CALGFH01; order CALGFH01; family CALGFH01; genus DATFRI01. The sequence goes on along the minus strand of DATFRI010000050.1, from coordinate 3,627 downwards.
CTCCGGCCCCGGCGACGCCCCGCTGGCCGAGCGCTACCGCGACGTCGCCGGTCCCGCCGACGCGACCTGGGTGCGCCGCACCGGCTGCCGGGACCCCGCCATGAACGCCAACATCCCGATCCTGCCCGCCGCGCCGGCGGTGGACCCCGCGGTCGTGGCGCAGCACGCCGTGGACCAGCTCAGGGTGAACCCGCCGATCATCCGCACCTCGCCGTCGTCCTCCCGCTCGGCGGTGGTGAACTTCCCGACCTGGATGTGGGTGGCGCCGGAGTCCTGGGGCCAGCGTCGGAAGAGGCTCACCGAGGGGGGCGTGACCGTCACCGCCGTCGCCCGCCCCGAGCGGGTCGTCTGGACCATGGGCGACGGCACGACCGTGACCTGCACCGGCCCGGGCACACCCTACGCGGCCGGCGTCTCGGACCCGACCGCGCCCTCGCCCGACTGCGGGCACCTCTACCGCCGCTCCTCGGCCGGGCAGCCCGGCGAGCGCTTCCGCCTGACCGCGACGCTCTCCTGGAGCGTCACCTGGACGGTGGAGGGCGCCGCCGGCGGGGGGACGCTGCCCGACCTGACCACCGACGACACGACCACGCTCCGCGTCGCGGAGTACCAGTCGCTCAACGCCCGCAGCCCCTGAGCCGGCCGTCGGCGCGGCACCGGCCGCCGCGGCCCGGCCCCCGACCGCCGTCAGCGACCCGAAGGAGTCTCGTGGCCACCGCCTCTCCACCTCGATCCCGCCACGCCCGGGACGGCCAGGCCCGGGTGGAGGCGCCGCTGCGGCTCGGGCCGCCCGGCCGCAGGCGCCAGCCCGCGCTGGTCGTCCTCGGGGCCGCCCTGATGCTGGTCACCGCCGCGGTGGCCGGAGCGCTGTTCCTGCGCGTCGGCAACCGCGTGCCGGTCCTGGTCATGAGCCGCACCGTCCAGGCCGGGCAGGTGATCCGCGATGCCGACCTCGCCGAGGTGCGCGTCGCCACCGACCCCGGGGTCCAGACCCTCCCGGCCGCCGAGCGCCCGCGGGTCGTCGGCCAGGTCGCGGCGGCCACCCTGCCCAAGGGCGCGCTGCCCACGCGCGCGCAGGTGACCGCGCAGGCCGTCCCCGGGCCGGGCCAGGCCAAGGTCGGGGTCGTGCTGCAGCCCGGCCAGCTGCCCGCCGAGGGGCTCGGTCCCGGCGACCGGGTGCTGCTCGTCGCGGCGCGCGGCGCCAACACGGGCGCCCAGGGCGGCCCGCGCGCGGGGACCGTGCTGGTCCCCGAGGCGCGCGTGTTCGACCAGCGCCGCTCGGAGACGTCGGAGGCGACCGTCGTCACCCTGGTCGTGCGCCAGGAGGACGCCACGACGGTGGCCCGCTACGGCGCCGCCGGCCAGGTCGGGATCGTGGTCCTGCCCGCGTCCGGCCCGGTGTCCGTCCCGGTCCCGGCCGGCGGGGACGCCGGCGCGGGGCAGGGCGACGGCGGGACCGGCGCCGGCGACGGCGGGACCGCGCCGTGAGCCTGATCGTCCTCGCGTCCGCGAAGGGCGCGCCGGGTGTCACGGTCACCTCGCTCGCGCTGGCCGCCGTCTGGCCGCGCCCGGTGCTGGTGGCCGAGTGCGACCCGGCTGGCGGGGACCTGGCGCCCCGCTGGGGCCTGCCGCCGGCGCCGAGCATGCTCACGCTCGCGGCCGCCGCCCGCCGGCGGCTCGACGCCGGCGAGCTGTGGCGGCACACGCAGCGCCTGCCGGGAAGCGACGACGCCGGCCGGGCGTCGGTGCTGCTCGGCCCGCCCGCGTCCGAGCAGGCGCTGGCGCTCGGCAGCCTGTGGGGCGCGCTGGGCCCCGTGCTCGCCGGGCTGCCCGAGGCGGACGTGCTGGCCGACTGCGGGCGCCTCCTGCCCGGCGCCCCCAGCGGCCAGCTCCTCGGCCACGCCGACCTGGTGCTGCTGGTCGCCCGGCCCTCCGCGGAGGGGATCGCCCACGCGCGCACGCGGCTGCTCGCCCTCCAGGAGACGGGCCTGCCGGTCGGGCTGGTGCTGGTGGGGCAACGCCCCTACGGGCCGGCGGAGGTGCGCGAGGCGCTGGACGCCGCGGGCCTGCGGCCGTCGCTGGTCGCGGCCGTCGCCGACGACCCGCGCGCGGCCGGGATGCTCGCCGGGGAGCCCGGATCCCCGAGGCGGCTGGCGACCTCGCTGCTGATCCGCTCCGCCCGCGCCCTGCTCGACCAGCTGCCGCAGCGGCCCGCCGTACCGCCCGGACCGCAGCACCCCCTGCTCGGCGCCGTCCTCGACGAGCGTGCGACCCCGCCGATCCGGCCGACCGAGACATTCCCGGACCAGGGTGCGGGTCCCGGCACAGGCGCGGGTCCTGCCTGGGGGCAGCCGCCGGCCGGTGCCGCCACGCCGCCCGGCCTGCCGGACCACAACGTGGGCTCCGGCAGGGAGGTGACCCGTTGACCCAGGAGCTGGTGCGCAGGCTGCGGCGGGAGGTCGCCGAGCTGCTCAGCGCCGGGCAGGGCAGCCTGGAGGGCCGCGGGCGGCCGGGGATGGACGAGGACGACCGCCGCCAGCTGGGCCGCCAGCTGATCCTGGAGGCGATCGAGCGCCACCAGCAGCGGCTGCTCGCGCTCGGCAAACCCCTGCTGGAGCAGGGCGAGGAGGACCAGATCGCCCGGCAGGTCGACGCGGCGCTGTTCGGCGTGGGCCGGCTGGAGCCGCTGCTGGCCGACCCTGACATCGAGAACATCAACGTCAACGGCTACGACACCGTGTGGCTCACCTACGCCGACGGCACCAAAGTCGCCGGCCCGCCGGTCGCCGACTCCGACGAGGAGCTGGTGGAGCTGATCCGGCTCATGGCCGCGCGCCTGGGGATGAACGAGCGGCGGTTCGACGCCGGCAGCCCCCGGCTGAACCTGCGCCTGCCGGACGGCAGCCGGCTGTCGGCGATCATGGGCGTGGCCACCCGCCCGGCGTTGTCGATCCGCCGCCACCGCTACCCGCGCGTCTTCCTGGACGATCTGGTCGGCCTGGGCGCGATCGACGAGGGCCTGAAGTCGTTCCTGGCCGCGGTGGTGCTGGCGCGCAAGAACGTGGTGGTCGCCGGCGGCACGAACGCGGGCAAGACGACGCTGCTGCGGGCGCTGGCGAACGTGATCCCGCCGGGTGAGCGGCTGGTCACGATCGAGAAGTCGCTGGAGCTGGGGCTGCACGAGCTGGGGGAGCTGCACCCCGACGTGGTGGCGCTGGAGGCGCGCGAGCCCAACGCCGAGGGCGAGGGCGAGGTGAGGATGGCCGAGCTGGTCGGTCACGGCCTGCGGATGGACCCCAGCCGGGTGATCGTGGGGGAGGTGCTGGGCGACGAGGTGCTGTCGATGTTGAACGCGATGAGTCAGGGCAACGACGGGTCGATGTGCACCATCCACGCGACCTCGAGCGAGTACACCTTCCAGCGGATCGCGACCTACGCGATCCAGTCGGCGGAACGGCTGCCGGTGCATGCGACCGCGCAGCTGGTCGCCGGCGCGATCGACTTCGTGGTGTTCATCGGCCAGCGGGACCTGCGCGCCCACGGCGGCCCGCACCTGCGGTACGTGGCCAGCGTGCGCGAGGTCCTGGACGCCGAGGGCGCCTCGGTGGTGACCAACGAGGTGTTCCG
>DATFRI010000049.1:0-43048 GCA_035263405.1 Actinomycetes bacterium | reverse complement strand
CGGAGGGGCAACACCCGGCACCATCCCGAACCCGGCAGTTAAGCCCTCCAGCGCCGATGGTACTGCCCCCACCCGGGAGCGGGAGAGCAGGACACCGCCGCACCACCCACAACCACCACGCCACCGGAACCCCGGTGGCGTGGTGGTTGTTTTCGGCCCCAGTTCGGCGTGCTCTCCCGGACCCGTCCGCGGCGCTCACCCGGGCATGGCGGTCCCGCGGCCCTGCTCGTCGAGGATGAGCGTGGTGTAGGTCGTCCGCACGCCCGGGACCTGGCGCAGGCGGTCGAGGATCACGTCGCGGAGCCGGTGGATGTCGCCGGCGCGCACCAGCACGACGAAGTCCGCGTCGCCCGTGGTGAGCGCGACGTGCTCGACCTCGGGCAGCGCCAGGAGCTTCTGCCGCACCCCTCGCCACGCGTCCTGCTCCACCTTGAGGCTCACGTAGGCGGCAACCGGCAGCCCGAGCCGGCGCGGGTCCACCCGCGCGGTGAACCCCTGGATCACACCCTCCCGGCGCAGCCGCTCGTACCGCTGGTAGACGTTGCCGCGGGAGGCCCCGACACGCTGTGCGAGGTCGATCATGGCGATCCGGCCGTCCTCGCAGAGCGCCTGCACCATCGCCCGGTCCACCGCGTCCAGGGGACGGGCAGTCTGTTCGTCGGTGCCTGGCCCGGCGATCTCCGTATCGGACATCCTGTCTCCTGTGATCGCAATTCGTTGACAGATCGTCTCGAATTTTTGGCAGATCTGGATCGATCGTTCAAGCATGAGCGACAATGGGTACGTGAGTGTCCGCGGCGTCTCGTCCCGTGGTGTCGGACGAGCGGTTGGCAACGGAGCCAAGGAGGGCGGCGTGGGCGTCTTCGACAGGATGATCGAGTCCGGTCACGAGCAGGTCATCTTCTGCCACGACCGGGTGACGGGGATGAAAGCGATCATCGCCGTCCACGACACCGCGCTGGGACCCGCCCGGGGCGGCACCCGCTACAAGGCCTACGCCTCCGAGGAGGAGGCGCTCGTCGACGCGCTGCGCCTGGCGCGCGGCATGACCTACAAGTTCGCCTTCACCGACATGCCGCGCGGCGGCGGCAAGGCCGTGATCCTCAAGGAGGACGGCGGTGCCGACAAGCACCTGCTGCTCAGGGTGTTCGGCCGCTTCGTCCAGCTGCTCGCCGGCCGTTTCGGGACCGGCCCCGATCTCGGCACGTCCGCGGCCGACATGGCCGAGATCGCGCGCGAGACCGACTACGTGTGGGCGATCGACGAGCGCTTCGGCGGCACCGGTGCGTCCACGCCTCTCACCGCGCGCGGCGTCCTCGTCGGGATCGGCGCCGCCCTGAACGAGGTCGAGGGCACCCCCGATCTCAGCGGCCGCCGCGTCGCGGTGCAGGGGCTCGGCGGCGTCGGCGGGGAGCTGGCGCGTCTGCTCGCGGCGGCGGGCGCGAAGGTGGTCGGCGCCGACCTGGACCCGGCCCGGGCCAAGGACGTGGCGGGCGAGCTGGGCATCGACCTGTCGGAGCCCGACGCGCTCTACGACGCCGACTGCGACGTGTTCAGCCCCAACGCGGTCGGCGGGGTCCTGAACGGGCACACGATCCCGCGGCTGCGCTGCCGGATCGTGGCAGGTGGCGCGAACGCGCAGCTCGCCACACCGCAGGACGGCCGGCGCCTGATGGAGCACGGCATCCTGTACGCGCCGGACTACGTGATCAACTCGGCCGCGCCGTACGCGGTCATCGGCGCGGGCGAGCTGGGTTACTCGAGCGAGCGGCTGGACGCGGCGGTGGAGGGTGTGGCCGCGGCGCTGGAGCTGATCTTCCGCCGCGCCCGCGCCGAGGGGCGCCCGACCGCGGAGGTCGCCGACCGGATCGCCGAGGAGCGCATCGCGGCCGCCGCGCAGCTGCGCGCGCTGGCGCCGGGCACCGGCGCCGCACCCCGCGCGCACCAGCCGTAGCCAGCCGTCGACTGGCCCTCGCCGCCGTTGGAGAGCAGGGTAGGAACCGCCGGTCGGAGGGTGAGGACGGGGAACCGCCGGTCGGGGGCGAGGTGGGGACGGCCGTCGGGGAGCAGGGCGGGAGCCGCCGATCAGGGGGCAGGAGCGGGAGCGGGAGCATGGCGAGCGACTACCAGCTGTTCATCGACGGCGAACCGACCGAGGCGGCGGAGGGCGGGACGCTCCAGACGCTCGACCCGTCCACCGGGCAGCCGCACGCGACCGTCGCGAGCGCGACCGCGGCGGACGCCGAGCGCGCGGTGCGGGCCGCGCGCTCGGCCTTCGACGACGGCCGCTGGTCGGGGCTGAAGCCCGAGCGGCGCGCGGCGGTCCTGTCCGCCGTGGCCGCCAAGCTGAAGGAGGAGGCACCGCGCCTGGTCGAGCTGGAGGTGCGCGACTCCGGCGGGACCGTCCGCAAGGTCCGCTCCGCCGACGTCGCCGGCGCGGCCTTCACGTTCAGGACCTTCGCGGACCTGGCCACGCGCGTGCCGACCGAGGTGCCGCTGCCGTTCACGGTCGCCCCCGGCCCGAGCCACAACTACCTGCGGCGGGAGCCGATCGGGGTGTGCGCGGCGATCATCCCCTGGAACTTCCCGCTGCAGAACGCGGCCTGGAAGCTCGCGCCGGCGCTGGCCGCGGGCAACTCGGTCGTGCTCAAGCCCGCCGAGCAGACGCCCTGCACCGCGGTCGAGCTGGGGCGCATCTGCGCCGAGGCGGGGGTGCCCGACGGCGTGGTCAACGTGCTGCCCGGGTTCGGGCCCGAGGCGGGGGAGCCGCTGGTCGCCTCGCCCCAGGTCGACAAGCTGGCGTTCACCGGCTCCACCGAGGTCGGCCGCCACGTCGCCGCGCTGGCGGCGGGGACGGTCAAGAACGTCCTGCTGGAGCTGGGCGGGAAGTCCGCCAACGTCGTGCTGGACGACGCCGACCTGGACCTCGCGGTCGACGGGGCGGCGTACGCGATCTTCTTCCACGCCGGCCAGGTCTGCACCGCCGGCAGCCGGTTGCTGGTCGCGCGTCCGATCCACGACGAGGTGGTCGCGCGCCTGGTCGAGACCGCCGAGCGGATCCGGGTCGGCCCGGCGGCGGACAAGGCCAGCGACATGGGCCCGCTGGTCAGCGCCGAGCAGCTCGAACGGGTCGAGCGCTACGTCGCGCTCGGCCAGGAGCAGGGCGCCAAGCTCGCCACCGGCGGCAGCCGGGTCGCCGTCCCCGGCCACGAGGGCGGCTTCTACTTCGCGCCGACCGTCTTCACCGGCGTCGACCCGGGCGCGCGCATCGCCCAGGAGGAGATCTTCGGCCCAGTGCTGACCGTGATCCCGTTCGACGACGACGAGCACGCGGTCCAGTTGGCCAACGCGACCATGTACGGGCTGGCCGGCGCGGTCTGGAGCCGCGACCCGGCCCGGGCGGTCAAGGTCGCGGAGCGGCTGCGCACCGGGACCGTGTGGGTCAACGACTACCATCTGCTCAACCCGCGCTACCCCTTCGGCGGCGTCAAGCAGTCCGGGGTCGGCTGTGAGCTGGGCGAGGAAGGCTACCTGGCCTACACGCAGACCAAGCACGTCCACGTCGACGTGACCCAGCAGCGTGCCCGCCACCGCTGGTTCGACGTCACCGTCCCGCGGCGCTGACGGTAGCCTCTGCCCTGCCACCGCCCGGGGGTCCGGGGATCCGCGCATCCGCGGGCCCGGGTGGGGCTCCGCACGGCAGAGGAGGACCGCGGTGACCAGGACGCGTGCGGCTCCGCGCATCCGCCTGCGGACGGTCCTGCCGTTCGTCTGGCTGGCGGCCGCGGCCGCGCTCGCGGTGTGGCTGCTGGGACGCCAGCAGGCCAGGCTGCACGCGTCCGAGCGGGCGCTCAGCGCCGCCACCTGGTGGCTGCTGCCGGTCCTGCTGCTGCTGGAGGGTGCCAGCCTGCTGTCGTACGCGGAGCTGGTGCGCACCCTGCTGCGCTCCATGGGCCAGCACGCCCCGCGGGGACTGCTGGGGCGCGTGGTGCTGGCCGGGACCGCGCTCGGCCGCTCGCTGCCGGGCGGGACCACCGTCGCGCTCGCCGCCGTCGTCTCCGCACTGCGCCGCGCGGGGCTGCGCGGCGGTCAGGCCGCGGCGGCGCTGGCCGCGAGCGGGCTGCTGTCGGCCGCGGTGCTCGCCCTGCTGCTGCCGCTGGCCGCGCTGCTGTCGCTGATCGGCCGCCACGGCGGCGGGGTCGCGCTCGGGGCGGCCGGCATGGCGGTCGCGGTGGTGGCCACGGCCGCGGTGGTCCGACCCGCGCTGCGCCACCCCGAGGCGCTCGGACGGCTCGCCGGACGGCTCGCGGCGCTGGTGCTGCGCGGCCCGCTCCGCCGCCGGCTGGATCCCGCGACGGTCGGGGGGACCGTCGAGCAGGCCGTGCGGGGGCTGGACGACGTGGCCGGCGACCGCAGGGTGCTCGGCCGGGCAGCGGGCTGGGCCGCGGGCAACTGGCTGCTCGACATGGCCGTCCTCGTGCTCGTCGCGGCCACGGTCGGCCACGGCGTCCCGCTGGAGATCGTGCCGCTGGCCTACGTCGCCGGGCAGTGGATCGCGGCGCTGCCGCTCACCCCCGGCGGGGTGGGCGCGGTCGAGCTGGCGATGACCGGGGTGCTGACGCTCGCGGGCGCGCCCAGCGCCGCGGCCGGCGTGACCGTGCTCGGCTGGCGGCTGCTCAGCAACTACCTGCCGATCCTGGTGGGCCTGCCGCTGGTGCCCACGCTCGGCGCGGGCGCCCGCGTCACCGACCGCTCAGGGTGACGCACGGCCACTCGCGTGGCCACCCCGGTCGCTGGGTACGGATACGATGAACTGGTCGACCACGAGGGAACCCGAGGGGAAGAGGAGGGGGAGGCCCAGTGTCGAGGCGTCGCGACACCCAGCAGCTGCCCTCCCACGAGCAGCCCCCGCAGAGCTGGCCGCGGGTGCCCCTGCCCCGCGACGGGCGCCGGGCGCGCTGGCCGCTGGTGGTGCTCGCGGTGGTCGCCGTGGTCGCGCTCGCGTTCGCGCTGACGGGGATGCGGTCGCTGCTGCGCAACCCGTTCGGCGCCCGCACGGTCGACCGCAGCCAGCCGGTCCTGCTCAAGGCGATCGAGGACCTGCACGTCTACAAGGCGGCGAGCGGCAACTACCAGGTCATCATCGACCTGGAGAAGGACGCGCCGCTGGTCCCCTCGGCGGTCAAGGGCGAGCGGATCCTGTTCGTCGCCGGCGGCAACGTCGACGCGGAGGTGGACTTCGGCCGGCTGGGCAAGGACGCCATCCGCGTCTCGCCCGACCGCCGCTCGGTCACGGTCACCCTGCCGCCGCCGACGCTCGGCAAGCCGCATGTGGACCCCGCCCGCAGCCGCGTCGTCAGCCACCAGCGCGGGCTGCTCGACCGGCTCGGGGACGCGTTCGGCAACGACCCGGGCGACGAGCGGCAGCTGTACCTGCTCGCCGAGCGCAAGCTGGCCGAGGCGGCGGGCGAGAGCGGCCTGGCCGAGCGCGCCGAGGGGAACACCCGGGCGATGCTGCAGGGGATGCTCCGCTCCCTCGGCTACACGAACGTGACCGTGATCTTCACCGAGCCGCCATCCGTGCCGCGCTGACCCGGTTCGGCCGGCTGGGGACGAATGGCGGCCAGTGCGTGACCCGAACGAACCTTCCGGAGTCTGACCCTCGTCGCCGACAGTGGTGTCAGGCACCGGCGACGGACCGACCGGCTCGACGCCGACGGCGACAGCAGCACCAGGAGGCACCCGTGCTCGGAAGGATGATCACGCCATGACCCGCCACCTTGCCGCCCCCGGCGGGCTGGGGGACGCGCCGACCAGCCACAGCCGCCTGCTCGAGTGGGTCGAGTGGACCATCGATCTCTGCCGGCCCGACCAGGTGCACTGGTGCGACGGCTCGCAGGAGGAGTACGACCGGCTCTGCGCCGAGATGGTCGAGCGGGGGACGTTCGTGCGCCTGAACGGCGAGCTGCGGCCCAACTCCTACCACGCGGCCTCCGACCCGGGCGACGTGGCCCGCGTCGAGGACCGCACGTTCGTCTGCTCCGAGCAGCAGGAGGACGCCGGGCCGACCAACAACTGGCGCGCGCCCGCGGAGATGCGGACGGTCATGACCGACCTGTACCGCGGCTCGATGCGCGGCCGCACGCTGTACGTGATCCCGTTCTGCATGGGCCCGCTCGGCTCGGACAAGTCCTACATCGGCGTGCAGCTCACCGACGCGCCGTACGTGGTGGTCAGCATGCGGATCATGACCCGCATGGGCTCCGGCGTCCTGGAGCTGCTCGGCGACGACGGGGAGTTCGTGCCCTGCCTGCACTCGCTCGGCGCGCCGCTGGAACCCGGGGAGCGGGACGTCCCCTGGCCGTGCAACCCGGACAACAAATACATCACGCATTTCCCCGAGACCCGCGAGATCTGGTCGTACGGGTCGGGGTACGGCGGCAACGCGCTGCTCGGCAAGAAGTGCTTCGCGCTCAGGATCGCCTCGGTGATCGCCCGCGACGAGGGCTGGCTCGCCGAGCACATGCTGATCCTCAAGGTCACCTCGCCCGAGGGCGAGACCCGCTACCTCGCCGGCGCGTTCCCCTCGGCGTGCGGCAAGACCAACCTGGCGATGCTGGTCCCGACCATCCCCGGCTGGAAGGTCGAGACGGTCGGCGACGACATCGCATGGATGAAGTTCGGCCACGACGGCCGGCTGTACGCGATCAACCCGGAGGCCGGCTTCTTCGGCGTCGCGCCGGGGACCAGCACCAGGACCAACCCCAACGCGGTCGCGACCGTGCGCGCCAACTCGATCTTCACCAACGTCGCCCGCACCGACGACGACGACGTCTGGTGGGAGGGCCTGACCGAGCCGCCGCCGGCGCACCTGACCGACTGGCGCGGCCAGGACTGGACGCCGGACAGCGGCAGGCCCGCGGCGCATCCCAACGCGCGCTTCACCGCGCCCGCCGGCCAGTGCCCCTCGATCGCGCCGGAGTGGGAGGACCCCGCGGGCGTGCCGATCTCGGCGATCCTGTTCGGCGGGCGGCGCAGCGGCGTGGTGCCGCTGGTGCACGAGTCGTTCAGCTGGCCGCACGGGGTCTTCATGGGCTCGATCGTGTCCTCGGAGACGACCGCGGCAGCGGCGGGCCAGGTCGGCAAGCTGCGCCGCGACCCGTTCGCGATGCTGCCGTTCTGCGGCTACAACATGGGCGACTACTTCGGCCACTGGCTGAGCCTGGGCGCCAAGGCCGACCCGGAGCGGCTGCCGCGCATCTTCCACGTCAACTGGTTCCGCAAGGATGCCGGCGGCAGGTACCTGTGGCCCGGCTTCGGCGAGAACAGCCGCGTGGTCAAGTGGGTGTTCGAGCGGGTCGCCGGTCGCGGTGGGGCGGTCTCCACCCCGGTCGGCTGGGTCCCCCGGCCGCAGGACCTGGACACCGGGGGCCTGGACCTGGACGAGGCGACGCTGCGGGAGCTGCTCGAGGTCGACGCCGCGGCGTGGCGGCGGGAGCTGCCGGGCATCGACCAGCACTACGCCGGCTTCGGCCGGCACCTGCCGACCGGCCTGTGGGCAGAGCTGGACGGCCTGCGCGAGCGGCTGGACGGCGCGCGGGCCGCCGCCGCGGTCCCGCCGTGATCCGCGCACTCCGGGGGTCCACCGTGCAGCTTCGAATCTTCACCGAGCCGCAGCAGGGTGCCGACTACGACACGCTCCTGGCCGTCGCGAAGGCGACCGAGGAGCTGGGCTTCGACGCCTTCTTCCGCTCCGACCACTACCTGCGGATCGGCGCGGGCGACCCGGGTCCGGGCCCGACCGACGCCTGGGCGACGCTGGCGGCCCTGGCACGTGAGACCGAGCGCGTCCGGCTGGGCACGCTGGTCAGCTCGGCGACGTTCCGGCTGCCCGGGCCGCTCGCGGTCACGGCCGCCCAGGTCGACCGCATGAGCGGCGGCCGGCTGGAGCTGGGCCTCGGCACCGGCTGGTACGAGGCCGAGCACGTCACGCACGGGATCCCGTTCCCGCCGGTGGGCGAGCGCTTCGAGCGCCTGGAGGAGCAGCTCGAGATCCTCACGGGGCTGTGGCGGACCCCGGACGGCGAGCGGTTCTCCTTCCGGGGCAGGCACTACGCGCTCGAGGGCTGCCCGCCGCTGCCGCGTCCGGCGCAGCGGCCGCACCCGCCGATCATCCTCGGCGGCGCCGGCCCGCGGCGCACGCCCCGGCTGGCGGCCCGCTTCGCCGACGAGTTCAACGTCGCGTTCCGCTCAGTCGAGGAGACCGGGGCGCAGTTCGAGCGGGTGCGCGACGCCTGCCGCGAGGCCGGGCGCGACCCCGCGGAGCTGACCCTCTCGGTCGCCCAGACGGTCTGCTGCGGCCGCGACGAGGACGAGCTGGAGCGCCGCGCCGCGGCGATCGGGCAGGACCGCGACCGGCTCGTCCGCGGCCTGGCCGGGCGGCCGGATCAGGTCGTCGGCCGGCTCCAGGTGTTCGGCGCGCTCGGCGCGACCCGCGTCTACCTGCAGGTGCTCGACCTGCACGACCTGGACCACCTGGAGCTGCTCGCCGCCGAGGTGCTGCCGCGCGTGCCCTGACGCCGGCCCGGCCGGCTCCCCGGCGCCGTGGCCCGGGTGCGTAGAATGCGCGGCATGGCCAGCGTCTTCAGCAGGATCATCGCCGGCGAGCTGCCGGGCCGCTTCGTCCACCAGGACGACCGCTGCGTCGCCTTCCTCACGATCAACCCGCTGCGTCCCGGGCACACGCTCGTGGTCCCACGGGAGGAGATCGACCACTGGCAGGACCTGCCGCCGGACCTGGCCGCGCACGTGTTCCAGGTCGCCCAGCGGGTCGGCCGGGCGCTGCGCCGGTCGTTCGGCTCGGCGCGGGTCGGGCTGGTGGTGGCGGGGCTGGAGGTGCCGCACGCGCACCTGCACGTGGTCCCGATCGACCAGCTCGGCGACCTGGACTTCGCCCGCGCGGACCGCGACCCCGACCCGGCGGAGCTGGACGCGGCGGCGGAGCGCATCAGGGCCGCCATGGATTGAGCCGCCACGGACCGAAGGTGTCCGCGATGCCCTCCTTCGGGGCGTCTGCCTGCGGTCAGAAGGCATCGCGGACACCTTCACTGGGCAAGGAGCGAGCGGCACTGGGCAAGGAGCGAGCGGGCATGGACGCGGGAGGCGGCGACGGCTCGGACATCCTGGAGCGGCTGCGGCGGCCGGTCACGCCGGAGCTGTACGAGCGGGTGCGCCAGCTGTGGATCCGGCACTCGGTCGCGGAGGACGAGCGCGACCTGGAGGGCCTCATCTCCACCCTCACCCCCGACTGCGTGTACGAGGTCGTGCCCACCGGCCAGCGCTGGGAGGGGCACGAGGGCGCCCGCGCCTTCTACACCACCTTCCTCGGCGCCTTCCCGGACGTGAAGTTCCACCTCACCGACATCGCCATCGGGCCGCAGGGCGTGATCGAGGTCGCCGACCTCACCGGCACCCACCGCGGGACCTGGGCGGGGATCCGGGCGACCGGCCTGCCCGTGCGGCTGCAGGTCGTCATCTCCTTCCCCTGGCATCCCGAGGCCGAGCTGTTCACCGGCGAGCGCGTCTGGTTCGACCGGGGCGCCCTGACCGAGCAGGTCGCGACCGCATGACCGCCGGCGGCCCGCGGCGGCTGGCCGCGGAGGTGGTGGTCGACGCGCGCGCCCGGCTCGGCGAGGGCCCCGCCTGGGACGCGCGCAGCGGCGAGCTGATCTGGGTGGACATCCTGGCCGGCCGGGTGCACCGGTTCGACCCCGCCAGCGGCGCGGACCGCTTCGTCGAGGTCGGCCGGCACGTCGGCGTGGCCGTGCCGCGGGCGGCCGGCGGGCTGCTGCTGGCCGTGCGCGGGGGGTTCGCCGTGCTCGGCGACGACGGGACCCTGGCGCCGGTCGCCGACGTCGAGGCCGACCGGCCCGGCAACCGCATGAACGACGGCAAGTGCGACCCCCGGGGGCGCTTGTGGGCCGGCACCGTGGCCGACGACGAGCGCCCCGGCGCGGGGGCGCTGTACCGGCTGGACCCGGACCGCAGCGTGCACCGGATGCTCGGCGGCGTGAGCATCTCCAACGGGCTGGCATGGTCGGCGGACGGCGCGACCATGTACTACGTCGACAGCCCCAGCCAGGGGGTCGACGCGTTCGACTACGACCCCGGCAGCGGCGCCATCGCCCGCCGGCGCCGGGTCGTGTCGATCCCCCGGCGCGACGGCACCCCGGACGGGATGGCCATCGACGACGACGGCTGCCTGTGGGTCGCCCTGTGGGGCGGCGGGCGCGTGCGCCGCCACACCCCCGACGGGCGGCCGGACGCCCAGGTCGAGCTGCCGGCGAGCCAGGTGACCTCCTGCGCGTTCGGCGGCCCCGACCGGGGCGACCTGTACGTCACCAGCGCGGCCAGGGGGCTCGCGGGCGAGCCCCTCGCCGGCGCCCTGTTCCGCTGCCGGCCGGGGGTGCGCGGCCCGCTCGCCGTCCCCGCGCAGGTGCGATGACCGGCCGCGGTCCCCGTGTGAGCCGTCCTCGCCGCGCGCGCTGGCGGCGCGCGCTGCTGCTGACCGGCGGGTTGTCCCTCGCGGTCGTGCTGTCGGGGGTCCTGCCCGGCTCCGGGCCGGCCGGCCACGGCGCCGCCCGGGGCGCGCCGGCCGGGCTGCGGCTGGCGGTCCCCGGCGAGCGGCCCGCGGGCGCGGCCGGGCGCCAGGCGGCGCTGCGCCGGCTCGAGGCGGGCATCGCGTGGCGCCGGTCCAGGCCGCTCGGCCGGCCGACCGCTGGCCGCCTGGTCGCCGGGGTGCAGCTGCCCGTGGAGGGCGAGCACTTCGTCACCTGGGACACCCCCCGCCGCACGACCGGCAACCGCGGCTGGCGCCGCTGGGGCACCGACCGGCTGGTCCGCACCCTGCTCAGGGTCGTGCGCGAGCACGCCGCCGCCCACCCGGGCGCGCCGCGCGTGGTCGTCGGCGACCTCAGCCGCCCCCACGGCGGCCCGTTCGGCCCGAGCTTCGGCGGCGACGGGCACGCCTCGCACCAGAACGGGCTGGACGTGGACGTCTACTACCCGCGCCGCGACCGCCTGGAGCGCGCCCCGGTGCGCCCCGGCCAGATCGACCGCGCCCTCGCCCAGGACCTCGTCGACCGGTTCGTGCGCGCGGGCGCGCAGGACGTCTTCGTGGGGCCGCGCACCGGGCTGCGCGGCCCCCGCAAGGTCGTGTGGACCTGGCGCAACCACGACGACCACCTGCACGTCCGCCTGCGGCCGCCGCGGCGCCGCTGACCCGCGCCCGGTCCGCGACCCCTGCCCAGGTCCGGCCCGCCGGGCTACGCTGGCGTGCGGCGGCACGCCGCCCGCGCCCGACGTCCCAGGAGGCAACGATGCCGGCCACCATCCGCTCGATCGTCCGCGGCCAGCCGCTCCCCGCCGAGGGCGGGCAGCGGCTCGTGGCCGTCAACCCGGCGCGCACCGGCGACGTCGTGGCGGAGGTCCAGCTCGGCGACGCGGCGGCGTTCCTCGCGGCCTGCCGCGCGGCGCGCGCGGCGCAGCCCGCCTGGGCGGCGACGCCCGCGCCCGTCCGCGGCCGGGCCGTGCAGCAGGTGGGCCGCCTGGTCGAGGCGAACAAGGAGGCGCTGGCGCGGATCGTCACGCGCGAGATCGGCAAGCCCTGGGCCGAGGCGCTCGGCGAGGTGCAGGAGATCATCGACACGTGCAGCTTCTTCCTCGGGGAGGGCCGGCGGCTGTACGGGCAGACGGTCCCGAGCGAGATGCCCGACAAGCAGCTCCTCACGTTCCGCACCCCCGTCGGGGTCGCGGCGATCGTCACCGCCGGGAACTTCCCGGTCGCCGTCCCGTCCTGGTACATCGTGCCCGCGCTGGTCTGCGGCAACGCGGTGGTGTGGAAGCCGGCCGAGTACGCGGCCACCGCCGCGAACGCGTTCGCCGAGCTGCTGTGGCACGCGGGGCTGCCCGAGGGGCTGCTCAACCTGGTCGTCGCCGACGGGCCGACCACCTTCGACGGGCTCGAGCAGGCGCTCGGCCAGGGGCTGGTCGACAAGGTCGGGTTCACCGGCTCCAGCGACGTCGGGCGCCGCATCGGCGAGCTGTGCGGACGCCACCTGCAGTCGCCCTGCCTGGAGCTGGGCGGCAAGAACCCGATGGTGGTGATGGACGACGCCGACCTTGACCTGGCGGTGGAGGGCGCGCTGTTCAGCGGGTTCGGCACCGCCGGCCAGCGCTGCACGTCGCTCGGGACCGTGATCGTCCACGAGTCGGTCCACGACGAGTTCCTGGCGCGCTTCACCGCCGCGACCCGGGCGGCCGCGGTCGGCGACCCGATGCAGGACGTGCTGTACGGGCCGATGATGAACGAGCGCTTCCTGGAGCGGTTCCTCGGCTGGCTGGACCTCGTCGAGGGCCACCACCGGCTGAGCGGGTCCACCGGGACCGGCCGGATCACCGCGGCCAACCCGCGGCCCGGGTTCGTCGGCGACCCCGACGCGGGGATGTACTGCCACCCCACGATCGTCGACGGCGTGACCGCCAAGGACGAGCTGTACCGCAACGAGACGTTCGGCCCGATCGTGGGGGTCGCCGCCTTCGCCAGCTTCGACGAGGCGATGGAGCTGGCCAACGGCCACGGCTACGGCCTGTCCAGCGCGATCTACACCAGCGACCCGGGGACGGTCTTCCGCTTCCGCGAGCGGATCGGCGCCGGGATGGTGAGCGTCAACAACTCCACCTCCGGGGCGGAGGCGCACCTGCCCTTCGGGGGCAACGGCCGCTCGGGCAACGGCGCGCGCCAGTCCGGTGTGTGGGTGCTGGACCAGTTCACCCGCTGGCAGGCGGTGAACTGGGACTACGCCGGCAGGCTCCAGAAGGCCCAGATGGACGTGGCCGACGTCCCCGCCGACCTCGGCTTCCGCCTCCAGGGGTGACCGGCGGGCCGGCACCGGCGGACCCGACCGGTGGATGCGGGCCCGGGCGGGCCGATCGGCCGTGCTACCGTCGATCGGGAAAGTCGAGCCGATGCGGCCGGATCGATGGACGCCGACCGATGCAGCCGAGCCGATCAGGAGGAGGACCATGGGGCAGGTCGAGCGACCGAGCCTGGTACGGCCCCGGGAGGGGCGCATCCTCGGCGGGGTGTGCGCAGGGCTGGGGCGGCGCTTCGGCGTCTCGCCCTGGGCGGCGAGGGTGCTCTTCGTCTTGATCCTGATGATCATCCCGGGCAGCCAGCTGCTCGTCTACCCGGTGCTCTGGATCGCCATCCCCAGCGAGTGACGGACCCGACGCCCCCGGAGCGGGGACGCCGCGCGGCCGCTTTGACGTCGCGGGGCCGGCGGGCAAAGCTTGCGCGGTCCGCCCCCGAGACGACGGAGCGGCCGCCCATGCCCGCGGTGCACCAGATCGCGCGGGCCACGCCCGCGACACGTGACCGGTTCATGGACTTCCTGCGCGCGTTCAGCATCTGCGCGGTGGTCCTCGGCCACTACTTCATCTACGCCGCCCACGCGCAGGGGGGGCGGCTGTGGTTGGAGAACGCGGTCGCCAGCGTCCCGGCCCTGTGGCTGGCCACGTGGCTGCTGCAGGTGATGCCGCTGTTCTTCGTGGTGGGCGGGTTCGCCAACGCCACCGCGCTGGCGTCGGCCACGCGCCGCGGCGAGGGCTGGCGGTCGTACGCGGCGGCGCGGGTCCGGCGGCTGCTGCGGCCGGCGGTGGTGTTCGCCGCCGCGTGGCTGGTGGTCGCGGTCGTCTGGCGGCTGGCCGCCCCGGGCAGGCCCGGGCTGCTGGCGACCACCACGGTGCCGTTCGGCCCGCTGTGGTTCCTGTACGTGTACCTGGCGGTGATCCTGCTCGCGCCGGTCACGCTGGCGCTGCACCGGCGCTTCGGGCTGGCGGTCCCGGTCGCGCTGGCGGCCGGGGTGGCCGCGGTGGACCTGGCCAGGTTCGGGCTGGACCTGCCCGGCGTCGGGCTGGTGAACCTGCTGCTGGTGTGGGTGTTCGCGCACCAGCTCGGCTACTTCTACGCCGACGGGCGCCTGGCGCGCGCCGGCCGGCGGGGGCACGTGCTGCTGGCCGTGTCCGGCCTGGCGCTGCTGGTGGCCCTGGTGGCCGTGCTCGGCTACCCGCGACCGATGTTCGGGTCCGACGCCCGTGGCCTGTCCAACCAGTTCCCGCCGACGCTGGCGATGGTCGCGATGACGCTGTGGCTGACCGGCCTGGCCATGCTGGCGCGCGCCCCGCTGTCCCGCTGGCTGGACCGCCCGCGGGTGTGGGCGGTGGTGGTGCTGGTCAACCTGAACGTGCTGACCCTGTTCCTGTGGCACATGAGCGCCTACCTGCTGGTCGTGCTGGCCACCGGCGCGCTCGCCGGCCTGCCGCCCGCCGGCAGCGGGGGGTGGTGGCTGAGCCGCCCGCTGTGGATCGCGTCCGCGCTGCTGCTGCTGGCGCCGATCGTGGCCGTCTTCGGCCGCGCCGAGCGCAACGGCAGCGTCCGCGCGCTGTTCACCCGCGCCCCCCGGGCGGCCTGACCCCGCCGCCGCCCCCCGCCGCCGCCCGCCGCGCCCGCACGCGGCGGACGAGCTTGTCGGCCTCGATCGCCCAGAACGCCGCGGTCGCGGCGGCGAGCACGACCGCGAGCTGGCCCGGGCCGAGCGGGCGGGTGCGGAACACCCCCTGCAGCGCCGGCACGTACACGATCGCGAGCTGGACGGCGAGGGTCACCAGCACCGCGCCGAGCAGCAGCGGGTTGGTGGCGGCGCCGAGGGTGAAGAAGCTGTCGCGCTCGGAGCGGTCGGCGAGCGCGCTGCCGAGCTGCAGCAGCGCGAGCGTGGTGAACACCATCGTCTGCCACGGCCAGCCGGCGTCGCGGGCGACCACGAGCAGGCCGAGGCACACGGCCGCCATGACCAGCCCCACCCACAGGGCGTGCTGCCACAGCCCGCGGGCGAAGATCGACTCGTCCGGCGGCCGCGGCGGCCGGCGCATCGTGCCCCGCTCGGCCGGCTCCAGGCCCAGCGCGATCGCGGGCAGGCCGTCGGTGGCCAGGTTGACCCACAGGATCTGCACGGGCAGCAGCGGGACGGGCAGGCCGAGCAGCGACGCCAGGAACATCACCCAGATCTCGCCCGAGTTGGTGGTCAGCAGGTAGCGGACGAAGCGGCGGATGTTGTCGTAGATGCGCCGGCCTTCGGCGACGGCGGCGACGATGGTCGCGAAGTTGTCGTCGGCGAGCACCATGTCGGCGGCTTCCTTGCTGACGTCGGTGCCCGTGACGCCCATGGCGACGCCGATGTCGGCCCGCCGCAGCGCGGGCGCGTCGTTGACGCCGTCGCCGGTCATCGCCACGACCGCGCCGCGCCGCTTCCAGGCCGCGATGATGCGCAGCTTCTGCTCGGGGCTGGTGCGCGCGAACACGGCTGTCGTCCGCACCCGGGCGGCGAGGTCGGCGTCGTCCATGCGCGCCAGCTCCACGCCGGTGAGCGCGCCCGCGTCGCCCTCGAGCAGGCCGACGCGGCGGGCGACCGCGGCGGCGGTCCGGGCGTCGTCGCCGGTGATCATGACCGGGGTGATCCCGGCCGACCGGCAGGCGGCGACGGCCTCGGCGGACTCCGGTCGCGGCGGGTCGGCGATCCCGACCAGCCCGACCAGGCGCAGGTCGGCCTCGCCCGCCTCGAGCGGCTCGGGGAGCGCGGGCAGGCGGCGGTCGGCCAGGGCCAGGACGCGCCGGCCGCCCGCGGTCCACTCGGCCGCGACCGCCGCGGCCTCGCGGGCCAGCGCCGCGTCGGCCGGCTGCAGCCGCGGCGCGAGCGCCTCCAGCGCGCCCTTGGCGGCGACCCAGATCCCGTCGGGCTCCCGGTGGAAGGTGGCCATGCGGCGGCGGTCGGCGTCGAAGGCCAGCTCGGCGACCCGGGGCCGCTCGCGCTCGACCGCCTCGCGGGTGACCCCGCGCTTGCCGGCGAGCCCGAGCAGCCCCGCCTCGGTGGGGTCCCCGGTCACGCCCCATTCGCCGTCCGGCTCGCCGGGCGGGCGCAGGGTCGCGTCGTTGCAGGCGGCGGCGACCGCCAGCAGGCGCGTCAGCCAGGCGTCGGCCTCCGGGTCGCCGTCGCCCTCGACCGCGCCGGCCGGGGCGTAGCCCGCGCCGGTGACCCGGTAGCGTCCCGCGGGGGTCCAGACCCGCTCCACCAGCATGCGGTTCCCGGTCAGGGTGCCGGTCTTGTCCGAGCAGATCACCGTCACCGAGCCGAGCGTCTCGACCGCGGGGAGCTTGCGCACCAGCGCCCGGCGGCGGGCCATGCGCCGGGCGCCGAGCGCCAGCGCCACGGTCACCACCGCCGGCAGACCCTCCGGGATGGCGGCGACGGCCAGGCTGACCGCGGTGAGGAACATCAGCTCGACCGGCTGGCCGCGCAGCACCCCCGCGGTGAACACCACCGCGCACACCAGCAGCGCGGCGGCCGCGAGCCAGCGGCCGAGCGCCGCCAGGCGCCGCTGCAGCGGCGTCGGCCCGGGCCTGGCCGACTGGAGCAGCTCGGCCAGGCGCCCCAGCTCGGTCGCCATCCCGGTCGCCACCACCAGGCCCGCGCCGCGGCCGCCGGTCACCGCGGTGCCCCGGAACCCCATGTTGCGCCGCTCGGCCACCAGCGAGGCGTCGACCCCGGGCAGCGGCTGCGTGGTCTTGTCGACCGGGACCGACTCGCCGGTGAGCGCCGCCTCGTCGACCCGCAGCGCGCGCGCCTGCGTGAGGCGCACGTCCGCGGCCACCAGCTCCCCCTGGCCGAGCAGCAGCAGGTCGCCGGGGACCAGTTCCGCCGCGGGGACCGCCTGCACCTCGCCGTCGCGCACGACCCGGGCGGCGGGCCTGGTCAGCGCCTGCAACGCGGTCAGCGCCCGCTCGGCCCGGTACTCCTGCGCGAAGCCGATGGCCACGTTGAGCACCACGATCGCGAGGATCACGACGGTGTCCCGGACGTCGCCGATCACGGCGGTCACGATCGCGGCCGTGGCCAGGACCGCGGTCATCGTGTTGGCGAGCTGCCCGATCGCCAGGCGCCAGGCCGGCGTCGAGCCCTGCCCGGCCAGCTCGTTGGGGCCCACGCGCTCCCGCCTGCCGGCCGCCTCGGTGCCGCCCAGGCCGCGGGCCGGGTCGGTCCTCAGGGCCGCGGCGACGTCGTCCACGGCCAGCGTCCAGTGCGGCGCGGCCTGCTCTGCGGTCGAGGCGGGGCGCATCGTGAGCCGGTTCCTCCGGGTCGGGGCGCCGGCGGCGCGGCGGTGCGGGCGGTCGGGCGCCCAGCGTGGCGGGTCCGTGCCGTCCTCGCCAGGGTCGAAGGTCGCGTGCTGCGGCGGCGGGCCGCGGCGGGGTGTTGCCGGGCGTCCCGGCTTGCTGTACCAATGCCGATGCGTCATAGAGATGGGAAGCGCCGTGACCCAGCACCATCCCTCCGCCGCCGGCTCGCAGCTCGCGGTGCTCGCCGTGCTCCAGGAGCCGACCCGCCGCGCCCTCTACCTGTTCGTCGCCTCGCAGCGCGAGCCGGTGAGCCGCGACCAGGCCGCGGCGGCGACCGGCGTCGGCCGCAGCCTCGCCGCCTTCCACCTGGACCGGCTCGCCGGGGAGGGCCTGCTGGACGTGGAGTACCGGCGGCTCTCCGGCCGCCGGGGCCCGGGTGCCGGGCGGCCCGCCAAGCTCTACCGCCGCTCGCCGCGCGAGTACCGCGTGACGCTCCCGCCGCGGGACCACCAGCTCGCCGCCGAGCTGCTCGCCGAGGCCGTCGAGGCGGGCGCCGCCGCGCCGCTGGCGGCCGCCGCGGCGCGGCGGCGCGGGCGCGGCATCGGCCGCGCGGCCGCCGGCGCGCCCGCGCGCCCCGGGCCGGACCCGGCGACGAGCAGGGGCGTGGACGCCGACCGGGACCCGGACCTGCGGGACGGGCTCGCGGCGGCCGCCGGGGCGCTGGCCGCCCACGGCTTCGAGCCGTACCGCGACGGGGACGGGCTGCGGCTGCGGAACTGCCCGTTCCACCCGCTCGCGGCCCGGCACGAGCAGCTGGTGTGCGGCATGAACCTGGAGCTGGTCGCCGGGGTGCTCGAGGGGCTCGGCGTCAGGGGCTGCGCGGCCCGGCTGGACCCGCGGCCGGGGGAGTGCTGCGTCGCCCTGGCCCCGCAGCGGCCGGATGTCTAAAATCAATCTCTGTTGACCGAGCAGGACGGCCATGGTCTGCTGCGGCAGCCTCCGTCCTGGACGAACCGACCGCGGGCGCCCGGCCGACCCGAGCGGGTCGCGCCAGCGGGGATCCCGCCTGGCACAAGGAGGAGGTCCGGTGGCGATCTTCTCGTTCCGGCCGTCCCTGACGTACCGGGGGCGCAAGTTCAAGGGCCTGCGCGGCTGGGCGGGCAAGCCGCTGCACCCGCCGCTGACCGACGTGCCGGTCGGCGCGTACACGCTCGCGGGGATCTTCGACCTCGTCTCCTACCTCGGCGCCGACCGGGCGTGGGCCCGCGACTTCTACCGCGCCGCCTCGTTCTCCCTGATCACCGGGGGGATCTTCTCGGTCCTGGCCGCCCTCACCGGGTTCTGGGACTGGCTGCGGTCCACCCCCCGCGGCACCCAGGCCGGGCGGACCGTCAACGCCCACTTCCTCACGATGGGCACGGTCACCGTGCTGGTCCTCGCCGGGATCCTCGTGCGGATCCTGGGCTACTGGGACCGCGCGTCCACGCCGCTGCCCGCGCTGCTGCTGAGCCTCGCCGCGCTGGCGCTCACCACCCTCGGCGGTACGATCGGCGGCACGCTCGTCTACGACTACGGCTTCAACATCGAGACCGCTGGCGACAGCCCGGTCTGGCACCGCTCCGAGCGCGACCTGCTGCCGTCGGACAAGCCGGACCAGCCGCCGGCCACGACCGGCGAGGCGCCGGCGGCGGCGACCGATCCCAGCGCCACCTGACCGAAGGTGTCCGCGATGCCTTCTGCCCACAGGTGGACGCCCCCGAAGCGGGGCATCGCGGACACCCTCACCGGCTTCGTGCCGACTCTGGCCTGACCCGGCGTGCGCGAGCATCACGGCAACGGCGAGGACCCCCGGCAGCGTGAGCGGCGCCGCCAGCTCCGGCTGTGGCGCTCGCTCGCCGGCCTGGTCGCGGTCGGCGGGGCGCTCGGCCTGGTGCGCCTGGTCCGCGACCTGCGGCTCGGGTCCCCGCCGGGCTCCGTGCCCTACCAGGTGGTCCTGCTCGGCCTGAACGCGCTGGCCGGCGTCCTGGTGCTCGCGAGGCTCCGCCGGCTGCGGCGGCGCTGACGCGCCGGAGCCGGCCGGGCCCCGCCGCCTGCGCAGGCGTGTCCGGCGTGCGAGACTGATCGCGAAGGTGCACGGGGGCAGGCACCGCGCGCCGCGCGGCGGTGCCTCGGGACGCAGGGAGGCCCAGGTGTTTCAGCTCCTCTGGATCGTCCTCGCCGGGCTCGTCATCGGGTTCCTGGCGCGGGCGGTCGTACCCGGTCGGCAGAGCCTCCCGCTGTGGCTGACGGTCGTCATCGGCATCGTCGGCGCCCTGGTCGGCAACGTGCTGGCGACCTTGATCGGGGTCAGGCACACCGGCGGGATCGACTGGATCCGGCACATCCTCCAGGTCGGGGTGGCGGCCGGGCTGGTCGCCCTGGTCGCGGGCATGTGGCCGCGGCGCGCGTCCGGCCGGGGGCCGCTGGTCCGCTAGGCCGCCGCCGCGCCGGTCCGCGTCCGGGTCGAGGATCCGGAGCGTGCGCGGGTCGCCGGCATGAGCGTCGCCGCCCGGCCGGGCGCGGCCGGGCGGCGGCTGGCGCCCGCCTCAGGAGGCGGCGAGCGCGGCGTAGACGATCACGTTGTCCCGGTAGCTGTGGGCGCCGCGGTCGAAGCTGCCGCCGCAGGTGATCAGGCGCAGCAGCCGGCTGGAGGTGCGCGGCCAGATGCGCTCGGCCGGCAGGGCGGACTTGGGGCGGCGCTCCACCCGGCGGACCACGAAGGTGCTGGTAGTGCCGTCGCCGGCGCGGACGGCGATGCGGTCGCCGCGGCGCAGCTGGCGCAGGCGGTAGAACACCGCCGGGCCGGTGCGGGAGTCCACGTGGCCGACGAGCACGGCCGGCCCCGGTGCGCCCGGCCGGGGGCCGAGCCGGTACCAGCCCACCGTGCGCGGGTCGGGGACCTGCATGGCGCCGTCGTCGCGCAGGCCCACCCCGACGATACGCGCGTGGACGCCGATGGCCGGGATCGACAGGCTGGATCCGGTCGCCGGCCCGGGCCGGCCGCCGCCGAGCTCCCGTCCCGCCAGCCCGCAGCCCGCGGGCAGCAGGACCGCCAGGCACAGCAGGAGCAGCAGCCCGCGGCGGCGGACCGCACGCCCCCCCGGGGGCGTGCGGTCCTGGCGAGGATGCCGTGCCGTGGAGGTCACGACCGGCTCCTGCCCGCCCGTAGCAGCCAGGTCGCCAGGCCGATCAGGAGCGCGGCGCCCGGCAGCACGAGCCAGGCGGGGCTGGGGCCGTCGCCGGCGCCGTCGGCGGCGCCGCCGAGGCCGGTGTCGATCCGGCTGGGAGCCTTGACCGAGCCGCCGCCGTCGCCGGTGGCCTTGGCGCCGGAGCTGCCGGCGGTCTGGCTGACGGTGCCGGCCGCGGCGCGCACGTCGAAGTACGACATGTCGGTGAGCACCTTGCCGTCCTTGCCCTTGCAGTCGAGCTTGAACAGAGCCTCACCGGGCGCGTCGTCGCGGCCGACGGTGTAGGTGGTCCGGTACACGGTGTCGGAGCCGACGGCGTGCCAGTCGCGCAGCAGCTTGCCGTGCCCGCGCTGGGTCAGCGCGCGGTGGTCGTAGAACCGGCCATGGAAGGGGCTGTCCAGGTCGCACATGAACAGGTTGACCGTGACCTCGACCTTCGTCCCCGGCCGGCCGACGCCCGTCGAGAGGTACAGGGACACGGGTCCGTCCCCTTCGATCTGCTCGTCGTCGGTCTTCTGGGTGGTGCCCTGCTGTCCGGAGGTGCTGCCGCCCTGCTGGGCGGTGCCGCCCTGCTTGGCGGTGCTGCCGCCGGCCTGCTCGGTGGCGGCGGCGGTGCCGCCCTGGGCGGCGGTGTCCGCTGCGGCCGGCTCGGCGGTGGCCTCGGAGGCCCAGGCGCCGGTGCCGGCGAGCAGCATGCCGGCCAGGGTGAGCGCGACCGCGCCGGTGCGGATCGCGGTGCGGACGGCCGGGCGGTGGTGGCGGTGGCTCATCGTGATCTCCTTCTGGGGTGGTGGTCGTGAGCACGAGTCGATGATCGCCGCCGCCGGTCGACAGAAGAATCCATCTTGCGACGAGTGTCCCCTTCCATCCGGGCAACCCGCCGCTTACCATCAGGTAAGCGTGCGTGCGGCGCTGACTCGCAGGCAGGAGGCCCGCATGACGGCACATCTGGAGGTCCGCTCCCCGGACGGGTCACGCATGGTCGCGCTCGAGGGCGAGCGCCTGACCGTGGGCCGCGACGACGACAACGAGGTCCCGCTGCCCGCCGACCGCCGCGTGTCCAGGGTCCACGCGGCGTTCGAGCAGTACTCGACCGGCTGGTGCGTGCACGACCTCGGCTCCCGCAACGGCACCTTCGTCAACAACGAGCGCGTCTGGCGCGAGCGGGTGCTCCACGACGGCGACGAGGTGCGGGTGGGGGAGACCGCGCTCACCTACCGGGCGGACCGGACCAAGGGCGCGCACCCGGTCACCGAGGGCGGCACCGGCATGGTGCGGCTCACCCCCCGCGAATACGAGGTGCTGGTCAGCCTGTGCGTCCCCCTGCTGTCCGGCGACCTGTTCACCGAGCCGGCCTCCACCAGGGAGGTCGCCGAGACGCTCGTCATCACCGAGGCGGCGGTCAAGCAGCACCTGCTGCACCTGTACGACAAGCTCGGCATCCACGACGGCGAGCGCCGCCGGGCGCGGCTGGCCAACGAGTCGTTCCGCCGGGGCGTGATCAGCCTCGGCGACCTGCGCTCCTGGGTCGACAAGCGCCAGGCCGAGGAGGAGCGCCGCGCCCGCAAAACCCTCAAGGCCTGACCCCCGGGGCGCCGCGCCCGCCGGCCGCGTTGCCCCGCGGGCGCGCGGGTGTGAGGATCTCGGCGCCGCCGCAGGCAGCCCCGGCACGCGGGTCGCACCGCGGCGCGAGGACGCACGGGAGCCGGTCCCTGGCCATCGAGGTGGACGACGATGCGCGTGGTGGTCGTCGGCGCGGGAATCAGCGGGCTGGCGTTCGCCGCCGCGATGCGGCGCAAGGCGCCGGCGGTGCAGGTCGCCCTGTACGAGCGGGACCTGTCGCCGTTCGACCGGCCGCAGGGCTACGCGCTCGGCATCGAGGAGGGGACCGGCGCGCCCGCGCTGCGCGCCCTGGGCCTGGACCGGCGCGTGCTCGACGGCGACACGGTGCGCGTGACCGACCTCACGTTCACCGACCAGCGCGGCCGCGTGCTGATGGCGCTGCGGCCCTCGGGCGGCGACGCCGACGCCACCTGGCGGGTGCAGCGCCGCCGGCTCAAGGCCGCCCTGCTCGGCGCGGCCGGCGGTGCGGAGATCCACTACGGCCACGACTGCGCCGGGTTCGAGGCGACCGGGGGCGGCGTGGTCGTCCACTTCGACGGGCGGCCGCCGGTCGAGGGCGACCACCTGGTCGCCTGCGACGGCGACGCGTCCGCGGTCCGCGCCCGGCTGGTCGGGGACGCCCCGAGGTTCCTCGGGCTCACGGCCATCGGCGGCGACGCCCCGATCCGGCCCGACCACCCGCTGCTCACCGGCGGCCGCTTCATCGCGCTGGGCCGCGGCGGCACCTCGCTGCTCTGCTCCGCCCAGCCGGGGGGTGGCGTGCACTTCTCTTACACCCTCCACGCCGGCGGCCCGGGCGAGCTGGACCGCCAGGGCGGCGCCGAGCTGCTCGGCCGGGTCCGGCGCGAGACGGCCGACTGGTTCGAGCTGGCGCGCACGATCGTGGGCGCCGCCGAGCCGACGACCGTCGGCGCGCGCGACTACCTCGACCGCGACCCGATCGGGTCCGTCCGCCGGGGGCGGGTGTGGCTGCTCGGCGACGCGGCGCACCCCATGGCCCCGCTCCACGGCCAGGGCGCCAACTGCGGGCTGCTGCACGGCGTCCGCCTCGCCGACTGGTTCGCCGCCGCCCAGCAGGGTCCCCGCGCCGAGCGCCTCGCCGGGCAGATCGAGGCCGAGCTGGTCGAGCGCGCCAGCCGGTTCGTGCTCCAGTCGCGCAAGCGCGCCCGGCAGCTCCACACGACGAGCGCGTTCTCCCGGACCGTGCGCGACGCCGGCTTCCGGATGGCTGCCGGCACGGTGCTGAAGCGGCTCGCCCGGCGATGACCGGCGCCGCCGGGACGGGCGGAGGGGATACCGTGTGCCCCGGGGTGAGCGAGCAGGTCCCGTCGAGCAGGTCCCGTCGAGCCCAAAGGGGCTGGTGAGCGCTGATGGCCTTCCGAGGTGCGATCTTCGACGTCGACGGCGTCCTGGTGGACTCGCCGCACGAGCTGGCCTGGCGCCAGGCGCTGGAGGGGCTGATGACCGGCGACTGGCGCGACCTGCGCGAGCGGACGAGCTGGTCGCCGGAGAGCTTCACCACGGCCGTGTACCAGCGGGTCATGGCCGGCAGGCCGCGCATGGCCGGCGCCCGCGCGGCGCTGGAGCACTTCGGCGTGCCCGACGTCGACCGGCGCGCCGAGCGGTACGCGGCGGCCAAGCAGGCGCGCGTCGTCGAGCTGATCGAGGCGGGCGAGTTCGTCGCCTTCGCCGACGCGCTCCGGTTCATCCTGGCCGTCAAGGCCGCGGGCGTCCCGGTCGCGTCGGCGTCGTCGTCCAAGAACGCCGGCCTGTTCCTGCAGCGGATCCGCCTGGACACGTTCGCCGCGGCCCACCGGCTGGACTACCGGTTCATCCGGCCGGACATGACCTTGCAGGAGCTGTTCGACGCCGACGTCACCGGGCGCGACTTCCCGCGCGGCAAGCCGGACCCGGCGATCTTCCTGGCCGCCGCCGCGGAGCTGGGTGCCGACCCCGCCGGCTGCTTCGTGGTCGAGGACGCCGCCAGCGGCGTGCAGGCCGCCAAGGCGGGCGGGACGGCGGCGCTGGGCGTGGCCCGCCTGCACGACGAGGAGCTGCTCGCCGCGGCCGGGGCGGACCTGGTGGTGACCACCCTGGACGACGTGTGGCTGGAGGGCCTCGCGGACGGCAGGCTCCAGGAGCGCTGGGCGGCCGTGGAGCGCCGCCGGCGCCGCACGCAGGCCCCGCCGAGCGTGTGGACGCTGGCCTACGACGGGTTCCACGCCGAGGAGCAGGGGCTGCGCGAGGCCCTGTGCACGCTCGGCAACGGGTTCTTCGCGACCCGGGGCGCGCTCCCCGAGGCGGTGGCCGGCGACGTCCACTACCCGGGCACGTACGTGGCCGGGCTGTACAACCGGCTGGAGACCCGGATCGCGGGCCGCACGGTCGAGAACGAGGACCTCGTCAACCTCCCCGACTGGCTGTCCCTGACGTTCCGCCTGGAAGGCGGCGAGTGGTTCGACGTCCAGCGCGCCCGCATCCTCGACCACCGCCTGGAGCTGGACCTGCGCCAGGGGACGCTGGTCAGGTACCTGGCCTGGCAGGAGCCCGACGGCCGCCGCACCAGCGTGGTGCAGCGCCGGTTCGTGAGCATGGAGGACCCGCACCTCGCCGGCCTGGAGACCGCCTTCACGGCCGAGAACTGGTCGGGGCGCCTGGAGGTCCGGTCGGGCCTGGACGGGCGCGTCGAGAACGCCGGCGTCAAGCGCTACCGCGATCTCGCCCGCCGCCACCTCGACGTGCTGACCGCGGCCGCGTCGGGCGAGGACCGGCTCGAGCTGGAGGTGGAGACCAACCAGTCCCACGTCCGGGTCGCGCTCGCGGCGCGGACCCGGCTGCTGCGCGACGGCCGGGTGGCGGCCGCGGCCCGGCAGGTGGTCGCCGAGCCGGGGTTCGTCGCGCACGCGCTGGCGCTGGACCTGGAGCAGGGGCGCCCGCAGACGGTCGAGAAGGTGGTCGCGCTGTACACCTCGCGCGACCGGGCGATCTCCGAGAGCCTGCTGGCCGCCCGCGAGGCGGCGCGCGGCGTGGCCGGCTTCGAGGAGCTGCTGACCCGGCACGCGCGCGCGTGGCGCAGGCTGTGGACGCGGGTCGACATCGAGCTGGACAGCACCAACGAGTGGATCGAGATGGTGCTGCACCTGCACATCTTCCACCTGTTCCAGACGGTGTCGCCGAACTCGGTCGGGCTGGACGTGGGCGTGCCGGCGCGTGGCTGGCACGGGGAGGCGTACCGGGGCCACGTCTTCTGGGACGAGATGTTCATCTCGCCGTTCCTCAACTTCCAGCATCCGGTGCTCGCCGGGTCGCTGCTGCAGTACCGCCACGCGCGCATCGGCGCCGCCCGCGCGGTGGCGCGCGCGGCCGGCTTCGAGGGCGCGATGTTCCCCTGGCAGAGCGGCTCCGACGGGCGCGAGGAGACGCAGGAGGTCCACCTCAACCCGCGGTCGGGGCGCTGGCTGCCCGACCACTCGCGCCTGCAGCGGCACGTCAACGCCGCGATCGCCTACAACGTGTGGCAGCACTACCTGGTCACCGGGAGCACCCGGTTCCTGCGCTTCACCGGCGCCGAGATGCTGATCGAGATCGCGCGCTTCTGGTCCAGCATCGCGACCTGGAACCCCGGGCTGGGCCGGTACGAGATCCACGGGGTGATGGGCCCCGACGAGTACCACGACGCCTACCCGGGCAGCGAGCGGCCGGGCCTGTCCAACAACACCTACACCAACGTCATGGCCGTGTGGGTGCTGCTGCGGGCGCTCGAGGCGCTGGACGTGATGCCCTCGCACCACCGCCAGGAGGTCGTCGAGGAGCTGCAGCTCACCGACGACGAGCTGGACCGCTGGCGCGACATCACCCGCAGGATGCGGGTGGTGTTCCACGCCGACGGCGTCCTCAGCCAGTTCGAGGGCTACGAGCAGCTGGAGGAGTTCGACTGGGAGGGCTACCAGGCCAGGTACGGCAACATCCAGCGGCTGGACCGGGTGCTGGAGGCCGAGGGCGACACGCCCAACCGCTACAAGGTCTGCAAGCAGGCCGACGTCCTGATGCTGCTGTTCCTGCTCCCGCGCCAGGAGCTGCGGGAGCTGCTGGCCGGGCTCGGCTACGACGTGAGCGAGGACCAGCTCGACCGCACCATCGCCTACCACCTGCAGCGCACCTCCCACGGCTCGACGCTGAGCGGGGTGGTGAGCGCCTGGGTGCTGGCGCGGTCCGACCCCGGCCAGGCGTGGCAGTTCCTGATCCGGGCGCTGGAGAGCGACGTCGCCGACGTCCAGGGCGGCACCACCGCCGAGGGCATCCACCTGGGCGCGATGGCCGGCACGGTCGACCTGGTGCAGCGCTGCCTGACCGGCATCCAGGCGTGCGGCGAGGTGCTGCGCTTCGACCCGGCGCTGCCGCCGGAGGTCAAGCAGCTGCGCTTCAGCGTCCACTACCGCGGCCACCGGATCCTCGTCGCGCTCGGCGAGGACCGCATCCGGATCGGCTCGCGGCCCGACGGCCCCGCGGCCGTGCAGGTGCAGCTGCACGGCCGGCTGGTGGAGCTGCAGCCCGGCGAGCAGGTGGAGTTCGAGCTGGAGCCGGAGCCGCGGGCGTGACCGCGGCGGACCGGCGGGAGCTGGCCGCGCGGCCGGGCGAGGTCGCGCTGTGCCTGGACTTCGACGGCACGCTGGCGCCGATCGTCGACGACCCGGCGACGGCCAGGCCGCTGCCCGGCATGGTCGAGCTGCTCGCCCGGCTGGCGTCCCGGCTGGCCGCCGTGGCGCTGGTGTCGGGCCGGCCGGCCGAGTACCTGGCCGAGCACGCCCCCGCCGAGGGCGTGCGCCACCTCGGGCTGTACGGGCTGCAGGAGATCCACGACGGCCGCGTGCGGGTGGACCCGCGGCTGGAGGCGGCGCGGCCCGCGGTGGTGGCGGCGGCCGCCGACCTGCGCGCCGCCGGCGCCGTCCGGGCCAGCGGCGCGTTCCTGGAGGACAAGCGCTACGCGGTGGCCGTGCACACGCGCCGGGTCGCCGACCCCGAACGCTGGGCCGCGGCGATCGACGCCGCCGCCCGCGAGGTCGCCGGCCGGCGCGGGCTGGAGGTGATCCCCGGCAAGCTCGTCTGGGAGCTGCGCCCCCCGGTGCGCAGCGACAAGGGCGACGCGGTGCGCAGGGTCGTCGCCGAGTCCGGCGCGCGGGCGGTGGTCGTGGCCGGCGACGACCTCGGTGACCTGCCCGCGTTCGCCGCCGTCGCCCGCCTCGCCGCCGAGGGCCGCGAGGGCCTGCGGGTCGCGGTCCGCTCCGCCGAGGCGCCGCCCCGGCTGCTCGCCGAGGCCGACCTGGTGGTCGACGGGCCCGAGGGTCTGGAGGAGTTCCTCCAGGGCCTGGGCTGAGCCTGGCCCCAGCCGCGGGCTCGAGCGCGCCGTTCGGCGGTCGCGGCGGACCCGCGGGTCAGGCGCCCGGCACGACGACCCGGCGGCGCCGGCCGGGGGCGGCATCGGCTCCGGCGCCGGGGGAGCCCGGGTCGCCCCGGTGGCGCTCCCCGGCCGGAGCTGATGGACTTCGCGGGAGAGCCGGGCGAAGGAGGGGTCCATGGCGTTCGACGAGGGACTCGCGGAACGGCTGCGCGGGCAGCTCGGGACGCATCCCGGGGTGACGGAGAAGCACATGTTCGGCGGCTTGTCGTTCCTGCTCGCGGGGAACATGTGCTGCGGGGTCATCGGCGCGGAGCTGGTGGTGCGCGTCGGTCCCGACGGCACCGACGACGCGCTCGCCCAGCCGGGCGCGCGGCTGTTCGACTTCGGCGGCCGGCCGATGGCGGGGTGGGTGATGGTGGCGCCGGGGGCCCTGGAGAGCCCGCAGGCGCTCACGGCGTGGGTCGACCGGGGGCTCGCCTACGTCCGGACGCTGCCGCCGAAGTGACCGGCGCGGTCCCGCCCGGCCGCGCCGGGGAATGCCGCCGCGGATGCCCGGGTTGGACCCTGCACTGTCGCCGAGCCGCTGGAGGGACCGATGCCCGAGGAGACGACCGCGGTCCGGGTCGAGGTGAGCCCCAAGCGCGTGCGCGTGCTGTTCGCCGGCGAGTACGTCGCCGACAGCCGGCGGGCGAAGCTGGTCTGGGAGGTGCCCTACTACCCGGTGTACTACCTCCCGGCGGAGGACGTCCGCACCGACCTGCTGGTCGCGACGGGCGCGACCGACCGGTCCGAGCGCCGCGGGGACGCGCAGGTGCACACGCTCAAGGTCGGCGGCCGCGAGGCCGACTCGGCCGCCCTGTGGTACCGCGACCCGCCGGTCGCCGGGCTGCGCGGGACCGTCCGCCTGCGCTGGGACGCGATGGACGCCTGGTTCGAGGAGGACGAGGAGGTCTACGTCCACCCCCGCGACCCCCACAAGCGCGTGGACGTCCTGCAGAGCAGCCGCCACGTCCGGGTCGAGGTCGACGGCGTGACCGTGGCGGAGTCCCGCCAGCCGCGGCTGCTGTTCGAGACCTCGCTGCCGACGCGCTACTACCTGCCCAAGACCGACGTGCGGATGGACCTGCTCACCCCCACCCCGCGGCGGACGAGCTGCCCGTACAAGGGCACCGCCGGCTACTACTCGGTCACCGTCGACGGCAGGACGCACGACAACCTCGCCTGGTACTACCGGCACCCCACCCTGGAGAGCGTCAAGGTCGCCGGCTACGTGTGCTTCTACAACGAGCACGTCGACCTGTACGTCGACGGCGAGCACCTGCCGCGCCCGCAGACCCCGTTCAGCTGACCCGCGGCGGCGGCGCGACTGGGGTCGGGGCGGCGCGCGGCCAGCTGCGGCCGACCCGGGCTCAGCCGGCGGGGACGCCGAGCTGCGCCAGGCGGCCGCGGACGGCCTCGACCTCGGGCAGGTCGAGGCCGTCGAGGAGCCGCTCGGCCGCGGCGGAGCGCTCGCGGGCCGGCCGCAGCTGGCCGCGCCGCGCCAGCACCTCGGCCAGCTCCAGCAGGCACCTGCCCTCCCGGGCGCGGTCGCCGAGCCGGTGGAAGGTGGCCGCGCCCTGCTCG
The DNA here is from genome assembly GCA_035263405.1 of Actinomycetes bacterium. Lineage (GTDB taxonomy): Bacteria > Actinomycetota > CALGFH01 > CALGFH01 > CALGFH01 > DATFRI01. The sequence continues at coordinate 13,950 of DATFRI010000049.1, read as the reverse complement.
TAGGCGCGCGTGGCCTCGGCCAGCTCGCCCTGTTCGCGGCAGGCGTCCCCGCGGGACTCCTGCGCCAGCCCGACGCCCAGCTCGTGGTCGAGCTGGGCGAACACCGCCTCGGCCTGCGCGTGCAGGCGCACGCCGTCGCCCGGGCGCGCCTGGTCGCAGGCGAGCGCGCCCAGCTCGCGCAGGGCGTAGCCCTCGCCGAGGCGGTCGCCCTCGGCCCGGAACGCCTCCAGGCCCGACTCGATCAGCCCGCTCGCCTCGTCCAGCCGTCCCTGGAGCCGGTTCGCGGCCCCGAGCAGCATCCGGGTCCAGGCGCCGCCGCCCACGCCCGGCTCACCGCGCAGCCGCTCGGCCCGCTCCAGGTGCGCCAGCGCCTCGGCGCTCTGGTTGCGGGCGATGTGGAGCATGCCGAGCCCGTCGAGGACGTCCGCCTCTTCGCCCGGCCGGCCCAGCTCGGCGTAGCGGGCCAGCGCCTGCCGGTAGCGGTCGATCGCCTCGCCGTGCCGGCCGGCGTCGCGCAGGGCGTGGCCGAGCGCGCGCAGCCCGCGCGCCTCCAGCAGCCGGTCGCCGCCGCGTCCGGCCAGCTCCAGCGCCTCGCGCAGGTGGGCGAGCGCATCGTCGGGGAGCCCCGCGGCCCGGTCCGCCGTGCCGAGCTGCAGCAGCGCCCTGGCCAGGCGGTCGGGACCGCCCGCCGCCCGGGCGGCGGCCATCAGGTCGGTCCAGAACGAGCGGTCCGCCGCCAGCGGGGAGCCCGGGTCCTGCTCCAGCAGGCGCCGCAGCGCGTCGGCCAGGTCCAGGGCGGCCGCGTGCTCGCCGCCTTCGACCAGGCGGTGGACGACCGCGGCGAGGTTCTCGCGCTCACCGCGCAGCCAGCCGGGCTCGGCGGTCCGCGCGGCCGCCGCGTACCAGCCGGCCAGGCGGCCGAGGGCGGCGGCGCGGTCGCCGGCCGGCTCCTCCGCGGCGAGCCGCTCGCCGGCGAACAGGCGCACGAGGTCGTGCAGCCGGTACCGGTCGGCCTGGGCGATCTCGACCAGCTGCGTGTCGACCAGCCGCTCGACCGCGGTCCGCGCCTGGCTCTCGCCCGTCGCGGCCAGCGCGGCGGCGGCGCCCGGGCCGAAGTCGGGCCCGGGATGGGCGCCCAGGCGGCGGAAGGCCCGCCGCACGTCCTCGGGCAGCTCCTCGTAGGTGGCCGCGAACACCGCGCGGATGTCGGTGTCGCCCAGCCGCAGCTCGTCCAGCCGGCTGCGCTCGTCCGCCAGCCGGGCGGCCAGCGCCGCGACCGGCCAGCTCGGCCGCACCCGCAGCCGGCCCGCGGCGATCCGCATCGCCAGCGGCAGGTACCCGCAGGCCCGCAGCACCGCCGCGGTGGCCTCGGGCTCGGCCTCCACGCGTGCCCGCCCGGCGACGGCGGCGAACAGGCTGCGCGCGTCCTCCTCGGCCAGGACCCTGAGGTCGACCAGCGTCGCGGTGAGGTCGCCCAGGAGCGGCCGGCTGGTCACGACCGTCAGGCAGGTCGGGCTGCCGGGCAGCAGCGGCCGGACCTGGGTGGCGCCGGCGGCGTCGTCGAGCAGCACCAGCATCCTCCGGCCCGCCAGGCGCGTGCGGTAGCGCACCGCCAGGGCGTCCTCGTCGCCGCGCAGCTCGTCCGCCGGCGCGCCGAGCGCGGTCAGGAAGCGCGCGAGCACCGCCCGCGGGCGGGCGGGCCGGGGGCCGGAGCCCCGCAGCCGCACGTACAGCTGGCCGTCGGGGTACCGGTCCAGGAGCGAGTACGCCAGCTCCAGCGCGAGGGCGGTCTTGCCGACGCCGGCGGGTCCGGCGATGGCGACCACGCTGGCGCCGCGGTCCAGCTCCGCGCGGATCCGCCGCAGCTCCGCGGCCCGACCGGTGAAGTGCAGCGGCGCCGCGGGCAGCTCCTTGGGCACCGGGTGCTGCGGGCCGCGCGGCCGGCGCCGCTCGCCGCGCTCGCGTTCCTCCAGGCGCTGCTGCCACACCGCCAGGCCCATGGTCACCAGCGCGAGCGCGCCGACCGCCGGCCAGGCGAGGTGGCGGAACCCGGCCAGTCCGCCGGGCAGCTCGCCGCCGGTGGCGACGTTGACGGCGACGGCCAGCACGACCGACAGCAGCGCCGACGCCAGCCCGAACAGCGCCAGCACGGGGCCTCGGCGCACCGCACACCCCCCTCCAGGGTCCGGACCTGCGCTCGTGCGGGTCCCGGCCGACCCGCGTCACCAGGACGCGGTGCCCGCCGTTGCGGCCCGAGTATCCGGGCCGGCCCTTGCCGCCGCAATGTCCGGATCCTGACGTTCACGGTGACATCGGCCCGGCCGGGCGGCGCCTGCCAGACTGAGGGCGTCCGCGACGCCCTTCCTCGGGGGCGTCCACCTGCGGTCGGAAGGCGTCGCGGACACCTTCACCGGAGCGTCCGCGGCGGGCGGGCGCCCGCAGCGGCAGGAGGGGCGATGGGGGACCGCGACGACGACCGGCAGCCGGTCCAGGCGGTCGTGTTCGACATGGACGGCGTCCTGCTGCAATCCGAGGAGGTCTGGGACGAGGTCCGCGAGCGCCTGGCCCGCGAGCGCGGCGGGCACTGGGCCGCCGAAGCCCACCACCGGATGATGGGCATGAGCGCCCCGGAGTGGTCGAGCTACATGGCCGGCGAGCTGGGCGTCCCGATGGCGCCGGCGGCGATCTCCGCGGAGGTCGTGGCGCGCATGGCCGACCGCTACCGCGCGGACCTGCCGCTGCTGCCGGGCGCGGTCGAGGCGGTCCGGCGAGTCGCCGCGCGCTGGCCGCTCGGCCTCGCCAGCTCCTCCAACCGCCCGCTGATCGACCTGGTGCTGGAGCTGACCGGCCTCGCCGGCTCGTTCACGGCGACGGTGTCGAGCGAGGAGGTGGCGCGCGGCAAGCCGGCGCCGGACGTCTACCTCGAGGTCGCCCGGCGGCTGGGGGTCGAGCCGGAGCGGGGCGTGGCGGTGGAGGACTCCGCCAACGGGCTGCGGTCCGCCGCCGCCGCGGGCATGCGGGTCGTGGCGATCCCCAACCCCGGCTTCCCGCCACCGCCCGAGCTGGTCCGGGCCGCCGACGTCGTCCTGGACGGCCTGGACGCGCTCACCACGGACGTCGTTGACGCGCTCGCCCGGCCAGGCGGGCCCTGAGCGGGTGCGCGCCCGGCTGCCCCGCGCCGGCGCCGCGCTCAGGTGAGAAGTCGCGGCCCGCCGGCGTGACGCGGGCGTTGCGGCCCTCGGGGTCCTCCGGCGTGCGGTGCAGCGGGCGGCGGATCTGGATGGACCTGCCCGCGGTGAGCTGCCGCCTGCCCGACCACGGCGCCGGGACCGCGACCAGGTTGTCGGCGAGCTGGTAGGCGACCGCCTCGTAGTTGACCCGCCAGCCGTGGAAGTGCGGCCAGGCCTCCGCGGTCTCGCGCTCGATCGGGAAGCCGACGCGGCGCACGTGCTCGACCGCCTCGGCGAACTCCTCGAAGGTCAGCACCAGCGGGTCGTCGGGGCGCGGGTCCTTGTTCACCGGGACCCGGGCCGCGTGCGCGATCGCGCGCAGGCCCGTGAAGCCGGTGCGCAGCATGTGCCTGGCCTCCGGCGGGGCCCGGCCCGGCGCGAGCGCCAGGTACAGCGCCGCGGCGTCCAGCATCGCGAGCAGGCTCACCAGCCAGGACCGCAGCGGATGCGACGAGCGGAAGTGGAGCAGCCAGGGGTAGTTGCTGTGCGTCTCGGCCAGGTCGGCGACCCAGTGCTCCCAGTCGCTGAACAGCGCCGGCATCGTCGCCAGGCTGCCGATGAGCTGCTCCCGGGCGAGCAGCTCCGGTCCCCAGACCGGCTCGCCCGCGCGGCTCTCGAGCATGTTGACCAGCGTCTCCCGGCGGTTGTAGGCGCTGTAGATCGTCGGCAGGTAGCCGAGCTGCAGCGCGACCACCACCAGCCCGACCGCGGCGGCGACGAACACCAGCACGTGGGGCGCCGTGCCCTCGGGCACCGCGAACCCGAGGGTCAGCAGCGACGACCCCGCCAGCCGCAGGGCCGCCAGGAGCCCGCCGCCGGACAGCGGCCAGAACGTCAGCCCGAACCCGATCAGGAGCAGCAGCAGCCAGGTCAGCAGCAGGACCAGCAGCGACACCGGGCCGAGCAGCGCGAGGACCCGGTCCTGGGCCTCGTACGTGCCCAGCCGGCGGACCAGGGCGAGGAACACCCGCCGCACGCTGTGCCAGGAGACCCCCGAGATGCGCGAGCGGACGCCCCGCGGGACCACGATCGTGCCGATGACGCTGCCGATCGTCCACACGACGAGCAGCGCGCCGGCGACCAGCCCGGCCCAGCGGAGCACCGCGAGCAACCTGCCTCCTCCCGTGCGGCGCCACCGGTCGCCCACCGGTCGGCGTCCACGGCAACAGACAGTATCGGCCCCACGGGTCCCGCCGCAGCCGTCAGGCGCTGCGCTGCCCGGTGCGGATGTCCCTGACCTCGACCGTGGGGGCGGCCAGCACCACCAGCAGGTCCCGCAGGCTGCGGTTGCGCTCGACCGGGTGGCGCAGCGGCAGGTCGGCGTGGACCACGTACTGGTTGCGCCGGCCCACCCGGCTGCGCTCGAGGTACCCCTCCTTGACCAGGTCGGTCACGATCCGCTGCGCGGCCCGCTCGGTGATGCCCACCTTCGCGGCGAGGTCCCGCAGCCGGATGTCGGGGTCACGCACGATGCACAACAGGACGTGCATGTGGTTGGTCAGAAAGGTCCAGGTGGCGAACATTGAGGTGTCTCACCTTCCGTGTGGACCCGACGTCCAAGCCCGTCTGGCGGGTCAGGCCGTCCGTGACGGACGGCAGGCCGGGTCCGCCGGACGCACGTGAGCCAGACTGCGCCGGCATGGGACCGTCGCCCGCGAGGCGCGGGTGCTTCTCGGCGAATTCGAGCGACGGGCATACCGACCTCTCACCGTCAGGACTGGGGGAGATCCCACGGAGGGCCACTGCGACCAACGCCGGAGGGGGGCCCGGCATTCGTGACTGCTGGGACGGTACGGGGACCGGCCTCGTCGTGCAAGTCGAGCGAAATGCGGCCGTCGTCGACGCAGGCCGCGCCGGCCGGTAGCGTGCCTGCCGGGACAGGTGACAGCTGAGGAGGAGCCAGCATGACGGACGCGACGCCCCTGCACCGGCGGCACCCGGTCGAGTACCCCCAGGGGACGCCTCCGCTGTCGGAGGAGGAGGCCGTGGCGCTGCAGGGCCGGCTCGACCCGGCCTGGGACCGCGACGGGACCAGCCGGCTCAGCCGCGAGTTCACGTTCGCGAATTTCCGCGACGCGTTCGGGTTCGCGACCCGCGTCGCGCTCCTGGTCGAGCGCGAGTTCCATCACCCCGACCTCTCGGTGACCTGGGGCAGGGTGGGCGTGGCGCTGTCGACCCACACGGTCGGTGGGCTGAGCGAGAACGACTTCATCATCGCGGCCAGGATCGACCGGCTCGCCTAGCGGCGCCGGGGGCGAGCCTCGACGTCGACCGCAGGGTCAGGCCGGCCCTCGGGAGGGCGCGCCGGACCGGCCGCGGCGCGCGCGCCGCGCCCGCATGCGCCACAATCCCCGCTATGCCACAGCTGCCGCTGACCGAGCCGGGCGAGATCCGCCTGGAGGAGCCGCCGGGCTCGCTCGACGCGCTCGCGGCTGCGGGGCCCGGCGGGCTGGACGCGGTAGCGGGCCGCCACCCGTCCTGCCTGGCCGCGTGGGCCGCGCTCGGCGAGGCGGCGCTGGGCGCCGGCCGCGACGTCGAGGCGTACGCGTACTTCCGCGTCGGCTACCACCGGGGGCTGGACCGGCTGCGCCGTGCCGGCTGGCGGGGATCGGGCAGCGTGCCCTGGTCGCACGAGCCCAACCGCGGCTTCCTGCGCTCCCTGGCGGGGCTCGGCGCGGCCGCCGCCGCCATCGGCGAGGCCCACGAGGCCGGCCGCTGCCGGGAGTTCCTGCGCCAGCTCGCCCCGGACGCGCCCGCCCCCGGCGCGCCGACGCCTGACCCGCCCAACCCCTGACACGCCGCACCGCCCGGCGGCGCCCGCGTCGCGGCGGGCGGTCGTGCGCCGCGGCGGCGCGTCCTGCGTGCGGCGCACCGTGTCCCCGCGACCGACCCGGCGGGCCGCGTCGCCCGCGCGAGGGTCGGGATCGCGCGGCGCCGCCGGTCGGCGAAGGCTCAGCCGCCGCCCCGCGGCCCGAGCGAGAGGACGAGCTGGATCGCCCGGCCGGCCTCCAGCGCGGTGCCGGTGCGCGGGCGCGTCCCCAGGGCACGGCCGGCGGGCATGTGGGCGTCATGCTGCCAGATCGTCGCGTGCGCGACCTCCAGCTCGGCGGCGTGCAGCCGCCGCTCGGCCGCCCGCGGCGTCAGCCCGCGGACGGCGGGCACGCGCACGCGCGGGCTCGGGCCGACCACCGTGAGGGTCACCGCGCCCTGCGTGCTCGCCCTGGTCCCTGGACCGGGCTGCTGCGCGGCCACGAACCCCTGGCGGCGGGCCGAGCCGGGCGTGAACCGCACCTGGGCGAAGCCGCTGGTCCGCAGCGCCTGCACGGCGGCCAGGACGGGCTTGCCGCGCACGTCGGGGACGGGGACGTCCCGAGGTCGCGTCGCCGTCCACCACACCAGCCCGACCAGCACGGCGGCGGCGATCAGCGTCGCGGCCCAGGCCAGCCGCCGGACCCGGCCACGCCGGCGGGGCTGCTCCGGGCCGCGCGCGGCGGCCACCGGGCCGCGCTCCCCGGACGGCTGGCCGCCGGCGACCGGCTCGGCGGGCTCGGCGTGCTGCCCGGTGCGCGCCCCGGCCGCCGGAGCCGGCTCCTCGGCACGAGCCCCGGGGGTCGGTCCCGGCTCCGGCCCGGCGCGCCCCGGCCACCTGGCGGCCGCGAGCGGCGTGCGTCCCTCGGACACGCGCAGCAGGTCCTCCATCAGCTCGACCGCGCTCTGGTAGCGGTCGCCGGGGTCCTTGGCGAGCGCGTGCATGACGACCGCCTCGAGGTCGGCGGGGATGCTCGCCTCCAGCTCGCGCGGCGGGACGGGCTCCTCGTTCACGTGGCAGTAGACGATCGCCACCGGGATCAGCCCCTCGAAGGGCGCCTGTCCGGTCAGCAGCTCGTACAGGCACACGCCGAGCGAGTACAGGTCCGAGCGCGCGTCGATGGCGTCGCGCCGGGCGTGCTCGGGCGAGATGTACTTGGCGGTGCCGAGCACGTCCGAGGGGGTGGTGATGTGGCCCCAGGAGTCGCCGAAGGCGAGGCCGAAGTCCATCACCTTCACGCGGTCGTGCTCGTCGACCATGATGTTGCCGGGCTTGATGTCGCGGTGGACGATCCCGTGGGCGTGCGCGACGGCCAGGGCGGAGCAGACCTGGACGGCGATGTGGATCGTGCGCACCGGCGCCAGCCGCCTGCGCTGGGTCAGCAGGTCACGCAGGGTGGCGCCCTTGACGTGCTCCATCACGATGAAACGGGTCTCGTCCTGCACCCCGACGTCGTACACGCCGACGATGTTGGGGTGGACCAGTCGCGCCGCGGCCTGGGCCTCGCGCTCGAAGCGGGTCAGGAACACCGGGTCGCGGTTGTAGGGGTCGAGCAGGACCTTGATCGCCACCCGGCGGGCGAGCAGGCGGTCGTAGCCTTCGTACACCTCGCCCATGCCGCCGGAGCCCAGCAGCTGCCTGCGCTCGTAGCGGCCCTGCAGCGTCCCGGCGATGGTGGCCACGTCCTGCTCCCTGCTCGTTGCTCGGGCAGGCCCTCGACCGCGGGGGCCCTGCCCGCTCGTCCGCCGACGATGTGCCGTCAACCAAACGCGAATTGTAAGGAATGCGCCCTTTCACTGACAGGGGGCGCGCCGGTGCCGGCACGGATGCGCCGGGAAGGTCAGGCGGCCGGCCGGCTGAGCAGGTCCCGGTAGGCCGCCTCGAGGTCGGTGTGCCGGAAGGTGTACCCGGCGGCCAGGATCCGCGCGGGTACCGCCCGGATGCTCGCGTACAGCAGCTCGTCGGCCATCTGCCCGAACAGCAGCCGGGGTCCGAAGCTCGGGACGGGCAGCAGGGCGGGGCGGTGCAGCGCGCCGGCGAGCGCGCTGGTCAGCTCGGCGTTGGTGACCGGGTTGGGCGCGGTCGCGTTCACCGGGCCGACGAGGTCGGGGGTGAGCAGCACGTGGCGCAGGATCCCGGTCATGTCGTCGGCGGAGATCCAGCTCCACCACTGCCTGCCGGAGCCGAGCCGGCCGCCGAGCCCGAGCCGGAACAGCGGCAGCTGGGCGGCCAGGGCGCCGCCCGCGGGGTTCTGGACGACGCCCCCGCGCACGTGCACCACCCGGATGCCCGCCTCGCGCGCCGGGTCGGCGGCCGCCTCCCAGGCTCGTGCCACGGAGGCCATGAACCCCGGGCCCTCCGGGCTGTCCTCGTTGAGGATCCGGTCGCCCTGGTCGCCGTAGATGTGGACCCCCGACATCGAGACGAGCGTGCGGGTGCCGCCCGGCAGCCGGGCCATGGTCTCGGCGAGCAGGCCGGTCGGCCGGGTCCGGCTGTGCAGGATCTCCCGCTTGGCCTGCTCGGTCCAGCGGCAGCCGGTGCTCCTGCCGCAGAGGTTGACCACCGCGTCCGCGCGGCCGAGCGCGTCGGCGTCGATCACGCCCGTGTCAGGGTTCCAGTAGGCGGCGTGGCGGCCGGTCGGCCGGGCCCGGACCAGGCGCAGCACCTCGTGTCCCTGGTAGCGGAGCACGTGGACGAGCTCGGAGCCGATCAGGCCGGTGGAGCCGGTGACCACGATGCGCATCGGGTGGCGACCTCGGGTGTGTGGGCCGGGAGCGCTGGCCGGAGCTGGTCGGCGGAGCGGGCGACTGCGCTCCGCAGCGTTCCCCGCGTGATCGCGCTCCAAGCGCGGAGCGGCCTGGCGTTCTGGCGACGGTCATGACCGGATTCCTGTAGCGCGGCTCGGGAGTCCGGATGTGCTTGACTCCGCCTGCCTGCCCGGATAGGTTCTATTGGCGTTTCCCGGCCGGTCGGCAAGGATGCGGACGGACCGGCGCCCCCAGGCCGCGCTCCTTCTGCTGCATGCATCCTTGTCGTCCAGTGGGCGTCCAGATGGCGGTGTGACTCGGCAGCGCCACAGGCGAGATGCTGATGGCTCGGCTCCGCAGCCAACCGGTCTGTGGCTGTGTCGCCTCGGGCCCTCCACCGGACGTGCAGCCGGTGATGCCGGCCTGCCCGAGAACCGGTTGACTTGCCAAGGTTCGACCTGCGTATCCTGTGTCGGGTCCCCCTGCTGAGCAACCGGGCCGCAAGGAGTGCCTCGGGCTGTGCGCACCGCGCCGAACCGCCGCGGCTTCGCGATCGTGACCTGGGCCGTCCTCATCGTGATGGTCGTGGTCGCCTTCGAGCTGATGCAGGATCACTCGTCGCAGCCGTCCGAGGCGATCGTGCCCGGCGCCGTCGGCCCCGGCCGGCCGTCCCAGCAGGCGCCGCAGCCGCCCGCGGTCATGGGCAACCTGCTGGCCAACGGGGACTTCGAGGAGGATCTGGCCGGCTGGCGGACGGTCGGCCCGGCGGTCGTCGAGCGTACCCTCGGCGGGCACGCCTCCGGCACCGCGGCCGAGGTCCGGCTCGCCGGCCCCTCAGCCCTGGTCGGTCTGGAGTTCCCCGGGGCGGTCCGCTCGGCCCCGCTGCGGTCGGAGTACGTCGCGAGCGTGTGGGTCCGCGCCTCCGTTCCCGGTCTCGAAGTGTCGATCAGCCTGGTCGCGTCGAGCCGCTGGGGACGGGAGGGGACCAAGGTCAGCGCCCGGTCCGAACGCCCGGGGCGCTGGCGGCGGGTGTCGGTGCGCCACCGCGTCCTGGTCCACGACGCCGATGTCGGCGTGGTGGTGGCCGCGTCGAGGCTCCCGGAGGGCCAGATGCTCGAGGTCGACGACGTCGAGGTCAGTCTGCTCGAAACGGAGAGGTGACGGCGGCAGGCACCCGGCGGCGACCGCCAGGCCGTCATCCACCAGGCTGGTTCGGGTCGGCGGGTCCACCCGCGCCGGGATCGGCGGGCGCACCGGCAGCGGGGGGCTGGTCGTCCACCGACTGGCCCGGCCCGCTGAAACCGCCGGCGTCCCCTGGCGGCTGGCCGGCGGGCTGCTGCTGGCCAGCGTCCCCTGGCGGCAGGCCGGCGGGCTGGCGAGCCCGCTGCTGCAGCTGCACGCCCTGCAGCGGCGTCCGCTCGCGGACGACCGCGTCGCGCTGCCGTTGCGCCAGGTCGTCGCGGCCCGGGGCGACCTGCGCCATCAGCTCGGTGGCGAGGAGGACCGTCACCGCGACGACCACCTCCGCCACCACGAGCTGCCGCAGGCGCCTGGCGTTCCTGGTGTCGTGATCGGTGTACTTCGCGCCCGGACCGGCGCGGCGCCACGCCATGACGGGGTCCTCGGCGGCCTGCTTGGTGAGGTTGTGGCTGCGGAGCGCGATCAGCATCAGCGCCGCGAACGCGACGCACTTGACGATCAGGAACTGCCCGTAGGAGGTGGTGGTGAGCGCGGCGAGGCTGCCGAGCTGCCGCCAGCTCTGCACGACCCCGGTGATCATGAGGGCGAGCATCGAGATCGTGGCGATCGCCGAGAACTGCGGGACGTAGTCGCGCAGCCGCACCTGCAGCCGCCGCATGGTGCAGCTGATCAGCAGGATCAGCCCGCCCAGCCAGGTCGCCGCCGCGGCGAAGTGGAGCCAGCCCACCATGACCCCGAACACCGGATCGGGCCCCCGGCCCGCGTGCCCGCCGAGCGGGGCGGTCAGCAGCAGCGCGGCGGCGACCAGCCAGCCGGGCCGCCGGTGCGCCGCGGTCCGCCGCCGCCCCTTGGGCCACGGCCAGCCGGCGAGGAGCATCGGGGCGATCAGCAGCAGGCACGCGAGCCGCAGCCCCGCGGCCAGGCCGTAGCGGGACTGGATGGTCAGCTGCAGGGTGCGCGGGTCCACGACGGCGCTGACGGGCAGGTTCGCCGCCGAGGGCGTGTACAGCAGGATGGTCCCGATCGTGCCGGCCAGCGCGGCCAGCCAGGCCGTCCACAGGAAGCGGTGCGCGCGGTGGTCGAGCCAGCGGCCGCGGCGGCTCAGGTCGCTCGGCAGCCGGACCGCCGCGAGGAAGATGATGCCGCCGATCAGCACCAGCACCGCGGTCGTCGCGACCAGCCGCGCCAGCACCATGAGCGCGTCCGAGAGCGAGCCCCACCGAAGATCCGCAACTGCCATCCGTGTGACGACCTTTGATGATCTCGGGTCGAGGGCACCACGAGGACCGGTGCCGTGACCTTGCCCGACAACGCCGCCGGTGGCGACATCATGCGTTCCGGCACCCCGACGCCCTGACGGGGACCCTGCGACGCTGCTGAACGACTGACGCCGCGAACACGCGCGTTGGGGGGAACGCTTGTGCCGCGAATCTGGTCAGGTGCAACGGTGATTGGGGGGACCGCTGAACCCGACAAATTCTCCGCCAAGATCGGCGGTCCCAGATCAAACTGTATATGTGCAGGGGAAACGGGGACCGCTGGGGTTCAGGCTAGACGACCATCCTTACCTGAGTCAAATGTCAGAAATGGTTCGGACCTGACCCATGATGCGTCGCGACCTGCCATCCGGTGTCACATCAGCAAGGGTTCCCGCATCCGGTTCACGATCGACTCAGTAATTCTACGGGTCTGTGCTCGCCGGGGTTGCAGGCGTCGCTCCGGAGCACCGGCGTCGGCTGGCGGCCGGCGTCAGTGACGGCCGCCAGCACCTCGATGACCTGCGGTGACGCGCCGTCCGCAGCGCCGGGCGGGCCGTTGGAGGCCCACGCAGCGGCACCAGCGGAGCGCTCCGACCAGGGTCCCCGGACACACTTCGGCAACGATTTGACTACGAACCGTGACTGCCGTACGGTTCGCGCGTCATCCGGCAGTTGGGAACGTTCACGATCGAGGCTCATCCCCCCATGGCCCTCGTCGAGGACTTTCGCGCAAAGTCGAAGACCTGTCCCACTCCAAAGGGTGCCCGGTCCCTTGGCCTGAGGATTCGGATCATCGTCGTTTGCGCGCGCGAAAGCCCCGGCTTTGGCGCGCGAAAGGTGGCGGTGCACCGGCTCAGTCAGTAAAGGAATGACGGCTCGAGAACCGTCCGTCTCGCCAATGGACCAATCCCCCAATGGCCCATGGGCGAGAGGGCGACGTCCGGAGCCTGAGGCGCCCACGTCCCCGGGCTGCCCGCTCCGGACGTCGCCCTCCAGACGGCCACAGCGCTGATCCCCCGCAGCAACCGGCGCAGTCCATCCCCCCGTACCCCCGGCGGCTGCCCGGCGCCCCCAGACCATAGGAAGGTGACCGCCAGCACCATGTCCATGCCCGAAACGAGCGGTTCGAGTTCGACCGCGACCACACAGCCCGAAGGGTCCCGCTCAGGGGTGGCGGCGTTGCTGCGCCGCTTCGCCCTGATGCTGGGCGCCCTGCTCGTCCTGGTGCTCCTCAGCGCGGGCTGCAGCCCCGTCGGCCGCGCCGCGGCGGATTCGGGCGACTCCGAGAGCGACCCGTACCAGCCCCCCGCCTGCGTCAACCCGGCTCCCCAGTACTACTACGGCGGCAGCGAGAGCAACTGACCGCCCGATGCCGCGCCGCGGCCGGGCAGGAGCACCTGCTCGCCCGCGATGCGGCGCGACAGCCCCGGTGCTCGTGGGGAGAGGCCGCCCGCGAGCGCCGGGGCTGCAACCTGCCGGGGCGGGCGGCGCGCCAGACCCGGCGGCGACCGGCCGGGAGCGGCGAGGACCCCACGACCTGAGGATCCCGCGACCTGCTGACCGCGAGGTGACCGCGCACCGCGAGCCGTGCCCTACGATGGCGCGGCTCGCAGCGTCCCGGGAGGTCCGGCTCGTGATCGGTCGCTACACCCTGCCCGAGATGGGCGAGGTCTGGAGCGAGCGGGCCAGGTTCGCCCGCTTCGTCCAGGTCGAGGTCGCCGTCACCCGCGCACGCGCCAGGCGCGGCCAGGTCCCCGACGCCGACCTGCGCGCCATCGAGTCCTCGCCCGCGCCGGCCGCGGACCGGGTGGGGGAGCTGGACCGGCAGCTCCACCATGACGTGATCGCGTTCCTGACCGCCTGGGGCGAGGGCATCCCCGGCGGCGCCGCCCGCCACGTCCACTACGGGATGACCTCCTCCGACCTGTTGGACACGGCGCTGGCGCTCGCGCTCCGGCAGGCCTGCGACCTGTTGCTGCGCCGGCTGGACGCCCTCGTGACGGCGCTGCGCGAGCGCGCGCTCGAGCACCGCGGGACCGTCTGCCTCGGGCGCACCCACGGGATCGCCGCGGAGCCCACCACCTTCGGCGCCAAGCTCGCCGGCCACGCGTTCGCCTTCGACCGCGACCGGGTGCGGCTGCGGGCGGCCCGGACCGCGGTCTCGACGGGCACGCTCTCCGGTGCCGTCGGCACCTATTCCAACCTCCCGGCCGCCGTCGAGGCCGAGGTCCTCGACGAGCTCGGACTCGCCCCCGAGCCGGCCCCCACCCAGGTGGTCGCGCGCGACCGGCACGCCGAGCTGCTCGCCGCCCTCGCGGTGGCCGGTGGCGACCTGGAGCGGCTCGCGATCGAGCTGCGCCACCTGCAACGGACCGAGGTCGGCGAGGTCCAGGAGCCGTTCGCGGCGGGCCAGAAGGGCTCCTCCGCCATGCCCCACAAGCGCAACCCGATCGTCGCCGAGCGGCTCACCGGGATCGCCCGGCTGCTGCGCGGCTACGCCTCGGCCGGGTTGGAGGACGTGGCGCTGTGGCACGAGCGCGACATCTCCCACTCGTCGGTGGAGCGGGTCGTGCTCCCCGACGCCTGCTGCGTGCTGGACTACGGCCTGGAGCGCGCGGCGGGGCTGGTCACCGGGCTGCACGTGTTCCCGGAGCGGATGCGCGCCAACCTCGACGCCGCCGGCGGGACCGCCAGCTCCTCGGCCG
>DATFRI010000048.1:0-66275 GCA_035263405.1 Actinomycetes bacterium | reverse complement strand
GGACCTCGGTGTCGACTTTGTCAGTGGAGATCTCGAACAGGGGCTCGTCGGCCTCGACGCGCTCGCCCTCGCGCTTGAGCCAGCGGGTGATCGTGCCCTCGGTGATCGACTCGCCCAGGGCGGGCATCTTGACCGGGGTCGGCATCGTGGTCGCGCTCCTTCTGGATGCTGTGGGCGGGACTCGGATCGGGTCGCCGCCCGGTTCTCAACCCTGGTGCAGGGGTCGCCCGGCGAGGGTGAGGTGCGCCTCGCCGATCGCCTCGGACAGCGTGGGATGCGGGTGGATGAACTGGGCCACGTCCATCGGCAGCGCCTCCCAGTTGACGATCAGCTGCCCCTCGGCGATCAGGTCGGTGACCCTGGCGCCGACCAGGTGCACGCCGAGCACCGGCCCGTCCTTGGCGGCGACGAGCTTCACGATGCCACCCTGGCCGTGGACCATGCCCTTGGCGACCCCGTTGAACGGGAACTTGTTGGTGACGACCTCGTGGCCCTGCTCCCTGGCCTGCGCCTCGGTGAGGCCGACGCTGGCGGCCTCGGGCGTGGACCAGGTGACGCGCGGGACGCCCGGGTAGTTCACGGCGGGGGAGTCCAGGCCCGCCGCGCGCTCGGCGACCAGCATGCCCTCGGCGAACGATGCGTGCGCGAGCGCCAGCGACGGCGGCGGCAGCAGGTCGCCGACGGCGAACACGCCCTTGACGCTGGTCTCCAGCGTGTCCCAGTCGGCCGGGACCACGAACCCGCGGTCCAGCCGGACGCCCACGTCCTCGTAGCCGAGGTCGGCGCTGACCGGCGCGCGGCCGGTGGCGACCAGGACCAGCTCGACGGTGACCTCCTTCCGGTCGCCGTTGTCGCTCACCAGCGTGGCGGTGACCTGGTCCTCGCCGACCTCGGCGTCGCCGACCCTGGTGGCGGTGAGGACGTCGATCCCGCGCCGCTTCATCGCCCGGTTGACCTCCCGGCCGATGTCGGGGTCCTCGAGCGGGAGGACCTGGGCGAGGGCCTCGACCAGGGTCACGTCCGCCCCCATCGCGCGGTAGAAGCTGGCGAACTCGGCACCGACCGCGCCGGCGCCGATCACCAGCGCGGACTTGGGCAGGTGGTCGAGCTGGAGCGCGTGGTCGGAGGTGATCACCCGGCGGCCGTCGATCTCCAGGCCGGGCAGGGGCCTGGGCACCGACCCGGTGGCGAGCACCACCGCCTTGGCGGCCTCGACCTCGCCGATGCCCTCGACCGCGACCCTGTTCGGCGCGACCAGGCGGCCGTGGCCGGCGAGGGTGTCCACCTTCTCCTTCTTCAGGTGCGCCTGGAGGCCCTTGAAGTTCCGGTTGACGATGTCCTCGCGGTTGGCGACGGTCGCGGAGTAGTCCACACCCTCGACGGCGGCCTTGACGCCCCAGCGCTCGGCGGCCTCGTGGATGCCCTCCACCAGCTCGGCGACGTGCAGCAGCGCCTTGGTGGGGATGCAGCCGCGGTGCAGGCAGGTGCCACCCACCTTGTCCTGCTCGACCAGCGCGACCGACAGGCCGAGGTTGGCGCCCCGCAGCGCCGCGCTGTAGCCGCCGGTGCCTCCACCCAGGATCACCAGGTCGTAGGAGTTCGAGGCCATGATCTTGGCTCCTTGTCCGAATACGAGGCCGGGACGAGCTCCTCGGTCGGGGACGAGCGGGTCCGCCGGTGGCCACCGCTCGTCGCGCCGGGCATGCCGGCGACCAGCGGGCTCGCCGCCGCGTGGACGGTGTCCCCATCGACGGCGGCCTGAAGCACCGGCTCGCGAGTCTACCGTCGCGGACCCTCGCCGAGCAGGCCAGCGGGTCTCTGGGGACGGCTCCCGCGCACAAGCGGTGACGCTGCGCTACGCTCGGCCCGTGGGCATGTTCGACCGTCTCCGTATCCGGCGGCTCCGCGGGCCGCGGGTCGCCTCCATGGATCGTGAGGCGACGCCGGACGACCTCGACGCGCTGCGGGCGTTCGCGCGCAGCCGCACCGGCGTCGAGTTCTTCGTCGAGCCCGAGACGATGGTGACCGACACGACCGTGATGGCCGTGGCGGCCGACGGCGAGTGGACCAGGCGGCGCGCCGGCTCGCCGGTGGTGGCCCGCCGACTCGCCCGCGAGCTGGGACTGCCCGTCTACGACGTGCAGATCGTCGGCTACCCGGCGCGGATGCGCGAGTACAACGCCCGCATGAAGGCCGCCGGCAGGACCGACCGCATCCTCCACGACGACGGGTCCCCTCCGGTGCGGACCTCGCGGCCACCCGACCGGCGGCCGCCCGACGGCGCCGGCCGGAACTGAGCCTCGCGGACCGGATCGCCCTGGTCCCCTGTCAGCTCAGCTGGTGCTGTTGATCAGGTCGGCGATCCAGAAGGCGAGCCAGGGGGTGAGGCAGAGCGCGAACACCACCGCCGCGAGCCGGAGGTCACCGCGGCGCCGCCGGACGAGGCCGCGCACCGCGATGAACAGGGCGAGGACCGTGCCAACGGCGCTGCTCAGCAGCATGACGGCCATGATGACGTTGAGCAGGGGTCCCTGGCGCTCGGTGATGTCCAGGTCCCGTTCCGACCAGACCACGAGGTCGCCGACCACGGCCAAGGCGCTGCTCACCGTGCCGAGCACCGCCGCGGTCACGTTGACGCGGGACCGCGGAGCCCTGACCGCGCGAGCGTACGGCCCCTGCGGAGGAGGGGCTGGCGAGCGCCGGCCTGATCCCGCCGGAGGCGCCAGGTCCGCCGGCGGACCTGGCGCCCGGCTCGTCGCGGGCCCGGGCACCGCACCGAACGGCGAACCAGGTCCCGGCGCACGGGTCTGCCGCCATTGAGCGACGGACACCGCGGCTCCGACCGCCGCGGCCAGCGCGCTCAGCAGCGCCGCGAACAACGACAAAGCCTCGCTCATCCGCGCGATTATCGTTCAATGCCCAATCCGTGTCAGCGGACGACCAGGCGGCAAAGGCCGTCACCGGGGTCCTGGATGTGCGGCGCTTCGGGGCGACCCGTCGACTAGGATCTCGCACCTGCCCGCCGCCGGGTGACCCCGGTGGCGCCACCCGCCGAGGAGGCTTCATGACCGTCGCCGACCTGAAGCACTCGCCGCTGGACGCGGCGCACCGCCGGCTGGGGGCGAAGATGGGGCCGTTCGCCGGCTGGGAGATGCCCATCGAGTACGCGGGCACGCTCTCCGAGCACCGCGCGGTGCGCGAGGCGGCCGGGCTGTTCGACCTGACGCACCTCGGCAAGGTCGAGGTCCGCGGCGCCGGCGCGCACGCCGCGCTGCAGCACGCGCTCACCAACGACCTCGACCGGCTCGGCCGGGCGGGCGCCGCGCAGTACACCCTCTGCCTGGACGACCGGGGCGGGATCGTCGACGACCTGATCGTGTACCGCGAGCAGGACGGCTGGCTGCTGGTCCCCAACGCGGCCAACTGGCCGGCGGTCGCCGAGCTGGTGCGCGCCTCCGCCGGCCCGGGCACCCAGGTCACGCCCCGGCCGGACCTGGCGGTGCTCGCGGTCCAGGGGCCGCGCGCCCCGGAGCTGGTCGGCGCCCTGTTCCCGGCGGCGGGGACGCTGGCGTACATGCACGCCGTCCCGGTGGCGTACGGCGGCGAGCCCGCCCGGCTGGCGCGCACCGGCTACACCGGCGAGCGCGGGTTCGAGCTGCTGGTCCCCGGCGGCGTGGCCGGGCGGGCGTGGGAGGAGCTGCTGGAGCGGGGCGCCCCGCTCGGGGCCGTCCCCGCCGGGCTCGGCGCCCGCGACACGCTGCGGCTGGAGATGGGCTACGCGCTCCACGGCAACGACATCTCACCGGCCACCGACCCTTACACCGCCGGGCTGGGCTGGGCGGTCGCGCCCGCCAAGGGCGGCTTCCGCGGGCGCGACGAGATCCTGCGGCGCCGGGACGCCGGGGTCGAGCGGGTCCTCACCGGGCTGGCGTCCACCGACCGGCTGATCCCCCGCCACGGGATGCAGGTCCTGCAGGGCGAGCAGGTCGTCGGCGAGGTCACCAGCGGCACGTTCTCGCCCACCCTGCGCCACGGCATCGCGCTCGCCTACCTGCGGCGCGACCTGGCCGAGCCGGGCGTCGAGGTCGAGGTCGACGTGCGCGGCCGGCGCGGGCGCGCCCGCGTCACGAAGCCGCCGTTCGTGCGCTCGTCTCCGCGCTGACCGCCCCCGGCGCGCCCGCGCCGCCGTGGGTCGCCTGGGCGAGCGCGACGCCGACCACCACGAGCGCGCCGCCGGCGAGCTGGGCGCCGGTCAGCTCCTGGGAGAGCAGGACCCACGCGAACGCGGCGGCGAACACCGGCTCCGCGGTGGCGGCGATGCCCACCAGCGCGGCGGGCAGCACGCGCACCGCCCCGACCTCCAGGAAGAACGGGATCAGGGTCCCGACCACGCCCACGCCCAGCACCGCCGCGAGGACGCCCCTGTCGGCCAGCGCGGCCACCGGGAACGACCACCACGGCGCGGCCACGCTCCAGATCGCGACCGCGACCGCGAAGCCCCACAGCAGCACGGTCGCAGGAGGGACGTGGCGCCGCCCGAGCGCCTCCGCGGTCAGCAGGGTCGCGCCGAACGTGACCGCCGAGCCCATCGCCGCCGCAAGGCCGGCCGGGTCCAGCCGCGCGTCCGCCTGCAGCGCCTGGCTGACCAGGACCGCGCCGGCCAGCGTGACGGCCGCCGCCCCCCACACGAGCCGGCCGGGCGAGCGCCTGGTGACCAGCGCCGTCCACAGCAGCACCAGCACCGGCCCGGTGTACTGCAGGGAGATCGCCACGCCCACCGCGAGCCGGTCGATCGCGATGTAGTAGCTGAGGTTGACGCTGGCCACGCACGCGCCGAACGCGGCCAGCAGCGGCGCCGCCCCGGCGGGTGGCCGCACGAGGTCGCGCCGGCGCCAGGCCAGCAGCAGCGCCAGGACCACCCAGGCGACCAGCACGCGGGCCGCCGCCATCCGCACCGGCGGGACGCCGTGCTCGAAGCCGTGCTTGGCGAAGATCGCCGCGAGCCCCCAGCAGGCGGCCGCGCCGCACGCCCGGGCGAACGCCAGCGAGCCGCGGCGGGAGTCGGAGGAGGCCATCGCGCCAACGGTAGCAGCGTGCCCCGGACCTCCCGCGCTATCGTCCCGGTCCATGCGCGTCGTCGTCGCCCCTGACAAGTTCAAGGGCAGCCTCACCGCCGACCAGGCGGCGCGGGCGATCGAGGCGGGCCTGCGCCGCGCCCGCCCGGACGCCCGCGTCGACCGGCTGCCCGTCGCCGACGGCGGCGACGGGACGCTCGCGGTGCTGGTGGCCGCGGGGGCGCGGCGGGTGGAGGTGCCCGCCACCGGCCCCACCGGGCAGCCGGTCGACGCCGCGATCGGCCTGCTGGACGGCGTCGCGATGGTCGAGATGGCCGAGGCGTCGGGCCTGCGCCGCCTCCCCGGCGGCGTGCCGGCGCCGCTGGAGGCGACCACCTACGGGACCGGCGAGCTGATCCGCGCGGCGCTGGACCACGGCGCCGCGCGGGTGGTGCTCGGGATCGGCGGGAGCGCCACCAGCGACGGCGGCGCGGGCATGGCGGCCGCGCTCGGCGCGAGGTTCCTGGACGCCGCCGGCCGGTCCCTGCCGCCCGGCGGCGCCGCGCTGCTGCGGCTGGCACGCGTGGACGCCGCCGGCCTGGATCCGCGCCTGGCCGACGCCGAGGTGACCGTCGCCTGCGACGTGGACAACCCGCTGGTCGGGCCGAACGGCGCGGCGGCGGTGTACGGGCCGCAGAAGGGCGCGAGCCCCGACGAGGTGCTGCTGCTGGACTCGGCGCTGCGGCGGTACGCGCGGGTGCTGGCCGAGGGCCTGTCGCTCGACCTGGCGGAGGTGCCGGGCGCCGGGGCGGCCGGCGGGCTCGGGGCCGGCGCGATCGCGTTCCTCGGCGCGGCGCTGCGGCCGGGGATCGAGCTGGTCCTGGACCTGCTCGGGTTCGACCGGGCGGTCGCCTCGGCCGACCTGGTGGTCACGGGCGAGGGCGCGCTCGACCACCAGACGCTGCGCGGCAAGGCCCCGGCCGGGGTGGCGCGCGCCGCCACCGCCCACGGCGTCCCGGTCGTCGCGCTCGCCGGCCGGGTCGAGGTGCCCGAGCGGGAGCTGCGCGCGGCCGGGTTCGAGGAGGCCCACGCCCTCACCCGGCTCGAGCCGGACCCGCGGCGCAGCCAGGCGCACGCCGCCGAGCTGCTGGAGCGCCTCGCCGAGCGGGTCGGCCGGGCCTGGTCGAGCCTGCCGTGAGCGCCCGTACGACGCCGCCCCGGTGATCGCGGCCCCGGTGCCGACCCGCCGGGTTGGAGCGCCCCGCTATAGTGATGTGGCGGCGTGCGCGCAGCGCCGCCGCACGTACCGAGGACCATCAGGCCGGCGGCCGCCCGCGAGCGCGTCCCGCGGCCGCCGGGTGGAAAGGAGCATGGATGTCCGAGGTCTCCACGCGGTCCGCGATCGTGGGGCTGACCGGGGCCGCGTCGGCCAAGGTCCGCGACCTACTCGCCCGACTGCCCGCCGAGGAGCAGCAGGACGACCTCGCACTCCGGATCGCGGTCGAGCCGGGCGGCTGCTCGGGCCTGCGGTACGCGCTGTTCTTCGACAACCGCACGCTCGACGGCGACGTCCGCGGCGACTGCGACGGCGTCACGGTCGTCACCGACAAGATGAGCGCCCCGTACCTCACGGGCGCCTCCATCGACTACCTCGACACCATCGAGCGCCAGGGCTTCACGATCGACAACCCCAACGCCAAGGGCTCCTGCGCCTGCGGCGAGTCGTTCCACTAGCCGGGCCGCCGGTCCCCGGCGGTCGTGGGTCCGGGTCCCGGGACGGCGTCACGACCACCGGCCGACCTCGCTGAAGTCCGCGTCGCTGCCGGCGACGCCGTTGTCGAAGCTGCCCGCGGAGCCCTCGTCGCCTCCTCGATGCGTCCTTCGAGCTCGTCGATCTGCTTCTGGATTCCCTTGACCTCCAGATCCGGGGACTCCCGCTGAGCTTGCTGAAGCTGCTCGTGCAGAGCATCGCGGTCGTCGGCGAGCTGCCGCAGCGTCCCGGCCTAGGCCTCGTCGAGGGCGCGGAGCCTCTGCTCGTGCTGAGCGAACTCCTCCAGGATCGCCTGGACCGCCGGATCCGGGGACTCCGCTCCGTCTGGGCGTCCCTGAGCTCCTGGGACAGCTCGCTGAATCTCCTGGAGAGGCCCTGGTGCTCCCGTGCGGTCTCGCCCGTGAGGGCCTCGGGGAACTTGTCGAGCCGCTTCGAGACATCGTCGAGCGCGCGCTGGAGACGGCGTTCGCCGCGCTCGCGCTGGCCGCCCTGGCGCACCCCGGCACCGGTGGCTGCCTCCGTCCGGCGGTGGACCACCTGCTGGCCGCGCAGCACGCCGACGGCAGCTGGCCCGGCTGCCCCTTCATCGCCCCGCCGACCGCAGCCGACTGGTCCTGACGCATCGGACGTGAAGGGCTGGGCGTGATCGTGGGCGCCCCGGCCGGGGCGCCCACGATCACGCCGCACAGAGCCCTACGTGAGGCCCTGATCGGACAGCCACTTGCTGGCGACGTCCTCGGGGTCCTCCTTGTCGAGGTCGACCGCGGCGTTGAGCTTGGTGATCTCCTCGGTGGTGATCTTGGCGCTGACCTTGTTGACCGTGTCCTTGAACTCCTGCCCGGCCTTGCTGAGCAGGTCGTTGCGGACCACCGGCACCGCCTGGTCGGGCGGGAAGACGCCCTTGTCGTCCTGGAGGACCAGCAGGTTCTCCTTGGCGATGATCCCGTCGGTGGTGAACGACAGCGCGATCTGGATGTCGTTGTTGAGCAGCGCCTGGTACTTGAGCGCGCCCTGCGCGATCGGCTTGAAGGCCTTCACCTTCGCGTTGTAGGTCTGCTCGTACCCCTTGAGGCAGGTGACGCGCTGCTCGCACTCGGGTGGGCCGCCGAGGACGAGCTGGTCGGAGACCTTCGCCAGGTCGCTCAGGGTGCGCAGGTTGTACTTCTTGGCGGTGTCCTGGGTGACGGTGAACGCGTTCTGGTCGCTCATCGGCGCCATGTCCAGGGGGGTGATCCCCTTGCCGGCGTAGTACTGGGTGAGCTGCTGGTAGATCTGCTGCGGGTCCTTGACCCCCTCGTTCTTGGCGAGGATCGCGTTCGCCGAGCCCGCGTACTCGACGTACATGTCGATCTGGCCGTTCTCCAGGGCCGGCGCGACGATCTCCCGCGGGCCGAGCTTGGCCTTGTAGTCGACCTTGTAGCCCGCCTTCTCCAGGGACTGCTTGTAGATCTCACCGAGGATCAGCTGCTCGGTGAAGTCGTTGCTGGCCAGGCGGACGGTCACGTCCTTCGAGCCGCCGGAGCTGCTCCCACCGTTGTTGTCGTTGTCACCCCCGCACGCGGCGAGCGCCGTCATGAGCGCGGTCGTCGCGGCCAGGATGCCGAACCATCGACGCATCAGTTGCTTCCCCCTCCTTGTCGGGGTGTGGACTTGGCGGGACCGGGTTCGCCCGCCGCGGTCGTGGCCGTCCCACCGGTCACGCCACCTCTGTCACCTGGTCGGCCGCGCTCAGGCGCGGCGGTGCCGGCCCGCCGCGGCGCACCCGCAGGCCCGCCGGGGTCACGGCGTGCTCGAGTCCCCCGAGGCTGAGCTCGGTCGCGATCGACAGCAGGGCGACGGTGATCGCTCCGGTCAGGATCTGCGCCGTGTCGTGGACCGCGAACCCGTCGGTGATGAACCGCCCCAGCCCGCCGCCCGCGATCACGGCGCCGAGCGTGGCCGTGGCGACGATCTGCACGGCCGAGGTGCGCACGCCGGCGAGGATCACCGGCGCGGCCAGCGGCAGCTCCACGTCGCGCAGGATCTGGCTGCCGCGCATGCCCATGCCGCGCGCCGCCTCGACCACGTCGCGGTCGACCTCGCGCACGCCGGTGTAGGCGTTGGTGAGGATCGGCGGGATGCCGAGGGCGGCGAGCGCCACGATCGTGGTCGTGTTGCTGAGCCCGAAGACCCCCAGGAACAGGGCGATCAGGGCGAGGCTCGGCAGGGCGCGGCCGATGTTCGAGCTGTTCACCGCGATCAGCGCGCCGCGCCCGGTGTGCCCGAGCCACAGCCCCAGCGGCAGCGCGACCACCAGGGCGATCCCGAGGGACGCCCCGGAGATCGCGATGTGCTGCAGCGTGCGCTCGCCGATCAGCCCGAGGTTGTCGGTGACGTAGTTCCACAGCGCGCTCACGCCGACCGCCCCCGCACGCGGGTCCACGGGGCGATCAGCCGTTGCCCGCCGAGCAGGGCGAGGTCCGCGGCGATCGCCAGCGCGATCGACAGGACCGCGCCGATCACCAGCGGCGTGTTGAACAGCCGGTTGATGCCGTCGAGGATGAGCTGCCCGAGGTTCTCCACCCCGATCAGCGAGGTCACCGTGACCAGCCCGATCGTGGTCACCGTGGCGACGCGCAGGCCGGCGACGATCACCGGCAGCGCGAGCGGCAGCTCGACCTTGAACAGCAGCTGGGCGGGGGAGTAGCCCATGCCGACCGCGGCCTCGCGCACGTCGTCGGCGACCGAGTCCAGCCCGGCGGCGATGTTGCGGATGAGGATCAGCAGCGTGTAGCTGACCAGGCCGACCTCGGCGGTCTTGACGCTGAAGCCGAACCCCGGGATGGGCACGAGCAGCGCGAACAGCGCCAGGCTGGGGATCGTGTAGAGGATGCCGGCCGCGGAGGTGACCGGCGCGTACAGCGCGCGCCTGCGGACCACCAGCAGCGCCAGCGGCAACGAGATGACGAACCCGATCCCGACCGCCAGCACGGTCAGGAACAGGTGGTTGTAGAGCTGGACCCAGATGTCGTCCAGGTGCCGGAACGTCCAGTCCCAGTCGAAGTACGGGTCGCCGGGGCTCACGCCGCGCCTCCCCTCGCCCCGGCGGCCGGCATCACAGGAACCAGCTCGGCTGCAGCAGCGGCTTGTGGAGCAGCAGGCACGGACGGACCGTGGAGCCTCGTCGCACCGGGCGCATACGCTCTCCTCCGGGGTCGCGTACCGCCACGTCAGGTGTCCGCCCGTGCGGCGGCCGCCTCCCGCAGCGACGCTGACACGGTCTCGATCGAGGCCGTGCCGAGCAGCTTGCCGTCGCCGTCGACAACGATACCCTCCTGGACCGCCGAGTCGAGCATCGCCGCGAGCGCCTCGCGCAGGGTGGAGTCCGGATCGAGCAGCGGCTCGGGGCTCGTGGCCCGCTCCGGCCCGACCGGCCCCGGCCTGCTCAGGTCCTTGCCCCACAGCCAGCCGAGCGGCCGGTCGCGCTCGTCCACCAGCAGCAGGTAGGGGGTGTCGGCGGCGTCGAGCGCCTGCCGCGCCGCGCCCGCGTCGCCGTGGACCCGCACGGTGGCCGGCTGCTCGAGCCGCAGGTCGCGGACCCTGCCCAGCGACAGCCGCTTGAGGCTGCGGTCGCCGCCGACGAAGCGGGCGACGAACTCGTTGGCGGGGGACTCCAGCAGCGCCGTGGGCTCGTCGTACTGGGCGAGCACGCCGCCCGGCTGGAACACCGCGATCCGGTCGCCCATCTTGATGGCCTCGTCGATGTCGTGCGTGACCATCAGGATCGTCGTGTGGAGCTGCTGCTGGAGGCGGAGGAACTCGTTCTGCAGGCGCTCCCGCGTGATCGGGTCGACCGCGCCGAAGGGCTCGTCCATGAGCAGCACCGGCGGGTCGGTGGCGATCGCCCGCGCCACCCCGATCCGCTGCCGCTCGCCGCCCGACAGCTGCGCCGGGTAGCGGTCGCGGTAGACCGCGGGGTCCAGGCCCACCAGCTCGATCAGCTCGTCGGCGCGCCTGGCCGCCCGGTCGCGGCGCCAGCCGAGCAGGCGGGGGACGGTGGCGACGTTGGCCTTGATGGTCAGGTGGGGGAACAGGCCGGTCTGCTGGATCACGTAGCCGATGCCGCGGCGCAGCTGCACGGGGTCGCGCCGGGTGACGTCCTCACCGTCGATCAGGATCCGCCCGCTGGTCGGCTCGACCAGGCGGTTGACCATCTTGAGGGTGGTCGTCTTGCCGCAGCCGGACGGGCCGACCAGCACGCACACCTGGCCGCCGGGGACGCGCAGCGACAGCTCCTGCACCGCGGGCGGGCCGTCGCCGTAGCGCTTGACGATCCGGTCGAACTCCACGACGGCGCCACGCCGGCGGCCCTGCTCGTCGGCGCGCCCGGCTCGCTCCCCCATGACCGCAGATGGTGGCACACGCCGCCGACGCTGTCTCCACCCGAACGCGCAGCATCGGGCGGGTCAGGTTCGTGACCTGCGCGTTTGCGGCTTGTCGTTTTGCAACCCACGTGCGCCGGATGGCAGACTTCGACCTGACAGGGGTGATTCGGGGTCCGTGGGGAGTCGGACGGTCACCCCCTTCCCCAGGGCCGATCAGGCCTGGGACGAGGAGCAGACGCACATGGCTTCACGAGGTCGCGCGGTTCAGGGTGCGCGCACCCACTCCAGCACGTCCAAGAGCATGCAGCGGTCCTTCCCCTACGGCCGGGCGTGCCGGGAGTGTGGCGAGCGCTTGTCGCAGTACAACCCAGGCCCGAACTGCTGGAAGCACACGGTCGAGTACCCCTGGCGAGGTCCGACCGCCAAGCCCAGGTAGCACCTGGATCCGGTCAACCGACGGCACCGGGACCCCGGTGCCGTCCTTCTTTTCCGGGGTGACTTTTCCGGGCTGTCATTCCCGGGGTGTCATTCCAGGGGTGTCATTCCAGGGGTGTCATTCCAGGGGTGTCATTCCAGGGTGTGGCGCGGACGGCCGGTCAGCCCACCTTCGGGCGGGGAGCCAGCCCGGGCGTCTCCTCGGGCAGGTTGTTCTGCATCAGGCTGCAGACCACACAGACCCTCAGCCCGAACCTCAGCGCCAGAGCCGGCAAGGATTCCGCGATCACCGCCATGCCGGCGGCGGTGGTGGCGACGGCGACGATCCTGGGGTCGAGGCCGAGGGTGTGCGCCAGCCGCTCGGCCAGGGTCATCCTGTGCAGCTCACTGGTGAGTTTCAGGTCGTCACTGGTGAGTTTCAGGTCGGTCTTCCTGGGCGGCGGGACGGTGGGATCCAGGTCCGTGGCCCTGGACGGCGGGACGGTGGGATCCAGGTCGGTCTTCCTGGACGGCGGGACGGTGGGTTCGAGATCCGTCGCGCTGGTCCCGGGGGGCTGGGTGTCCAGGTCGACGACGACCATCGGGTGCCAGCCCTCCGGCGGGCCGCTGCGCCGCAGGTCCCGGATGATCCTGGAGGCGGACGCATGATCGACGTTGAGCTCGAAGGCGAAGCGCCTGTCGACGATCAGCTGCTCGTTGCCGTCGACCTCGCGAACGAGCCAGGCGTCCAGGACGCGTTGGTAGGCGCGCAGGTAGTTCAGGGCCTGGTTCGCCTGGCGGGGGGTCATGCCCGTCTGCCGGGCGACCGCGGTGTCGTTCAGCCGCACGTAGTCGATGACCTCCTGCTGCAGCCAGAGGTCCCTGACGCCCGCGACTCGCGCCTGGAAGTCCGCCGCCTGCGGCGCTCCACGTCGACCGGCCTGCGCCTGGGCGGTCGCGGCGGCCTGAACGCGTCGGGCCCAGTCCGCGTCGAGCATCCGTTGCTGCCGCGCCATCCTCAGTTGGAGCTGTCGTTCGGCTTCCTCGAGGAGGGCCTGCTCGGTCACGCCGGGCGCCGGTCGTTCGGCAACCTGCGTGCGGATGCGTTGCTGGGCTGCGGCGCGCTCGGCGGCCCATCGCCTTTCGAGCGCCTGTTGCTCCAGTTCCCGCTGTGCCAGCTCCTGCGGGCCCAGACGCGGATCGGGCTGCTGCCGCGGTGGCAGCCACGGTGGCGTCCCCGGTGGTCGGCCGCCGCTTGATGGACCGCCGCCGGTGATCCCCGCGGCCTTGGTGAGGCCGCCCGGAGCCTCAGGCCCGTCCGGGCAGCCGCCGGCCGCGCGGCACCCCTGGCCGGCCTCGAGCTGTATCTCCTGCCCCTCGCGTCCCTCCTGTCGCGCCGGGTCCGGCGGGCCTGCCGTGATGTCCGCCGGGTCGGCGTCCTGGCCGGGCTGCGCCAGCACCTTCGCAGCCTCGTCCCCGACCGCGTCGCCGGTCCAGTCCCGGGGGCTCTCGACGAGGGTCAGCTGCCAGCCTGCCGCGGGACCGCCGGCGAGCAGATCTCCGCCGTGGTCCCCGTCAGCGGTCGCGGCGACCGGGGCTGGCTGCTCGACCGGCTCCTCGGGCGACGACGCCAGGACCTCGGTGACGTCGCTGTCGCCCGCGAGCACCTGCGGCACCTGGGCGGCGACCAGGACCAGGGTGGCCAGGCCCAGGACCAGCGGCCGGCTCCACCGGCGTGGGCGCCGAGGCTGCGGCCTGCGGGCGTGCGTCGCGCGCGTTGCCGGACGGGTGCCGCTGCTGTGTGGTCGGGCGGAAGCCATGGAGCACCTCCAGAGATTGGCCCGGGCGGTGGCAGGGCGCGCCGGACCGAAAGGAGGTGTGACGTTCGGGGCGCAGCGTAGCGTTGCCCAGGGCATCCCGGAAGAGATCTCGGAAGTCGTGAACGGATCGTCACGGGACTGTGACCCGGCGGGCGGCGGCCACATGCCAGGGGGTCGCCGCCTGGCGGGCTACCATGCCGGTGGTTGAGCGTTCAACGAACGCGCCCCGGAGGGCCGGTCCAGCCCGGCCCGCCACCCCAGGAGGGTGCCATGCCGATCCACCGCCTCAACCACGCCGTCCTGTACGTCCGCGACGTGGAGCGCAGCACGGCCTTCTACACCGACGTGCTCGGCTTCCGGGTGGTCTCCAGCTTCCGCGGGGCCGCCTTCCTCCAGGCGCCCGACTCGACCAACGACCACGACCTCGGTCTGTTCGAGATCGGCGCCGCCGCCGGCGCGTCCGAGGCCGGCAGGCGCACGGTCGGGCTGTACCACCTGGCGTGGGAGGTCGACACGCTCGCCGAGCTGGCCCGCCTGGCCGACGTGCTCGGCACCGCCGGCGCGATGGTGGGGGCCTCCGACCACGGCACGACCAAGAGCCTGTACGCCAAGGACCCCGACGGCCTGGAGTTCGAGGTCGCCTGGGTCGTGCCCGCCGCGATGCTGGACGACGAGGCGCGCTCGGCGCCCGCGGTCCGGCCGCTGGACCTCGGGCGCGAGCTGCGCCGCTACGGCGCCGAGACCCGCGGCGGCGTCGGCATCTCGATCCCGGCCGGCGGCTGACCGCACGCACCCGGGCGCGTGCGGTCAGCCGCCGACGAGCTATGCTCCTGCCTGCGTGCGCAGCGGGGGCTGCCCGCGCAGAGCTGCTGCAGCCGCGCGACCGCGGCGGATCCCTGCCGGTCGCGTCATGGATCCCGCGAGGAGCGGCCGTGTCCCTGAAGATCCTGCTCGTCGGGCGCCAGCGCGAGTTCCTCGACCGGCTGCGCCTGGCGCTCGAGCGGCTCGAGGTCGCGGGCGAGACGATCCAGTTCCTGGAGGCGCCGGAGGGCAACCGGGCGCTGGCGCTGGCCGAGGCGGAGCGGCCCGACCTGCTGGTGGTCGAGGTGGGCGTGACGCCGTACGGCGGCTTCGGGCTGACGCGCGACGTCAAGGCCTTCCCGGAGATCTCCTGCCCGGTGATCGTCATCCTGGAGCGGCCGCAGGACGAATGGCTGGGCCGCTGGTCGGGAGCTGACGCGCTGGTCAACCGCCCGGTCGATCCGTTCGCGCTGGCGCGGGCGGCGCGGCGGCTGCTGCAGGAGCGGCGCGACGCGCAGACGCGCCCGCGGAGCGCGGGAGGCGCGCGGTGACCCCGGCCGCCCACTGCGCCACCTGCCGCCGGGAGCTGCTGCTCGACCAGCTCCTGGAGCCGTCCGCCGGGTTCCGCTGCCCGTTCTGCGGCACGCCGCTGGCGCCCTCGTACGCCTCGGTGGCGCCGGCGGTCGTGGCCCGGGTGCTGCGCTCCCACGCCGAGCTGGTCGTCGCGCTCGCCGAGCTGGGGTCGATGACCGACGGGCGCCTGCGCCTGGACCGCGACACCCTCCTTGGTCCGGTCGAGGAGCTGCTCCCGGCCCCGAGCCGGGCCGGCCGGCCACGGTGACCGGCCCGGCGCCCGGTGTCCGGGGCTTCCGCTGGCCGGAGGTGCTCGGCCCGCTGCTGCGCGGCGCGCCGCTGCGCCCGGAGCAGGCCCAGGCCGCCATGGGCGAGATCCTCCGCGGCGCCGCGACCGACGCGCAGATCGCCGCGTTCGCCACCGTCCTGCGCGCCAAGGGGGAGACCGCCGACGAGCTGACCGGCCTGGTCCGCGCGATGCTCGCCGCGGCCACGCCGCTGGAGGTCCCCGGGCCGCTGGTCGACACCTGCGGCACCGGCGGGGACCGCGCCGGGACCTTCAACGTGTCCACGCTCGCCGCCCTGGTGGTGGTGGGCGCGGGCCGCCGCGTCGCCAAGCACGGCAACCGGGCCGCCTCCGGCCGCTGCGGCAGCGCCGACCTGCTCGAGGCGCTCGGGGTGGCGATCGGCCTGCCGGCCGCGGGCGTGGCCGCGACCATCGACGCGGTGGGCATCGGGTTCTGCTTCGCGCCGGTGTTCCATCCCGCGATGCGCCACGCCGCCGGCCCCCGGGGGGAGCTGGGCGTCCCGACCGTGTTCAACTTCCTCGGCCCGCTCACCAACCCCGCGCGCGCCGCCCACCAGGCGCTCGGGGTCGCCGACCCGGCGATGGCGCCGGTCATGGCCGAGGTCCTGCGGCGCACCGGGACCGCGCACGCATGGGTGTTCCACGGCGACGACGGCCTGGACGAGCTGACCACCACCAGCGCCTCGACCGTCCACGAGGTGCGTCCCGACGGCGTCGCCACGCTGCGGGTCGACCCCGCCGAGCTGGGCCTGGCCCCGGCGGCGCGCGAGGACCTGCTGGGCGGGGACGTGGACCGCAACGTCGAGGTCGCGCGCTCGGTGCTCGCGGGCGAGGGCGGTCCCGCGCGGGAGCTGGTCCTGCTCAACGCCGCCGCCGCGCTGGTGGCCGCGGACGCCGCGGGCTCGCTGGCGGACGGGCTCGAGCTGGCGGCCCGGTCGATCGACCGCGGGCGCGCGCGCGCGGTGCTCGAGGCGTGGGTGGAGGCGTCGCAGCAGGCCGCCAAGGAGCCGGCCTGACGGGTGCCGCCGGGATCAGTCGGTGCCGCCGCCCTCGGCCTCGAACCCCACCGAGAACATCCGGTCGAGGTCGTGCCTGGAGTAGGTGCGGAACGCGATCAGGGTGCGGGTGTGCGCCACGCCGGGGGTCTTGCGGATGTGCTCGGTGACGACCATGGCGAGGTCGTCGTGGCTGCCGACGGTGACCAGCGCCACCAGGTCGAAGTCCCCGGCGACCGAGTACACCTCGCGGACGCCGTCCAGCTCCGCCAGCCGCTCGGCGGTCTCGGGCGTCTGGTCGATCTCGCAGATGATCAGCACGATGGCGGTGACCATGTGGCTCCTCTTCGGCCGCGGCAGCTCGGGGGGCGCAACGGCCGCCCATGATACGTGCTGCGGCCGCGGCCGCCTCACCAGGGGCGGCCGGTCTGCCCGCGGGCCCGGGACCGGCGCCCCGGGAGCGCCCGGGGGCGCAGGATCGGCCGGCCGCGCGCCTCGCCGGGGACCAGGTGGCGGTGCCTGCCGGGGTCGTAGCGCACCTGGAGCGCGGCGCCGCCGATCGCCGGGCTGGCGAGCGCGCCGCTGACGGCGAGGATCTCCGCCTCGCCGGCGACCTGGTCGAGCCACCGCGTGACCAGCCGGATCTCGTCCGCCAGATGGCGGGGCGGCGGACCGGGGACCGGCGCGGGGCCCTCCCCGGTCGCGAGCGGGGGCGCGGCGGTCGCCGGCACCACCGTCACCGAGACGAGCTGCCCCTGCCGCAGGACGGTGACCTCCCTGCCGTCCGGGTGCGGCCGGGCGAGCACCAGCTCGCCGGCGGCGCGAACCGTCGCGGTGCGGCGCGCGTCGCCGAGCGCCCTGCTGAGCGCCTCCAGGCGGTCGCGGGCGAGCGCCGCGTGCTCGTAGCGCTGCTCGCCCGCGTAGCGGCGCATCCGCGCCCGCAGCGGTGCCAGCAGCGGCTCCGGGTCGCCGCCCTCCAGGCAGCGTGCCAGGGTCGCCGCGTGCTGCGCGTACTCGCCGGCGTCGGCCTCGCCGGTGCAGGGGCCAGGGCAGCGGCCGAGCTCCAGCAGCGCGCAGGCGGCCGCCCGCTTGCGCGCGCCGATCGCCTGCGTGCAGCGCCGCAGCGGCAGGGCGTCCTCGATCGCCGTCTTGACCAGCTCCGCCTGCACGGTGCTGGTGAGCGGGCCGAGGTAGCTGGCGCCGTCGTCGAGCGGCTTGCGCACGATCGACAGCCGCGGCCAGCGCTCGCGCGTGAGCTTGAGGTAGCAGTAGTGGCGCTCCGGGTCGCGGCCGCGCCGGTTGTAGCGCGGCCGGTGCCGCTGGATGAGGCGCACCTCGCGGACGCCGGCCTCCAGCTCGCTCGTGCACGGCACGTGGTCGATCGACGCCAGCTCAGCGAGCAGGTCGGTGACCTTCGCGCGGCCGTCGCCGGAGAAGTAGGAGCGCACCCTGGCACGCAGGTCCTTGGCCTTGCCGACGTACAGCACCTCGCCGTGCCGGCTGCGGAACAGGTAGACCCCGGGCGACCTCGGCAGGCCGTCGGTGAGCCGCACCTTGGCGTAGCTGTGGCGCTGCTGGACCCGGACGGTCGGGAACGTCAGCAGGTCCTCGAGCGCCAGGACGCCGAACCCGGCCGCCCGCTCCAGCAGCGCGTGGAGCACGTCGACGGTCGCGCGGGCGTCGGCGAACGCCCGGTGGCACGGCCGGGTCCGGGCGTGCAGCTGGTCGGCGAGCGTCGCGAGCCGGACGTTCGGCACCTCGTCGCGAGGCAGGAGCGTCCTGGCCAGGCGCGCGGTGCAGACCACCCGGTTGGTCAGGCGCGGGTAGCCGTGCCGCTCCAGGTTGGCCTGGACGAAGCGCAGGTCGAACGCGGCGTTGTGCGCCACCATCACCGCGCCGCCGAGGAACTCCACCAGGCACGGCAGCACCGTCTCGATCGGCTCCGCGGTCGCCACCATGCCGTCGGTGATGCCGGTCAGGGCGCTGATCATCGGCGGGATCGGCACGTCCGGCCGCACCAGGGTCTGGAAGGTCCCGGTGACCTCCCCGCCGCGGACCTTGACGACGCCGACCTCGGTGATGCGGTCGTCGCTCGGCGAGCCGCCCGTGGTCTCCAGGTCGATCACGGCGAACTCCACGTCGACCAGGGGGGTCCCCAGCTCCTCCAGCGTCAGCTGGCGCGGGCGCACCGCCACCTCCCCCTCGCACGGGGCGCTCGGCCCCGGCCCGGCCGTCCGGCCGTCGGATGCGAGCACGCTACGGCGAACGGATGTTCGAGTCAAACCCCCCGCGAGGGGACGCACGGTCGGGCCGGCGCGCTCAGGAGAGCCAGTGCGCGACCGTGACCCCGCCGGCGACCGCCATCCAGGTCCCGCCGGCGAGCGCGGACGCGAGCCGGCCGTCGTGCAGGTCGACCCTGATCGCCAGGACGGCCAGCAGCAGGTCGCCCGCGAGCAGGACGGCGGAGACCGGCTGGGGGAGGACCAGCGCCAGCAGCGCGCCGGCCAGCAGCGCGGCGGCCAGGACCAGCGGGTGCAGGCCGCGCACGAGCAGCTCGAGCAGGCTCGGGACGGGCACGCGGCTGCGCCGCAGCCGCCACCAGGTGGACAGCGCCTCGCGCCGCCAGCCGCGGTGGGCGGTGTCGGCCAGGAGCCGGTGCCAGAAGGCGGTCGATCCCGACGGCCGGTCGACGCCGGCGAGCAGGCGGCCGACGCCCTCCCGGTCGCCGCGGCGGACCTTGGCCGTGGCGAGGATCGGCAGCGCGTCCTTGTGGTGGCCGGCACGCCGCGCCAGCTCCTCGGCCAGGTCGGGGTCGCCCGCGTGCAGCGCGACCGCGGCGCAGCGCGCCAGGTGCTCCTGCGGGACCGAGGCGGCGGCGGCGACCCGCCGGACGTGCCGCAGCGCGAGCGACGGCCGGAGGGTCCCGGGGAGCAGGTACGCGGCCGCGAGCAGGCTGCGGGCCTCGACGCCCACGACGGGGTCGTCGAGGGCCAGCGCGAAGCAGCGCATGGCCTCACGGCTCCGGCCGGCGGCGACATGCGCGCGGCCGGCATCGATCAGGTGTCGCGCGGTCACGCACCCTCACAGGATCGAAGCTGGCGGGGGTCGAGGCTTGGTGCCGACGACAAGCACTTGCTCTCCTTGTATCTCGATTCGAACGCGAACGCAGGTCGGCAACGTTGCGTATCCGCGCGCCCGCTCTGCGTACTTGCCACGACTGTCTCTTGACGGGCGATGCGCCCGTTGCGGGTGATCCGGCGGCGTCCCGGCGCGGGGAGCGCCGCTCCGGCGGACTGCGGCTACCCTTTGGAGGGCAGGTCTGCTGAGACCCGACTCGGCACCCGAGAAAGGGATGACGGCCGTGGATGGCGTGGCGCGCAAGCTCCCCGGCCGGGGCGAGCGGCTGCGCTGCGCCGCCTGCGGCAACCTGACCAGGTTCGACGTCGTCACCCGGCGCCGGACCGCCGCGTACTGGCACTACTCGCTCGCCGGCGAGCTGACCGTCGAGTCCGAGCAGGACCTCGAGGCCTCCCCGGAGCTGCTGCGCTGCCGCTGGTGCGGGTCCGAGCGGGACATCGAGGTCGTCACCGCCCCCGGCGGGAGAGGCCCGGCGGCACCATGAGCGAGCCGGCCGGCGCGCAGCCGCCGCCCACCAGCCCCGGCCAGCCGCTGCCCGCCGAGGCCGCCGAGGCCGCCGAGGTGACCCTCACGCCGGCCGGCGACGGCGGTGCCCCCGCGGGCGGCGGGCCGGAAGGCGGGCCGGAAGCGGGTGCGGACGGCTCGCGCGTCGCCGCCCCGCTGGCCCCGGCGCTCACCGGCGTTCCGGAGCCGCTGCTCGCCGGCTACCTCGACGCCGCGCTCGCCGTGCTGCGCCGCGCCGATCCCGCCGAGCTGCCCGGCGCGCTGCGCGGCTTCCAGACGTGGGCGCCGAAGCGGCTGCGCAGTGCCAGGGTGCTCGCGCTGGTCAAGCGGGCCCTGGAGACCGACGCCGGCTTCCGCGGCGCCGTCGACGAGCTGGTCCTCACCCAGGAGGCGGGCCTTGCCGGGCTGCTGCGGGCCGGCCGGCATGCCGAGGCGCTCGCCAGCGGCGAGTCGCCGGCCGCGGTGGCCACGGTCGGGCTGGCGCTCGGGCCGGCCGGGACGCGGCCGCTGCGCGCGGCCATCGACCGCGCCGAGATCGACGCGGCGCAGGCCAAGGCGGAGCGCTCGGAGGCCGCCACCGCCGAGGTCGCCGCGGAGCTGCAGGCGGCGAGGCAGCGCCTGGAGCAGGAGAGCGCGGCCGCGCGCGCGGCGCGCGAGCAGGCCCGCGCCGGCCTGGAGGAGCTGCGCCGCTCCGAGCGGGAGCGGCGCAGGCTGCAGGGCCGGGTCGACGAGCTGGAGCGGCAGCTGCGGGCCACACGCGAGCACGCCGACGCGCTCGAGCGCAGGGTCGCGGACGAGCGCCGCCGCCTCCAGGCGCGCCTGGCGGAGCAGCGCGCCGCGGTCGAGGAGCTGCGGCGCGCCAACCGGGCGCTGCGCCGGCCCGGCGGGGCCGACCCGGCGGTCGCGGAGGCGCTGGCGTCGATCGAGCGCGACCTGGCCGTGCTGCGGCGGGCCGCCGGGATCCCGTCCCCCGGGCGGCCCGGGCGGGGCGAGGTCGCCGCCGTGCCGCGCCCCCCCGAGCGGCGGCGGCCGCTGCCCGTGCCCGCCGGCCGCACCAACGACGACCCGGAGGCCCTGCTCGCCTGGGCGCAGGCGCCCGGCGTGCTCGTGCTGGTCGACGGCTACAACGTCACCAAGCAGCCGGCGGGGTTCGCCGAGCACAGCCTCGAGGACCAGCGGACCCTGCTGGTCGCGCGCTGCCGCCGGCTCGCGCGCCGGGCCGAGGTCGTGATCGTCTTCGACGGCGCCGAGGTCGGACCGCTCACCCCCGGGCGGATGACCAGCGGCGGCATCGGGGTGGTGTTCACCGATCCCGACCGGATCGCCGACGACGAGATCATCGCGCGCGTCAACGCGGAGCCCCCCGAGCGGCCGGTGGTGGTCGTCTCCTCCGACCGGGAGGTCCGCGACCGCGCGCTCGCCCTGGGCGCCAACAGCGTCCCGGCACCGGCGCTGCTCGCCCTCGCGGAGCCACGCTGACATGCGCGGACGCGCTGATCGCGACCGGCTGTCACAGCACGCCCGTACAGTCCGCATGCAACCGCAACCGAGCGACCCCGAGCCGGTGGCCGACCCGGCCGCCAGGAGGGCCTCATGGCCGACGACACGCCGCTTGAGATCACCTGCAACTGCCCTGACGACGCCGCCGGCGAGGACTGCCTGGTGCACTTCTTCCTCACCGTCCGGCCGGCGCCGGTGGTGCCGCTTGCCGGTCAGGCCGACCCGTCCGCCGGCAGGCCGGTCGCCCTCCCCGACGAGCTGGCGCTGGCGCTGGCGCACCTGGACGCCGCCGGGCTCGCGCCCGTCGTGCTGTCGGTCGAGGACGGTGGGGTGGCCCGGGCCTCCTGACCGCCGTCGCCCTCCCGCGGCCGCGGCGCGTCCCGGGCCGCCGGCCGCGGCCCGATGACGCCCCTGCGGGTCCCGCGCCCGCCCGCCGCCGACCCCGCGCTCGCCTTCTCCGCGGAGGAGATCCGCGCGGCCGTCGCCTACGCCCACCCGCGCCGCCGCTGGGGCATGCTCGCGCTCGCCACCGACCTGCTGCTGCTGGCGGCGCTCGCCCTCACCACCCCCGGCCGCGGCCTGGTCGCCGCCGTGGCGGGCCTCGCCGGCCGCTGGGTGCCCGGGCGCGCCGCGCTCGCGACGGTCGCCGTGGTCGCGTGCCGGTCGATCGCCGGCTTCCCCTTCAGCGTGCGCGCCTGGCGCCAGGACGTCCGCGCCGGCCTCGCGACCCAGCGCCCGCCCGCCTGGCTCGCCGACTGGCTGAAGGGCCGCGCGGTCGGTGTCGTGCTCACCGTGCCGCCCACGGCCGGGCTGGTGCTCGCCGCGCGCGGGCTGGCCGGCCAGCCGTACACCAGCGCGGCGGCGGCGGCGCTGCTGGTCGCGGCGCTCACCCTGGCCGGCCCGCTGGTGCTCGAGCCGCTGTTCAACCGCTTCACGCCGCTCGCCGACGGCCCGCTGCGGGCGGGCGCGCTCGCCACCGCCGCGCGCATGGGCGTGCCCGTCGGGGAGGTGCTCGTCGCCGACGCCAGCCGCCGCACCACGCGCCTCAACGCCTACGTCTCCGGTCTCGGCCGGACGCGCCGGATCGTGCTCTACGACAACCTGCTCGCCCTGGCCGAGCGCGAGGGCCACGACCAGGTGCTGCTGGTGCTCGCGCACGAGCTGGCCCACGTGCGGCACCGGGACGTGCCGGCCGGCACCGCCGCCGCGGCGCTCGCCGCGGCGCTCGGCGTGCTCGCCCTCGACGGCCTGTTCGCCCTCGACGGCGTCCGGGCCGCGCTCGGCGTCCAGGGCCTCGCGGACCCTCTGGCGCCGCCGGGGATCCTGCTGCTCGCCGCCGTCGGCGGGCTGGCCGCCGCGCCGCTGGCGAGCGCGGCCTCGCGCTGGGCGGAGGCGCGCGCCGACTGGGCCGCGCTCCAGGCGCGCCGCGACCCGGACAGCGCGGTCGCCGTCGAGCGCCGCCTGGCGCTGGACAACCTCGCCGACCTGCGCCCCAACCCCCTCATCGGGGCCTGGTTCGCGAGCCACCCGCCGGTGATGGCGCGCGTCGCCCAGGCGTGGCTGTGGGCCGAGCGGGTGGATCCGCCCGAGGCCGTTCCACCTCCGGGCACGTAGAATCGCGCGCCGATGCGACTGCTGGTCATCACCAACGACTTCCCGCCCCGCCCAGGCGGGATCCAGCAGTACGTCCACAACCTGCTCGTGCGCCTGGACGCGGTCGAGGTGACGGTGCTCACGTCGACCTGGCCGGGCTGGGAGTCGTTCGACGCCCGCCAGCCCTTCGAGGTCGTGCGGCTGCCGACCCGGATGCTGCTGCCCACCCCTGCCGCGCTCGCCCGCGCCGTCGCGCTCGCGCGCGCGGTCAAGCCGGACGTGGTCCTGTTCGGCGCGGCCTTCCCGCTCGGGCTGCTCGCGGGCCGCATCCGCGCGGCGACCGGGGTGCCGTGCATGGGATTCGGCCACGGGGTCGAGGTGGCGGTGGCCCGCGTCCCCGGCGCGCGCCTGCTGCTGCGGCGGGTCGCGTCCGACCTGACCCTGCTGACGGCGGTCAGCGGCTGGGCGGTGCGGCGGGTCACGGCCGCGGTCGGCGGGCGCTGCCCGGTGGAGCTGCTGGTCTCCGGGGTCTCGGTGGACGACTACCATCCCGGGGCCGACGGATCGCAGGTGCGCGCCCGCCACGGGCTCGGCGCCGACCCGGTGTGCGTGTGCGTGTCGCGCCTGGTGGCTCGCAAGGGCCAGGACCGCCTCATCCAGGCGTGGCCCGCGGTGCTCCGCAGCGTCCCGGACGCGCGGCTGCTGCTGGTCGGCGGCGGCCCGTACGAGCGGCGGCTGCGGCGGCTGGCGGCCGCCAGCCCCGCGGCGCCGAGGATCCACTTCGCCGGCACCGTCGCCTGGGAGGCGCTGCCGGCGCACTTCGCCGCCGGCGACGTGTTCGCGATGCCCTGCCGGACCCGCTGGGGCGGGCTGGACCTGGAGGCGCTCGGGGTGGTGTTCCTGGAGGCCGCGGCCACCGGGCTGCCGGTGGTCGCGGGCCGCTCCGGCGGCGCGCCGGAGACGGTCGTGGACGGCCGCACCGGCTACGTGGTCGACGGCCGCGGCTCCCGCGCGCTCGCCGCCGCCGTCGCGGAGCTGCTCGCCGACCCGGTCAAGGCGCGGGCGTTCGGGGCGGCCGGCCGGCGGCGGGTCGAGGCGGAGTTCGCCTGGGACGCCGTCGCGCGGCGCTTCTCCGAGCTGCTCGGCAGGGTCGCCGCGTGACCGCGGCCCGGCTCGGCGGCGGGCCGGCCCTCGAGGCGTCGCCGCTCACCGCGGTGCGCGCGGTCGCCCCGCTGCGGGTCAGCTTCGCCGGCGGCGGCACCGACGTGCCACCGTACCCGGCGACCCACGGCGGCGCGGTCCTGTCGGCGACCATCAGCCGCTCGGCGGTCGCCTGGGCGCGGGTGCGCGGCGACGCGGTGTACGCCGTGGAGTCGCTGGACCTCATGGCGCGGGCGTCCTACCACGCCGGCCAGCGCCTGGAGTTCGACGGCCACCTGGACCTGGTCAAGGCCGTGCTGCGCGACCTGGACCCGGCGCACGGGCTGGACCTCATCCTGGCGACCGACTCGCCGCCCGGGTCCGGCCTCGGCTCCTCGTCGGCGCTGGTCGTCGCGATGCTGACCGCGGCGGGCGTGGTCGCCGGCCGCCGCTGGACCCCGGACGAGCTGGCCTGGCGCGCCTACCACGTGGAGCGGGTCGACCTCAGGATCGAGGGCGGCATGCAGGACCAGTTCGCCGCCGCCCACGGTGGGCTGAACTACCTGGAGTTCGGCACCGACGCCGTCCAGGTGCGCCCGCTCGTCCCGCCGCCCGGCGTGCTCGAGGCGCTCGAGGAGTCGCTGCTGCTCGCCTGGTCGGGCCGGGGCAGGACCGACGCGGGCATCCTGCGGCGCCAGGTCGACGGCGTCCTCGGCGGCTCGGCGCGCAGCCTCGCGAGCCTGTCCGCGATCCGCGCCCTCGCCGAGGCGATGCGCGACCTGCTGCTCGCCGGCGACCTCGGCGGCTTCGCCCACGGCCTGCACGAGGGCTGGGAGCAGAAGCGCCGCCTGGCCGACGGCGTGGCCACGCCCTGGCTCGACGAGCTGTACGCGCTCGGCCGGACCGCGGGCGCCGCGGGCGGCAAGGTGCTCGGTGCCGGCGGCGGCGGCTTCCTGCTGTTCTGCTGCCCGCCGGGGACCAGGGCGGCGGTCGCGGCGGCGCTCGAGGCGGCCGGCGCGCCCTGCTCGCCCGTGGAGCTGGACCCCCGGGGCGCGCGCTGGGCGCCGGAGCGGCGCCTGCCGAGGCTGCGCGGAGCCGCCGCGCCGTGAGCCGCACGCAGCCCGCGGTGCCATCATGACCACGGGTGGACGCCGGGGAGGCACGCGGCGCGGCCGGCCACGCCGGCGCGGCCCGTCGCAGGTCCCGCGGACGAGGGAGGACGCAATCCGCATCAAGGTCGTCTCCGACATCCACGGCGCGGCCGCGGGCCTGGGCCGCGAGGCGGCCGACGCCGACGTCCTCCTGGTCTGCGGGGACCTCGTCAACCTGCTCGACTACGTGACCCTGGACGGCCCGGTCACCGACGTGTACGGGCTGGACGCGACGCGCCGGTTCGTGGAGCTGCGGACCGCCGGGCGTTTCGACGAGGCCGGCAGCGCGCTGCGCGCCGCGGTCCGCGGCCGCGAGCGGCAGGCACGCGAGCGCGTGCGCGCCGACGTCCGGGCGCAGTACGAGCGTGTCTTCGCCGCGTTCCCCGACCGGACGCTGACGCTGCTCACGCACGGCAACGTCGACAGTCCCGAGCTGTTCGCCGACCTGCTGCGGCCGGGCGTCCGCCACCTCGACGGCGAGACCGCCGAGCTGGACGGGATGACGGTCGGGTTCGTCGGCGGGGGGCTGCCGCGCGGCTCCTGGCAGCACCTCGGGGAACGCAGCGAGGAGGCGTTCACCGCCAAGGTCGCCGGGCTGCCGCCCGTGGACGTGCTCTGCTCGCACATGCCGCCGGCCATCGACGACCTGTGCTTCGACACCGTGGCGGGCAGGCCCGAGCCGGGCAGCCTGGCGCTGGTCGAGTACGTGGAGGAGCACCAGCCCGACGTGCTCTACTTCGGCCACGTCCACCAGCCGCGGACCGGCCGGCTGCGGATCGGGCGCACCCGGCTGGTGAACGTCGGCTGCTTCCGCCACACCGGGCGGATGCTCGTGCACCCTGCGACGTGACCCGGGCCGATAGGCTCTCGGGTGAGCCGGGGCGGCCGGGGCGACCGGGAGAGCGGATGGAGCCGGGAGAGCCGGGGAAGCTGGCGATCGGCCTGGACGTCGGCGGGACGAAGATCGCCGGCGGGGTGGTCACCGCCGCGGGCGAGGTCGTCGACCGGGAGCAGGTGCCGACGCCGCCCGCCAGCGCCGGGGGCGACGCCACCGTCGGGGCGATCCTCGCCCTGGTCGAGGTGCTGCGCGGCCGCAACCCCGACGTCGCCGCGATCGGCGTCGGCGCCGCCGGCCTGGTCGAGACGGGCGGCCGGATCCGCTGGGCGCCGCACAACGCCTACCGCGACCTGCCGCTCGCCCGCATCCTCCGTGACGCCACCGGGCTGCCGGCGCGCGTCGACAACGACGCGAACGCCGCCGCCTGGGCCGAGTCGCGGTTCGGCGCCGCGGCGGGGCACCAGCACGTGGTGCTGCTCACCGTCGGGACCGGCGTCGGCGCCGGGCTGGTCCTCGGCGGGAAGGTGTACGTGGGGGAGCGCGGCTTCGGCGGCGAGCTGGGCCACGTCACCGTCGACGTCGACGGGGCCCGCTGCGAGTGCGGCAACGTCGGCTGCCTGGAGGCGATGGCGTCCGGGACCGCGCTCGGGCGCTACGGGCGCGAGGCGGCGGCGGCCGACCCGGGCGGGGTCCTCGCCCGGCGGGCGGGCGGCACCGAGCGCGTCACCGGGACGATCGTCACGCAGGCCGCCCGTGACGGCGACCCGACCGCCCGCGCCCTGCTCGCCCGGCTCGGCTTCTGGCTGGGCGTCGGCGTCGCGGCGGCCGTGACCACCTTCGACCCCGCCGTGGTGGTGATCGGCGGCGGGCTGATCGGCGCGGGCGAGCTGCTGCTCGCGCCGGCCAGGGCGAGCTTCGAGCGCCACGTGTTCGCCCGCGCCCACCGCGAGCTGCCCCCGATCGTCCCGGCGCGGCTCGGCCCGGAGGCCGGCATGGTCGGCGCCGGCGACCTCGCCCTGCACCGGCGCGCGGGGCCGTGACGCCGTCCCGCGGCGCCCCCCCGGGCGCTCCGGCCGCGGCCGGGCCGGCGCGGCCGGCCACACCGGCGCGGCCGGCGCCGCCCCTGCTCGGGATCACCCTGCCGCAGCTCACGGCGAGCCCGGGCCCGGCGCTCGCCGCCGCCGAGCAGGCCTGGAAGCTCGGCTACGCGGGCTGCTTCGTGTTCGACCACCTGTGGCCGCTCGGCGGGGCGCGCGAACGGCCCGTCCTGGAGGGCTGGACCCTCCTGGCCGGGCTCGCCGGCCGGACCGGCGCCCTGCCGCGCGGGGGACGGCCGCCGCTGGCGCCCGGCACGCTGGTGACCCGGGCGGGGCTGCGGTCGCCGGCGTTGCTGGCACGCATGGCCGCGACCGTGGCCCAGGCCGCCGGTGCCAGGGTGATCGTCGGCCTCGGCGCCGGCGACGCCGCCAACCGCGCCGAGAACCTCGCCTTCGGGCTGGCCTACCGCGACGCCGACGGCCGCGACGCCGAGGTGGAGCGCGCCGCGCGGGCGCTGCGCGCGCCCGCGGCCGGGGGACCGGAGGTGTGGATCGGGGGGAGCGGGCCGCGCATGCGGGCGCTCGCCGGCCGTGCCGCCGACGCCTGGAACATGTGGGGCGCGCTGCCCGAGGAGCTCGCCACCGGGCTCGCGGACGTCCGGCGCGCGGCCGAGGCGGCCGGGCGGGACCCGGCGCGGGTCGGCGCGACCTGGGGCGGGCAGGCCCTGGTCGACCCCGACGCCGCGCGGGCGCGCGCCCGCCTCGCTGCCTGGGGGGCCAACCGCGACCCGGGCGAGGTGGCGCGGACCCTCTGCGGCGACCCGGCGGCCGTGCTCGACCGGCTCGCGGAGCTGCGCGCCGCCGGCGCGCGCTGGTGCGTGCTCAGCATGGTGGGCGGGGCGGCCGCGGCCGGCCGGTCGGCGCTCGCCGCCGCCGCCGGGCTGGCGGCCGCGGCCGGCGGGGACGTGCCCGGCTCCTGACCCCCCGGCCGCGGCGGGTCCGGCCGCCGGCCCGAGGGGCGGGCGGGTGTCCGCGCGCCGGCCGTTCCCGCCGGTCGGCCACCCGGGGGACCAGGGCGCCGTAGTCCGTCCGGAGGGGCCGCGCATAGCCCGATCAGGTCACCGACAGGCCGGGAGAGGTAGTCCGAACGTCAGTCGAAGGGCCATTGCGACGATCGTCGTATCGCACGACAATCGCCCGACCGGCGGGTCGCCGAACGGCCCGGACGACACCGATCCACCCCCCCGACCCTGGAGGTTGGCGTGGACGAGCCCCCGTCCCGGGGACGTCGCGCGGCCCCGGCCCGCCCGGGGCCGGCGGGCCCTGCCGCGCCCTGCCCCGGCCCCGCGGGCCCGCCCGGGTCGAGCGGCTAGGTCATGGTCGCCGCCGACGTCGCCAGCCGTCCGCCCGGCGCCGTCCGGCCGCGGGGGATGCCGCAGCTGGTCACGGGCACGCTCATCGCCGCGGCCGCGGCCGCCGCCGCCTGGCTGGTGACCGGGTGGCGCGCGTTCGACAGCATCGCCGGGCTGTGGCAGCCGCTGGCGTTCGCCGGCTGCCTCGCGCTCGCCGAGACCAGCGACGTGCGCCTGCCCGCCCGCGAGCACCGCTGCATGGTGGGCCTGTCCGGGCTGGTGGTGGCCGCGGGGCTGTTCTGGCTGCCGCCGGCGCCGTTCGTCCTGGCCACCGCCGCCGGCGTCGCGGCCGGTGAGGCGCTGACGCTGGCGCGCCCGGCGGGGCGGGCGTTCGCCGTGGCGCGCGACACGCTCGCGGCCGCGGCGGCGGCGCTGCTCGCGCGGGCGGTGATGTCGCCGGTCGCGGGGCAGGGCGCCCCGCGGCCGACGCTGGGCGCGCCGCCGCCGGAGGCGACCGCGCGCTGGGCGCTGGCCGTGCTGCTCGCGTCGGCTGCGTTCTTCGTGGTGAGCCACTTCCTGCTGACGCTCGCGCTGAGCCTGCTGCGGCGGCGCACGCTCCTGGCGACCTGCGCGCGGGTGACGCCGTTCACCGCGGCGCTGTGGGGTGCCAACACCGCCGAGGGCGTCGCCGCCGCGGTGCTGGTGCGGCGGGGGCCGCTCCTGCTGCTGCCGCTGCTGGCCGTCCCGGCGGCGATCGGCGCGCTCGCCAACCGCGCCTGGGCCGGCGGGATCGTGCAGCGCGAGCGCCTGCGGGCGCTGGACGCGGCCGGCCGGGCGTTCGGCGCCCACCCCACCGAGCGCGCCGGGTGGGCGAGCTTCGCCGAGCACGCCAGGGCCGCGCTGGGGTGCGACACCGCGGCCGTGTTCCTGGGCCGGCCTCGCGAGTCGGCGCTGGACGTGGTCGTGAGCGGTGGCGGCCGCGAGCGGCTGGCGGCCGGCGGCCCCG
This sequence comes from Actinomycetes bacterium, assembly GCA_035263405.1. Lineage (GTDB taxonomy): Bacteria > Actinomycetota > CALGFH01 > CALGFH01 > CALGFH01 > DATFRI01. Next base: position 36,917 of record DATFRI010000048.1, on the reverse strand, counting down.
GCCGCTGGGAGGCCGCCGCGGAGCGGTGGCTGGAACGGGCCGGCTGGACAGGCGTGCTGCTGGTGCCGCTGGTCGACGCGGGCCGCCTCGCGGGGCTCCTGGCCGCCGCGGGGCCGGGCCTGCCGGGCCGCCTGACGGGCTTCGACCGCCGCGCCGTGTCCGCGCTGGCGACCCAGGCGGTCGGGGCGCTGCGCACCCAGGGGCTGCTGTCGGAGACCGAGCGCGAGCGGGCGGCGCTGCGCGACATCGTCGAGCACTCCTCCGACGGGATCTACACGGTCGGGCCGGACCGCGCGGTGCGCTCGTGGAACCCGGCGATGGCCACGATCACTGGCTGGCAGGCGCAGGAGGCGGTCGGGCGCCCCTGCCACGAGCTGCTGCGCGCCCGCGACGGCGACGGCGCCGACCTGTGCGCGCGCGACTGCCCGATCCTGCGCGCGGCCGGCACCGGGCAGGAGGTGACGCGCGAGGCCGAGATCCGGACCCGGGACGGCGACCACCGCTGGGTCAGCTACGCGCACGCGCCGATCCTGACCGCCGACGGCGCCATGGACGCCGACGTCGTCGTGGTCCGCGACGTCACCCGCGAGCGCCGCGCCGAGGAGGCCAAGACCGCGTTCGTCGCGAACGTCTCCCACGAGCTGCGCTCGCCGCTCACCCCGATCAAGGGCTTCCTGCTCACGCTCCTGCGCGAGGACCGCCGGTTGGCCGACGAGCGCCGGCGCGACTACTACCGGCTGATGCTGGGGCAGGCGGAGCGGCTGGAGGCGCTCGTCGAGGACCTGCTGGAGGTGACCCGCATGGAGGCCGGCGTGGGCCTCCCGGCCGGCTCGCCGGTCGACGCGGCCGAGCTGGTCGGCGCGGTGGTGGAGCGGTTCGCGGCGGCGTACCCCGGGCGGGACCTGCGCGCCGTGGTGCCTCCGGGGCCGGTCGCCGCGCGCGGCGACCGGCCCCGGATCGAGCAGGTGCTCGGCCACCTGCTGTCCAACGCCCTGCGCTACGCGCCCGCCGCCGGGCCGATCGAGGCGGGGCTCACGGTCCAGGACGGCGAGGTCGTGTTCCACGTGCGCGACGCGGGCCCCGGCATCCCAGAGGACGAGCAGCGGCGCATCTTCGAGCGCTTCCACCGCGGCGGCTCCTACCTGACCCGTCAGCCCGGTGGCGCGGGGCTCGGGCTGTACCTGTCCAAGCGGCTGGTCGAGGCGATGGGCGGCCGCATCTGGGTCGACAGCCGCCTGGGCCGCGGCGCCACGTTCTCGTTCGCGCTGCCGGCGGTCGCCGCCTCGGCCGCCGGCGCGGGCGGGTAGGCTTGCCCGGTCGCACCCACCGCCCGGCGCCGGGGCACCGCCCGGCGCCGCCGTGACCGAGGAGCCCGATGACCGCGGACGGACAGTACCGGGACTTCCTGGAGGCGCAGCCCCTGACCACGCTGCGGGACTGGGCGCTCGACCTCGCCCGCGAGCGGCACGACGTCGCGTTCGCCTGGGACCTGGTCAAGCAGCTGCCCGACACCCACGAGGCCAACCTCGACTGGGCGGTGTACGACCCGGTGGACGCGGTCCGCGAGCTGGTGCACCTGGTGCGCCACTTCAAGGACGAGGCGGCCAGCCCCGAGGTCGCCGAGCTGCTGCACGCCCGCTACGTCGCCTACCTCGCCGACCACGCGGGCACCCACCGCTTCGACCGTGACGAGGGCCAGCCGGCCCGCTGAGCGATGGGAGGGACCGCGCCGGGCGGCCGTCAGGGAGCGGGCACCAGCTCGCCGGCGAGCGCCTCCAGGAACAGCCCGACGTCGGTGACCACGCCGGTCGCCTGCGCCGAGCCGCGGTCGGCGAGCTTGGTCACGGTCGCGTGGCTGATGTCCACGCACACCAGCGGCACCCGCGCCGGCAGCATGTTCCCGGTGGCGATCGAGTGCAGCATCGTCGCGACCATGAGCGCGTAGCCGACGCCGGGCAGCAGCGAGCGCATCTGCCGCTGCGCCTCGATCACGTCGGTGACGACGTCGGGCAGCGGCCCGTCGTCGCGGACCGACCCGCCGAGCACGAACTCGACCCCGTTGACCACGCAGGCGTGCATGACTCCCGAGGCCAGCACCCCCTGGTCGACCGCCTTGGCGATCGAGCCGCAGCGGCGGACCGCGTTGAGCGCGCGGATGTGGTGCTCGTGCCCGTGCTCGACCCCGATCCCCTCGGCGAGGTTGACCCCGAGGCTGGTCCCGTACAGCGCGCCCTCGATGTCGTGGGTGGCGAGCGCGTTCCCGGCGAACAGCACGTTCACGTAGCCCGCCTCGATCAGCCGCACCAGCGCCGGCCCGGCGCCGGTGTGGACGACCGCCGGCCCGGCGACCCACAGGATCTTCTCGCCGCGCTCCCGGGTCGCCCGCATCGCCGCGGCGATCCGCCGCACGATCAGGCCCTGCGGCTTCTCGCTGGAGACCTGCGAGGTCATGAACTCGAAGACCTCGCCGGCGCGGCCGCGGTCCAGCGGGCGGACGCGGATCCCCCGGCTGGAGACGACGATCGGGTCGCCACGGCGCACGTCGCTCATGGGCAGGGTGCGGGCGTGCCCGCCGGCGACCGTGATCGCGCAGTCCATCTCGGGGTTCTCGACCTCCAGCCAGGCGCCGCCCACGCGCACCTCGGTGTCCAGGTTGGTGGTGGAGTAGAAGCCCTCGGGGAAGACGCCGTCCATGTCCGCGGCGACCAGCGCGGCGTCGCCGGTCTGCTCGCGGTGCATCCCGAGGCCGATGAGCGACTCGACCAGCGCCTCCAGCCGCTCGGGCGTGTCGGCCTTGACCAGCAGCCGCGCGTAGGACGGGTCGGTCGGGGTCCGGCCCACGTCGAACTGGACGATCTCGTAGTCGGCCTTGGCCTCGAGGACCTGGTCGAGGATCCGCGGGAACAGCAGGGAGTCGATGACGTGCGCGTGGATCTCCAGGGACTCGGTGTACATGGCGTCCTCTACGACAGGCTCGGCGGGCGGCGGTCGGATCCTGCGCCGGCAGGCCGCCGACCAGGACCGGCGGGCGGGCCGGCGGCCGGCGCATTGTCCCACGAGCGGGCGCCGGCGCCCTCAGGCGCCGGCCACGCGGCGGACGAACGCGCCCGAGCCGTCGAACACGAGCTGGCGGTCCAGGTCGAGCGTTGCCACATGGTAGGACCGCTCCAGCCAGACCACCTCGGGGTCCCGGCCGCCGGTGCGCTCGGCGACCAGGAGCGCGTTGCCCACCGGGTCGACCACGTGGTCCTGGCGGGCGGCGTAGACCAGCAGCGGCACGCGCACCCGCGGCAGCTCGCGCACGACCTGCGCCTGGAACCGCCGCAGCGACGCGAACGCCTTCAGCGGCACGCGGTCGTAGGCCAGCTCCACCTCGCCCTCGTCGGCGAGGTCGCTGCCGATCCCCGGCGCGGTCGGGACCACCAGCTTGAGCAGCGGCAGCAGCGGCAGCCGCCAGTCGCGCCGGTGGCGCAGGTAGGGGTTGACCAGGACCAGCCCGCGCAGCCGCGGCGGCTCGTGCGCGCCCAGGTGCAGCGCCAGGGCCGCGCCGAAGGACAGCGCGCCGACCACCACCGCGCGCGACCGCGCGGCGAGCCGCTCGTACGCGCCGCGGACCGCGCCCGCCCACGCCGGCCAGCGCACCCCCACCAGGTCCCGCCAGTGGGTGCCGTGGCCCGGCAGCAGCGGGCAGTGGACCGTCAGGCCGGCGGCGTGCAGCGCCTGCCCCCACGGCCGCAGCCCCTGCGGGCTGCCGGTGAAGCCGTGCACCAGCAGCACGCCGGTGTCGCCGCCCTCCAGCGTGAACGGCTCCGCGCCGGGCAGGATCGGGTGGGGCATCGGGCTCCTCCAGGTCGTCGCTCGCGCTCGCCGGGCGCGGGTGCCCGCCGGCCGGTCGGGACCCCGCCGGATGGCGTGGCGCGCGCACCGACCGGCATGATGCCCTGACCGACCACCCGCAACCACCCGCGGGCGGCCCGCAGCCCGGCCGGAGCCGCCAGCGACCGCCGACGCCCATGCAGCAGCGAGCCACCAACCACCCTGTCGACCTGCGCTCGGACACCCTCACGCAGCCGACGCGCGCGATGCGCGCCGCCATGGCCGTCGCGGACGTCGGCGACGACCTGTACCGGGAGGACCCGACGACCGCCCGGCTGGAGGCCGCGGTCGCCGAGCGCTTCGGGCGCGAGGCGTCGCTGTTCGTGCCGTCGGGGACGATGGGCAACGAGATCTGCCTGCGCCTGGCCGCCCGGCCGGGCACCGAGGTGCTCGCCCACGAGGACAACCACATCTTCTGGTACGAGGCGGGGGCGGCCGCGCGGCTGTCCGGGGTGCAGCTCCACGCGCTCACCGGGCCGCGTGGCCGGCCGGACGTCGAGGCGGTCCGCGCCCGCGTCCGCGCCGCGTCGTACGGCGTCCCGACCGCGGCGGTCGCGGTCGAGCAGACCCACAACCGCGGCGGCGGCGCGGTCACGCCGCTGGAGACGCTGCGGGCGCTGCGGGCGCTCACCCGCGAGGCGGGCCTGCACCTGCACTGCGACGGGGCGCGGATCTGGAACGCGGCGGTCGCCTCGGGGACCCAGCTGGAGACCTACGGCGGCCTGTTCGACACGCTGTCGGTGTGCTTCTCCAAGGGGCTCGCGGCGCCGGTCGGCTCCGCGATCGTCGGCGACCGCGAGCTGGTCGAGCGCGCGCGGCGGGTGCGCCAGGAGCTCGGCGGCGGGATGCGCCAGTCGGGCGTGCTCGCCGCCGCGGCGCTGGTGGCGCTGGAGACGATGGTCGACCGGCTCGCCGAGGACCACGCCCGTGCCAGGGCGACCGCGCACGCGGTGGCGGAGGCGGTGCCCGGCGGCGTCGAGGCCGGCGAGGTCGAGACGAACATGGTGCTGCTGGACGCGCGCGCGTTCGGCACCGACGGGCCGGGGCTGGTCGAGCGGCTGGCGCAGCTCGGCGTGCTCGCGCTCGACATCGGGCCGCAGCAGGTCCGCCTCGTCTTCCACCACGGGGTGGGCGACTCGGCCGCCGAGCGGGCCGCCGAGGCGGTCGTGGCGGCCGCCGACCGGTGAGGCCCGCACCGGGGACGGCGGCGTGATCGGGCTCGCCGAGGTGCGCGCGGCCGCCGAGCGGATCGCCGGGCGTGTCCACCGCACCCCGGTCCTCGCCTCCCGGTCCCTGGACCGCGCGCTCGGCTGCACCGTGCTCGCCAAGGCCGAGCACCTCCAGCGCGGCGGCTCGTTCAAGGCCCGCGGCGCGTTCAGCGCGCTGCTGGCGCTGGACCCCGCCACGCTCGCGCGCGGCCTGGTCGCGGTCAGCTCCGGCAACCACGCGCAGGCGGTCGCGCTCGCCGCCGCCGAGCTGGGCGCCCACGCGCTGATCGTGATGCCCTCGGACGCCAACCCCGGCAAGCGCGCCGCCACGCGCGCCTACGGCGCCGAGGTGCTCGACCAGGGCGTCACCCCCGCGACCCGCGAGCGGGTCGTGCGCGAGGTCGCGCGGGAGCGCGGGCTGCACCTGGTCCACCCGTTCGACGACCCGCAGGTCATGGCCGGGCAGGGCACCGCCGCGCTGGAGCTGCTCGCCGAGGTGGGGGAGGTCGACGCCGTCCTGGTCCCGACCGGCGGCGGCGGGCTGCTGTCGGGCACCGCCGCGGCCGTCAAGGGGCTCGCGCCCCGCACCCGCGTCATCGGCGTCGAACCGGCCACGGCCGCCGACGCCCAGGCGTCGCTGCGCCTCGGCCGCCGGGTCACGCTCCCCGCCGTCCCGGTCACCATCGCCGACGGCGTGCGGGCGCAGGCCGTGGGGGAGCGGCCGTTCGAGGTGATCCGCGCGCTGGTCGACGACATCGTCACCGTCACCGACGACGACGTCGTCGCCGCGCTGGCGCTGGTGTGGTCGCGGACCAAGCAGCTCGTCGAGCCGTCGGGGGTGCTCCCCGTGGCGGCGCTGGCGACCGGCGCGGTGCGCGCGCGGCGGGTGGGCGTGGTCCTCAGCGGCGGCAACGTCGACGCCGCGCGGCTGGCGGCCCTGCTCGCCGGCGGGTAGCCCCGCGGCGCGCTGCACGAGCCCGGACGAGCACGGCATGATGTCGCCGCCCATCGAGCTGCCGGAGGACGCATGGCCCGCCTGGAGGACCACCCGGCGCCGGGTGGTCCGCGCACGCCCCCCGGCGCGGCCGCTCCCGCCGCGGGCGGCCGGCTGCCCCGCTGGGTGCGCTGGTACCTGGGGGTGTTCCTGGCCGCGTTCGCGCTCTGCGGCGTGGTCGGCGTCGAGGCGTGGCCGCTGACCGGCTGGCGGCTGTTCGCCGACGCCCGCAGCGCCCGGCAGGCCGGCTGGCAGGTGACCGCCGTGGACGCCGCCGGGCGCGAGCAGCCGCTCCCGTTCGGCCGGCTGCCCGCCGGTTACCAGGGCCACGTCCAGGTGCTCAAGGGGTTCCCCGCGGTCGGCCCGCGGCGGCAGGGGGCCGTCTGCCAGGCGTGGGCGGCGGCGCTGTCCGGCCTCGGCGAGCAGCCCGCCGAGCTGCGCGTGTACGCGACCGTGACCGACCTGGCCGACCGCCGCGGCCGCGTCGGGGCGCCGCCCCGGCGCAGCCTGCGCTACCGCTGCCCGGTGGAGGCGCTGCCGGGCGGCGGCGTGCGCGCGCGCGTCCGGCCCGTCCTCCAGGCCCCGGGCGGTCCCCGTGGACCGGGCTGAGGCCTGGCGCCGGGCCGAGGCCTGGCTGGCCGCCCCGGTCCCCGCGCGGCGGCTGGCGTCGGTCCGGATCGGGCTCTGCGGGGTGCTCGCGGCCCGGCTGGCGACCGGGCCGTACCTGGAGCTGGCGGGGCAGCCGGCCGCGCTGTTCCGGCCGATCTCGTTTCTGCGGGTGCTGGACGCGATGCCGCCGCGCGGGCCGGTGCTGGTGCTGCAGGCGCTCGGCGTCGCCGCCGCGCTGCTGGCGACGGTGGGGCTGGCGACCAGGGTCACGCTCCCGCTGGCCTGGCTCGCGGCACTGCCGCTCATGGCGATGACCTCGAGCCTCGGCAAGACCGCCCACAACGACGTCCTGCTGCTGCTGGCCCTGGTGCCGCTGCTGCCGGCGCCGGCGGGCGCGGCCTGGTCGCTGGACGCGCTGCGGCGCGGCGGGCCGGCCCCGGCCGCGGTCCCCGGCTGGCCGCTGCGCGCGGCCATGCTGGTGGTCGCCGGCGCCTACTTCTTCAGCGGCCTGGCCAAGCTGCTGCACGCGGGCCCGGCGTGGGCGCTGTCGGACAACCTGCGCTGGGTGCTGTACGCCTCCAGCGACGCGCAGCCCGCGCCGAACGCGGCGGCCCTGTTCGTCGCCGCCCGGCCCTGGCTGGCGCGGCTGCTGGCGACCGCGACGCTCGCGCTGGAGCTGGCCGTCCCCGTGGTCCTGGTGCGCCCCAGGCTCACGCGCGTGATCGTGCCGGCGCTGGTCGCGCTGCACGCGGGCATCTGGGTGACGATGCGGCTGAACTACTGGCCGATGGCCGCGACCGCGGCGGTGGTGCTGGTCGACTGGCCGGGGCTGCTGGACCGGGTCCGCGGCCGCCGGCGGCCGGCCGCCGCCGCCGCCGGCGGGTGACGCGCGCGGCGGGGCGGCGGCCGCCTGGGACCGCCGGTCAGCGGCGCCAGCCGTGGTTGTAGCGGCCCGCGAACGTCACGACGAACGCCTCGACGCTGCCGCGGTCCGCGCGGTCCAGCCGTTCGAGCTGCCCGAACGCGGTCAGCGCCACGGTGCCGCCGAGCTGGCGGTAGGGGGCGACCACGACGTCGTTGAGGTGGAGCCGGCCGACCTGCTCGAGCATGCGGACGTCGGCGCGCGGGACGCCGGGACCGTACTGGATCAGCACGTGGCCGTGCTCCAGCGCGTGCACCTGGATCTCGTCGGGGACCTGCTGGCGGTAGACCCCGGGCGCGATCGTCTGCGGGACGTGCGGCCCGGAGGTCGGCGGCAGCGAGTTGTAGGCCGCGTGCGGCGCGCCCACGTACGGGATGTGCGGGCTCGGCAGGATCGGCACGGCCTGGCCCGGGCCGCGCTGCTTGCTGCTGGCGAGCGCGGTCGTCTGCGCCCGCCAGCCGAAGAAGGTGAGGCCGACGGCGAGCGCGGCCAGCGCCGACCACACCACCACCTTGCGGATCGTGCGCGTCATGTCGCCACCTCCGTGGAGCCGCCGCGGACCGCCTGGCGCAGCCGCTGCCAGGCCATGACCAGCAGGGGCGCGAAGCCCCGGAACAGGACGAGCACGCCGATCATCAGGCCCTGCCAGAACGCGCCGGTGTGCGCCGGGGCGCTGGTGGTCGTGGCCAGCATCCAGCCGCCCATCACGAACGTGCTCGGCACGAACACGCGCACGAAGAACCAGGTCGCGAGCAGGATGCCGGCGAGGATGAGCAGGCCGAACCAGGGCGCGACCAGCCGGTCCCGCGGGTGGGCGTCGGCCAGCTCGGCCTTCTCCTCGGGGGTGAGGCCGAAGGTCCAGCGCCGGACGTTGAGCCGGCTCACCCGGTGCAGGTTGTAGTTGCCCAGCGCGGTGACCAGCACCGCGTACAGGTCGGTGCGCAGGAACACCATGGTCTGGAAGGTCAGCACGAACAGCCGCGTGAGCGCGACCAGCGCGGCCAGCCGCACCAGCAGCAGCGGGGGCTCGACCAGCCCCGCGCTCCAGGCCAGCCGCAGCGTCAGGCAGCCGGCGAGCACCACCGAGTCGAACGCCATCCCGGCCAGCAGGGGGCTGTAGCGCTTGCGCCTCGGGACCGCCCACAGCTCGGTCAGCTCGGTCTCGAACACCGGGAAGTACCAGCGCAGGCTGATCGCGAACCGGCCGCCGACCCCGGCGGCGCGCGCGGCCAGGTAGTGGGCCAGCTCGTGGCCGCCGCTCAGCAGCGTGTTGACCGTGATGACCCCGAGGATGCACAGGGCCGGGTTGGGGTAGAAGAAGAAGTCCTCGAAGGTCGGCCGGAAGCGCGGCACCGTGACGACCAGCGCCAGGCTGCCCGCGAGCAGCAGGCCGTACAGGACCCAGGCGGGCCAGGAGAAGAACGGCCGCAGGAGGCGCTCGGGGATCCGGTCCAGCGGCGAGGGCCGCCGGACCGGGCGGTCGGGCGTGAGCGGGCGGCCGTCGACCGCGACGACCAGCCCGGTCTCGGCCAGGACGGCGGCGAACGCCGGCACGTCCACCGGCTGGCCGACCTGCTCGGACACCGCGGCGGTCGCCTCGGCCAGGGTGGCGCGGCCGTCGAGCGCGCGCACCGCCAGCACCCCGACCTCGGGCACGGCGATGAACACGCCCGTCCCGCGGTCGCCCAGCAGGAACTCCTCGCCCTGGGGGACGACCGACAGGCGGGGCAGGGTCAGCCGGGAGGCCGGCCCGAGCGCGACCGTCGTGCCGTCCGGCGTGGTCGCGGTCACGACCGGGCCGGCCGGGGCCGCGGCCGCCGGTTGGCGCTCGCGGTCCCGGCCGGGACTCGGCGGCGCGAGCTGACCGGCGGCCATCAGGCCACCAGCCCGGCGGGGGCTCCGGCGCGTTCCCGGCCGGAGGCGAGGTGGCCGCACATCGGGCAGTCGGGGCGGCGCCGCCACTCGTAGCCGACGTCGACCCGGCCGCCCACCAGGTCCACCAGCCACAGCCGCCCGGCGGACACCGGCGGGGCGTAGCCGGTGAGGTAGCGCACCGTCTCCAGCGCCATCAGGGAGCTGACCAGGCTGGCGACCGGGCCGAGGCCGCGGTTCACGCGCTCGCCGCCCTCCGACAGCTGGCTCACCGTGGTGGCGTCGGACCAGTCGGACTTCCAGCAGCTCAGGCAGCCGCTGCGGCCCGGGTCGATGGAGTAGTAGAGCCCGCGGGTGACCTGCATCCCGCCGGTGACGTACGGCACGCGGGCCCGCACGCAGGCCTGGTTGACCCACTTCTGGACGTCGATGGGCTGGTCGATGGCCGACAGCACCAGGTCGGCGCCGGGGATCAGGTCGTCGAGGTCCTCGGGCCGCCGCACCCAGCGCTCCACGGCGGTGAAGCGCGACTCGGAGTTGAACGCGCGGGCGCGCGCGACCGCCCGGTGCACCTTGGGCAGGCCGATCTCGGCCTCGCTGTAGAGGAACTGGCGGGCGAGGTTGCGCGGCTCGACGCGGTCGCGGTCGACGACGACGACCTCGCCGACGCCGAGGCCCGCGAGGTTCTGCAGCAGGGTCGAGCCGAGCCCGCCGGCGCCGAGCAGGACCACCCGGGCGTCCATGAGCCGGGCCTGGAAGTCCGCGCGGCCGAGGTCCAGGGTGGCGAAGGTGCCGAAGAAGGCGAGGTTGCTGAAGTAGCGCTCCCGCTGCCACGGCGACAGGTCGCCGCCCGCGGCGGCGTCCTCCAGCAGGCCGGCGTCGTCGAGCCCGGCGAGCCCGGCGGCCACGTCGGCGCGGGTCAGCTCGGGCCAGCGCTCGGCCATGGCGGCGTGCAGCTCGGGGAGGGCGCGGGTGCCGTCGGCCAGCTCGAGCAGCGCCAGCACCTGGCCGTCGGGGTCGGGGAGGGTGGCCTGCACGCCCAGCTCCTGGATGAGCGTGATCCCACCCTCGGTGGTCTGCTTCCAGTAGGTCTTCACACGCGGTCGTTGCATCGTGAGGTCTCCGGGCGATCCAGGCCGGGCGGGCCGTCGGGGTCGGTACGTGGCGGACGCCCGCCGCCGGGACGGGGCGCTCCGGCGGCGGGCGTCGGGTCGGGGCTCAGCTCTCGAAGTGGTCGCAGATGGGGGGCGGGTCGTCACCGAGGCAGTACGGAGCGGTCACCTTGAGGGACTCGACCTTGGTCACCTTGATCGTCATGCGGGGTTCACCTCCTTCCCTCGCTGCCCGTTTCCGGGCCGCGACGAGAGGTTGGCCCCCGGGGCTTGCGTCCGGCTTGTGCGGCGCTGGGAGACCGCTTGCGTCTCGCTTGGAACGAAGTGATTGAATGCCGTGAACAGGGCGTTTACGATCCGGGGACCGTGGACTTCCGGATCCTCGGGCCGCTGGAGGCGGCCGCGGCCGGTCGACCGCTCGCGCTCGGGGGCACCAAGCAGCGGGCCGTCCTGGCGATGCTGCTGCTGCACCCCGGCCACCTGGTGACCGTGGACCGGCTGATCGAGGCGCTCTGGGAGGACCACCCGCCCGCGAGCGCGCTCGGCACCCTGCAGTCGTACGTGTCACAGCTGCGCCGGGCGCTCGCGTCGGGCGGGCTGGCGGGGCTGCCGGCCAGCCGGCCGGGCGGCTACATGCTCGAGGCCGGGGCCTGGCGGCTCGACGCCGCCCGCTTCGAGGGGCTGCTGGAGGCGGGCCGGCTCGCGGCCGACGCGGGCGAGCCCGAGCGTGCCGCCGCGACCCTGCGCGCGGCGCTGGACCTGTGGCGCGGCGACCCGCTCGCGGACTTCCCCGACTACGCGTTCGCCGCCGGTCCCCGCGCGCGGCTGGGGGAGCTGCGCCTGGTCGCGCTGGAGGCCAGGATCGAGGCCGAGCTGGCGCTCGGCCGGCACGCGGGGCTGGTCGCCGAGCTGGAGGAGCTGGTCGCGGCGCAGCCGCTGCGCGAGGGACCACGCGCGCAGCTCATGCTGGCGCTGTACCGGACCGGCCGGCAGGCCGAGGCGCTGAGCGCCTACCGGGACGCGCGCGACCGGCTCGACGAGGAGCTGGGCATCGAGCCGGGCGCCCGCCTGCAGCGGCTGGAGCAGGGGATCCTGCGCCAGGACCAGCAGCTGGACTGGCGGCCGCCGGCCGCCGCCGACCCGCAGGCGCCGCCCGCGCCCGGAGCGTCCGGGGGGGCCGAGCCCGCGCCCCTCAGCGGGGTGCCGGAGGTCCCCGCGCTGGCGCCCGCGAACGGGGCGCCCGAGGTCGCCGCCCTGGCCCTGCCGGGGCCCCTGCCCGCGACCGCCCCCGGCGACGGCGCCCTGTCGCCGCCCGGGGAGCCGTCCCGGGCCGGGGGCGACGCGCACAACCTGCCCGCCGAGCTGACCAGCTTCGTCGGGCGCGAGCGCGAGGTCGAGGAGGTCCGCAAGCTGACCCGCGGCACGCGCATGGTGACGCTCACCGGTCCCGCGGGCGCCGGCAAGACCCGCCTGGCGCTGCGGGTCGCGGCCGAGGTCGCCGGCGCCCACCCCGACGGCGCCTGGATGGTCGGCCTGGCGCCGCTGGCCGAGCCCGGCCCGCTCCCCGAGACGGTCGCGGCCGCGCTCGGGCTGCAGCCCGAGCGCGGCCGCGACCTGCCCGACACCATCGCCGCGCACCTGGGCGCCAGGGACCTGCTGCTGGTGCTGGACAACTGCGAGCACCTCGTCGCGGCCTGCGCCGCGCTGGTCGAGCGGCTGCTGCTGGACTGCCCCCGGCTGCGCGTGCTGACCACCAGCCGCGAGGCGCTGCGGGTCCCCGGCGAGCTGGTGTGGCCCGTGCCGCCGCTGTCGGTCCCCCGGCCCGGCGGGTCGGCCACGCTGGAGCAGCTGCTCGGCTACGAGTCCGTGCGCCTGTTCGTCGAGCGGGCGCAGACCGCGCGGGCGGACTTCGCGCCGACCGAGGCCGACGCCACGGCGCTGGTGCAGGTGTGCGCGCGGCTGGACGGGATCCCGCTGGCGATCGAGCTGGCCGCCGCGCGGATCGGCATGCTCACCCCCGGGCAGCTCGCGGCCAGGCTCGACGACGCCCTGCGGGTGCTGACCGCGGGCAGCCGCACCCTGCCGCCGCGCCAGCAGACGCTGCGCGCGGCGGTGGACTGGAGCCACGACCTCCTCGCGTCGCCGGAGCGGGCGGTGCTGCGGCGGCTGGCGGTGTTCGCGGGCGAGTTCACCCTGGAGTCCGCCGAGGCCGTGTGCGCCGGCGACCCGGTCGCGGCCGGTGACGTCCTGGACCTGGTCGGCCAGCTCATCGACAAGTCGCTGGTGACCCCGGTCGACCGCTCCGGGCAGCGCCGCTACCGGCTGCTGGAGACGATGCGGCAGTACGGCCGCGAACGGCTCGAGCAGGCGGGCGAGACGGCCCGGGCGCGCTCGCGGCACGCCGCCTTCCACCTCGCGCTCGCGCTCGACGCCGAGCCCAGGCTGCGCGGCGGCGAGCTGCGCGCGTGGCTGGACCGGCTCGAAGCGGAGCACGACAACCTGCGCGCGGCGGTCGCGTGGCTCGGCGAGTCCGGCGACAGCGCCGACGAGCTGCGCATGGCCGCCGCGCTGTGGCGCTACTGCTCCCTGCGCGGCCACTACCGCGAGGGCCGCGTGTGGCTGGAGCGCGCGCTCGACCACAGCCCGGAGCTGACCGGCGCGGACCCGGCCACCCGCTCGGCGATCGCCGCGGCCATGCACGGGGCGGGCAAGCTCGCCTTCCTGGAGTGCGACTACCCGCGCGCCACCACGCTGTGCGAGCAGAGCGTGGAGGCGTTCGAGCAGCTCGGCGACAAGCGCCACACGGCGCTGGCGCGCGCCGCGCTCGCCGCCATCGCACGCGAGCAGGCCGACTACCCGCGGGCGAACGAGCTGCTGGAGCAGGTCATCGCGGCGCTGCGGGCGCTGGGGGACACCTCGGGCGTGGCCAGGGCGCTGGACGCGGCCGGCTTCTGCGCCTGGCTGCAGGGAGACTACCGGCGCGCCGGCGGGCTGCTCGAGGAGAGCGTCGCGCTGCTGCAGGTCGCGGGCGAGGGCAAGGAGGTCCCGCAGGTCCTGCTCGGCCTCGGCGCGGTCGCCCACTACCAGGGCGACCAGGAGCAGGCGGCCAGGCTGCTGGAGCGCTCCCTGGAGCACGCGCAGGAGTACGGGATCAAGGAGAGCATCGCCTGGTCGCTCAACCTGCTCGGCCTGGTGGAGCACCGGCGCGGCGCGCTCGGCCGGGCCTCCGGGCTGCTGGAGCAGAGCCTGGTCTACCAGCGCGGCCTCGGCGACCGCTGGCGCGTGGCGAGCGTCCTGGAGGCGATCGCCGGGATCCGCTGCGACCAGGGGCAGTCGGGCCGGCCGGTGCGCCTGCTGGCGGCGGCGGCCGCCCTGCGGGTCGAGATCGGCACCCCGGTGCCCGCCTGCGAGCGGCCCGCCCACGAGCACTGGCGGTCGGCGCTCCAGGAGCGGATGGGGGCCGACGCGTTCGCGCGCGCCTGGCGCGAGGGCCGCACCCTGACGATCAGGCAGGCGGTCGCGGACGCGACCGGGTGACGGCCCCGCCCGCGCGCGTCAGCGCTCCAGGGTCAGCTTGACGCTGGAGCCGGGCGCGACCGGCGTGCCGGGGTCGGGATCCTGGTCGACGACGTCGCCCCCGATCGGCAGGCGCAGCTCGAAGTCGGGCCGCAGGCCCACGCGGGTCAGCTCCTGCACGGCCCGGTTGACCTTGAGGCCGACCACCTCGGGGACGACCACGACGTTGCCGCCGCGGCTCACCACGACCGTCACCTTGGACCCCGGGTCCAGGCGCGTGCCGGCCGGCGGGTCGGTGCTGGCGACCAGGCCCGCGGGCACGTCCTGGGTGTCCTGGACCTCCAGCTGCGGGTCGAGGCCCGCGTCGGCGAGCTGCTGGCGCGCCTGGTCGTAGGGCTGGCCGACCACCTGCGGGACCTCGATCTGCGGCCGGCCCTCGCTGACCACCAGCGCCACGGTGCTGTTCTCGCGGATGCGGGTGTTGGCCGCCGGCGTCGAGCGCAGCACGGTCCCCTCGGGGGCGTCCTCGTCGGCGGTCGTGGTGACGCTCACCCCCAGCCGCGCCGCCCGGAGCGCCTGCCTGGCCTCCTCCTCGCTCTTGCCGACGGTGGGCGGCACGGCCACGAACGGCACGCCGCTGGACAGCCGGACCTCCACCACCGCGTGGCGGCGCGTGGCCTTGCCGGCCGCGATCGACTGGACCGCGACGCGGCCCTCGGCGACGCGCCGGTCGGCGACGGGGTCGCCGCGCGCCACCCGCAGCCCCTTGGCCTGCAGCTCGGCCTTGGCGTTCTGGAAGGTGTCGCCGATCAGGTCGGGCGCGGTCGTCCACCTCGGCAGGAACAGCTGCCAGCCCAGCACCGCGCCGCCGAGCAGCGCGATCACCGCGGCGATCGCGGTCCACAGGCGCCGCCGGGACCGCGGCCGCTCCCCGCCCGGGCCGAACCCCGACCGCCGGCCCGGGGGCGGCGCCTCCTCCCAGGCCAGCGGCAGCTCGTCGGGCCGGTGCCCGGCCGGCGGCACGGCGACCGTGGCCGCCTGCGACAGCGGCACGCCCTGCGCCTGCGGCGCCGCCGCGGCCTGCGTGGCCGCGTCGTCGCTCCAGCGCCGCTGGCGCGCGCCGAGCGCGGCGGTGAAGTCCGAGGCTCTGCGGTAGCGGCGCTGCGGGTCGGGGTCGGTGGCCACCAGGACGGCGTAGTCGAGCGCGGCGGGCAGCTCGGGCACCAGCCGCGACGGCGGCGGGACCCGCTCGGCGAGGTGGCGCTGGGCGACCTCCTCCCGGTCGGGGCCGTCGAAGGGGGCGTGGCCGGTGAGGCACTCGTAGGCGACCACGCCGAGGGCGTAGATGTCCGCGCGGCCGTCGACCAGCCCGCCGCGCAGCACCTCCGGGGCGATGTACTGCGCGGTGCCGGCGAGCGCGTACTCGGGCCGCGCGCGCGCCGCGCGCACCAGGCCGAAGTCCGCGACCTTGACGGTGTCGCTGGTGAGCAGGACGTTCTCGGGCTTCACGTCGAGGTGGACGATGCCGGCGTGGTGGGCGTGGTCGAGGGCGGCGGCGACGCCGGCGAGCAGCTCCGCGGCCGTCTGCGGCTCCAGCCGGCCCTGCGCGTCGAGCAGGTCCCGCAGGGTCCGGCCGGTCACGTGCTCCATCACGATGTACGGCAGGTCGCGGTCCACGCCGGAGTCGTACACGGTGACGACGTTGGGGTGGCCCAGGCGCGCGGCGGCCAGCGCCTCGCGCCGGAACTGCTCCGAGAACCGCGGGTCGCGGGCGAACTCCGGACGGGGCACCTTGACCGCGACCACCCGGTCCAGCTGGCGGTCGTGCGCCCGGAAGACCGTGGCCATGCCGCCACGAGCGATGCAGGTCACCAGCTCGTAGCGGCGTCCAAGGGTCCGTCCGTTGAGGGGGTCGACGGCGATGTTCTTTGCCACGGGCACGAGCTTCCTCGGCGAGCCGGCGAACCGGGGAGGCAGGTATTCGCCCGATTCTAGGCACTCGGACGGGCGGGCGCACGGCGAGGCCAATCCGGTCGATCCCGCTGCCTCCGGCGCGCGCCCCGCCCGGCCGGCGAGAATGGGCGAAGATTCCCCGTGCGCGGCGCCCCGCCGCCGCCCGGACCCCGACGCCCAGGAGCACCCGCCGGTGGCCTTCCTCGACGACCTGCGCATGGTCGGATTCCAGCTCTCCCAGGAGAAGCGCGACGGCGGCCGCGTCTTCTCGCTGGCCCGCAACCGCTTCCTCACCTACTGGCTGCACCTCCCGCCCGACGACGGCGTGGCCCTGTTCACCTGGGAGTTCGCGATCGGCGGGTACGTCGAGGAGTTCGGGCTCCAGATCGGCACGAGCGAGCCGCTGAACCAGTTCCTGTACCCCCAGCGCGACCAGGAGGTCGCCCAGGACCTGGGCGAGGTCGTGCGCGCGATGGAGCGGGTGGAGGCGACCTTCCGCGGGATGGACTTCGGCGCCCGCGCGATCTGACCCCGGCTCCCGGCTGCGCGGAACCGGCGAATCCCCTGATAGGGTTGCGCCCGGTACGTCCGGTCCCGTCCCGCCCGGTCCCCCCTCCGGGTCCCCGCTCTGGAGGCAGCATGCGTCGGCGCAGCGTCAGGGTGATCGTGTTCGTGCTGCTGGCGGCGCTCGCGTTCTGGGCCGGCACCCGTTGGGAGCACGACAACTGCCGGGTCGACTGGCCGACCAAGCTCGACGAGGTCGACCAGTCGATCGTGTGCAAGGGGTTCCGGTCCGACCTGCCGGCGGTGCCCAACCCGACCGTCGCGCCCTGAGCGGCCGGGGGGGGGCCCGGGCCGCCGCGGCCGCCGTCAGGCCTGCAGGCGGTGCAGGGCCTTGCGGACCCGCTCGGCGATGCCGACGCCGTCCAGGCCCAGCTCGGCCAGGACCGCGTCGCGCTTGCCGTGCGGCAGGAAACGGTCGGGGATCCCCAGTCGCGTCAGCGGGACCGGGACCTCCTGGTCGGCGAGGACCTCGGCGACGGCCGCGCCGAACCCGCCCGCGAGCACGTTGTCCTCGACCGCGACCACGAGCTGGTGCGCGCCCGCGAGCGCGCCCAGGCGCGGGTCGAGCGGCTTGACCCAGCGCGGGTCGACCAGGCTCACGCCGACGCCCTCCTGCCCGAGCAGCTCGGCGGCCCGCTCGCAGGCGGACTGCAGCTTGCCGAGGCCGAGCAGCAGCACGTCCCCGCCGCTGCTGCGCACCTCCCACTCGCCGACCGGCAGCGGCTCGGCCGGGCCCGACCCGGCCACCCCGGGGGTCGTCGCCTTGGGGAAGCGGATCGCGGTCGGGCCGTCGGTGCGGGCGACCGCCGCCGCCAGGGCGCGGCGCAGCTGCTCGCCGTCGCGCGGCGAGGCGATCGCCAGTCCCGGCAGGCAGCGCAGGTAGGTGACGTCGAAGACGCCGTGGTGGCTGGGACCGTCCTCGCCGGTCACGCCCGACCGGTCGAGCACGAAGATCACCGGCAGGCGGTGCAGGCACACGTCCATCATCAGCTGGTCGAAGCCGCGCTGCATGAACGTCGAGTAGATCGCGACCACGGGCCGCAGCCCCGACATCGCCATCCCGGCGGCGACGGTGACCCCGCACTGCTCGGCGATCCCGACGTCGTAGACGCGCTCGGGCAGCTCCTCGGCCATGACCTTGAGCCCGGTCGGCCCGACCATCGCCGCGGAGATCGCGACCAGCTCCGGCTGCGCCCGCGCCTGCTCCAGCAGCGCCTGCGCGAACACCGAGGTGAACGAGGTCTCGTCGCCGCCCTTGGACAGCACCCGCCCGGTCTCGGGGTCGAACGCCCCGAGCGAGTGCAGCTTGTCCTCCTCGTGCTCCTCGGCCGGCCGGTAGCCGCGGCCCTTCTCGGTGATCACGTGCAGCAGCACCGGCCCCCCGACCCGCTTGGCGTGGTCGATCGCGCGCTCCAGCGCAGCCAGGTCGTGCCCGTCGATCGGCCCGGCGTACTGCCAGCCGAGGTCCTCGAAGACGGTGCGGGGCGCGATCAGCGCCTTGGCCCCCTCCTTGACCCGCTTGGCCGCCTCGACCATCTCGCTGGCCAGCACCGGCGCGCGGTTGAGGGTGCCCTCGATGCCGTGCTTGAGGCGCTCGTAGGCCGGGTGCAGGCGCAGCGGCCCCAGGTGCCCCTGCAGGCCGCCGACGGTCGGCGCGTACGAGCGGCCGTTGTCGTTCAGGACCACCAGGAGGTTCGGCTTGCGGTGCCCGGCGAGGTTGAGCGCCTCCAGGGCGACGCCGCCGGTCAGCGAGCCGTCGCCGACGACGGCGACGACCCTGCCCTCGCCGTGCCCGGCGCGGCGCGCCTCGGCCAGCCCGAGCGCGTGCCCGAGCGCGACCGAGGCGTGGGAGTTCTCGATGACGTCGTGCGCGCTCTCCTGCCTGGACGGGTAGCCGGACAGGCCGCCCATGGTCCGCAGCGTGGAGAACTCGGCGCGCCGCCCGGTCAGCAGCTTGTGCACGTACGCCTGGTGGCCGGTGTCCCACACGATCCTGTCGACGGGGGAGTCGAACGCGCGGTGCAGGGCGATGGTCAGCTCCACGACCCCGAGGTTGGGGCCGAGGTGCCCGCCGTGCGCGGCGACCGCCTCGATCAGGAAGCGCCGGATCTCGGCGGCCAGCTCCAGCAGTTGCCGGTGGCCGAGCCCGCGCAGGTCTTGCGGACTGTGGATCGACTCGAGCATGCGCGAAGGTCTCCGGTGGTCGGGGTCGGGCGGGCCGTGTCGCACCCGACCGCAGCATACGCACCTGGCCCGCGGTTGGCCCGCCCGCCCCGCCCGCCGGGCGGGGCGGCGGCGCGGGCCGGGCGGGGGAGCCGATCGGCCGCGGCTCCGCTACCGTCTGGTGCATGCCACCGCTCGCCCTGCGCCTGCGGACCGCCTCCCCCGGCCTGCTCGCCCTGCCGTGGGCCCGGCCGCTGGGCGACTGGCCGCGCGAGGCGGCCGACTTCCGCGACCTGCCGGTCGGCCCGAGCCGCCACCTGGTCCGCTTCGTCCAGGCCGACGGCACCCTGTACGCCCTCAAGGAGCTGCCGATCCGGGTCGCCCGCAAGGAGTACGCGGTCCTGCGCGAGCTGGAGGCGCGGGCGCTGCCCGGGGTCCACGCCGAGGGGCTCGCCGAGCTGGTCGAGGAGGACCGCGCGACCCTGATCACCGAGTTCCTCGGCCACTCCTGGCAGTTCCGCCGGCTCTTCCAGCGCATGCCCCCCGGCCTGGTCAAGTACCGCGAGCGGCTGCTGGACGCGATGGCGATCCTGCTGGTGGACCTGCACCGCGCCGGCGTCTTCTGGGGCGACTGCTCGTTGGCCAACACGCTGTTCGTGCGCGACGGGCAGACCCTGCAGGCGTTCCTGGTCGACGCGGAGACCAGCGAGGTGCACCCGTCGCTGTCCGACGGCCAGCGCGGGCTGGACCTCGGCATCCTGGTCGAGAACGTCGCCGGGGACCTGGTGGACCTCGCCGCGCGCCTGGGCCGGTCGATGGACGAGATGGACGAGCAGTTCGCCGCGGCCGAGAGCGTCGCGGAGCGCTACCGGACGCTGTGGGGGGAGCTGCACCGCGAGGAGGTCGTCGGGCCCGAGGAGCGCTACCGGATCGAGGCCAGGGTGCGGCGCCTGAACGAGCTGGGGTTCGCGGTCGACGAGCTGGCCCTGGAGCCGGCGGACGGCGCGCAGGTGCTGCGGCTCAAGGTCGCGGTCGCCAACCGGCGCTTCCACGCCGCGCAGCTGCACGCGCTCACCGGCCTGGACGTCGGGGAGGGCCAGGCGACCGTCCTGCTCAGCGACCTGCGCGCGTTCCAGCTCGACCAGGAGCGCCGCCGGCCGGGCTCCGCGCCGGACGCGCTGGCCGGCGCGCGCTGGCGGCAGGAGGTGCTGCAGCCGGGGATGGAGCGGGCGTGCGCCGCGCTCGGGGAGGACACCGATCCCGTGCAGGCGTACTGCGACCTGCTCGAGGTGCGCTGGCTGCTGAGCGAGGAGGCCGGCCGTGACGTCGGCGACGAGGTGGCCCTGGCGGCGCTCGCCGCGCGCCAGGCGCCGCCGGAGTCGGCCGCGAGGATGGTGGTGGTCGAGTCCCCGACCGGGGGGTTCTCCGCGGTGCCCGCGGACGCCGCGGCCGCCACGCCCGGCGCCGCCGGGGCGGAGCCGGGCGCCGGGGTCACGCCGGACGAGCTGCCGGACGAGCTGCCGGACGAGGCCCGGCCGGGGAGGGGACGAGCCCGGACGTGAGGGTCAGGCGCTCCGGTCGGTGACGTGCGCGGCGAGCTGCAGCAGCGTGTCGCGCGCGGCGGGCTCGACGGCCGGGTGCTCCAGCGCGCCGGTCGCCTGCCGGGCCAGCGCGGCGATGCGCGCCTCGGCGTCGGCCAGCGCGCCGGACTCCACGATCACCGCCCGCAGCCGCCCGACCCCCTCCTCCGACAGGCCCGCGTCGCCGAGCCCGGCCTCCAGCAGGCGCCGCCCGGCCGGGCCGGCGAGCTTGCGCGCGCGCACCACCAGCCAGGTCTCCTTGCCCTCGCGCAGGTCGTCCCCGGCGGGCTTGCCGGTGACCGCGGGCGCGCCGAACACGCCGAGGACGTCGTCGCGGAGCTGGAACGCCTCGCCCAGCGGCAGCCCGTAGGCCGAGTAGACGCCCGCCAGCGCCGGCGGCGGCGCGTCGGCCATCGCCGCGCCCATGTGCAGCGGCCGCTCGATGGTGTACTTGCCCGACTTGTAGCGCAGCACGCGCTCCACGGCCCGCTCGTCGACGCCGCCGCGCTGGGCGGCCACGACGTCCAGGTACTGCCCGCCCATCAGCTCCGAGCGCAGCACGTTGAAGACCTCGAACGCGGCCGCCTGCCGCCCCGGCGGCAGGCCCGCCGTCGCCAGCGCGATGTCGGCGAAGGTGAAGGCGATGTCGCCCATGAGGATCGCGGCGCTCTCGCCGAACGCGCGCGCGTCCCCGCGCCAGCCCGCCCGCCGGTGCAGGTCGGCGAACTCCACGTGCACCGAGGGGCGGCCGCGGCGCACCGGCGAGCCGTCCATGATGTCGTCGTGGACCAGCGCGCAGACGTGCAGGAACTCCACCGCGCAGGCGGCCCGCACGACCGGGGCGGCCTCGGCGCCCGGGCTCCCGCCCGCGCCGCGGTACCCCCAGTACACGAACGCCGGGCGCAGGCGCTTGCCGCCGGCGAGCACGAACGCGCGCAGCGCGGCGGCGACCGGCTCCAGCTCCTCGTCGAGGAAGCCGAGCCCGTCCAGGCCGCGGTCGAGCAGGTCGCCGAGCGCGGCGTCGATCCGGCCGCGCAGGCCCTCGCGGTCGAGCGGGGTGGGCGCCGGGACGGTGGTCTCGGGGGCGTGGGTCACGGGCGCCGGTCCTTTCCTCACCGGGTCGGCCGGGCGGTGCCGCGGCCGAGCGCATCCTAGCCGCATGCGCGGCGCACCGCCGCGCCCGCCCCGGCCCGCTCCTCCGGGATCGTGCCGGCGGCTGTTGTTCGCGTCTACGGGGCACCGGTACACTCGCGTTCCTGACCCTTTCGTTTCGTCCCGGGCGGAGCGTGCCATGCCGCTGTCCGAACACGAGCAGCGCATCCTCGCCGAAATCGAGCGCCGTCTGCTCGAAGAGGACCCCAAGTTCGCCCAGCAGGTCGGGTCGTCGTTCCGGGCGCATCTCGCCCGGCGCATGCGGCTGGCGGTGGCTGCGTTCCTCCTCGGCCTCGTGGTGGTCATCTTCGGGTTCACCCAGAACCCCTACCTCGCCCTCGCCGGCGCCGCGATCATGGTCGGCTCGATCCTGGTGTTCGCCCGCACGCTGCGGCGGCGCGCCGCCGCCGAGCGGCCGCGGCCGGAGTCGGGCGCGCGCGCCGAGCAGCCCCCCCCGACCTCCCGTCGGCAGAGCCTCGACTCCTGGTGGAGCCGCCTCAACGAGCGCTGGCGCCAGCGCTGGGAGGAGCGCGGCGGCGGCAGCCCACCCGAGCGCTGAGCCCCGCCGGCCCGATCCGGACCCCCGCGTCCCGCCCGACCCGGCGCCCGACGTCCCGCCCGGGCGCCCGCTCAGCCGCCGGCCCGACCCCGCTGCGCCCCTGCCGGCCAGACGGAGCGCGGCCCCGGCAGCGCGTGCAGCAGGCTGCGCAGGCTCAAGCCGGCCCGCAGGCGGTCGCGCCAGCCGAGCGCGCGCAGGATGCGCCCGCGGGCCGTCGCGGCCAGCGCGCGCGCCTGCCCGGCCTGCTCGGCGGACGGCGGACGCGACCCGTACACCGCCCGCTCGAACACGCGCGTGAGGCGCTCGAGGGGCTCGGCGGCGTCCGGGAACCGCGCGCCGAGCCGGCGCGCGAACCGCCCGGGAGACTCCGCCGGCCGCCGGCCCGCGCGGACGTCCAGGGCGAGGTCGGTCAGTCCCGCCCAGGCGTCGCGGACGGCCGCGGCCGGCTCCCTGGCCCGCGCCCGCGCCGCGCCGCGCCGCGCGGCCTTGGCGGCGGGCAGCAGCGCGACCAGGAGCAGCAGCACCAGCGCCACCTGCACGAACGGGTTGCGCAGCAGGCCGCCGCCCGAGTCGCCGCCGGCCTGGCCGCCGGTCGCCTCGTCGGGCAGGCGCGGGTTGGCGCCGGCGCCGGGCGAGGCGCTCGGCGTGGGGCTCACGCCCGGCAGCGTCGTGGGCGGCGCGGCCGTGCGGCCGACCGGCGAGGTCCAGAACGGGTCGGAGATCTGGTCCGGCCGCGGCGTGGGCTCGAAGCGGATCCAGCCGACCCCGGTGAACCACAGCTCGGGCCAGGCGTGCAGGTCCTGCGCGGTGATCCGGTACCCGTCGCCGGTCAGCTCGCCGGGGGTGAAGCCGACGGCCACGCGGGAGGGGATCCCGAGCACCCGGGCCAGGACCGCCATGGAGGCGGCGAACTGCTCGCAGTAGCCGCGCCGGGTCGTGCTCAGGAACCTGACCAGCTGGTCGGTGCCCTTGAGCAGCTCGGGCACGTCGAGGTCGTAGGTGAAGTTCGAGCCGCTGCGGAACCAGTCCTGCAGCGCCAGGGCCTGGTCGTACGCGGTCGGCCGCGTGCCGGCGACGTCCTGGGCGATCTGGCTGACCCGCGAGTCGAGGTTGCGCGGCAGCTCCAGGTAGCGCGACAGCTCGGGGCGGTCGGCGTGCTGCGGCTGACGCAGCAGCCGCGCGTCGGGGTCGGGGATCAGCGAGACCACCTGGTAGCTGAAGCCGCGGCGCCAGCGCCCCTGGATGGTGATCCCGCGGTGCACGACGTTGGTGAGCACCGTGCGCCGCACGCGCACCTCCAGCGGCGCGGCGGCGGCGGGCAGCCAGACCCCGCGCCAGCCCTCGACCGTGATCTGCTGCTCCAGCCGCCGCGCCGGCGCGCCGGGCTCCAGGTCGCCGCTCACGTCCCCGACGAACTGGCCGGTGGGGCGCATGGCCGGCGTGTCGAACGTGACGCCGTTGAAGCGGTCCAGGGTGAGCAGCCGCCAGTAGGTGGCCTCCTGCGCCGAGATGGTGAACAGCGCCGCGTTGCCGCGGGAGAGCAGGTTCGGCTTGAGCGACACGAACGGGTTGATCGACGCCGTGGTGGCCGGGCCGCGCTCGGCGCGGTAGTCGAGCAGCGGCTCCTGCCCGTAGCCCGGCAGCAGCCAGGGCACGGCGAGCGCGAGCGCCCCGACCCCGATCGCCAGGCGCCTGCCGGTGGCGTTGGCCGGCGAGATCGGCACCCGCCAGCGCGAGCCGGGGCGCACCCGCGGGCTGGCCACCCACTGCCCCCAGGCCGCCAGCCGGGCCCGCCCCTCGTGCAGCAGCAGCCCGGCCGTGCCGAGCAGGAACCACAGCGTGTACCAGCCCGGGCTGGCCGGGCGGATCATCGCCGGGAAGATGAACTGGCCGAGCGCCGGCACGATCGCCAGCAGCGGCTGGCCCGCCCGGAACGCCAGCCCGTCGGCGGCGAGCGTGACCGCCCAGGCGCCCGCGCAGGTCAGCAGCAGGAACTCGCGCGTGGCGGCGACCGGGGCGGCCTCCTCGGCGACGCCCTGGAAGGCGGCGTGGACGGCGTCGCGCATCGCCGCCAGCGTCGCCGGCGTCGGGACCACCAGCGCGACGGTGTCCTGGAACAGCAGGTTGCCGGCCACCACCACGAAGCCGGCGAGCAGCACCAGCAGCGACAGCAGCGAGCCCAGTCCGAAGCGCCGCAGCACGGCCGCCAGGCCCAGCGCCGAGGCGATCGTCAGCCAGGTCGGCAGCAGCCAGCGGCCGTCCTCGTAGAGCCGCGCCAGCGACAGCGACGCCCCCGCCAGCAGCCCCGCCACCGCCAGCCCGAGCGCCAGCTCCGAGCGGGACGGCGGGCTAGCCATGGCGCCGCAGCCCGGCCAGGCGGCCGCCGGAGCCCTGGGCGCGGGTGAGGTGCCGCCACGGCGTGTCGAGCCGCTCGCCGCGCTCCAGCGTGGCCGTGCGCCAGCCGGCCCGCTCCAGCAGCGAGGCCGCGCCGGCGCTGCGCGCGTCGGCCTCGGCGGTCTCGCGCGCGCCGCGCGTGCCCCAGCTGTCGGGACGCACCAGCAGCGCCAGCGTGCCGGCGAAGCTCTGGCGGCAGCGGGCGAGCGCGGCGGCCTCCTCCGCGGTCGGCGCGGCCAGGACCGCCACCAGCAGCCCCTCGCCCGCCCTGGCCAGGCGCGCGGCGAGCGGGGCGAGCGAGTCCCCGCCGCTGGCGGTCACGGTGGCGAGGAAGTCGAGGATCGTCACCGACGCGTCCGCGCGCCCGGCGGGCCGCACCTCGCGGCCGTCGTCGGTGAGGCAGGCCAGCTCGTACCCTGCGGCGGCCAGGCGCACCACCACCGAGGCGGCCGCGGACACCGCGCGCTCCAGCGAGCTGTGCTCGTCGCTGCCGCGGTGCACCCGGCGGCGCAGGTCCACGGCGACCAGGGCGCGCGCCTGCCGGGGGCTCTCGTCCTGGCGGATCATCAGCTCGCCCCGCTTGGCCGAGGACCGCCAGTGGACCTTGCGCAGGTCGTCGCCCTCGCGGTACTCGCGGGTGGTGTAGAACTCCTCGCCCGCCGCGTTGAGCCGCCGCACCCGCGCGACCGGGGCGCTGGCGAGCTCGCCGGAGAACCCGGGGGCGGACAGCGGCTCGACCCTGGGGTGGACGATCACCTCGGTCGGCCGGGCCAGCTCCATCGTCACCTGCGCCAGGTCGAACGGGTCGGACAGGCGCGCGGCGGTGGGCCCGATCGCGTACCGGCCGCGGGCGGCGGCGTGCAGGCTGTAGCGGATCCGCTCGCGCGCGTCGCCGGGGATGCCGGGCAGGACGAAGCGGGCGGCCGCCCCGAGCTGGAAGGGCACGCGGTCGGTGACCAGCAGCACGCCGGTGTCCAGCAGCCCGGTGTTCTCCACGGTGAGGTCGACGGTGATGCGGCTGCCCTGCGCCGCCCGCAGCGGCCGCACGCTGCGGCTGGCGCCGACCCGCCGGCGGCCGGTGCGCACCACCAGCCAGGCGGCCAGCGGCAGCAGCAGCCCCGCCAGCGCCAGCATGAACAGCTCCGCGACGCCGGTGAGCAGCCCCGCCGCGTACAGCGCCAGCGAGCAGGCCGCGAACCCGAGCGCCCGGGGCGTGAACGCCCGCAGCCCGCGCAGGTGCCGCGTCAGGCGCATGGCGTGCCGGCGGGCCTCATCCGCCGGGCCGCGGCCGCTGCTCGGCCTCGCGCCCGCGGACCGGGACGGGGACGCGCTCCACGACGTCGTTGAGGACCTCGGCGGCGGTGCGCCCGACCATCTGCGCCTCGGGCGCGACGATCAGCCGGTGCGCCAGGACCGGCCGCACGAGGTCGGTGATGTCGTCGGGGACGACGAACTCGCGCCCGCTGCCGGCGGCCGAGGCGCGCGCCGCCCGCAGCAGCGCCAGCGCCGCGCGCGGGCTGCCGCCGAGCGCGAGGTCGGGATGGTCGCGGGTCGCGCGCACGAGGTCGACGATGTAGTGCTTGAGGCTCTCGGCGACGTGCACGGTCCGGCACCATTCGATCATCGCCGCCACCGTGGGCGCGTCGGCGACCGCGCCGATCTCGCCCAGGCTGGAGCGGCGGCCGTGCGTGTCGAGGATGTCGATCTCGGCCTCGCGGGTGGGGTAGCCGACCTCCAGCTGCAGCATGAAGCGGTCCCGCTGCGCCTCCGGCAGCGGGTAGGTGCCCTCGTGCTCGATGGGGTTCTGGGTCGCGATCACCATGAACGGCACGCCGAGCTGGTAGGTCACGCCGTCGACGGTGACCTGGCGCTCCTCCATGGACTCCAGCAGCGCCGACTGTGTCTTGGGTGAGGCGCGGTTGATCTCGTCGCCGAGCACGATGTTGGCGAAGATCGCACCCGGCTTGAACTCGAAGTCCCCGCGCTCCTGGTTGAAGACGCTCACGCCGGTCACGTCCGAGGGCAGCAGGTCGGGGGTGAACTGCACCCGGCGCACCGAGCAGTCGATCGAGCGGGCCAGCGCCTTGGCGAGCATCGTCTTGCCGACGCCGGGGACGTCCTCGATCAGCAGGTGCCCCTCGGCCAGCAGCGCGACCAGGGCGAGCCGCACGACGTCGGCCTTGCCCTCGACGACACGCTCGATGTTGCCGCGGATCAGGTCGGACACGCGGGCGAGCTCGGCTGGCCCGTCAGCCTCCAGTGTGGTGCTCGCCACCGGCGACAGCTCCTTGGATCGGGTGGGATCGTCGAGTGGATCGTCCAGTGACCGGGGTGCCGTGGCGGACCGGCCGGCGCTGCGACGCTGCCGAGCCGTCGACCGGTCGCTTGGCGACCGCTCGATTGTAGGGATTCTAGGAGCGTCCGGCCTGCCGGACATCCGCCTGCTCCGCTGGCGCGGAGCCGCGTGGACTATGCTTGCGACCCGTGCCGAACGCGCCAGAGACCCGGAGCAAGCTGCTCGCCGCCGCCCGGCGGGCCTTCGGCGAGCTGGGCTACGTCAACGCCCGCGTCGAGGACATCGTGAGCCGCGCCGGCGTCGGCCACGGGACCTTCTACGCGTACTTCCCCAACAAGCGCGCCGCGCTCGCCGCGCTGATGCGCGAGCACGCGGTGTCCCTGCTCAAGCTCGCGGCCGAGCCGTGGGGCTCCGGGGACGTGCGCGCCAGCCTGGTGACCGTCCTGGACGGGCTGGCCGACCTGTACGAGCGCGACGCGGACATGGTGGCGCTGTGGACCGAGGCGGCCATGCAGGACCCGGAGCTGGGCAGCGTCTTCGACGAGGTCCGCCACCAGTTCGTCGCCCGCATCGCGCGCAACGTCGAGCGCGCCCAGGCGCAGGGCCTCGCCCGGCCGGTCGACGCCACCGCGGCGGCGACCGCGCTCGCGGCCATGATCGAGCAGACCATGTACCTGCGGGTCGTCCGCGCCGAGCCGCTGGACCGCGAGGTCGCCGTCGCCACCCTCGCCGACCTGTGGTTCCACGCGCTGTACCTGCCGCAGGCGCGGTGGGGCGGCGGCGAGCCGGCGCGGCCGGCGGGCGACCCCGCGCCCCACGCGCGCACCTGAGCGCAAAAGCCACCCAAGCACGAGGCGCTCTGGCTATACTCCAGGGCGGTCGGCCGTGATCCCACGGGAGGGAGCGTGGATCGGGCACTGGTCTTGAACGCCTCGTACCAGCCCCTCTGCGTCGTGCCCGCACGCCGCGCGGTCGTGCTCGTCCTCAAGGAGAAGGCCGACATCCTGGTGGAGGGCGGCAAGCTCGTCCGCGGCGCCACCCTCACCCTCCAGTCGCCGAGCGTCATCCGCCTGCGCTACTTCGTGAAGGTGCCGATCCGCGCGCGGGCGGCGCTGTCGCGGCGGGCGGTGTTCGTGCGTGACGACCACGCCTGCCAGTACTGCGGCGCCAACGCCGAGAACGTCGACCACGTGATCCCGCGCTCGCGCGGCGGCAAGCACGTCTGGGAGAACGTCGTGGCGGCCTGCCGGCGCTGCAACAGCCGCAAGGAGGACCGGCTGCCGCACGAGGTCGGCTTCCGGCTGCGGCGTGAGCCGCGGGCGCCCAGGGAGATGCTCTGGATCGTGATCGCCGTCGGCCGCATCGAGCCGGGGTGGGAGCCGTACCTCGGCGTCGAGGCGGGAGTGGCGACGGCCTGACCGCACGCCGGCTCCGCGAGGTCGCCGCGGCGATCGCCGGGCGCCTGCGGGCGTCGGCGCCGTGGTCGCTGCCGCTGCTGGCCGGCGCGGCCGGCGCGCTGCTGGCGGTCACCCTGCTGGCCCGGGCCGACGCTCGGGTGGGCCCGGCGACCGTGCACCTCAGCGCCCGGCCGTCGCTGAGCGGCGACAGCACCCTGCTGGTGCCGCCGTTCGGCTCGGTCGCCGCCGACACCCACCACGGGCCGCTCGCGTTCCGGGCGACCCTCGAAGGGGTCGACGTGCCCTCGCTGGAGCGGCTGATCACCGAGAGCACCCGCGGCGGCCGCTCCCAGCAGGCCGTGGTCAACGCGGCCGTGCGGCCGCTGGAGCGCCAGGCGCGCCGGGCGGCGGGCTGGTTCCTGGTGCGGATCGCGGCGCTGGGGCTGGCGGGGGGCGCGCTCGGGGTGGTGGCGTTCGGGCGCCGCAGCTGGCGGCTGGCCGCGCGCACGACCCTCGGGGGGGCGCTGGCGACCGCGCTGCTGCTCGTGCCGACGCTGGCCAGCTACGACGTCGGCGCCTTCAACGCCCCCCGCTACCAGGGGGCGCTGGAGTACGCGCCGACGCTCATCGGCGACGTGCGCACCGGCCTGGACCGGCTGGCGACCCTACGCGCGGAGATGATCCGCATCAGCGGCAACCTCAACAAGGCCTACGCGGCGCTCGGCGCCCGCGACGGCGACCTGGGCGGCGCCACCGTGCGGGTCCTGCACGTCTCCGACGTGCACCTCAACCCCGCCGGGTTCGACCTCGCCGAGCGGCTGGCGAAGCAGTTCGAGGTGGCCGCGGTCGTCGACACCGGCGACATGGGCACCTGGGGGCTGCAGTTCGAGCAGGCCGTGCCGCGGCGCATCGCCCGGTTCGGCGTGCCGTACCTGTTCGTCAAGGGCAACCACGACAACGCCGCGATGGTGCGCGCGGTCGCCGCGAACGCCAACGCGCGCGTGCTCGACCACGGCGGCGCGACCGTGGGCGGGATCGGCTTCCACGGCGTCGCCGACCCGACCTTCAGCCCGGGGCAGGGCTACCGGGTGCCGGAGTTCGACGCGCTCAAGGAGCGGCGCAGCGTCGACGTCGCGCTGGAGCTGGACCGGCTGCGGCCGCCCGCCGACGTCCTGCTGGTCCACGACCGCCGCCAGGCCCGCTACGCCGCCGGCCACGTGGCGACCGTGCTCGCCGGGCACTACCACCGCTTCGAGTCCGACACCGTGGCGGGCACCCGCTACCTGCTCACCGGGAGCGTCGGCGCGGCCGGGCCGGACGGGCTGCGCGCCGGGCAGGACGTGCCCTACCAGGCCGAGGTGCTGTACTTCGACCCCGCCACGCGCCGGCCGCTGGCGGTCGACCGCATCACGGTCCGGTCGCTGCAGGGGTCGTTCTCGGTCGACCGCGAGCTGCTGCCCGAGGGCGGCCGCGCGTTCACGCCCGCGCCGGTCGAGGTGCCGGCGGAGGCGACCCCGCGGCCGGGGGAGCCGGCCGAGATCGTGGAGACGCCGCCGCCGGCCGCCACCTCGACCACGCGCCCCTGACGCCGGGCCGGCCGCCGCGCGCGCGGCGCGCAACCCCCGCGGCCACCGTCCCCGCACGCCCCCGAACTCGGCCGGTGGTCCGTCCGGCCGCGAAAAACCTGCGCTGACGTGCCCCGGGATCCCTTCGCAAGGATTGACGATCAATACGGCCGGTGGAGTAAAGTGGGGCGCAGTGGAGGACAGGGGCGGTATTTTTCCCCTCAGTGGAGCGGAAGGGGTCCCGCGGCCGTGTTTATGGGCACCCACGAGCACTCGCTCGACGCCAAGGGGCGGCTCATCCTTCCGCGCCGGTTCCGCGACGAGCTGGGGCAGGAGATGGTCGTCACCAAGGGCATCGAGCGCTGCCTGTACGGGTTCCCGCTCGGCGAGTTCGAGACGTTCGCCGCCAAGCTGCGCAACCTGCCCCTCACCCAGCGGCCCGGCCGCGACTTCGTGCGCGTGTTCGTCGCGGGCGCCAGCCAGGAGTCGATCGACTCCCAGGGTCGCGTCCTGATCCCGCCCGCCCTGCGCGAGTACGCCGGCCTCACCAGGGACGTCCTGGTCGTCGGCCAGCTCAGCCGGGTCGAGCTGTGGGACCGCGAGGAGTGGTCCCGCTACATGGACGGGGCGCAGGCTGCCTACCGCGACGAGTCCAACGCCGCCTACCTCGCGGAGCTGGGGATCTGATGGCCGTGACCGCCCCCGCCCACACCCCCGTGATGGCCGACCGCTGCACCGGGCTGCTGCGCCCGCGGCCGGGCGCGGTGATCGTCGACGCCACGCTCGGCCTCGGCGGACACACCGAGCGCCTGCTGTCGGCGGGCGCCGAGGTGATCGGGCTGGACCGCGACCCGGACGCGCTCGAGCTGGCGGGCGAGCGGCTCGCCGGCCACGGCGCGCGGCTGCGCGCCGTGCACGCCAGCTTCGCCGACCTGGCCGCCACCCTCGCCGGGCTCGGCGTCCGGACCGTCGACGGCGTCCTGTACGACCTCGGCGTCTCCTCGCTGCAGCTCGACGAGCCGGAGCGCGGGTTCTCCTACCGCCACGACGCCCCGCTCGACATGCGCATGGACCCGACCACCGGGCCGTCCGCCGCGGACGTCGTCAACACCTATCCGGTCGCCGAGCTGGCCCGCGTGCTGCGCGCCTACGGTGAGGAGCGCTTCGCCGGCCGGATCGCACGCTTCGTGGACCAGGCGCGCCGCCGTGCCCCGGTGCGCACCACCGGCGAGCTGGTCGAGCTGGTCAAGGCCGCCGTGCCGGCCGCCGCGCGCCGCGCCGGTCCGCACCCGGCCCGGCGCACCTTCCAGGCGCTGCGCATCGAGGTCAACGGCGAGCTGACCGCGCTGGAGCGCTCCCTGCCCATGGCGATCGAGCTGCTGGCCCCCGGCGGGCGGCTGGTCGTGCTCGCCTACCACTCGCTCGAGGACCGCATCGTCAAGCGGGCGCTCGCCGACGCCGCCGCCGACCGCATCTGGTCCCCCGAGCTGCCCGAGCACGTCGAGTGGCGCGACCCCCAGGTCCTGCTGCTCACCAGGCGACCGGAGACCCCGGGAGCCGACGAGCTGGCCGCCAACCCGCGCGCGGAGAGCGCCCGGCTGCGTGCCGCCGAGAAGCTCCCGACCGGCACTCCTTCGAACCGGTCAGAAGGACGGTGACGCCATGACCCAGGCTGCATCCCACGCCCCCCCGCGCCCCGCGCGCGCCCCGCGCGCCGAGCCGCAGCACCGCCTGCGGGTGATCCGCGCGCCCCGGGCGGGCTCGCGCCTGCCGTTCCTGGCGCTGGCCGGGCTGGTCGTGGTCGTCGGCGTCCTCGGGCTGGCGGCGCTCACGGTCGCCGTCAACCAGCAGGCGTTCGCGATCGCCAGGCTGGAGCAGCAGACCCGCGACAGCGCCGGGCGCTACACGGTGCTGCAGGCGGACGTGGACCGGCTGCGCTCGCCCGCGCGGCTGAGCCAGGTCGCCCGCGAGCGCGGCCTCGGGGCCGCCACCCCGGCCCGCTTCCAGCGCTGGCCGTCCGCGCGGGACGCGACCACGCCCGCCGCCGCCCGCGACGGGACCGCTTCCCAGGCAGCCCCGACGGCGGCGCCTTCCCCCGCCGCCGCCGGGGCACCCACGGCCGCCGACGCCGGCAGGGTGTGGACGCCGGACGACCCCTTCCCTCTCAAGCAGTACCTGGCCCAGCCCTAGAGCGGGAACGACGTGGCTGCCAGGCGCGCTCGTCAGCGGTCGGCGAGCCGCCGGCTGCTGGCGCTGCTGGTCTGCTCGATGGTCGGCTTCACGGTCATCTCCGCGCGCCTGGTCGCGCTCCAGGTGGTCGATTCGTCCAACCTGGCCGCCGCCGCGGCCGGCCAGCGGCTGCGCAAGGTCGAGCTGCCCGCCGGCCGCGGGCGCATCTTCGACCGCAACGGCCGCGACCTGGCGCTGAGCGTCGACGCGCGCACGGTCTACGCGCAGCCGCCGCTGGTCGCCGACCCGCGGCGCACCGCGGCCCGGCTCGCGCCGCTGCTCAAGATCGGCCGCGGCGAGCTGGCCGCCAAGCTCGGCGGCGACGCCCCGTTCGTGTACCTGGCGCGCAAGGTGCGCCCGGTGGTCGGCGCCCGCGTGGCCAGGCTGCGACTGGCGGGCGTGGGCGTGCTCGACGACAGCCGGCGGACCTACCCCGACGGCCGGCTCGCGGCGCAGGTGCTCGGCTTCGTGGGCACCGACGGCGACGGCCTGGCCGGGCTGGAGCTGCACTACGAGTCGCTGCTGCAGGGGCGCGCGGGATGGACGCTGCTCGAGCAGGACCCGCGCGGCCGGCCGATCCCGCGCGGCCGGCGGCACGTCCAGCCGCCCGTGCCCGGCAGCGACGTCGTCACCACGCTCGACGCGCCGCTGCAGTTCAAGGCCGAGGACGCGCTGGCGCGGGCGGTCAGGCGGCACCACGCGCACGGCGGCTCGATCGTGGTGCTCTCGCCCACCGGCGGCGAGGTGCTGGCCATGGCCAACCTGCCCGCGTTCGACCCCAACGGCTTCGCGCGCTCCAAGCCCGCCCAGCGGCGCAACCGCGCGGTCGTGGACGCGTTCGAGCCCGGCTCCACCAACAAGACGATCACCGCGGCGGCGGCGCTCGAGGCGGGAGTGGTCACGCCGCGCACCCGGCTGCGCGTGCCCGACCAGCTCCGGCTCTGCCCGAACAAGACGTTCCACGACGCCCACCGGCACGGCCTGGAGACGATCCCGTTCAGCCGCGTCGTCGCCGAGTCGTCCAACGTCGGCACGATCCGGGTCGCGCAGCGGCTCGGCGCGCGCCGCCTGGCCGCGGCGGCGGCCGCGTTCGGGTACGGGCGGCCCACCGGCATCGACTTCCCCGGCGAGTCGCCCGGGCTGGTCACCCCGGTCGAGCGCTGGCGCTGCACCGACCTCGGCGTGAACGCGATCGGGCAGGGCGTCGCGGTGACCGTGCTGCAGATGGCCTCGGTGTACGCGACCGTCGCCAACGGCGGGGTCCTGGTCGAGCCCTCCCTGGTGCGCGGCGTGGTCGACCCGTGGGGCCGCTACCGCGACCTGCCCCCGACCCCGGCGCGCCGGGTCGTCTCGGAGAAGACCGCGCGCGACCTCACCCGGATCCTCACCGGCGTGGTCAAGGAGGGCGGCACCGGCACCGAGGCCGCGATCGGCGGCTACCAGGTCGCCGGCAAGACCGGCACCGCCAGGGTCCCCGACACCAGGAAGGGCGGCTACATCCCCGGCGCCTACATCGCCTCGTTCATCGGGTTCGCGCCGGCGGACCGGGCGCGCGACGGCGTCGTGGTGGCGGTCGTGCTCGACCGGCCCACCCCGATCTACGGGGGGCTGGTGGCCGCGCCGACCTTCCGCGAGGTCGCCTCGTTCGCGATGCAGCGCCTGGGGCTGGCGCCGCGCGGTCACCGCCGGCCTGCGGGGGAGGGCGGGGGGCGGTGACCGCGGTCGCGCCCGTGGCGTCCACGTCCTGCCGCCGGGTCGGTGCTACGCTACGCCGCGCCGCCACCACCGCGGCGCTGGGTCGACGGGGGACCCGCAGCTGCTCAGGCCCCCCGGACAGCCCAACGGACCGGGGGACCCGCAGCTGCTCAGGCCCCCCGGACCCCTCGGTCGCCGCCGGGACCGGCGCTCCCGCCACCGGCCACCGGCACCCGTCACGCGGGAACACGCCCCTATGCCTCTGACGCCCCGGCGCGTCCCCGTCGCCTCCCTGGCCGGCGCGGCCGGTGGCGAGCTCCGGGGCGACGGCGCCACCCACGTCACCGACGTCGTCCTCGACACCCGCCAGGTCCGGCCCGGCGCGCTGTTCTGCTGCGTGCCGGGGTCGCGGGTCGACGGCCACGACCTCGCCCCCGACGCGCTGCGGCGGGGAGCGGCCGCACTGTGCGTCCAGCGCCCGCTCCCGCTCGCCGTCCCGCAGCTGGTGGTCCCGGCCGTCCGTCCGGCCCTGCCCGCGCTCGCGGCCGCGTTCTTCGGCGAGCCCTCGCGCCGACTGGACCTCGTCGGCGTGACCGGGACCAACGGCAAGACCACGACGACCTACATGCTGGAGGCGATCGGCCGGGCGCAGGGGTGGGCCACCGGGGTCGCCGGCACGGTCGAGGTGCGCGTGGGCGCCGAGCGGCGGCCGGCCGTGCACACCACCCCCGAGGCGCCGGACCTGCAGCGGCTGCTGGCCGAGATGGCCGACAGCGGCGTGCGGCTGGCGGCGATGGAGGTCTCCAGCCACGGGCTGGCGCTCGGCCGGGTGGACGCGACCCGCTTCCGCGCCGCGGTGTTCACCAACCTCTCCCAGGACCACCTGGACTTCCACCCCGACATGGAGGCGTACTTCCAGGCCAAGGCGCGGCTGTTCGAGCCGGCACGCACCGGCCTGGCGGTCGTCAACGTGGACGACGCCGCGGGCCGCCGGCTCGCCGCGTCCGTCCGGGTGCCGCTGGTCACCACCGGCACCGGCGGGGACGGGGACTGGCGCGCGAGCGAGGTCGAGGCCTCGCTGGCGGGCACGAGCTTCCGGGTCGAGGGGCCGGCGGGGTCGGCGGCGGTGCGCCTGCGCCTGGCCGGCCGGTTCAACGTGGCCAACGCGCTCGGCGCGCTGGCGGCGGCGGCGCACCTCGGCGTGGCGCTGGACACCGCGGCCGCCGGGCTGGCGGCGCTGCCCGGGGTCCCCGGGCGCCTGGAGCGCGTCGACGCCGGCCGGCCCTACAGCGTGCTGGTCGACTACGCGCACACGCCCGACTCGCTGGACAGCTCCCTGCGGGCGGCGCGGGCGGCGGCCCCCGGCCGGGTGCTGGTCGTGTTCGGCTGCGGCGGCGACCGCGACCGGGGCAAGCGGCCGCTGATGGGCGAGATCGCCGCGCGCCTGGCCGACGTGGCCGTGATCACCTCCGACAACCCCCGCTCGGAGGACCCCGGGGCGATCGTCGCCGAGGTCGCCGAGGGCGCCCGCCGCGCCGGCGGCCCGGGCCGCTGGCTGGTCGAGGTCGACCGCCGCGCGGCGATCCGGCAGGCGCTGGCGCTGGCCGGGCCGGGGGACGTCGTGCTGATCGCGGGCAAGGGCCACGAGCAGGGCCAGGAGTTCGCCGGCGGGCGCAAGGTGCCCTTCGACGACCGGGTGGTGGCGCGCGAGGAGCTGGCGGGGATGCCGCCGGTCGCCGCGGCCAGAGGCGGCGCCGAGTGATCCCGCTGACCCTGGCCGAGGTCGCCGAGGTGGCGGCCGGGACGCTGGTGGCGGCCGACCCGCGGGCGCAGGCGACCGGCGTGGCGGTCGACTCGCGGGCCGTCCGCCCCGGGGACCTGTTCTTCGGGCTCGCCGGGGAGCGCGCCGACGGGGCGGCGTTCGCCGCGGACGCGGCCGCCGCCGGCGCGGTCGCGGCGGTCGTGCCCGCCGGCCGAGTGGCCGGCGGGCACGACCGGGACGCCGGGCGGCTGCCCCGGGTGGAGGTGGGCGACCCGCTGGCGGCGCTGGCCGCGGTCGCCGGCGCGGTGCGCGCCCGCGCCCGCGCCCGCGTGGTCGGGGTCACCGGCTCGTCGGGCAAGACCATCACCAAGGACCTGCTGGCGGCGGTGCTGGCCACGAGGCTGCGCACGCTCGCCAGCGAGCGCTCGTTCAACAACGAGCTGGGGCTGCCGCTGACGCTCGCCCGGCTCGAGCCGGAGACCGAGGCCCTGGTCGTGGAGCTGGGCGCGCGCGGCGTCGGGCACGTCGCCGAGCTGTGCCGCCTCGCGCGCCCCGACGCGGGCGTGGTCACCAACGTGGGCGTCGCCCACATCGGCGTGTTCGGCTCCCGGGACGCGATCGCCCGGGCCAAGGCCGAGCTGCCGCGCGCGCTGCCGCCCGGCGGCGTCGTGGTGCTCAACGCCGACGACCCGCGGGTGGCGGCGATGGCGTCGCTGACCGCCGCGCGGGTCGTCACCTACGGGGTCCGCTCGCCGGCCGACGTGCGCGCCGAGCGGGTGGCGCTCGACGCCGACGGCCGCGCGGGCTTCCTGCTGGTCACCCCCGACGGCACGGCCGAGGCCGCGCTGCCGGTCCCCGGCGAGCACCTGGTCCCCGACGCGCTCGCCGCGGCGGCGGCCGGGTGGGCGCTGGGCGTCCCGGTGGACCGGGCGGCGCGCGCGCTCGCCGGCGCCGCGCTGTCGCCCATGCGCATGCAGGTCCGGCGCCGCGGCGACGGCGCCACCGTCATCGACGACGCCTACAACGCCAACCCGGACTCGACGGCGGCCGGGCTGAAGGCGCTGGCCGCCGCGCGGCGGCCCGGCGGGCGGACGATCGCGGTGCTCGGCGAGATGGCCGAGCTGGGGCCGTTCGCCGACGCCGAGCACGACCGCGTGGGCCGCCTGCTCGTCCGGCTCGGCGTCGACCGGCTGGTCGCGGTGGGCGAGCCGGGGCGGGTGATCGTCCGGGCCGCCCGCCAGGAGGGGATCTGGGAGCCGGGCGACGCCGTGGCCGTGGACGCCGTCGACGAGGTCGCCGCCGCCGTCGGCCCGCTCGAGCCGACCGACGTGGTGCTGGTCAAGGCCAGCCGCGTGGTGGGCCTCGACCGCGTCGTGGAGCGCCTGCTGGAAGCTCCCGACCCGGTGACCACGGCGCCCCGCACCGCGGGAGAGGACCGGGGGGGTCCGGGGGGGCGGAGCGCAGCGCCCCGCGGCGTGGGGGACCCATGGGGGGGTCCG
>DATFRI010000047.1:0-3075 GCA_035263405.1 Actinomycetes bacterium | reverse complement strand
CCACCGCGGCTTGACAGACGCATTAGAGAGCGACCTCCTGCTGGGGCCTGGACGTCGAGCCGTGCGGATCTGGCATACGCTGCCGGGTAGCAAGGAGCAAGTCGATCTCTCGTTCAGCCCGCCCGTCGTTACGGGAATCTTGGGACACCGTATCCGTGTCGTTGCGCTTCCGTGACGGCCCGTGCGCATTGCGGCGGTAGGGTCCCTCACCGGGCCCGCACCCAGTTGCCGCAGCTGCACCCGCCCCGTGGCACACACCCAGGCTGTGGCATCGCAAGCCGGTTGCGGGCGGGCTCGCACCCTTCCCGTGGTGCCGGAAGGAGCAGGGTCCATGCCGACGGTTCACATACGACTGGAGAACGGCATCACCGGCGGGCGGGTCTGCGGATCCGTACTGGCGGCCGCGGTGCGCATCACCGCCCCGCTGGTACTGGCCGGAGCCGCCGCGCTGCTGGTCGTCCTGGTCACGCTGGTGACGCTCATCGGCCTGCGCGCCGCCCGCGCTCGCAGGCGGGCCGAGGCCGAGGAGGCTGAGGAGGAGATCAAGCGTATGGCAGTG
Source organism: Actinomycetes bacterium (assembly GCA_035263405.1). Lineage (GTDB taxonomy): Bacteria > Actinomycetota > CALGFH01 > CALGFH01 > CALGFH01 > DATFRI01. The sequence continues at coordinate 2,516 of DATFRI010000047.1, read as the reverse complement.
CCCCCAGTTGCCGGGTTCACATGGTTGCACCGGCTCGACGTGCCGGACGAGGGCGACGGCCCCGTCACGATGAAGGCGGTCGAGCACGCGCGACGTGCAGCCAGGGAGCAGCTCGAGAAGTACCTGCTCGAACCCGGCTCCCCGGCCGTCGTGTCGATCGTGGGCACGCCCGAGGCGGCCTCGGACGAGGCCGGCGACGAGCCCGACCGCGCCGACCCGCCCGCGGCGCCGGGACCGGCCGCGGCGGTCGATCCCGTGCCCATCCCGACCGTGGGGCGTCCCGCGCTCGCCGCCGCGCTCCAGCCCCGCGTTCCCGCCCGGCCCGACGCGCTCGCGGGCGAGCCGGAGCCCGAGGACGACGACCCGGCGGCGGAGGCCGCCGCCGACGCGGGCGCCAGGCCCGACGCGCCGGCCGGGACCGGTCCTGCGGCGGAGGCGGACGCCCCGCCGGCCGTCGCCGGCGCCTCCGTCGAGCCGCTCGAGGACGACCTCGACCGGGCGGCCCCGGACGGCGGCCGCCTCCACGGTCTCGACGGCCTGGAGGAGGACCCCGAGCTGGCGGCCCTGGAATGGGAGCTGGAGCAGCTCTGGCTCGTGGTGGACCGCCTGCCCGACCCGCCCGCGGTCCTGCGCCGACCCGTGGACGCCGAGGAGCGCCCCCGGCTCAGGGCGCTGGACGACCTGCCCGGCGAGGAGTACGTCGCGGTGGTCGCCGAGGGGGACCTGCGGGACGGCGACCCGGACGGGTTCGACGAGGCGACCGGCGGCCGGGCGGTCCCCTGGTCCAACGGCGGCGCGTCCCGCTGACCGGCGCCCGCCGACCCGATCATCCGGGCGGCGGGCCGTAGCCGCCGCCGCCGGGGGTGACGACCGTCACGACCGCGCCGGCGGCCAGGTCGCGGCTGACCTTGGCGGGCAGCTCCTCGCCGTCCAGCAGGTTGCGCCCGGGCCGGCCGGAGGCGCCGCCGCGGGAACCCTGCGGCGCGTGGCGGCGCCGGTCGGTGAGCAGCGACAGGCTCGCCTGTTCCAGCACCCGCACGGCGCGGACGATCCCGTCGCCGCCGCGGTGCCGACCGGCTCCGCCGGACCCCTCGGCCAGCTCGTAGCGCTCGACCCGCATCGGGTACTCCAGCTCCAGCGCCTCGATCGGGGTGTTGCGCGTGTTGGTCATGCCCACGTGCACGCCGCTCGGCCCGGGGCCGCGCCGGCTGGCGCCCTGCCCGCCGCCGATCGTCTCGTAGTAGGTCCACCCGCGGCCGCCGATCACCAGGTTGTTCATGGTCCCCTGGCCCTGCGCGGGCAGGTCCGCCACCGGGTCCGCGCCGGGGGCGCCCCGGCGGGCGGCCTGCGCGAGCGCCGCCAGGACGGTGTCGGCGACGCGCTGGCTGGTCTCGACGTTCCCCGCGACCACCGCGGAGGGGCGCTCGGCGTTGACCAGGCAGCCCGCGGGGGCGTGGATGCGCAGCGGCGCGGTGGTGCCCGCGTTGGCGGGCACGTCGTCGGGCAGCAGCAGCCGCAGCGCGAACACGCACGCGGAGCGCGTGACCGACAACGGGCAGTTGACGTTCCCGGGAACCGCGCCGGCGGTGCCGGTGAAGTCGATCGTCATGCGGTCGCCCTCCACCCGGACGAGCACCCGCAGGGGGATGTCCTCGTCGCCGACGCCGTCGCCCTCGATCTCCCCGGCCGCGCGGTACTCCCCGTCGGGCAGGCGGGCGATCGTCTCCCGGGTGCGCCGCTCGGTGTAGGCGATCACCTCCTCGAACGCGGCCAGCACGGTGTCCCGGCCGCGCCGGGCCATCAGCTCGGCCAGCCGCTCGGCGCCCAGCCGGTTCGCGGCGACCTGCGCCCGGAAGTCGCCGCGGCGGACCCGCGGCGTGCGCGTGTTGGCGAGGATCAGGTCGAGCACGTCGGCCACGACCTCGCCGCCGCGCACCAGCCGCACCGGCGGGATCACCAGGCCCTCGGAGAAGATGTCGCGCGAGCCGCTCGGCATCGAGCCGGGCCGCATCCCGCCGACGTCGGAGTGGTGCGCGCGGGTGACCGCGTAGCCGAGCAGGTCACCCTGGTCGCCGAGCGGGGACACCAGGGTGATGTCAGGCAGGTGGTTGCCGCCGGAGAACGGGTCGTTGACCGCCCACACGTCCCCGGCTCCGGGCTCACGCGCCCTGACCGCGGCGACCGCCTCGGGCATGGCGCCGAGGTGGACGGGGATGTGCTCGGCCTGCGCGACCATGCGGCCGCTCGCGTCGAAGAGCGCGGCCGAGCAGTCGCGCCGCTCCTTGATGTTGGAGGAGTAGGCGCTCCGCACCAGCACCGCGCCCATCTCCTCGGCGATCCCCGCAAGGGCGCCGACCATCACCGACCGCGTGACCGGATCCAGGCTCACGCCCCGCCGCCCCCCGATCCACCGGGGGACCCGCACCTGCTCAGGTCCCCCGGACCCCCGGATCGACCGGGGGACCCGCGGCGGGGACCGCCGGAGCACCCGCCGGGGTCATCTACGACCTGGGTTA
>DATFRI010000046.1:0-2845 GCA_035263405.1 Actinomycetes bacterium | reverse complement strand
GCCCGCGCCGACCCCGCAGGGCGTGTTCAACGCGCCGCCGCCCGGCGCGGTCGTCGACCCGTTCGGCGGGATGTTCGGCGGCCTGCCCGGCGCGGCCGCGGGCGCGCTCGGCAACGCCGCCGCGGGCGGGCTGATCGGGGCGCTGCCCGGGGCCGGGCCGATCGCGTCGGCGATCGGGGCCGGGCAGGGGCTGGCCGGCCTGGCCGGCAGCCTGGGCGGCCTGATCCCGCAGACGCCGGCGGCGCCCCAGGGCCAGGCGCCCGCCCAGGGGGCGACCCAGGCCCCGGCGCCGCCGGCGCTGCCGAGCCCGGCCGAGGGGGTGCCCGTGCCCGGGTCGGCCGCGCCGGGCCGGCCGCAGCGGCAGGTCGTGCCGGCCAAGACGACCTCGCGCTGGGTGAGCGCGGACGGGTCGAAGGTGCTCGGCCAGGACAACGCGCCGACCGCGGCCGACATCGCCAAGTACGGCTACCGGGAGCGGCGCGTCTTCACGTACACGGACGGCTCGCAGGAGGAGTGGGCGTTCATCCCGGCCGGCGAGGGCCAGCCCGGCGAGTGGCGGTTCGTGCAGGCGCTGCAGACGACCGACAAGGCGCTCGAGGCCGACTGGAAGCGGCAGAACGACGCCTACGACGCGGTCGTCAAGCAGGCGACCGCGAACCTGCAGACGCCCGAGCAGAAGGCGTACACCGAGGCCGGCACCGCCCAGCTCGGGGCGCAGACCGCCAAGGCCCGGGCCGAACTCGACCGGATGCAGCGCGAAGACGCCGAGCGCGCGACGCCCCGCGAGGGCGGGATGACCGGGATGAGCAACCTCGAGGCGTACGCCGCGATCCGGCAGAAGGGGCTGGACGACTTCGCCCGCAAGCAAGCGGAGATCACGTCGGATATGGCCCAGCGGCGGATCTCGTTCGACGAGGCGGTCGCGAAGCTGAACGCCGAGCACGCCCGGATCGGGCTGCAGATCCAGGCCGACCAGAACAAGCTCGCCCAGCGGAGCCAGGACGTCGCGGTCCGCGGCCAGGACGTCGGCCTGGCGAGCGACATCGGCAAGATGACGATCTCGATGCTGCCGTACTACTCCGATCCGGGCGCGGCCGCGAACATCACCGAGTCGCTCAAGTCGCTCGGGTCGCTCGGCGCGTACAAGCCGCAGTACGGGCCGCACCAGGGGATACAGCTCCCGGACCCGGGCCAGGTCGTCCGGGACGCGCTGGCCGGGATGAGCCGGTTCGCCGGGCCGCCGCCGCTGCCGCTCACGAGCCCGATGCCGCTGACCGAGGCCGAGCTGCCGCGCTACGGGCCGGGCGTCGTCTCCGGCGCGGCGGCCGGGCCGGCGTTCCAGGGTGGGCCGGGCCCGCCGGCGCTGCCGTGGTCGTCGGTGGCCGGGCCGCCGCCACCGCCGCCCGCGCCCGGGCCGCCGTTCGTCGCGCCGGGCACGCCGCCGGGGGTGTACGCCCAGTAGCCCTTGTGGTCCTGTGAGGTTGTACGGCCGACCGGCGCGATCGGTTATCGTCGCGCCATCCTTGGCTGGAGGAGAGGACCGTGACCGACCCGTCGAGCGGAGCGCAACGCTCCGCATCCGACCCTGGACCCGCCGCGGAGCGCCGCGACGCGGGGATCGAAGCGTGGCTGCGCTCGTTCGGCCTGACCGAGGCGCAGGTGCGCTGGCAGCCCGGCACGCCGCTGGCGGCGTTCGACCTGAGCACGAGCGTGCGGAACCAGGCCCGGCTGGAGGGCAAGCTCGACAAGGAGTACGTCGCCGCGCTCGCCCGGTCGCTGGTCGACGGGGCGAAGCTCCCGCCCCTGATCGCCTACCGGGGGCGGAACGGGCTGGTCGTGATCGACGGCAACCACCGTCTCCGGGCCGCGCTCGACGTCGGGGAGACCGTCTTCGACGTCTACCTGATCGAGACCGACGACCTGAACCTGCTCGAGCTGATGACCCGGACCTGCAACGCCGCGACCGGCGGCAAGCCGATCAGCCGCGAGCACGTCTACGAGCAAGCGCTGGTGCTGCTCGACGCGGGGCACTCGCTCACCGAGGTCGCCCAGCGGCTGCGGCTGAACGACAGCACGCTGCGGGACCACAAGCGCGAGCGCGTCGCCGCGCGCCGGCTCAAGGACATCGGGGTCCAGGGCTGGGACGGCATCAAGCCGTCGACCGCGGCCGTGCTGGCCCCGCTGCAGTCCGACGAGGTGCTGCGGTCCGCCGCCGAGCTGGTCGTCAAGGCGGGCCTGACGCACACCGCGGCCTCCGAGCTGGTCGAGCGGCTCAAGGTCGCGGGCTCCGAGGCGAACGCGCTCGCGATCGTGCGGGCCGAGCGCGAGGCGTACCGGAGCAAGCTGCAGGACGCGGCCGGCGGCCGGTCGACCGAGCCGAAGGCGCTGCGGATCGAGCGGTGGCTGCGCTCGATCGAGAAGACGCTCCGCGCGGGCGAGGACCCCGATGACCTCGGCTACCGCCACCCCGACGACGTGGTGCGCGCCCGCTCGCTGGCGCACGACGTGCAGCGCCTGCTCTCGGTCGTGCTCGGCGAGGCCGAGCGCCGCTTCCGGCGCGCCCAGCCGCCGGACCAGCAGCGGATCGTCTCGTGAGCCGGCCTCCGGGCGCCGCGCCCGCCCGCCCAAGGCGCGGCCTGCCCGGGTTGCTGGCCGCGCGCACGGGGGCGGGCAACCCGCGCACGGCCGCCGCGGCCGTGCGCGCGGTCCTCGCCGACGGCGCGTTCCACCCCTGGTGGGAGATCAGCGCGCGGGCGGCCCCCCTGATCGTGCCGGAGACCGCGATCGACACGTACTGCAGCCAGTACCACCGCGGGAAAGGGCGGCCGCCGGAGCCGGAGGACCC
>DATFRI010000045.1:0-67046 GCA_035263405.1 Actinomycetes bacterium | reverse complement strand
GCAGGACCAGCGCCGCCACCCCGTCGTACCAGGAGTGGCGCAGCTGCACGCGGATCGCGTACCGCTCCGCCAGGCGCCCGACCACGAACAGCCCCAGCCGCGAGGACACGGTGAGGTCGATCTCGGCGGGGTTGGCCAGCCGGTCGTTGGCCTCGACCAGCTCGGCGTCGCTCATGCCGATGCCCTGGTCCTCGATCTCGATGACGTAGCCGTTGGTGACCGTCTGCCCGGCGATGTGGACGGGGCTCTGCGGCGGGGAGAAGCTGGTGGCGTTCTCGATCAGCTCCGCGAGCACGTGCGCGACGTCGCTGGCCGCGTGCCCGGCGATGCCGAGGTCGTCGACCTTCAGGACCTCGACGCGCTTGTAGTCCTCGACCTCGGCCAGCGCGATCTCGATGACGTCGGCCAGCGGGATCGGCTCGCTCCAGCGCCGCGCCGGCTTGGCGCCGGACAGGACGATGAGGTCCTCGGCGTTGCGGCGCATGCGCGTGGCCAGGTGGTCCAGACGCGAGAACTCCTCCCGCTTGCGGTGGTCGGCCTGCTTGCGCCGTAGCTCGTGGATGAGCTGGAGCTGGCGGTCGATGAGCGTCTGGCTGCGGCGCGCGAAGTTGAGGAACATGTCCCCGACGCTCTTGCGCAGGGCGGCCTGCTCGGTGGCGACGCGCACCGCGACCTGGTACACGGCGCTGAACGCGTTGGCCACCTCGCCGATCTCGTCGGAGGAGCGGACCGTCTGCGCCGGGTCCGGGCGCACGGTGATCTGGTCGGCGTCGTCCAGGTGGCGCAGCCGCTCCACCACCGACGGCAGCCGCCGCTGGGCGATGTCGAGCGCGCTGCCGCGCAGCTTGGCGAGCGCGTTGACCATCGACTGCGACATCGCCAGCGAGATCCCGACCGAGAACACCAGGATGACCACGATCAGCAGGCTGGTCGACAGGGCCCGCTGGGTGCGCGCCGCCTTGGCCTCGGCGATCCCCTGCAGCAGCTCGGACCCGACGCTCTGCTCCACGCTGCGGAAGCGGTCGACGATGCCGTTCATGGCCGACTGCCACTGCAGCGGATCGCTGTCCAGCTCGACCTTGCCCTGCTCGGAGCGGATGTCCTCGCGCACGTGCTGCGCCCGGGTGGCCTCGGGGCCGGTCATGGTCCGGTTGAACTGCGCGAGCTGGGCGGGGTTGGCGAGCGAGTCGAACTGCGACCGCCAGACCTCGCCGGCGCCGATCGCCGAGACCAGCCGCTCCACCTCGCCGGCGTCCTGGGCGGCGCCGGCGTCCTGACCGGCCTGGGCCCGCTCGCCGAGCTGCGCGGCCTGCCCCACCTGCGCCGGCTGCGCGGGGCGGCTGGCGAAGGTGCCGATCACCAGGCTGCGCTCCAGCGCGGTCGCCTCCTTGGCGCGGGCCAGCGCGGCGATCGCGTTGAGGTCGCGGGAGAACGCCGCCGCGTCGGGCTCGGTCGGGACCCCGGCGACGAAGCTCAGCAGGTTCTCGATCGTGGAGGTGTAGAAGTCGATCGTCCCGGCCGGGCTCTTGGAGGGGCTGCCGGTGCCGCTGGCGCTCGCCCGGTCCACGGAGGCGCGCTCGGCGGCGAGGTCGTTGTCCAGCCGGCGGTCGGCGACCGCGAGCTGCTGGCGCAGCTGGGGCCGGATCACGCCCGGGTTGAGGCCCTCGATGGCCTCCTCGAAGGCGTGCCGCGCCTGGTCGACGACGCTGCGCTGGGCGCCCACGACGCGGCCGTCGACGACCTTGGTGGTGCCCACGACCCCGGCGGACAGGTCGCGCTCCTTCTGCAGCTCGTGGACGAGCGCGAGCGTCCGGGCGTTGGCCTGCACCAGGGTGGTGAGGCGGTCCGCGCGGCGGCTCTCGGAGACGTTGTCGGCGATCCGCGAGGCGACCAGCAGCGTCATGACCAGCACCGGCAGGGCGAGGATGGCCACGAGCTTCGTGCGAACCGGAAGATTCTGAAGCATGTCTACCCCTCGTCCCGAATGCGTCGGCGCGCCCTGCGCGCGATCCTCTGCCTCGCCCCGTCCCACCTGCCACCGGGCGCGAGCGCCCCGGCCGCTCCCCGTCCTGCGGCCGCCGCCGGCCGCCGCGGGATCCTCGCGCGGCTCATGTCCCCGCCCGCCTCCTGCCGGGCCGGGCCGGCACGCGCGCCCGACCGCCGGAGCGCGGCGGCGCGTACGCCGACGCCCGGTCGACGCTGCCGTCCGACCGGGTGTGGAGAACCTGCAGGGTGGCCGTCACCATATGAGCTGCGACCACCGGGGGCGTTTGGGGCATCGAGCCTCCGACCAGCGGCTGGCCGAGAACACGAAGGAGGGTGGACAGCTGCACGTCCAGGCGCCGGGGCGACCTCGATGCTGACTCGGTGGGGCTGACCGGTTGGATGTCCGCTGCGAGGTGACCCGACCCGCGCCGTGCATCACCTGGGGGGTTCCGCGCCTTATCGTCCTCCCGGTTTGGATCGAGGGAATCACGACAACGGTGACTTTGCGGGCGTACGCTACCTTGCTTTGCCGACCCCGTGCAAAGCTTACGATCGCACCTTCTCTGTGAGAACGGTGTTTCGTAACTTACCCTCAAGTGCGTCGTACGCACCAGACCTGGGGAACGCTCCCAACCTGGGGAACCCCCCCAAAGGGTAAAAACAGCCCGACATACGCGGCATTGCGCTCCCTTGGGCCTCGGATGGCGGGACGCACCGGCCGGCGGGAGGGTGCCGGCCGGGACGGCGACGGTGCGGGGCAAGTGTGGCGGGCCGTGATCAGCGGGGCAAGCCGGACCCGGAGAGGGCACGCCGGCCGCGCCCTCGGGCTGTCGCCAGGCCGGTCCATCCAGGCGATGCCCGGGGCGCTGCCTGGCCTGCTTGTTCCCAGCCCTGGGGGCGGGCGAAACCTCCGGACGGCACGAAATTCTCACGGCTGGGGGGGAAGGGCCGGCAGCGCCCGGCGCACCAGCCCGGCCCGCAGGTACCAGCGCACCGAGCGCTCCAGCGCCTCGCGCAGCGGCGTGTAGCGCAGCCCCAGCTCCCGCTCGGCGCGCGAGCCGTCGTACAGGTGCGGGTGGGCGATGGTCCGGACCGCCTCGCGGCACAGGCGCGGGGTGCGGCCGCGCAGCCGGGCGAGCTGCTCGGCGGCGGTCGCGGCGGCGGTCGCCAGCGGTAGCGGCAGGGTCCGCGGGCGCTCGGTCAGGCCCGTCAGCCGGGCCACGATCTCGATCGCCTCGCGGCTGGTGAGCGTCCCGGAGCTGAGCACGTACCGCTCCCCCGCCCGCCCCTCGGCCTCCGCGAGCAGATGCCCGCCCGCGCAGTCGTCGGTGAAGCACAGCCCGAACCGCGCCGGCACGTCGAACGGCAGCCTGCCGTTGAGGTAGTCCAGCAGCAGCCGGGCGGTGCCGCCGCGGCGGCCGGGGCCCTGGACCGAGCTGGGGTTGACCGCGACGACCTCGATCCCCTCGAAGGCGAGCGCGAGCCGCTCCGCCTCGTGCTTGCTGCGCGCGTAGCGCGAGGTGAACGCAGCGGGCGGCGGGCTGGACTCGTCCACCGGGTGGACGCCGTCGCCGCCGAGGACCGCGGCGGAGCTGGTGTGGACGACCCGCCGCAGGCCCGCGCGCCGGGCCGCCTCGAGCAGGCGCCGGGTCCCGTCGACGTTGACCTGCCACAGCGGCGCCGGGTCGCGCAGGCAGAGCGCGTTCAGCCCCGCGGCGTGGTAGGCGACCTCGCACCCGTCCGCCGCCCGGACCAGCGACTCGGCGTCGTCGAGGTCGCCGACGGCCACCTCCAGGCGCCCGGCGCCGGGCGGCGGTCCGGCGCCGGACGGCGGCCCGGCCGGGCCCCACGGCGACAGCCGCCGGACGTCCTCCGGGCGGCGCACGAGCGCGCGCACCCGGCGACCCTCGGCGAGCAGGCGGGCGGCGACCAGGCCGCCGACGAAGCCCGTCGCCCCGGTGACCAGCACCGGCGCGCCCGTGCCGTCGGCGCTCACCGGCGCACGCCCACCAGCTCGCCGAAGCGGGCGAGGTAGTCGAACGCGGAGGCCGCGGTGATCAGCGCCACCACCAGCATGGCCCACTGGTCGAGCCACCACGGCCCGAGCCGGACCTGCGGGCGCCAGATCGCCAGCGTCACCCCGACGACCTGCACGAAGAACTTGAGCTTGCCCCAGATCGACGCGGAGACCACCACGCCGGAGCCGGCCGCCACCGCGCGCAGGCCGAGGACCGCGAACTCGCGGCCGATCACGACCAGCACCACCCAGGGGTTCACCCGGTCGACGGCGAGCAGCGCCACGAGCGCCCCGGCGACCAGCAGCTTGTCCGCGGTGGTGTCCAGGAAGTTGCCCAGCTCGGTCACCTGCTGCCAGCGGCGCGCCAGCCAGCCGTCCACGTAGTCGGTCACCGACGCGACCACGAACACGGCCACGGCCGCCGCCACCAGCCCGTCGTGTCCCGGCATCGCCAGCACCAGCGCGACGAGGACGGGCACCAGCGCGATCCGGACGATGGTGATGCGCGTCGACAGCGTCAGCATCGTCACCGGCTCGCCTCCTCCGCCGCTCGCACGGACCGCCCGACCCCACCGAGCGGCGCTCGGGCACCGGGACCGCGCGGAACCTACCGCAGCGCCGGCCCGGCCGCCGGCCCGCCGGCCACCATCGTAGGCGGCGCGCAGCCGGCCCGGGCCGCTACATTGCCTGCCGGAGCGGACGGGCACGGCTGCGGGAGCCTGGAGGCACCCCGCCCGTCGGACTCGAGGAGGCGCGACGTGGGCGGCACTGCCGAGTTCGGCCTGACGGGGCTTGCGGTGATGGGCCAGAACCTCGCCAGGAACATCGCGGCGCACCACGGCATCCCGGTCGCCGTCCACAACCGCACCGCGACGCGGACCAGGCAGTTCATGGACGAGCACGGGCACGAGGGGTCGTTCGTCCCGGCCTGGACCGTCGAGGAGCTGGTCGGGGGGCTGCGGCCGCCGCGCCGGATCCTCATGATGGTCAAGGCGGGCAGGCCGGTCGACGCGGTCATCGACGAGCTGGCGCCGCTCCTGGACCGCGGCGACGTCCTGATCGACGGCGGCAACTCCTGGTTCGAGGACACCCGCCGGCGCGAGCGGGCCCTGGCCGGACGGGGCATCCGCTTCATCGGCACCGGGGTCTCCGGCGGCGAGGAGGGCGCGCTGCACGGGCCGAGCCTCATGCCCGGCGGCAGCGCCGAGGCGTACGAGCTGGTCGAGCCGGTCCTGACGGCGATCGCGGCCCGCTACCACGGCGTCCCCTGCGTCACCCACGTCGGCCCCGACGGCGCCGGGCACTACGTCAAGATGGTGCACAACGGCATCGAGTACGCCGACATGCAGCTCATCGCCGAGGCGTACGACCTGCTCCGCTCGGCGGTCGGCCTCGGCGCGGCGGAGCTGGCCGGGGTGTTCGAGCGCTGGAACGAGGGCGACCTGGACTCGTTCCTGATCCAGACCACCAGCACGGTGCTGCGCAAGGTCGACCAGGCCACCGGCAAGCCGCTGGTGGACGTGATCCTCGACGAGGCCGAGCAGAAGGGCACGGGGCGCTGGACCGCGCAGCACGCGCTGGAGCTGGGCGTCCCGGTGACCGCGATCACCGAGGCGGTGTTCGCGCGCGTGATCTCCTCGCAGAAGCAGGCGCGGGCCACCGCCGCCAGGGTGCTGCCCGGGCCCGGCGGGGTGAAGGCGACCGCCGGCGAGGACTTCGTCGACGACGTGCGCAAGGCGCTGTACGCCTCCAAGGTGGTCGCCTACGCGCAGGGGTTCGAGCAGATCGCGGCCGCCTCCGAGGCCTACGACTGGGGTGTCGACCTCGGGGCGATGGCGACCATCTGGCGCGCCGGGTGCATCATCCGCGCGCGCTTCCTGGACCGTGTCCGCGAGGCGTACGAGGCCGACCCCAAGCTGCGCAACCTGCTGTTCGCCGGCTACTTCCGCGACGCGGTGGCCGACGCCGGCACCGCCTGGCGGCGGGTGGCGGCGACCGCGGTCGAGCTGGGCGTGCCCGTCCCCGCGTTCTCCTCGGCGCTCGCCTACTACGACGGCTACCGGCGCGAGCACGGCCCCGCGAACCTCATCCAGGCGCTCAGGGACTACTTCGGGGCGCACACGTACCGCCGCACCGACCGCGAGGGCGCCTTCCACACCCGCTGGGCGCAGGACGGCGCCGAGGTCGAGGCCGGCTGACCCACCGCACCGGCCCGTTCGCGACCCACCGCACCCGGCCCGTTCGCGCCGCCGGGTCAGTAGTTCTGCGGAATCCTGCCACCGGAACGACCCACTTCGGCGTGTCTGCTGTGCACGCGAGCGTGGGAGGGCGCGATGGCCGCCGCCAGGCGCGAGGGCTTCGACGAGTTCTACGGATTCGTGTTCGGACGCCTCGTGGGCCAGCTCGTCCTGATCACCGGAGACCTGCACGAGGCCGAGGACCTGGCACAGGAGGCGCTGACCCGGGCCGCGGTGCACTGGCCGCAGGTGCGCCAGTACGACCTGCCCGAGGCCTGGGTCCGGCGCGTGGCGCTGAACCTCGCGGCCAACCGGGGCCGCCAGGCGCGCCGCCGCCTGCGGGCCCTGGCGCGCCTCGGCCCGCAGGCGGAGTCGGCGCCGCCGGTGTCGGAGAGCGCCGTCGCGCTGATCCAGGCGATGCGCAGGCTCCCGGTCCACCACCGCCAGGCCGTGGTCCTGCACTACCTGCTCGACATGCCGACCGATGAGGCCGCCAGGACCCTCGGGGTCCCGCGCGGGACCGTGAAGAGCTGGCTCGCCCGGGGGCGCAAGGCGCTCCTCGCCGAGTTGGGTGACCGGCAGGAGGAGGTGCCGACCACCAATGGCTAGCATCAGGGAGCAGGCGCGCGAGGTCGCCGAGGCCGCCCGCGCCCAGGCACGGTCACCCGGCGCCGACGCGGCCTGGCGGCAGGGCCGTCGGCGCCGGGCGCGCACCGTGACCGGGGGCGTCCTGCTGCTGGCCCTCACGCTGGCCGGCGCCGCCGCCGTCGTCCGACGGGCACCGCTGACCGGCGGGGAGGCCCGCCCGGTCGCGACCGCCGGCCGCTCGCAGACCCCGGCGGCCGCCAGCCGCGGCCTGGGCTGCCCCCCCGCGTCCGTGGCCGCCGGCGCGGTCGCCTGCGGCGAGTCCCAGGGGGTCTCCTGGGAGTACCGGCTCAAGCAGCACCAGCGCGAGCAGCAGGGCTCCGAGACGAGGTTCCGCACGGCCCTCGACCTGTGGGTCGCAGGGCGGCGGGTCGGCCAGCTCCGCGGCGAGCTGCCGTACGGGTGGCGGGCGTTCGGCACGCCGTTCCAGGTGCGGGGCGTCGCGGTGCGGCCGCTCATGAGCATGGCCGGCTTCGGCCGCGAGTCCGGGACCGCGTGGGTCCGCACCCACTACGGCGACGCGTACCGCGACAGCGGCGCCGTGGACGCGGCCGCCGTCAGGGTCTCCAGCCTGGACGCGTGGGTCGCCGCGGCGTTCATCCCCGCCGGCGCGTTCATCGGCCGGGCCGAAGGGTTCGATCCGGAGGGATCGCCGTCGCAGCTGGAGCTGTTCGACGCCTGGACGAGCTGCGAGGCGGAGGCCCCCCAGCGGTCGGCCTCCAGGCCCCCGCTGCGGCCCTGCTCGACCCTCCTCCCGCCCGCGACGGCGGGCGGCTGATGGCCGTCGCGGTCCCGGCGCGGCCACCCGTGCCCGAGCCGTCGCCGGCCGCCCGGGCGCACGCGTACCGTCCGGACCTGGTGATCGTCGAGCGCCGGGCTGGCGGGACGTGTTCACCACGGTCGCGCCCTGAGGGCGGACGCCGCACCGGGGGCGCCTGGCGCCGCGGCCGGCGCGGGTGCAGCATGACCCGCACGCCCATGACCGCCCGCACCGCCTCCGACCAGACGCCGCCGCCGGTGGGCTGGGACCTGTTCGGCGCCGACCCGGTGCTGCCGGGCGCGCTGCGCGACGGGGACGCGGGCTGGGCCGAGGAGCGGCTCCACGCGCTCGGCGTCCTCGCGGGCAGCGAGGAGGCGCTCGGGTGGGCCAGGCAGGCCGACCGCAACCCGCCGGTCCTGCACACCCACGACGCCGGCGGCAGGCGTGTCGACGAGGTGGACTTCGACCCGGCCTGGCACCGGCTGCTCGAGGTCGCGATCGGCCGCGGGCTGGCCGCGTCCCCCTGGCGCGACCCGCGGCCCGGCGCGCACGTCGCGCGGGCGGCCGCCTTCCACGTCTGGCACCAGCTCGAGGCCGGGCACGGCTGCCCGGTCAGCATGACCTACGCGGCCGTCCCGGCCCTGCGGGCCGAGCCGGAGCTGGCCGCGGCCTGGGAGCCGCTGCTGACCTCGCTCGCCTACGACCCGGGGCTGCGCCCGCCGCAGGACAAGCGCGGGGCGCTCTGCGGGATGACCATGACCGAGCGCCAGGGCGGCTCGGACCTGCGCGCGACCACCACCCGGGCCGAGCCGCTCGCGGGCGGCGAGGGCGCCTACCGGCTGCGCGGCCACAAGTGGTTCTGCTCCGCGCCGATGTGCGACGCCTTCCTCACCCTCGCGCAGGCGCCCGGCGGGCTGACCTGCTTCCTCCTGCCGCGGGTGCTGCCCGACGGCACCCGCAACGGCCTGCGGATCCAGCGGCTCAAGGACAAGCTCGGCAACCGCGCGAACGCGTCCGCCGAGATCGAGCTGGCCGGGGCGCGGGCGGCCCGCGTGGGCCCCGAGGGCCGCGGGATCGCGACCATCATCGAGATGGTCGCGCACACCCGCCTGGACTGCGCGGTCGGCTCGGCCGGCCTGATGCGCCAGGCGCTCGCGCAGGCCGCGCACCGCACGGCCCGCCGCCAGGCGTTCGGCCGCCGCCTGGCCGACCAGCCCCTGATGCGCAACGTGCTGGCCGACCTGGAGATCGAGGCGGAGGCGGCGACGCTGCTCGCCTGCCGCGTCGCGCGCGCCTTCGACCGGGCCGGGCAGGACGAGCGGGAGGCGGGCCTGCGCCGGATCGGCACCGCGGTCGCCAAGTACTGGGTGTGCAAGCGCGCGCCCGCGGTCGTCGGCGAGGCGCTGGAGTGCCTGGGCGGCGACGGCTACGTGGAGGACGGCGTGCTGCCGCGCCTGTACCGGGAGGCGCCGCTCAACTCGATCTGGGAAGGCGCCGGGAACGTCAACTGCCTGGACGTGCTGCGCGCCGCGGCCCGCCGGCCCGCCAGCGTGCAGGCGCTGCTCGACGAGGCCGCGCTCGCCCGCGGCGCCGACCGCCGGCTGGACGCGGCGCTCGCGGCGCTGTCCCGCGAGCTCGCCGACCCCCGTGAGGCGGAGGCGCGCGCCCGCCGGATGGTGGAGCGGATGGCGCTGGTCCTGCAGGGCTCGCTGCTGGTGCGCCACGGGGACCCCGCGGTCGCCGACGCGTTCTGCGCCTCCCGGCTCACCGACGGCGGTGCGGGCGCGGCGTTCGGGACCCTGCCGGCCGGCGTCGACCACGCCAGGATCGCCGCCCGCGCCCTGCCCGCCTGACCCGGCCGGGCACGGGCTCGGCTCACAGGCCCAGCTCCGCCAGCTCGGGGGCGGCCGCCCTGACGCGCTCGCGCCCCGCGGCGGCGGACGGCGCGGCGAGCGCCAGCTCGGCGAGCGAGCGGCAGCGGTCGAGGGTATGGCGCGCGAGCGCGGCGCGGACGTCGGCGATGGCGGGCGGGGCCATCGACAGGCTGGTCACGCCCAGCCCCGTCAGCACCAGCGCGAGCGCCGGGTCCCCGGCCGCCTCCCCGCAGACCCCGACCGGCCGGCCGGCGCTCCGGCCCGCGCCGGCGGTGAGCGCGACCAGCTGCAGCAGCGCCGGCTGCCACGGGTCCTGCAGCCCGGCGAGTGCCGCCACCTGGCGGTCGGCGCCGAAGGCGTACTGGGCGAGGTCGTTGGTGCCGAGGCTGGCGAAGTCCGCCTCGACGAGCAGGGCCGGGGCGGCCAGCGCCGCGGCGGGCAGCTCCACCATCACGCCCGCGCGCGCGATCGGGTCCCGCCGGGCGCGCCGGCAGAACCAGGCGGCCTCCTCGGCGGTGGCGACCATCGGCGCCATGACCCAGACCTCCACCCCGGGGCCGGCCTCGCCCGCGGCACGGACGATCGCCTCCACCTGGTCGTCGAGCAGCACCGGGCGCAGCCGCAGCGCCCGCAGCCCGCGCCGGCCGAGCGCCGGGTTGGGCTCGGGGCCGAGGTCCAGGAACGGCAGGGGCTTGTCCGCCCCGGCGTCGAGCACGCGCACGACCACCCGCCCGCCGGGGAACGCGCGCAGCACGCCGGCGTAGGCGCGCGCCTGCTCGTCCACGCCCGGCGCCTCCCGCCGGTCGAGGAAGAGGAACTCGGTGCGCAGCAGGCCGACGCCCTCGGCGCCGGCGTCACGCGCCGGCTCGAGATCGCCGACGCCGCCGACGTTGGCGAGCAGGCCCACACGGTGGCCGTCGCCGGTCGCGCCCGGACCGCGGGCGCGGCGGCGGGCGCCGCGGCGAGCCGCGGCGAGCCGGGCCGCACGCCGGGCCTGCTCCTCGCCGGGCTCGGCGACGACGCGGCCGGCGCCGCCGTCGACGAGCACGCGCGTCCCGTCGGCCAGCGCCGCCGCGCCGGCGCAGCCGACCACGGCCGGGACCCCGAGGGCGCGTGCGAGGATGGCGGTGTGGCTGGTCGGCCCGCCTTCCTGCGTGACCAGCGCCAGCACCCGGCCGGGCGTGAGCGTGGCGGTGTCGGCGGGGGCGAGGTCGCGGGCGACGAGCACGAACGGGTGGCCCGGGTCGGGGACGCGCGGCGGCTCGACGCCGTGCAGCCGCGCCAGCACCCGGTCGCGCACGTCGTCGAGGTCGGCGACCCGGCCGGCGACGTACTCGCCCGCGCCGGCGAGCAGCTCGCGGTGGACGCCGAACGCCTCCCGGACCGCGGGCGCCGCCCGCAGGCCGCCGTCGTGGACCCGCCGGGTCAGCTCGTCGGCCAGCCCGGGGTCGCGCGCCATGAGCGCCTGCGCCTCGAGGATGCCACGCGCCTCGCCGCCGGCCACGCGGCCGCGGGCCTCCAGGTCGGCGGCGACGTCGACCAGCGCGGCCCGCGCCCGCCCCAGCTCCGCGCCGGGATCGGCCGGCGCGGCCGGCCCGTCGTCCTCGGCGGGGAGCCGCGCGGCCTCGACCATCCGGGCGACCGGGCCGACCGCCAGCCCCGGGCTGACCCCGGTGCCGGTGAGGGTCTCAGCCATGCGGTGCGTCGAGGTCCCTCGCCACCAGCGCGGCAAGCTCGTCGAGCACGCGCTCGGCGGCGTCGCCCTCGGCGCTGAGGACGACCTCCTCGCCGCCGCGCACGTCCAGGCCGAGGACCGCGAGGATGCTGCCCGCGTCGACCGGCCGGCCGCCCTGCCTGGCGACCGTGACCTTGACCGGCTGCCTGGCGGCGGCCTGGACGAACAGCGCCGCCGGCCGGGCGTGGAGGCCGACCCTGGACCCCACCGTGACGCGACGCTCTGGCACCGGTGACCTCCTCGGCTGCTGGCGCACCCGGCTGCGGGCAGCCTACCCGGGACGGGAGGGTCCCGCCCGCAGGCTGAGGGGAAAATCCACGCGAAGCCGCGCGGACCGTCCGTCCGACCGGCGTGCGTGGCCGGGACGTGCGAGGATCCGACACGGAAGGTGACCTGTGGTCGCCGTCGGCAGAGGTGACGGGAGGCGCGAACGATGTCGCTGCAACGGCGCGCGGGCCGGCGGCTCGCCGGACGGCTCGGCGGGGCCGGCCTGCTGGTGCTGGTGCTCGCCGCGGGCCTGGCCGGCTGCTCGATCGCCCGGGCGATCGGCGAGGTGAGCAGCGTCGCCGACGACAACGGGGTCGAAGCCACCGACGTGAACCTCGGCAACCAGGCCGGGAGGACGACCATCACCCTGTCCTACCGGACCACGGCCAGCGGCGACGACCGGCGCGTGCAGATGGACCGGATAGCCGAGGGGATCTGGCGGCGGGTCCCGATCCGGTTCGAGTCCCTGGTGCTCAGGGTGGAGGGTCCGCAGGACGCGCTGACGGTCAAGCCGTACAACCGGGTCGAGCTCCAGGGGCTGTTCGGCCCGAGGCCCTCCGGGCTGGACGAGGACGTGGGCCGGGGCATCTTCCGCGGCTTCCTGATCACCGTCCTGGTCGTGCTGTTCCTCGGCGGGCTGATCGTCGCCCTGGTGGTGGTGCTGCTGGTCCGCGCGAGCCGCCGCCGCCGCGAGCGGGCGGCGGGGCCCTACGGGCCGTACGGCCCCTACGGCCCGCCCGGCGCCCCCTACGGGGCTCCCGGGCCGTACGGCGCCCCCGGTCCTCCCCCAGGTCCCCCAGGCCCAGGCCCCCCAGGCCCAGGTCCCTACGGCCAGCCGCCCCCCTACGGCCAGCCCCCCCAGGCCCCCGGGCCGCCGGGGTCCTACGGCCAGCCGCCCCCCTACGGCCAGCCGCCCCTGTACCCCTACGGGCCGCCCGGATCCGAGCAGCCGCAACCACCCCCCGGCCAGCCTGGCGGGTACGGCCGGCCGGGGTCGTTCCCGGTGCCCGCCGCGCCGCCGGCGACCCCCGCCGGGCAGCCCGCCCAGCCCGGCGGCCAGGACCGGCCGCGGGCGGAGGAGGAGACCCGGCCGGCGGGCGGGAGCCCGTGGCCGCCGCCCGGCGAGGTCGGCCCCGGACCGGAGCGCGAGGACACCTAGCGCGTCGCCGCGAGAGGACCGGACGTGGACAGCCGCCTGGACGGTCTCGCCCCCGAGCTGGCCGCGGTGCTGCACGGCGCGCCGCCGACGCAGCTGTGGCGCATCGTCGAGGTGGCGTGCTCGCTGGCGCTGGCGACCGCGGAGCTGAACGACCCGCGCGCGGACGCCGCGTTCACCTGGCTGCGCCGCGGTGGGCGCGGGGACTCCGCGGAGCGCCGGTCCCTGGAGGCGCTCGCGGCGGAGCTGGACCGGTCGGCCGGCGCCGCCCGGCCGCCCGGCGGCCGCGACGGGGCACCCGGCCGCGCCTTCGCCCAGGCACGCGCCGCGACGGCGCTGTGGTGCGCGCTCGGCGAGGACCCGCTGCGGGCGGCGCTGGAGTGCCTGTACGAGGCCAACCACGCCGGCGTGGACCTGGACGTGCTGCGCCTGGTGACCTCCACCGCCTGAGACCCGCGCCGGGCATGCGCACGGCCCGGGCTCTCGTGAAGCCCGGGCCGCACTCTCGGGGTCCGGGCGGCGCCGGCCGCCCGGACGTCGCTCATCCCTGCTCTTCCTGCTGCTCCGGCTCGCCGTCCAGGGCCTCGCCGTCCAGGGCCTCGCCGGCGACGGCCTCCGCGGCGACGGCCTCGTCGGCGGCCGGCTCGCCGGCCGCCGGCTCCTCGTAGTACCCGGGCGCGAACTCGCCCTCGGCGTTCAGGTCGACCACCGACCCGTCGCCGTCGGGCTGCTGCATGCCGGTGCCGTCGTCGTAGTAGCCGGCGCCCTCGTAGCTCCCGGCGTCCGGGTAGTAGGACGGGTCGAAGCCCTCGGCCCCGTACCCCTCCGCGTACGCCTGCTGGTCGAAGCCCTCGGCGCCGAACATGTCCATCCCGCCGTACGCCGCCGGGACCTCGGTCGGGATCGGGTTGACGCTGCGGTAGCGCACCATGCCCGTCCCCGCCGGGATGAGCTTGCCGATGATGACGTTCTCCTTGAGGCCGATGAGCTGGTCGCTCTTGCCCTCGATCGCCGCCTCGGTCAGCACCCGGGTGGTCTCCTGGAACGACGCGGCCGACAGCCACGACTCCGTGGCGAGCGACGCCTTGGTGATGCCCAGCAGCTCCGGCCGGCCGCTCGCCGGGGTCTTGCCCGACTCCAGCGCCTCCCGGTTGGCCCGCTCGAACGTGGCCCGGTCGACCAGCTCGCCGGGGAGCAGCTCGGTGTCGCCACCCTCCAGCACGGTCACCCGCTTGAGCATCTGCCGCACGATCAGCTCGATGTGCTTGTCGTGGATGGTCACGCCCTGCGAGGTGTAGACGGTCTGGACCTCCTCGACCAGGTGCTTCTGCGTCGCCCGGATGCCGAGGATCCGCAGCAGCTCCTTGGGGTTGGGCGTGCCTTCGATGATCTCCTGGCCGACGTCGACCTCCTGGCCGTCCTCGACCTTGAGCCGCGCGCGGCGGGAGACGATCGTCTGCCACTCGTCGCCCTCGTCGGAGGTGATGGTGACCTGCAGTCCCTTGTCCACCTCCTCGAGCGAGAGGCGGCCGGGGAACTCGGCGATCGGCGTCATCCCCTTGGGGGTGCGCGCCTCGAACAGCTCGACCACGCGCGGCAGGCCGTGGGTGATGTCCTCGCCCGCGATCCCGCCGGTGTGGAAGGTCCGCATCGTCAGCTGGGTGCCCGGCTCGCCGATCGACTGCGCGGCGATGATCCCGACCGCCTCGCCGATGTCGACCAGCCGGTTGTTGGCCAGGCTGCGGCCGTAGCAGAGCTGGCAGACGCCGATGGTGGACTCGCAGGTCAGCACCGAGCGCGCGCTGACCTGCTCCAGGCCGGCCGCGACCAGCTGCTCGACCAGCTCGTCGTCGATCTCGCTCCCGGCCGCGGCGAGCACCTCGCCGCCGTCGGGGTGGTGGACTTCCTCGGTGAGCGTGCGGGACAGCGCCTGGGTCTCCACCGTCCGCAGGGCCCGGAGCTGCCCGTCGCGGCCGCGCTCGGCGATCGGCACGTCGATCCCGCGCTCGGTGCCGCAGTCGGCCTCGCGCACGATCACGTCCTGCGTGACGTCGACCAGCCGGCGCGTCAGGTAGCCGGAGTCGGCGGTCCGCAGCGCGGTGTCGGCCAGGCCCTTGCGCGCGCCGTGGGTGGAGATGAAGTACTCCAGCACCGACAGGCCCTCGCGGAAGTTGGCCTTGATCGGCCGCGGGATGATGTCGCCCTTGGGGTTGGCGACCAGCCCGCGCATCGCCGCGATCTGCCGGACCTGGGTGAGGTTCCCGCGCGCCCCGGACGTGGCCATCATGTAGATGGGGTTGAACGGCTCCTGCTTGAACCGCTCGATCATGTCGTCGGAGACGTCGTCGGTCGCCTTGGTCCAGATCTCGATCAGCTCCTGGCGCCGCTCCTCGTCGGTGATGATCCCGCGGCGGTACTGGCTCTCGACCTTCTCGGCCTGGCGCTCGAACTCGTCCAGCAACCGCTGCTTGTTGGGCGGCTTCAGCACGTCCTGGATGGACACGGTGACGCCCGCGCGGCTGGCCCAGTGGAACCCGAGATGCTTGAGGCTGTTGAGGGCCTCGGCGATCTCGGTCTGGGCGTAGCGGTCGGCGATCCGGGTGACCAGCGAGGAGATCTCGCGCTTCTGGAGCGTCTCGTTGACGAACGGGAAGTCGGCGGGGAGCGCCTCGTTGATCAGCAGCCGGCCGACGGTCGTGGTGACCCGGCGGCTGTCGCCGTCGACCGCCTTGTCCTGCGGAAGCCGGACCACGATCGGCTGCTGCAGCTCGATCTCCTTGAAGTCGTGGGCCATGATCGCCTCGGCCACCGAGGCGAAGGGCCGCAGCCCGGCCGCCGCGGGCGGCTCCTCGCCCTTGGCCTTGCCCTTGGACCGCTTCGGGGCGGCGGACCCGTTCGCCTCCGGCACCTCCGGCATGTAGGACAGGAAGTACAGGCCGAGCACCATCTCGTGGGTCGGCACCGCGATCGGGCGGCCGTGCGCCGGCGACAGCACGTTGTTGATCGACAGCATCAGCACGCGCGCCTCGGCCTGCGCCTCGGAGGACAGCGGCACGTGCACGGCCATCTGGTCGCCGTCGAAGTCGGCGTTGAACGCCTGGCAGACCAGCGGGTGGATCTGGATCGCCTTGCCCTCGACCAGCACCGGCTCGAACGCCTGGATGCCCAGGCGGTGCAGGGTCGGCGCGCGGTTGAGCAGCACCGGGTGCTCGCGGATGACCTCCTCCAGCACGTCCCAGACCTGCGGGCGGGAGCGCTCGACCATGCGCTTGGCGGACTTGATGTTCTGCGCGTACTGCAGGTCGACCAGGCGCTTCATCACGAACGGCTTGAACAGCTCCAGCGCCATCTGCTTGGGCAGGCCGCACTGGTGCAGGTGCAGCTCGGGGCCGACCACGATCACCGAGCGGCCCGAGTAGTCCACGCGCTTGCCGAGCAGGTTCTGGCGGAACCGGCCCTGCTTGCCCTTGAGCATGTCCGACAGCGACTTGAGCGGCCGGTTGCCCGGGCCGGTGACCGGGCGCCCGCGGCGGCCGTTGTCGAACAGCGCGTCGACCGCCTCCTGGAGCATGCGCTTCTCGTTGTTGACGATGATCTCCGGCGCGCCGAGGTCCAGCAGGCGCTTGAGCCGGTTGTTGCGGTTGATGACCCGGCGGTACAGGTCGTTGAGGTCGCTGGTGGCGAACCGGCCGCCGTCCAGCTGCACCATCGGGCGCAGGTCTGGCGGGATCACCGGGATGCAGTCCAGCACCATCCCCAGCGGCGAGTTGCGCCGCCCGACGAACGCGCTGACCACCCGCAGGCGCTTGATCGCGCGCTGCTGCTTCTGGCCCTTGGAGCTGGTGATGACCTCGCGCAGCCGGTTCTGCTCGGCCTCGATGTCCTCGCGCAGCAGCAGGTCCTTGATGGCCTCGGCGCCCATGCCGGCGCTGAAGAACTCGCCGAAGCGGTCGCGCAGCTCGCGGAAGTACTGGTCGTCGGCGAGCAGCTGCTTGGGCGCGAGGGTGCGGAACAGCTCCAGCACGCGGTCGAGCAGCTCGGAGCGGGTCGCGGCCTTCTCGCGGATGTCCTTGAACGCCCGCTCGGCCTCGTTGCGCACCTTGCGGCGCTGGTCGGCCTTGGCGCCCTGCGCCTCCAGCTCGGCCAGGTTGGCCTCGAGCTGCGCCTTGACCTGGTCCTCCTTGGTCTGCTTCTCCAGCTCGACCTGCTCGCGCTCGTGGCCGATCTCCGACTCGACGCGCGGCAGCTCCACGTGCCGGCGCTCGTCGTCGACCCAGGTCACCACGTTGGCGGCGAAGTAGATGATCTTCTCGAGGTCCTTGGGCGCCATGTCCAGCAGGTAGCCCAGCCGGCTCGGCACGCCCTTGACGTACCAGATGTGGGTGACGGGCGCGGCCAGCTCGATGTGGCCCATCCGCTCGCGCCGCACCTTGGCGCGGGTGACCTCGACGCCGCAGCGCTCGCAGATGATGCCCTTGAAGCGGACGCGCTTGTACTTGCCGCAGTAGCACTCCCAGTCCCGGGTCGGGCCGAAGATCTTCTCGCAGAAGAGGCCGTCCTTCTCGGGCTTCAGGGTGCGGTAGTTGATGGTCTCGGGCTTGCGGACCTCGCCGTTGGACCACATGCGGATCTGCTCGGCCGTGGCCAGGCCGATCCGCAGCTCGTCGAAGTAGTTGACGTCGAGCAACCTAGACCTCCTCGACCGACGAGGGCTCCCGCCGGCTCAGGTCGATGCCCAGCTCCTCCGCGGCGCGGAAGACGTCCTCGTCGGTCTCCCGCATCTCGATCTCCTGCCCTTCCGCCGACAGGACCTCGACGTTCAGGCAGAGCGACTGCATCTCCTTGATGAGCACCTTGAACGACTCGGGGATTCCCGGCTCGGGGATGTTCTCGCCCTTGACGATCGCCTCGTAGACCTTGACCCGGCCGAGCACGTCGTCGGACTTGATGGTGAGCAGCTCCTGCAGGGCGTAGGCGGCGCCGTACGCCTCCAGCGCCCACACCTCCATCTCGCCGAAGCGCTGCCCGCCGAACTGCGCCTTCCCGCCCAGCGGCTGCTGGGTGATCATCGAGTACGGGCCGGTCGAGCGGGCGTGGATCTTGTCGTCGACCAGGTGCAGCAGCTTCAGGATGTAGATGTAGCCCACCATCACCGGCGCGGGGTACGGCTCGCCCGAGCGGCCGTCGTACAGCAGCGCCTTGCCGGCCGAGTCGACCAGTCGCCGGGTCTCTCCCGAGATCGGGTCCTCGTAGGTGCCGCGCGTCCTGCCGAGCAGGTCCTCGATCGCGGTCTCCGAGGCGCCGTCGAACACGGGCGTGGCCAGGTTGCGCCTGGCGTCGTTGTGGGCGGCGGTCTCGTCCCAGCCGGACGCGACCGCCCAGGCGGGCAGCTCGTCGAACGACCAGCCGTGCTGGGCGACCCAGCCGAGGTGGGTCTCCAGGACCTGCCCGATGTTCATCCGGCTCGGCACGCCGAGCGGGTTGAGGATGATGTCCACCGGGGTCCCGTCCGCCAGGAACGGCATGTCCTCCGCGGGCAGGATCTTGGCGATCACGCCCTTGTTGCCGTGCCGGCCGGCGAGCTTGTCGCCGTCGGAGATCTTGCGCTTCTGGGCGACGTACACCCGCACGAGCTGGTTGACGCCGGGGTTGAGGTCGTCCCCGGCCTCGCGGCTGAACACGCGCACCCCGATGACCTTGCCGGTCTCGCCGTGCGGGACCTTGAGGGAGGTGTCGCGGACCTCGCGCGCCTTCTCGCCGAAGATCGCGCGCAGCAGCCGCTCCTCGGGGGTCAGCTCGGTCTCGCCCTTGGGGGTGACCTTGCCGACCAGGACGTCGCCGGGGTCGACCTCGGCGCCGATGCGGATGATGCCGCGCTCGTCGAGGTCCTTCAGCACGTCCTCGGAGACGTTGGGGATGTCGCGGGTGATCTCCTCCGCGCCGAGCTTGGTGTCGCGCGCGTCGACCTCGTGCTCCTCGATGTGGATCGAGGTCAGCACGTCCTCCTTGACCAGCCGCTCGGAGAGGATGATCGCGTCCTCGAAGTTGTGCCCCTCCCAGGGCATGAACGCGACCAGCAGGTTCTTGCCGAGCGCCAGCTCGCCGTCGGCGGTGCAGGGGCCGTCGGCGAGCACCTGGCCCTCGGCCACGTCCTGGCCCTCGGCCACGATCGGCTTCTGGTTGATGCAGGTGCCCTGGTTGGAGCGCTCGAACTTGCGCAGGCGGTAGCTCCTCGCCGAGTTGTCGGCGTGGCGGACGGTCACCACGTCGGCGGAGACGTGCTCGACCCTGCCGGCCTGCTCGGCCACGACCACCCCGCCGGCGTCGACCGCGACGCGCTGCTCCATGCCGGTGCCGACCAGGGGCGCCTCGCTGCGCAGCAGCGGGACCGCCTGGCGCTGCATGTTCGCGCCCATCAGCGCCCGGTTGGCGTCGTCGTGCTCCAGGAAGGGGATCAGCGCGGTCGCCACCGACACCATCTGCCGGGGGCTGACGTCCATGTAGTCGACCTCGTCGGGCGGGACGTCCGCGCTCTCGCCGGTGACGCCGACGCCCTGGGTCCCGAGGCCCACGTCGGCGCGCGGGGCGCTGCGCTGGCGTCCGGTGACGCCGCCGGAGCGCGAGCCCTTGCGGACCAGCACGCGGTCGCCCACGAACCGGCCGTCCTCGTCGACCGGCGCGTTGGCCTGCGCGATGACGTGCAGGTCCTCGTCGTCGGCGGTGAGGTAGTGCACCTCGTCGGTGACCCTGCCCTCGACGACCTTCCGGTAGGGGGTCTCGACGAAGCCGTACTCGTTGATGCGCGCGTAGGTGGACAGGTTGCCGATGAGGCCGATGTTCGGGCCCTCGGGGGTCTCGATCGGGCACATCCGGCCGTAGTGGGACGGGTGCACGTCGCGGACCTCGAACCCGGCGCGCTCGCGCGACAGCCCGCCGGGCCCGAGCGCCGACAGGCGGCGGCGGTGGGTCAGCGCGGCCAGCGGGTTGGTCTGGTCCATGAACTGGCTGAGCTGGCTGGTGCCGAAGAACTCCTTGATGGCCGCGACCACCGGGCGGATGTTGATCAGCGTCTGCGGGGTGATCGCCTCGGCGTCCTGGGTGGTCATGCGCTCGCGGACGACCCGCTCCATGCGCGCCAGGCCGACGCGCACCTGGTTCTGGATCAGCTCGCCGACCGAGCGCAGCCGCCGGTTGCCGAAGTGGTCCTGGTCGTCGGTGGAGCAGGCCGGGTCGCCCTCGTGCAGGCGCACGAGGTAGTCGACGGTCGCCACGACGTCGGCGGGGGTGAGGGTCAGCGCCTTGTGCTCGCCGTCGTCCAGCCCGAGCTTCTTGTTCAGCTTGTAGCGGCCGACCTTGGCCAGGTCGTAGCGCTTGGCCTGGAAGAACAGGTTGTTCAGCAGCTGCCGGCCAGACTCGGCGCTGGGCGGCTCGCCCGGGCGCAGGCGCCGGTAGATCTCGATGAGGGCGTCCTCCTCGGTGCGCGTGTGGTCGCGCTCGAGGGTGTAGCGCATCGTCTCGGACTCGCCGAACCGCTCCATGATCTCGCCGTCGTCCATGCCGAGGCCGCGCAGCAGCACGGTCACCGGCAGGCGGCGCTTGCGGTCCAGCCGGACCCCCACGGTGTCCTTCTTGTCCACGTCGAACTCCAGCCAGGCGCCCCGGGCCGGGATCACGCGGCAGGAGGTCAGGAGCTTGTCGATGGTCTTGTCGGGCTCCTGCTCGAAGATGACGCCGGGCGAGCGCACCAGCTGGCTGGTCACGACCCGCTCGGTGCCGTTGATGATGAACGTCCCCTGGTCGGTCATGACCGGGAAGTCGCCCATGAAGACGGACTGGGACTTGATCTCACCGGTGGTGCGGTTCTGGAATTCGGCCTGGACGTGCAGCTTCCGCGAGAAGGTGATGTCCTTCTCGCGGCACTGCTCGATCGAGTGCTCCGGCGCCTCGAAGCGGTGCTCGCCGAAGGTGAGGGCCATCTGGCCGGTGTAGTCCTCGATCGGCGAGATCTCCTCGAAGGTCTCCCGGAGGCCGTCGGTCATCAGCCAGGCGAACGACTGGCGCTGGATGGCGATGAGATCGGGGATGCGAAGGATCTCGGGGATCTTGCCGAAGGAGAGGCGGGTGGAGTCCGAGCTGCGCGGGTCGCTCAACAGGCGTCCCTCCCCTTTCGCAGGTACGTCGTGGCGGCACGGCGGTGTGCCTGGGTGCTGGCGGCGGGCGCGCCGAGGGCGAGGCCGGTCGGCGGCGGGCGGTGCAGGCCGGTGGGTCGCCTTGGCGTGCGGCCCGGGTCCGGCTTCACGCCAGAGCCGGAGGGGCCGTTGGAGGCTGTGCGGCTTTGACAGGTTTCAGCGGCCGCACGGTGGGGAAAGGTCGTCGGGCAAGGGCCGGGGAAGGTCAGGACCAGGGCGGGCACGCGAAAGGCCCGCCTGACTTCGTCTGAGTTGAGGAAGAGCGCGGACATGCGAATGGGCAGTGTAGCGATCTGCCACACCGCCGTCAACAGCGCTCGTCACGCCCTGTACAGACGCCGTTGTTCTGACGCTCCTGGAGCGGTTGCCCTGCGCGAGCGCCAGTGTCGCCGCTGATAGCACGCCTGTCAAGCAGTACGAGCGTCCGAGGTCCCCCGAATCCTCTAGCTGAATGGAGCGAACCTGTCTCATGCCTCGCTCGAAATGACCCGTTCGCTCCACTCAGCTGTGCCCAGCACCTACTTGAGTTCGACAGAAGCGCCGGCCCCCTCGAGCTGCGCCTTCGCCTTGTCGGCCTGCTCCTTGGGCACCCGCTCCAGGACCGGCTTCGGGGCGCCGTCGACGAGGTCCTTGGCCTCCTTCAGCCCCAGGCTGGTGAGCGCCCGGACCTCCTTGATGACCTGGATCTTCTTGTCGCCGGCGCCGGTCAGGACCACGTCGAACTCGGTCGGCTCCTCGGGCGCCTCCGCGGGCGCCGCGGCGCCGGGCGCGCCGGGCGCGGCGACGGCCACCGGCGCGGCCGCGGACACGTTGAAGGTGTCCTCGAACTGCTTCACGAACTCGCTCAGCTCCAGCAGCGTCATCTGCTTGAAGGCGTCGAGCAGGTTCTCGTTGGTGAGCTTGGCCATGGGGTCAGGGACCTCCTTGCGGTGCGCGGGATTCGTCGTCGGGGTTACGCGGCGGGGGCCTCGCCCTCCTCCTCCTGGCGCTGGTCGCGGAGGGCGGCGGTCATGGTCGCGACCTGGCGCAGCGGGGCGGCGAACAGGTTGACCGCCTGCTGCAGGGGCGCCTGGAGCAGGCCGGCGGCGCGGGCGAGCATGACCTCGCGGGAGTCCAGCGTCGCCAGCCGGCGGACCTCCTCCGCCGGCAGGATCCGGCCCTCGACCAGGCCGCCCTTGATGACCAGCGCGGGGTGGGCCCGGGCGAACTCCGCCAGGTCCTTGGCGGCCTGCACCGGGTCGCCGCGGACGAACGCGATCGCGATCGGGCCCTCCAGCATCGGCACCAGGTCGTCGAAGCCCCGGTCCCTGGCGGCGAGCCCGGCGAGGGTGTTCTTGAGCACCCTGTACTCGGTCGCCGACCGGCGCAGCGCCATGCGCAGCTCGCCCAGCTCCGCGACCTTGAGCCCGCGGTACTCGGTCAGCAGCGCGGCGACCGAGTCGTCCAGGCGGCCCTTGATCGCCTCGACCTCGGCCACGTTGCCGGCATTCGGCACGGGTCACCTCCGACGCAAACGAGAGAACGGACGGTCGCCGACCGCCCGTCCACCGTGCTCCGCGTCGCGCCGCCGCCGGACGGCGACCCGGGTCGTGGCCTGCGCTGGTGCCCGGTCCTCGGGCCTTCGTGCCGGTACGGCAGCCAAGCGGTCTTCGGCGCTGCCACGGTAGCGGCGCGCGCGAACGGGCGTCAAACCCGGGACGGCACCGGCCGGACGGGCCGCCCGGCGCCGCCGGTCACACGGCGTCGAGGACCGGCTCGGCCGTGCGGACCGCCACCGCGCCCTCGGCGGGGAACTCGACCAGGCCCCGCCCGGCCAGGGCGGTGAGCGTCGCGTCCACGGTCAGGCTGTAGCTCCAGGCGAGGAAGGCGCCCGGCACCTCGCCCGGCGGCCGCGGGCGGGCGCGCTCCAGCGCCGGGAGCGACTCGGCCACCAGCCGCGCGACCGGGGAGGCGAGCGCGTCGACGAGGTCGGCGAGGGCGGGCTCGCGTCCGGGCGGCAGCGCCGGCGCCGCCTCGGGCTCGACCTCGGCGGCCTGCCAGGCGGCCGATCCCGGACGCCCGAAGCGGATCAGCCAGCCCCGGCCGGGAAGCTGGGTGCAGCGCGCCGTCCACAGCCCCGCGGCACCCTCGTCGCCCTCCACCAGCCACACGAACGGCGCCCCGAAGGGAGGCGCGGCCAGCCCCTCGCGGCGCAGCAGGCGGCGGACGCCGAGCTCCAGCAGCAGCCCCCCGACGACCAGGAACGCCGCCGCCGGGCCGGTCCGCCCGGGCACCGCCCGGCGCAGCGGCTCGTGCTCGACCTCGATCCGGCTCCACTCCCCCGCCAGCAGCCGCGCCGCCGCGGCGCCGAGGCCCTGCGCCGCGGCCCGGACGGGCGCGACGCCGCCGGCGGGGACGACCGGGAAGCGCGGCCGCAGGCCGGCGTCGACCAGGCCGGCGGCCTTGAGCCCGTCGAGCCGGCTGCGGCCCACCGGGTCCAGCGGCGATCCCGCGGCGGCGGCGGCGAGCAGCGGCCCGTGCACCTCGGGGTCGACGACCGAGGCGGGGTCCAGCGGCGGGGGCAGCGGCGCCCACCAGCCCAGCCGCCAGGCCGCGACCGGAGCCCCGTGCTGGACCATGGCAGTCGGCCGCGCCGGGTCAGCCGGCGGCGGCCTCCTCCGCCGGGACCAGGTTGCGGATCTGGGCGGGGTCGATCCGGATGCCGGGGCCCATCGTGGTGGACACCGCCACGCCCTTGAGGTAGCGGCCCTTGGCGGCGGCCGGCTTGGCCCGCAGGATCTCCTCGAGCGCCGTCTGGTAGTTCTCGGCGAGCTGCCGGGTGGTGAAGGAGGTCTTGCCCATCGCCAGGTGGACGTTGCCGAAGCGGTCGACGCGGTACTCGACCTTGCCGCCCTTGATCTCGCGGACCGCGCGGCCCACGTCCGGGGTGACCGTCCCGGCCTTGGGGTTGGGCATCAGGCCGCGGGGTCCGAGGATCCGGCCGAGCCGGCCGACCGTGCCCATCATGTCCGGGGTGGCGACGGCGGCGTCGAAGTCCAGGAACCCGCCCTGGACCCGCTCGGCCAGGTCCTTGCCGCCGACGACCTCCGCGCCGGCCTCCTCCGCCTGGCGGGCGGCCTCGCCCTCGGCGAACGCCGCCACGCGGACCGTCCTGCCCGTCCCGTTGGGCAGCGCCACGGTGCCGCGCACCATCTGGTCGGCCCTGCGGGGGTCCACGCCCAGCCGGAAGGCGACCTCGACGGTGGCGTCGAAGCGGACGGGGCTGGACGTGCGGGCCAGAGTCAGCCCGTCCCAGGGGCTGTACAGCCTGGTGCGGTCGATCTGCTTGCGGGCGTCGGCGAGCTTCTTGCCGGCCATGCGTCGGTCTCCTCCCGTGGTCGTCGCGGGGCGGGTCGCGCCCCTGCCACAGCCGCGCCGCGGCGCGGCGTCGGTGCGGTCAGCCCGCCACCGTGATGCCCATGCTGCGGGCGGTCCCGGCGACCACCTTCATCGCCGCCTCGACGTCGTCGGTGTTGAGGTCGGGCATCTTCACGCCGGCGATCTCGCGCAGCTGGTCGCGGGTGACCGAGCCCACCTTGTCGCGGTGGGGCTCGCTGGAGCCCTTCTCGACGCCGGCGGCCTTGCGCAGCAGGACCGCGGTCGGCGGGGTCCGCAGCACGAAGCTGAAGGTGCGGTCCTCGTAGATGGTGATCTCGACCGGGATCACGTTGCCGATCTGGTCGCGGGTCGCGTCGTTGTACTGCCGCACGAAGTCCATGATGTTGACCGCGTGCGGGCCGAGCGCGGTGCCCACCGGGGGTGCGGGCGTCGCCTGGCCGGCCGCGAGCTCGATCTTGATGACCGCCGCGACGCGACGGCGGCGGCCGGATGCGGGTGGCATGGCGCTTCTCCTCGGGATGTCAGAGCTTCTGGACCTGGTCGAAGGCGAGCTCGACCGGGGTCTCGCGGCCGAAGATCGACACCAGCACCTTGAGCTTCTGCTGGTCGGGGTTGATCTCGGCGATCGTGCCGGGGAGCTGGGCGAACGGGCCGGAGATCACGGTCACGGACTCGCCGACCTGCCACTCGACCTTGGGCTTGAGCTTCTCGACCGGCTTGGTCTCCAGGATCTTGGCGACCTCCTTGTCCGACAGCGGCGTCGGCTTGGCGCCCGATCCGACGAAGCCGGTCACCCCCGGCGTGTTGCGGACCACGAACCAGGAGTCGTCGTCCAGGTACATGCGCACCAGCAGGTAGCCGGGGAAGACCTTGCGGGTGACGACCTGCTTCTTGCCCCCCTTGATCTCCATGACGTCTTCCATCGGGATCACGACCTCGAAGATCTTCTCCTCCATGTTCATGGAGGAGATCCGGCTCTCGAGGTTGGCCTTGACCTTGTTCTCGTAGCCCGCGTAGGTGTGGACCACGTACCAGTCGCCGAGGCTCACGCCGAGATCGGTCGCGATGTCATCGGTGGTCATGATGCTCCTGCTCGTCATCAACGGCCGGGAGTCGTCCCGGCCCAGCGCGTCCGCCCACCCGGCGCGCGCTCACGTGTAGAGGGTGAAGACCGCCTTCCCGAAGAGGAAGTCGAGCCCGAAGATGATCAGCGTGATCGCGGTCACCGCCACCAGCACGACCACCGTGTAGCCGAACACGGTCTTGCGGTCGGGCCAGTTCACCTTGCGCATCTCGGCCATGACCTCGCCGCCGAACCGGCCGATGCCGCGCAGCCCCCCCCGCCGCTGGGTGCGGCCCGGGGCGGCGGAGCGCACCGTCTGGGTCCGACGGGCCGCCTGCTGCTTGCGCAGCTGCTGGAGGCGCTCGCCCTGGTCGGTCGTGCGCTGCTGCCTGGCCATCGCCCGCTTCGTCTCTCTGTTCATCACCGAAAGCCCTGTGAGGTCCCGCCGGCTGGGTGGTCGACCGGTCGCGCCGGCCCCGGCAGGTGGGCGGCGAGACCCTGCGCGGCAGGCCAGGAGGGACTCGAACCCCCAACCACCGGTTTTGGAGACCGGGACTCTACCAATTGAGCTACTGGCCTCGGTGACGTGCACCCGTCCTGGCGTGGCAGGAAGGACCCAGGCCGGCTACCCGGCGGTCGCCGACGCGGGGCCAGTATACGGCGAGGCCGTGCCTTGAGCGAACGGCCGCGGGCCGTCCCGACCCGCCCGGACCAGCCTATCGCGCCCGCGCCGCCGCCGCCCGCCCGAGGGCCGGCCGGATGAACGCGGGGCGGGCCACGGTCGGCCCGCCGGGACGCCGGCGCCTCCGGCCGATCAGGGCGAGCACCCCGGCGCCGCCGGGCGGCGCCGGGACCGCCACGACCCGGGCGCGGGCGGCGCGCCGGCGGGCCCGCACCACCCCGGCGACCGCCACGGTCGCGGCGACCGCGCCGAGCGAGCCCGCCGCGGCGGCGACCAGCCGGGCGCTCGGGCGCCGGCGCGGCGCGAGCGGCAGCAGCGCGTCGAGCAGCCGCGCGGGCGGGATCAGCTCCAGCTCCCGCAGCGCCCGCAGGCCGGCGGCGAGCCGCGTGTAGCCGGCCGCCTCGGCCGCGCACTGCGCGCACCGGGAGACGTGCTCGGTGAGCATCCGGGCCTCGACGGGATCCAGCTCCCCCGGCCGCGCGGCGAGCAGCGGGCGCACCTGGTCGTGGGCGTTCACGATCGCCGACCTCCCCTGCGGCCGCGCCGCCGCCCGTCGAGCGGGACGACGTCGCGCTCGGTCGCCTCCAGCTGGCTCTTCAGCCGCTCCCGGGCGCGGAACAGCCGCACCTTCACGGCTCCGGGGGACAGCCCCATCGTGCTCGCAACCTCCTCGGTCGACAGACCGTAGACGTCCCGCAGCACGAGCACCTGCCGCTGACCCTCGGGGAGCGCCTGGACCAGCGACTCCAGGCGCGCGGCGAGCGCCAGCGCGTCGGAGCGGTCGGCCGGGTCGGCGCCCGGGTCGGCCAGCTCCTCCGGCGGCGCGCCGCCCTCGGCGACCAGGCGGCGGGACCGCCGCGACAGCGTGCTCATGGCCACGTTCGTCGTCACCCTCGACAGCCAGGTCGCGAAGGAGGCCTCGTGACGGAAGCTCCCGAGCTTGCGGATCACCCGCAGGTAGACGTCCTGGGTGACGTCGGCCGCGTCCTCCGGGTTGCCGAGCAGGCGCAGCGCCTGCGTGTAGACGGCGCGGTGCGTCACCCGGACGAGCTCGGACATGGCCTGGCGGTCGCCCGCCTGCGCGGCCTCGACCAGCTCGCGGTCGGCCTCCATCGCTCCAGGACTCCTCCTGCATCCCGACAGACCGTGCGGCGGCCCCGCGGGTTACCGCGGGCTCGTCCGGCCCGCCGCCGGGCCCGGGCCTCCGGCGGGCCGGCGCAGGTCCAGCTCCGCCTCGCCCTTGGACAGGACCCGCTCGCCGTGCTCGTCCTCGGCCCGGAAGCGGATCACCGCCCTGCCCTCGCCGGCCTCCGCGACCTCGCCGAGGACCGTGAGGGTCTGCCCCGGCCGGATCACCGAGGAGAAGCGGACCTTGAGCCGGCGGAGGGATCCGGGGCCGCCGGCGTAGGCGGTGACCGCGCGGGCGGCCAGCCCGAAGGAGTACATGCCGTGCGCGATCACGCCCGGCAGCCCGACCGAGCGCGCGAACTCCTCGTCCCAGTGGATGCGGTTGAAGTCGCCCGAGGCGCCCGCGTACCGGATCAGCGCCTCGCGCTCGACCGGCTGGCGCAGCCCGGGAAGGGGGTCGCCCGCGCGGACGGTGCCCGTGGCGGCCCCGCCGGTCACCGCGCACCGTCGGACGGCTCGCGCACCCCGGCGGGCGCGCCGTCCCGGCCGGGGTCCGGCGGGCGCGCCGTCCCGGGCGCGTCCTGCGGCTCCGCGCCCGCCGCCGGCGGCTCCCCGCCGCGCGCGGGCCGCACGATCAGCGTCGAGCGGGTGGTGCAGACCGGGTCGCCGGCCTCGGTGCGGATGCGCGTCTCGAGGGTGAGCAGCTCGTGGCGGCCCCGCGCGGTGGCGGCCGCGACCCGCGTGGTCGCGACCACGCGGTCGCCCGCGCACAGCGGGCGCTCGTAGTCCAGCTCCTGCTCGCCGTGGACCACCCGCGAGTAGTCCAGCCCCAGCTCGGGGTCGTCGTAGGCGGCCTGGCCGGCCTGGAAGGAGATCACCACCGCGAACGTCGGCACGGCGGGCAGGTCGGGGAAGCCGGCGGCGTGGGCCACCTCCTCGTCGTGGTAGAGGGCGGCCTCCTCGCCCAGGGCGTGCGCGAACTCGCGCAGCTTCTCCCGGCCGACCTCGTAGCAGAGGGGCGGGTACTCCTTGCCGACCAGCTCCAGGTTGAGCGCCACGTCGGCCGCCTCAGCGGGTCTCGCGGTGGCTGGTGTGCCGGCCGCACCAGTGACAGAACTTCTTCAGCTCCAGGCGGTCGGGGTCGTTGCGCTTGTTCTTGTTGGTGGTGTAGTTGCGGTGCTTGCACTCGGTGCAAGCCATCGTGACCTTCTGCCTGATGTCGGTGCGGGCCATCGGTCCTTCCCGTCCTGCGCGCGTGACTCCGAAAACGAAAACAGGGATTCCCTGGGGGTCACCCCTGGCGATCACCCCTGGGGGATCACCCCTGGGCTCCCCAGCCTACGCGAACCGCTCCGCCGCCAGGAACTCGACCCGGCCGGGCGGGCGCCGCTACGCCAGCGGCCGGACCCCGTCGACCCGGCCGGAGGCGTTGAAGCGCACGGCCAGCCGGCGCTCGCCGCTGGTCGCCAGCAGCTCACGGCCCTCGCTGCGCAGCTCGAACCCCTGCTGCCGGAGGTGGTGCCAGACCAGCCGCCGGTGGTCGACGTCCAGCCGGGCGAGCGCCTGGGCGAGCGTCGCGGCGACCCGCTCGGCCGGGGCCGGCGGCTGCTCGCGCATCGGCGGCGCGTACACCAGGAAGTACACCGCGGTGCTCTCGTGCCGCCCGCGGTAGTACGCGTCCGCGCCGCAGATCCCGGAGGCCACCAGCGACAGCAGGTGCCCGCCGGCCTCGGCGAGGTGGTAGCCGGAGCGGCGCAGCTCGTCGATCCCCTTCGCCTCGCCCAGCTCCCGCACCCGCCCGGCGGCCTCGAGCACCTGCGGCGGCGGCTTGGAGATCTCGTTGGCCCAGGACCACAGCCAGCTGTGGTCGATCTGGCTCTCGGTGCCGAGGATCTGCATCGGGAACACGCGGTCCTGCTCGAAGTCCACGGTGCCCTCGGCGAAGTCCAGCATCCAGGTGTGGTCGCCCAGCCACTCCTTGAACGCGCGCTGCTTGGCGATGGAGGTGGCCGCGTGCTCGGCGAGCAGGTCGCGGAAGCTGGCCGCGGACGGCGGCTCCTCGGCCGGGTCGAACGGGAGCGGCCCCTCCTCCTCGGCCCGGGCTCCCGCAGCCTGCCCGGGGTCGGCCACGAGCACCGGCCAGGCCGAGGGCTGGCCGCCGCGCTCCAGCCAGTACCAGGCCTCCTCCTCGGCGCCGCGCTCCAGCAGCAGCGCGCCGAGGGTCCGGGCCGCCTCAGGGTCGCCGGCCTCGGCGGCCTGGCGCCACCAGCGCTCGGCCTCGTCCTTGGCGCCGCGCTTCTCCAGGAGCAGGGCGAGGTGCTGGGCGCCCTGGCTGCTGCCGCCCTCGGCGGCCCGGCGCAGCCAGCGCTCGGCCTCGTCGTCGACGCCGCCGATCAGCAGCAGCATCCCGAGGGCGTCGGCGGCGGTGACCGCACCCTCGTTGGCGGCCACGCGGAACCAGCGCTCGGCCTCCTCGCGGTCGCCGGCCTCCTCGCGGCGCTGGCCCATCCGCAGCGCGGCGATCGGCTCGCCCTGCTCCGCGGCCCGCCGCCACCACTCCTCCGCGGCGGCCTCGTCGCGCTGCCCGACCAGCTCGCCGACGGCGAGCGCGGCGAGCGGGTTGCCGCCCTCGGCGGCCGCGCGGAAGCGCTCCTCTGCCTCGCGCAGCTCGCCGCGGCGCGCCAGCAGGCTGGCGAGCGCGGCTCCGGCCCGCGCCTCGCCGGCGTCCGCGGCCTGGCGCCACCAGCGCTCGGCCGCCTCCTCGTCCTCCAGCAGCAGGCAGATGCGCCCGAGCGCCACGACCGCGGCGAGGTTGCCGCCGCGCGTGGCCTGCTCGAAGAAGGGCCGCGCGCCCTCCAGGTCCCCGCCGTGCTGGAGCAGGACGGCGAGCTTGAACGCGGCGCTGTCGTTGCCCCGCTCGGCGGCGGCGCGGAACTGGCGCAGCGCCTGGTCGGGGTCGCCCTGCTTGAGCGCGATCGTGGCCAGCCGCTCGACCGCCTCCAGGTCCCCGGTGCCGGCCGCCTGCTGGTACCAGCGCTCGGCCTCCTCGGCGCTGCCCGCCCCCTCCAGGTACAGGCCGAGGTTGTAGACGCCGCCGGAGTCCCCCGCCTCCGCCGCCTGGCGGTACCAGCGCTCGGCCTCCTCGCCGCCGCCGTGCTCCTCGAGCAGGACGCCGAGCGCGTTCGCGGCCTCCGCGTGGCCGCCCAGGGCGGCCCGCATGTACCAGTGCTGGGCCTCGTGCCGGGTGCCGCGCTCGTGCAGCAGGCGGCCGAGCCGGAACGCCGCGTCGAGGTCGCCGGCCTCCGCCCGCTCGCGGGCTCCCTGCTCGCTGTGGCGCGCGGTCTGGTCGCCGGCCGTCTCGCCCACTGGTGGTGCCGCCTTTACGCAGAGAGAGAACGTGCAGAGAGAGAACGTGCAGAGAGAGACAAGGGACGCCTGCGCGGCCGCCCGAAGGGCCGGATCAGGGGCCGCGCTGGGATTGTGGCACGACCGGATCCACCGGACGCCGCGGATCGCGCACAACGTGGCGATCGCGAATCCGGCTCACCGGCCATCTCCGCGAACGCTACGGGATGTGCGCCGAAGATCCACGGAATTGCGACCCTCCTGAGATATCCTCTGGCGACCAAGGAACCTCCCGGGCAGGTGGTGCTCGTGCGTCGAGTGGCGGTGGCGAACCAGAAGGGCGGCGTCGGGAAGACGACCACGGTGGTCAACCTCGGTGCCGCCCTCGCGGAGCTGGGCCGGCGCGTGCTCGTGATCGACCTTGACCCCCAGGCCAACGCCAGCACCTGGTTGGGCAGCGTCGACGCGCGCGCGTTGTACGAGGTGTTCGAGAACGGCGCGCCGCTGGAGAAGGCGGTGCGGCCGACGCTGGTGGAAGGCCTGGACCTGGTGCCGTCGTCCTCGTGGATGACGCGCGCGGAGCGCAACGCCGCGACCCAGGCGGGCGCGGAGATGATCCTGCGGCAGGCGATGGACGAGCTGCCGCCCGGCGCGTGGGACATCGTGCTGGTGGACTGCCCGCCCGCGCTCGGGCTGCTGTCGTACTCGGCGCTGACGGCCTGCTCGGAGGTGCTCGTGCCGGTCCAGACGCGGGTCATGCCGCTGGCGGGCCTGGTCGCGCTGGCGCAGACGATCGACACCATCCGCTTGCGGCTGAACCGGTCGCTGCGGCTGTCGGCGGTGCTCCCGACCCAGGTGGACACGCGCACCACGCTGTCGCGCGAGGTGGTGGAGGCGCTGCGCGAGCGCTTCGGCGAGATCGTGCTGGAATCGATGATCCGCGAGAGCGTGCGGGTCGCCGAGTCGCCGGGGCACCGGCTGCCGGTGACCTCGTACGCGCCCGACAGCAACGCCGCGGCCGACTACCGGGCCGCCGCGATGGAGTTCGACGCCAGGGGGGCGGCGGCGGGTGCAGGACGACAGGTCCAGGCGGATGGCAACGTTCAACGCGCTTGACGAGCTGCTCCCCGGTCCGCCGTCTCCGGCTCCCTCGGCGGCGTCCCCGCCGCGGGAACGGGTGCTCGGCTCCAAGCGGACGGGCGCGTTCAACGCGCTCGACGAGCTGCTCCCCGGTCCGGCGCCCACGCCGCCCGAGCCGCCGGCGGCGGCCGGCGGCGGCAGGATGGGCGCGTTCAACGCGCTCGACGAGCTGTTCGGCGGCAAGCCGGCGGCTCCCCCGCGGGCGCCCCGGCCCGCACCCGCCCGGGTGCGGACGACGTTCCGCGTGTCGCGCGAGGTGCTGAAGGCGATGCGCGACACCGTCGGTCAGCTGTCGGGGTCCGGCGACCGGATCACCCTCGACGAGCTGGCCGAGCGCGCGCTCGAGGCCGAGCTGCGGCGGCTCGTCGCCCGGCGGCCGCGGCGCGCCCGGCGGCCGCGGCCGCCCGCGCGCTGAGCCCGCCGCCGCGCCTGCCCGGCCGGCCGTGCCCGTCGGCGCTCAGCCGGCGGGGGGCAGGGTGACCACGGAGAAGGCGGTGCCCGCGGGGTCGTTCAGGACCGCGAGCCGGCCGTAGGGCGTGTCGAACGGCGGCACGTTCACCTTGCCGCCGAGCGACTCGGCGTGCCGGGCGGCCTGGTCGGTGCCGTCGGCCGCGAAGTAGAGGTTCCAGTGCGCAGGGATGCCCTGCCACTGCTCGGTCATCTCCAGCATGCCGGCGACCTGCGCGCCGCCGAGCTTCCAGATCGTGTAGCGGGACTGGTCCATGGGCAGGTCCTCGCCCTGCCAGCCGAACACCTCGGGGTAGTAGGCCCGGCAGGTGTCGTAGTCGCGCGTGTTCAGCTCGCACCAGGCCATCGAGCCGGGCTCGCCGGTCAGGCCGGCGCCCTTGTGCTCGCCCGCCTGCCAGACGCCGAAGACCGCCCCGCCGGGGTCGGCCATGACCGCCACCCGGCCCGAGGGGCCGACGTCGCTGGGGGGCAGGGTGACGCGGCCGCCGGCGTCGGCCGCGCGCCGCGCCACCTCCGCGGCGTCGCCGGCGAAGTACACCGACCAGGCGGCCAGGACGCCCTGCCCGGCGAACTCGGGGAGCTGCTGCGAGGCGGCGGCGACGTCGAGCCCGTCGACCCGGAACATGCGGTAGACGCCCAGGCCGCCGGTGGTGGGCATGTCGACGGCCTCCCAGCCGAACAGCCCGGTGTAGAACGGGGTCACGGCGTCCAGGTCCGGGGTCGTCAGGTCGAACCAGCAGGGGGTGCCTGGGATGTGCTGATCGATCTTGGGCATGGGGGTCCTCCGATCGGTGTCTCGGCGTCGCCATCCCTCGCCCTTTCGGGCGGGCCGTAGAGCACGGGTGTGACGGCGGCGCGGCCGCCAAACCTCCGGACCCGCCTCGTCAGCCGTCCGCGGCGGTCTCGACCAGGTTCTGGGGCCGGCCCTGGAGGAAGGCGGCGACGTTGCGGGCGGTCACGTCGGCGATCCGCTGCACCGCCTCCACCGAGTCGAACCCGATGTGCGGGGTGACCACGACGTTCTCGCGCCCCATCAGCTCCTGGTTCTCGACCAGGGTGCGCAGGCGCGCCTCGTCCGGGCGGGCGGCGAGCAGCCGCCGGTCCTCGGTGAGGGCCTCCTCGCCCTCGAGCACGTCGAGCCCGGCGCCGCGCAGGATGCCCTCGTCCAGCGCCCACAGCAGCGCGTCGGTGTCGACCAGCCCGCCGCGGGCGGTGTTGACCAGCAGCGCGCCGCGCTTGAACCGGCCGAGCAGCGCCCGGTCGACGAGGTGGTGCGTGCCGGTGCCGTAGGGGGCGTGCAGGGTGACGATGTCGGCGGCGGCGACCAGCTCCTCCAGGGGCGCGTAGCGGAAGCCGATGACCTCGGCGAGCAGCGGCTGCGGCCGGGGGTCGGCGGCCAGCACGTCCATCCCGAAGCCGCGCCCGATCTTGGTGACGTGCAGCCCGATGTGCCCGGTGCCGACGACCCCGAGGGTCTTGCCGCGCAGGTCGAACCCGCGCAGCCCGGCCAGCGAGAACTCGTGCCGCTGGGTGCGGACCCATGCCTTGTGGACGTTGCGCGACAGCGCCAGGATCAGCGCGAACGTGTGCTCCGCCACGGTGTTCTCGCCGTAGGTGGGGACGTTGGCGACCGCGACCCCGCGCCGGGCGCAGGCGTCCAGGTCGACGTGGTCGAAGCCGGTGGAGCGCGTGGCGACCAGCCGCAGGTCGGGGCAGGCGTCCAGCACCGCCTTGCCGACCCGCGAGCCTACGAACACCGACAGCACCGCCACGCCCGGACCCAGCCCCGGCTCCGAGCCGTCGCGGACCGGCCCGTCCAGCGGCCGGACCCCGCCGCGCACGCCGGCCTCCTCCAGCGCGGCCCGCAACGCCGCGCCGTCCTCCCCCGCGGCCTCCGCGACCAGGATCACGGGGCGGGCATCCCCTCGCCGGCCCTGAGGCCCGGGACCTCCACCAGCCCGAACATGGCCTCTCCTGGTGACGTCGGTCGCCCGGGCACCCCGCAGGCTACGCCGAGCCCGGGGTGGTGGTGTGGCGGGCGAGGTAGGCGGCGGCCTCGGCGCGGCGGGCGACCTCCAGCTTCTGCAGGATGCTGGAGACGTAGTTCTTGACGGTCTTCTCCGCCAGGTGCAGCTGGTCGCCGACCTGCCGGTTGGTCCGCCCGTCGGCGACCAGCTGCAGGATCCGCTCCTCCTGCGGGGACAGGCGGGCGAGCTTCTCGTCCTTCAGCAGGTGCTTGCCCGAACGCAGGCGGTCGAGCACGCCGGCGGTGACCGCAGGGTCGAGCAGGCTCTGGCCGGCGCCCACCGTGCGCACGGCGTCGACCAGCTCGCCGCCCTTGATCTGCTTGAGGACGTACCCGGCGGCGCCCGCCATGATCGAGGCGAACAGGGCCTCGTCGTCGGCGAACGAGGTGAGCATGAGGACCTTGGTGCCCGGGCGCGCGGCCCGGATCTCACGGGTGGCCTCGATCCCGGAGCCGTCGGCGAGCCGCACGTCCATGACGACGACGTCGGGCAGGGCGGCCGCGGCGCGCTCGACCGCCTCGCGGACCCCGCCGGCCTCCGCGACGACCACGACGTCCTCGGTGGCCTCCAGCAGGGCCCGCAGCCCGCTGCGGACGACCTCGTGGTCGTCGACGAGCATCACCCGGAGCGGGGGGCCGTCCATGCAGGTCAGTATGGCATGGACGGCTCGGGCGGCGGCGCCGGGGGCTCCAGCCCGAGCCGGACCCGGAGCGTCGTCCCCTCGCCCGGGACGCTCAGGATCTCCGCGCCGCCGCGCAGCCGGCGCGCCCTCGCCCGCAGGTTGCCCAGGCCGTCGCCGCCGCGGGCAGCGTCCGGGTCGAACCCGCGGCCGTCGTCGTCCACCTCCAGCACGGCCTGCCCGCGCTCGCGCCGGAGGCTGACCCGGCAGGTCATCGCGTGCGCGTGGCGCGCGACGTTGCTGAGCGCCTCGCGCGCGATCTGCACCACGTCCCCCGCGATCGCGCCCAGCTCGGCCGCGACCTGCGGGTCCAGGTCGGCGACCGTGGTGACGCCGCTGGTCGCCTCGAACTCCTGGACGACCTGGCGCAGCGCCCGGTCGAGCCGGCCGTCGGCGAGCAGCCCCGGCCGCAGCCCGAAGATGTAGCCGCGCAGGTCGTGGATGACCCGGTCGAGCTCGCCGACGGCGCTCTCGATGCGCTCGGCGAGCGGCGAGTCGCCGGCGAGGGAGGCGCTGGCCTGCAGGCCCATCCCGACCGCGAACAGCGACTGGATCGCGCCGTCGTGCAGGTCCTTGGCGATCCGCTCGCGGTCCTCGAGCACGGCCAGGCGCTCCAGCTCCTGCCTGGCCCTGGCCAGCTCGAGCGCGACGGTCGCCTGCTCGGCGAACACGTCCATCCCGTCGGCGTCCTCGCGGCGGAACGGGGGGCGCCCGGCCGTGCGGGCCAGGGCGAGCACCCCGAACGACCGGCCCCTCGCCACCAGCGGGAGGTACAGCGCCGGACCGAGCCCGGCGTCGCGCAGCGGCCGGGCGGCGGCCGGGTGGACGCGCAGGTCGGCGACGAGCATGGTGGTGGCGTCCGTGACGGCCGTGGCGAGCAGCGACCCGCTCGGCACCGGCTGGCCGACCAGCGTCCCGGCCGCGGTCCCGTCGCCGGCGCGGATCACCACCGACCCGGCCGCGTCGGGGATCCCGAGCAGGGCGAGGTCGGCGCCGGCCAGCTCCCGTGCCCGCCGCGCGACCAGCGCGAGCACCGCGTCCGGCTGCTCGCCCTGGAGGATCGCGGTCGCCACCTCGCGCAGCGCCTCCAGGCGGCGGGCGCGCAGCGCGACCTCCTCGTACAGGCGGGCGTTCTCGACCGCGACGCCGGCCTGGGCGGCGAGCGCCACCAGCGCGCGCTCGTCGTCCTCGCTGAACTCCGGCCCGTCCAGCTTCTCGGTCAGGTAGAGGTTGCCGAACACCTTGCCGCGGGCGCTCACCGGCGCGCCCAGGAACGACCGCATCGGCGGGTGGTGGGGCGGGAACCCGTGGGCGCGCGGGTCCGCGGCGATGTCGGCCAGCCGCAGCGGCCGGACCTCCTCGATGAGCACGCCGAGGATCCCCCGCCCGCGCGGCGGGTCCCCGATCCGGTCCCGGGCCTCCTGGCTGATCCCGGTCGTGATGAAGTCCTCGATCAAGCCGTCAGGGCCGAGCACACCGAGCGCGCCGTACTTCGCACCGGTCAGCTCGGCCGCCACCTCGACGATCCGCTGCAGCACGAGGGGCAGCGACAGCTCCGACGCGAGGACGAGCCCGGCGTCGAGCAGCCGCTCGCTGCGGTCCTTGCGCTCCGCGGACATGCCGTAAACGTAATCCGCCTTCCCGGATGACTTCCACGGGCATGCCGAGCGGTCCGGCGTCCGCCGCCCGGCGGCGGCCGGCCGCACGGCGGCACGGTCGGCGCCGAGGGGCCGCCCGGCCGCACCTGCCGTCCGGCCGGGCACCGGGTGTCGAATCGCGGCAGGGCCGCGTCCGCGGGAGACTTGCTGCCGATGTCCGGAACCGACCCGTCCGTCACGTCCGGCGGCTGGCGCCGGCGGCGCCTGCCGCTCGCGGCGGCCGCCGTGACGCTGGCCGCCGTGGCCCTGCTCGCCTGGTACGGCAGCCGGCAGGAGGCCTGCCTGTTCGCGCTCGACGCGCACGGCGGCCGGGTGGCCTGGTCGGCGGCGTCCGGCGACCGGATGCTGGCCGCGGCGGCCGGCCCGCAGGAGCGGGTGTACGCCTGGTCGGCGGCGCGCTCGCCGGACGGCGGGATCGCCGGCGTGCGGCTGCTCGCGTTCGACGCCGGCTCCGGTCGGCGGCTGTGGTCGTACGCGCCCGACTGGGCCGCCTTCCCCGGCGCGGTCCCCGAGCGCAGCGCGCGGCTGCGGCCCTATCCGGCGCCCGGCCGCGTCTACCTGGTGCTCGCGGCCGGCGAGGGCGAGTCCACGCTGGTCGCCCTCGACGCCGCCGGCGGGCGCCCGCTGTGGTCGGTCCGCGGGGTCCTCGACCCGGCGCCCGGCGAGGAGCCGGCCGTGCTCGCCGCCGGCGAGGCCGTGGTCGCCGCCGGGCTGGAGCCCGGCGGCCGCACGGTGCGGCTGTCCGCCCTCGCGCGCGCCGACGGCCGGCTGCGGTGGCGAGCCAGCGTCCCGCTCGGCCGGCGCCTGACCATCCCGGAGGTCGTCGACCAGCCGTTCCTGGCCAACGACGGCCGCACCCTCTGGTACGGCCCCGACGGGACCCTGGCCAGCTTCGACCTGGCCACCGGCGCCCCCCTGGCCACCCGCCGCGGGGTCGCCGGCACCCAGCTCGGGCTGCGCGGCGGCACGCTCTACCGGTCCTCCCCGAGCGCGCTCGAGGCGCTGGACCCCGTGACCGGCAGCAGCCGCTGGCGGTACACGCGCCCGCCGGCACCCGGGGGCGCGCTGCGCCGGTTCGCGCTCGGCGACGGCGCGGTGTTCGCGGTCGGGGCGGAGGCCGGCGGGATCTGGCTGGACGCCGTGGACGCGACCGACGGCCGGGAGCGCTGGCGCACGCAGGCGGCGACCGCGCCCGGCGACACGCTCTACCTGCACGCCCCCGCCGCCGTCCGCGACGCCGTGCTGGTGGCCACCGGGTCCGGCGCCGGGGACCGGACCGTCACCGCCCGCTCCCCCGCGACCGGGGCCGTGCGCTGGCGCTTCGTGACCCGCGGCGGCGGGGACGTCGCCGCGGCCGGCGGGCGGGCGTTCGTGACCGACCTCGGCCCCCGCTGGCGTCACTGGCTGGCCCGG
The DNA here is from genome assembly GCA_035263405.1 of Actinomycetes bacterium. GTDB lineage: Bacteria > Actinomycetota > CALGFH01 > CALGFH01 > CALGFH01 > DATFRI01. Next base: position 29,199 of record DATFRI010000045.1, on the reverse strand, counting down.
GTCAACCCGGCCTGGAACGCGTGAGCGCGCCGCCTCAGCGGCGGCCCAGCTTGAACGGCACGATCGTGACGTTCACGTTCTCGAGGTCGCCGAGGACCCGCAGCAGCTCGGCCGAGGTCCGGTCGTGCAGCACGCGGCTCCAGAAGCCGACGTAGCGCCGCTTGGGCACCAGCACGGTCAGCTCCGTGTCCGGCTGGACCCGCTCGGCGACCAGCTCCTCGACGGTCGCCGGCAGGTTGCGGTCGGGGCAGTCGACGATCTCCAGCGGGATCGGGATGTGCACCCTGGTCCACAGCTCGCCCAGCTCGTGGGCGTGGTCGGGGTCGACGGCGACGTGCACCGCGGTGATCGACAGCGGCATGAGCTGGCGGGCGTACTGGAGCGCGCCGATGGTGGCCTGGTCCAGGTCCTCGATGAGGACGATCACCTCGTGGCGCGGTTTGGGCGGGGCGAGGCGCTGGGAGGCCTCCACCTTCAGCTCGCCCACCTCCGACCGGTAGGTGCGCCGCACCCGCTGCAGCAGCAGGACCAGCGTCGGGATCGCGATGCAGACCATCCACGCGCCGTCGGCGAACTTGGTGACCGCGATCACCACCAGGACGATCAGGGTGATCAGGCAGCCGGTGCCGTTGATCAGCAGGCCCTTGCGCCAGCCCGGCTCCCGCTGGGTGAGGTGGTGGCGGGCCATGCCGGCCTGGGACAGCGTGAACGAGGTGACCACGCCGATCGCGTACAGCGGGATCAGGTTGTGGGTGTCGGCGCGGAACGCGACCACCAGGAAGATCGCGGCCGCCGACAGCACCAGGATGCCGTTGGAGTGCACCAGCCGGTGGCCGCGCTTGCGCAGCTGCCTCGGCAGGATCGCGTCCCCGGCGGCGAACGACGCCAGGATCGGGAAGCTGGAGAAGGAGGTGTTGGCGGCCAGGACGAGGATCGCCAGGGTGGTGACCTGGACCGCGATGAACGCGGCCTGGCTGGAGAGGACGTGGCGGGCCAGCTGGGCGACCAGGGTCGGGTTGCCGTCGGCGAAGGGCCGGGCGTCGAAGCGGGTGGCCAGGAAGGTCACGCCGACGAACAGGAACGCCATGATCGCCGCCATGAGCACCAGCGTGGTGCGGGCGTTGCGGTACTCGGGGGGCCGGAACGCGGACACGCCGTTGGAGATCGCTTCCACGCCGGTGAGCGCGGTCACCCCGGCCGAGAACGCGTGCAGGACCAGGAACACCGACACGCCGGTCAGGGCCGCGCCGAACCCCTCGAGCTGGCGCAGCTCGTCGGGGCCGTAGTGGATCGGGCCGAGCCCGCCGACCGCCCAGCGCCAGCCGCCGAGCACGACGACCGTGCCGATGCCGAGCACGTACAGGTAGGTGGGGACGGCGAAGATCCGGCCGGACTCGCGGATGCCGCGCAGGTTCCCCCACGCCAGCAGCACCACGAACCCCGTGGCGATCCCCACCCGCCAGGGCTCCAGCGCGTGGAAGGCGCTGGTGAGCGCGGCCGTGCCGGCGGAGACGCTGACCGCCACGGTGAGGATGTAGTCCACGATCAGCGCCGACCCGGCGACCGAGGCGACCAGCCCGCCGAAGTTGTCGCGGGAGACCACGTACGCCCCGCCGGAGGAGCGGTAGGAGTTGATGATCTCGCGGTAGCTGAGCACGAGGATGCCGAGCAGCCCGGCGATCGCGATCGAGATCGGCAGGGCCAGCCCGACCGCCGCGGTGCCGGCGAACACCAGCACGAGCAGGATCTCCTCGGTGGCGTACGCGGTCGAGGAGATCGGGTCGGAGGAGAAGACCGCCAGCGCGACCCGCTTGGAGATGCGCTGGTCGACGAGCTGGGCGGTGGTCAGGGGCGGGCCGAGCAGCACCCGCTTGGCGCGGTAGCCGAGCGACTGGTAGCGGCGCGACCTGCCGGCGGGGACGGGGGTGGACGCCGTCCGGGTCCTGGAGTCCAGCGTCACCCTCGCGCTCCCGTCGTGCGGTCCGTGCGTCCGCCCTGGGGATCGTCGGCGCGGCCGCCGTCCGACTGTGCCGCTCGCCCGGCGGACCGTCAACCACCGCCGCCGATCGACGGGACCCCCCTCAGATCACGGTGCCGGGCTCACCCTGGTCGTCGACGAGGGGCAGGCCCGACCGGACCCAGGCACGCAGGCCGCCGGTCACGTTGCGGGCGTCCCGCCCGGTGCGGCGCAGGAACGCGGCCGCCACCGCCGAGCGGCTGCCCGAGCGGCAGACGATCAGCAGCGGGCGGTCGGCCGGCAGGTCGGTGAACCCCAGCGGCAGCGAGCGCATCGGCAGGTGGACCGCGCCGGGCGCCCGCCCGGCTGCCCACTCCTGCGGCTCACGGACGTCGACGAGCATCGCGCCCTGGTCCACCAGCGCGCTCGCGGCGCGCGGGTCGACCTCTTCGTCCTGCGCTGCGGTGGACGACGGCTCCATCCCAGGCTCCTCCCGTAGCTCGTTTCGCTCTTGTCGCTCCCACGGCGCGCCCCGGGGGGCTCACGCCTCCCTCCGGGCTCCAGGCCGCGGGCGGCTGCCGCCGGCGGCCACATGGAGCGCAGGGTACGACCGGGGGTGCGCGGCAGCCAGCAGCCCGAGCCGGAGGCGCAGCCTGGCCGGCAGCCCGCCGCGGGAGCCGCCGAGCGGCCCGTCCGGCCGGCGGCCATTTTCGTGTCGCATTCGTTACACACACCGGTGATCGGCCCGTGGTGGCGGCACCCTGGCGTGCGCTGGTCCGTCCGAGCCGGGCGGCACCGTCCTCGGGGGTGCCGTCGCGCGCCGGGCCCGGTGTTCCGCAGCCGCCGCGGGCACGGCATGCTGTGCCGTACGGACAGCGCTCGGGACCGTCCCGGGAGGGGAGCCCATGGAGCACGTGCACCTCGGCCGCTGCGGGCTGCTGGTCAGCCGCCTGTGCCTCGGCACGATGAACTTCGGCCCGGAGACCAGCGAGGAGGACGCGCACGCGATCATGGACCGTGCCCTGGAGCACGGGATCAACTTCTTCGACACCGCCAACGCCTACGGCTGGCGCACGGGCGAGGGCTGGACCGAGCAGATCATCGGCCGCTGGCTCGCCAAGGGCGGCGGGCGCCGGGACAAGGTGGTGCTGGCCACCAAGGTGTTCGCGTCGATGGGCGACTGGCCGAACCTGGACCGGCTGTCGGCGGTCAACGTCCGCCGCGCCTGCGAGGGCTCGCTGCGCCGCCTGCGGACCGACCACATCGACCTGTACCAGATGCACCACGTCGACCGCGGCACCCCCTGGGACGAGCTGTGGCAGGCGATGGACGTGCTGGTGCAGCAGGGCAAGGTCGTGTACGTCGGCTCGTCCAACTTCGCCGGCTGGCACATCGCGCAGGCCTGCGAGGCCGCCCGCGCGCGCCACGGCTTCGGTCTGGCCAGCGAGCAGTCCCTGTACAACCTGGCCGTCCGCACCGTGGAGCTTGAGGTCGTCCCCGCCTGCCAGGGGTACGGCCTCGGCCTGATCCCGTGGAGCCCGCTGTACGGCGGCCTGCTCGGCGGCATCCTGGCCGGGATCGAGCAGGGCCGCCGGGCCAGCCGGGCGGTCCGCGAGCGGCTGGAGCGCCACCGCCCCGCGGTGGAGGCCTACGAGACGTTCTGCCGTGAGCTGGGCGAGCAGCCCGCCGACGTCGCGCTCGCCTGGCTGCTGCGGCAACCGGGCGTGACCGCCCCGATCGTCGGGCCGCGCACGTCCGAGCAGCTCGACCGGTCGCTGGCCGCGCTCGACCTGGACCTGGACGAGAAGGCGCTCGCCCGCCTCGAGGAGATCTGGCCCGGCCCCGGCGGTCCCGCCCCCGAGGCCTACGCCTGGTAGCGGGCCGGCGAAGGAGGACGCGATGCCCACGCGCATGACCTGGCTCGGCGCGGCGGCGGGCCTGCTGCTCAGCCTGGCCGCCGCGGTGGCGCTGGCGCTCGCCGCCATCGGCTGGCGGCAGGAGCGCGGCGACGGGCCGGCGGCCGAGCGCTGACCGTGCCCCCGCCGGAGACCGCGGCGGCATGCCGCGGGGACCGCCCGCGTCCCGCCGCCCGGGCGCCGGGGCGCGCCGGGCGGCGGGCGGCCCGCCGGCTGGCGGGCGCCGCCGGCCCGGCGGTGATCGCGCTGCTCTGGCTGGTCGCCCTGGCCCGGATCGTCGGGGTGGACCAGCGCGTGCCCGTGCTGCTGCTCGCCGACGGGCTCGTGCCGGTGCTCACGGTCGCCGGCGTCCTCCCGCTCGCCGCGGGCGTCGTGACCCGGCGCGTGGCGCTGTCGGCGGTGGCCGGCGGCACCGTCCTGGCCTACCTCGTCTGGTCCACGCCGGGCGCGGTCCTGCGGCCGGCGCAGCCTGACACCGACCGGTCCGGCACGGCCTCGGTCCGCCTGTTCACCGCGAACCTGTCCTACCACAACCGCGACGTCGGGCCGATCGCGGAGGAGATCCGCGCCACCGTCCCCGACGTCGTCGCCGTGCAGGAGCTGACCCCCGACGGCGAGGCCGGCCTGCGCCGCTCCCATGCGCTCGCCGGCTACCGCTGGGTGGTCGCCGACACGCTGCGCGGGGCGGCCGGCATCGGGCTGTGGTCGCGGCAGCCGCTGACCGACGTCCAGGTGCTGAACCTGGAGGGGCGCCCCGCCCTGGCGGCCACGGTCGTGCTGCCGGCCGGCCGCCTGCGCCTGGTCACCGTGCACCCGACCTCGCCGCTCGGCGGGGCGGCGACCTGGCGGCGCCAGCTCGCCCAGCTCGACCGGATCCTGCGGGCCAGCCCCCGGCCGCTGGTGGTCGCGGGTGACTTCAACGCCACCCGCTGGCACCGGGGCTTCGCGCGGATCCTCGCGACCGACCTCGACGACGCCCACGAGCGGCGGCGGCGCTGGTGGGCCGCCACCTGGCCCGACGATCGCCGGCCGCTGCTGCCGCCGCTGCTGCACCTGGACCACGTGCTGGTCTCCCCCACGGTGGGCGTGCGGGCGATCCGCGAGGCCGCCGGCCGGGGCAGCGACCACCGGCCGCTCATCTGCGACCTGCTCGTCCCGCCGGGGCCGCCCTCCGGCTCCCGCGGCAGCTCGGGCGGGGCGCGCTGAGCGCGTACCGGTCGGCGGCGCGGACGCCACGCCTGCCGACCGCCTGCCGCACCGGACCTCACGGCGCCGAGCGGGTCGCGGCAGGATGTCACGCGGCGCCGTCATCCTTGTCGGAGGCGCCGTGCGGCGGCGCCGCACCACCCGGCGGAGCACCCGGGGAGAGGGGAGCACGATGTTCGAGCACACCAAGGCCTTCAGCGGCTTCTCCGTGGACGACCTCGCCGCGGCGAGGAAGTTCTACGGCGAGACGCTCGGCATCCGCGTGTCGGAGGAGCACGGCCTCATGACGCTGCACCTCGCCGGCGACCGGCCCACGCTGGTCTACCCCAAGGACAACCACGAGCCGGCGACGTTCACGATCCTCAACTTCCCCGTCGACGACATCGACCGGGCGGTCGGCGAGCTGACCGCGCGCGGCGTGCGCTTCGAGCGCTACGAGGGCATGGGCCAGGACGACCAGGGCGTCTCCCGCAGCACCGGCGGCCCGCCGATCGCCTGGTTCAAGGACCCGGCCGGCAACATCCTCGCGGTCCTGCAGAGCTGACCGGCCGGCCCCGCCGCCGCCCGCGGGCGGTGCGCGTCAGGGCGTGGCCGGCCCGGCTTCCCCCTGCCGCGGCCGCAACCGGGCGAGCGCGGGCGGGAGGTCGCCGGTGTGGACCACGCCGAGGCGTGAGGTCGTGCGGGTGAGCGCGACGTAGAGGTCATTGGCGCCGTGCGGCGACCCGGTGAGGATGGCGGCGGGCTCGACCACGACGACGGCGTCGAACTCCAGCCCCTTGGCCTGGGCGACGGTGAGCACCGCCACCGGCGCGTCCAGCGCGGCCGGGCCCTCGTCGACCGCCGTCCCCGGCAGCGCGGCGGCGACGCGGCGGCCCAGCTCCTCGACCCGGCCGGCGGGGACGATGACCGCCACCTTGCCGTCGCCGGCCTCCGCCGCCTCGGCGGCGACGACCTCGGGGAGCCTGGCGGCCAGCTCGGCGCCCTCGACGCGCAGGCTCCAGGGCACCACGCCGGTGGAGCGCACCGACCGGGGTGGCCGCAGGTCCCCGGCGGCGCCGGCGAGCACGTCCCCGGCGACCGCCATGATCTCGGCCGGGGTCCGGTAGTTGACCGTGAGCCGCTCCTCGCGCCAGCGGCCGGGCGCGTGCGCGTCCAGCACCCGCGCCCACGACCCGGCGCCCCACGGCGCGGAGGTCTGCGCGAGGTCGCCGACCACCGTCATCGACCGGCTCGGGCAGCGCCGCAGGATCATCCGCCAGGCCATCGGCGGGACCTCCTGCGCCTCGTCGACGATCACGTGCCCGAAGATCCACCCGCGGTCCTCGACCGCGCGCTGGGCGATGGTCCCGCCGCCCCCGCGCCGGTGGTAGCGGGCGGCGAGCGCCGCGGGGTCGACCCGGCTGGTGTCGGGGGCGTAGCGGGCGGCGTCGCCGATGCTGGCGGCAGCGAGCACCGCCCGGGCCTCGGCGAGGTCGCGGCGCTCGCGCTCGGCGCGGCGGGCGGCGGCGCGCGCGGCGCCCGCGCCGTCGTCGCCCAGCAGCTCGGCGGCCTCGTCGAGCAGCGGCACGTCCGCGGGCGTCCAGGCTGCGGCGTGCCCGCGCCCGCCGTCTGGCGCCGGCCGCAGGAGCAGCGCCCGCTCCGCGCCGGTCAGCTCCGGTGCGGCGACCTCCAGCCGCGCCGGGGAGCCGAACAGGTCGGCGAGCAGCCGCTGCGGGGTCAGGGCCGGCCACAGCCGGTCGATCGCGCCGCGGACCTCGGGCGCCGCGGCCAGCTCCGCCCGGATGTCGTCGCGCTCGGGGTCCAGCAGGCGCTCGGCGGGCACGTCCTCGGCGAGCAGGTCGTCGTCCTCGGGCAGCTCGACCTCGGGCAGCTCGCGGGTGAGGCGGTCGACCACCTGGTCGGTGAGCGCCTCGAGCAGCGCGCGCTCGAACACGGCGCGCGCCCGGTTGTGCGGCGCGCCGGTGTCGCGCGCCCGCCGCAGCGCCCGCTCGCAGGTCGCGGGGTCCAGCCGCAGGACGTGGCCCTCGTGCGCCAGCTCCAGCGCGGCGCGCGGCACCTGCTGGCGGTCGCGGACGGCGCGGGCGAGCACGGCGGCCATGCGCGGGTCGCCCTTGACGGCGGCCGCCTCGACCGGCTCGGTGGCGGCGGCGGTCACGCCCGGGAACAGCTCCTCCACCGTGGACAGCAGCACGTCGCTCTCGCCGAGCGAGGGCAGGACCTGCTCGATGTAGCGCAGGAAGGTCGGGTTCGGCCCCAGCACGAGCACGCCCCGCCTGGCCAGCCGCTGGCGGTGGGTGTAGAGCAGGTACGCGGCGCGGTGCAGGGCGACCGCGGTCTTGCCGGTGCCCGGCCCGCCCTGGACGACGAGGATGCCGGCCAGGCCGGAGCGGATCACACGGTCCTGCTCGGCCTGGATGGTGGCGACGATGTCGGCCATGCGGCCGGTGCGGCTGGCGCCGAGGGCGGCGAGCAGCGCCGCCTCGCCGTTGAGGCGGCCGCGCTCCTCGTCGCTGAGCGCGTCCAGGTCGAGCACGTCGTCGTCGAACCCGATCACCTGCCGTCCCCTGGTGCGCAGGTGCCGGCGGCGCACGGCCCCGTCGGGCGCGAACGCCGTGGCGCGGTAGAACGACTGCGCCGCGGGGGCGCGCCAGTCGACCAGCACGCGCTCCTGCTCCTCGTCGGACAGACCCAGGCGCCCGATGTACAGGCGGGAGCCGTCACGCCGGTCGAGCCGGCCGAAGCACAGGCCGTGCTCGGCGGCCAGCAGCCGGGCAAGCCGGTCGGAGAAGCGGGCGACGAACGCGTCGCGGTCGACCAGCGCCTGCCGGCTGCCGCCGCCGTCGTGCCGCAGCGCCTGCCGCAGCCGGTCGCGCGTGTGGTCGCGCAGGGTGTCCAGCCGGCGGTAGAGCATGGACACGTAGCGCTGCTCGTGCTCGAGCTCGGCGCGCCCGTTCGTGCGCGCCGGCGGGTCGTCCGGAGCCTTGCTGGTCGGCATGGCTGCCTCGCGTCTGCTCGTGGTGGGCGGCGGCGTGGCGGACCGGCAGGCTTGACACGAGGCTGCCGGTCCGATAGCTTTTTTCATGCCGATTTGCATCGGCTTTTTTCTGTGTGTCTGACGTCAGCTGGACAGATCCGGAACGGCCGACGTTAGCAGACCCCCCGCCCGGCTGCCACCCCTCTTCGGCGTGCCGCCGCAGCCGCCTACGGCCGCGGCGGCTGGACGCCCTCGACCTCGCGGGCGAGCGCGTCCAGCCAGTCGCCGGCCAGCCGCGGGACCTCGAGCAGCAGGCCCACCAGCTCGCGGCCCGCACGCTCGGGCGTGCGGTGCTCGTCGGCCTCGAAGCGCAGCAGGCCCTCGCGCAGCAGCAGCTTGAGCGAGCGCAGCAGCCGGCGGTCGCCGGCCACGAGCGCGTCGGCCAGGCCGGCGAGCGCCGCACCCAGCCGCTCGTCGTCGCCGCTGCGGTCCAGCAGCGGCGCGACCCGGCCGGTGAGCGCGCGGGCGGCCGCCGCGCGCGGGTTGGCGCGCACGCCGTCGACGTCGCGGCGCAGCCGGTCGGCGCCCTCGCGCGGCGCGCACAGGCCCGTGGTCATCGCCCACAGCGCCAGCAGGTCCTCGCCGAGCAGCACGTCGAGCACGTCGCCGACCAGCCGGTCGTGCGCCTCGAACAGCAGCTCGGTCTTCATCGGCGTGCGCTCGCGGGGCGCCTCGCCGCCGGTCAGCGGCGCCTGCCGCACCGACACGCTGTTGGCGAACGCGTTCTCCTGCTCCACCAGCGCGTACGCGCGGCGGACCCAGGACCGGTACAGCTCGTGCAGCGTGACGTCCCTGGCGCCGTCGCCGAGCAGCGCGACGCCCCACACGTCGCGGAAGTCCAGCCGCCGCACCGCGCCGAGCTTGACCATGTCCAGCATCGAGTGGACCTCGGGGTTCAGGTGGTGCTCGGCCCGCTCGTAGGCGCGCGTGGCATCCGTGCCCGCGCCGGAGTCGAGGATCCTGGCGCCGCCGGGGTGCAGGTCGCGGAACCCGTCGACGTCGTAGACGTGCCCCCGGATGACCAGCCAGCGGCCGTGCTCGTCGTCGTTGCGCAGCACGACCTCGCTGGCCTCGACCGTGCGCCAGCCGCGCACGCCCGGGGCGGCCAGCGGCGCGGCCGGGGTGAACACGTCCAGCATCAGCCGGCCCTCGCCGGCCAGCCGCAGGAAGCGCGCCCGGTCGCCGGTGGCGTCGGTGAGCAGCCGTTCGAGGCTGCCCAGGACCGTCGCCGCGAACGCGGTCTGGCCGCACACGTACACCGACGCGCCCGCGCCACCGTCGCGCCGCGGGAGGATCCGGCGGACCAGCGGCACCGCCACCTCCGGGTCGGCCAGGACGGCGTCGATCCGGCCCGACGCGCCGCCCGCGCGCCCCGCCGCCCGGGTGAAGTTGACGTGCAGCTCCAGCAGCCCCGAGGCCGCCCACGTGGACAGGCGCTGCTCGTAGTGCAGCCCCGCGGGGTCGCGCACGCTCAGGAACAGCACGTTCGGGCCGGCGGACGGGTCGGCGGCACGGCGCTCCAGGAAGGCCATGAACGGCGCGACGCCGGTGCCGCCGGCGAACATCACCAGCGGGCGCCCGGGGTCGGCGGGCAGCCGGAACCGCGAGGGCCGGTGGACGCGCACGCTGACGGGCTCCTCCGGGTCGCGCAGCGGCCGGGCCAGGAAGGTGGAGCCGGTCCCCTCGCGCCCGACCGGCGACCCGCCGGGCTGCGCGGGCGACACGAAGCGCAGGCCGCCGACGGTCAGCTCGACCCTGCCGTCGGCGCCCGGCGTACCCGCGCCCGCCCCGCCCGTCAGGCCCGCCGAGGAGATCGAGTACAACCGGGGGCGCTCGGGCTCGACCAGCCGCGCCAGCGCCTCGCCCTCCCATGCCCTGGCCTGCCACAGGCGACGCACGTCGTAGCCGGTCTCGGCGCCGATCATCTCCAGCACGTCCCACAGCTCGTGCTGGTCCTCGCGCCGGGACTCCAGCACCTGCCGCAGGGACGGGCAGCGGGTGAGGGTCCACAGCGCCTTGCCGGTACGCCGCTCCAGCGGCCGCAGGCGCGCGTGCCGCAGGAACTCCGCCAGCGGCAGGCTCGCGCCCGGGTCCTCCCCGAGGCGGCCGGCGAGCCGCTCGCGCCAGTCGCGGGTGAGCGGCAGGGGCTCGCCGCCGGCCGCCCGCAGCGAGCGCAGCGTCCGCTCGACCAGCGCGGGGGTGGCCGCCGGGACGACCGCGAGGCGGTCGCCCTCCCGGTGGGCCAGGCCCAGGCGGGCCACGTCGAGGGTGACCTGCCAGGCGTGCCCGGCGCCGTCGGGGCGGGTGGGCCGCACCGCCACCCGCCGCGCGCGGTGCGGCGCCAGGCGCTGGCCGGCGAAGCGCGCCCGCCGGGTCGCCTCGAGCTCGTCGTCCAGGTCGTCCCAGGGCCGGGCCGAGGCCGCGGCCGCGAACCCGCCGTTGGTGGCGGCGCGGCCCGCCTTGAAGCCGATCTCCATGAAGCCGTAGGTCTTGAGCCGGTGCAGGCCGAGGAAGCCGCGCCTGCCCGCGTACGCCTCCAGCAGCGACTGGTATACCCCGGCCAGCTCCCGGTCGTCCGCGGCGACCACGGCGTCGCGCAGCGGGACCCGGCCGATCGCCTCGAACAGCCGCCGGTAGCCGGCCGGCAGCCAGCCGCGGAAGTGCAGGGTGTCCTTCCCGAGCTGCGTGCCGAAGTCGCGGCGGCCCAGCAGCGCGTCGAGGACGTGGAAGACGGGCGAGCTGGCCCCGCTGATGCCCGGCTCCCCCTCGCGGGTCGGCGCGGCGAACGGCCCGACGGTCTTGGCCCACACCACCGGGTCGACGTGGGTGGCGCTCCAGCGGTTCGGGTCGGTCTTGGCGAAGCTGTCGAAGGTGAGCGCGTCGACGGCCTCGTGCAGCCCGGCCAGCGCGGCGTGCAGCCGGTCCGCCCGGCCGGCGAGCGCGGCCTCCTGCGCGTCGACCGCGCCGGCGATCAGCCCGCCCGCGCGCCCGAGCGTCTCCACGAAGGTCATGTAGAAGACGCGCTCGTCCTCGCTGCCGAAGGCGGGCACGAGCACGTCGAGGTTCTCGACCAGCCGCGCCCCGCCCGGCCCGACCAGGCGCCAGTTGTAGGCGAGCAGGTCGGTGAAGGTGAGCGCGGGCCCCGGGCGGCCCAGCCGGTCGCACACCTGCCGCCAGGGCCGCTCGAGCGGCTCGGGGGCCGGGCCGGGCGCCGCCGACGAGGACGTCCGGGCGGCCGCGTGCGCGAGCGTGCCCAGGACCAGCGCGGCCCGGCACAGGAACGCGCCGTCGAGCGCGTCCGCGGACGCGTCCAGCACGGCCAGCGCCGCCACCGCGCGGGTGACCGCCTTGCGCCGGCACAGCGCCGGGAGGTCGGCGGCCAGCTCGTCCCAGGCGCGGTGCGACGGCGGCAGCGCCGGCAGCGGCGCGGCGGCGGGCAGGAAGCCGTGGCGGCGGGACAGGTGCCCGTCGCGGTCGTGGCCGAAGGGCCGCGCCGCCTCGGCGCGCTCGGCCTCCTCGACGACCTGGCGGGCGGACTCGGCGGGCACTCCGGCCAGCGTGGGGGTCGGGCCGGTCATCACGACTCCTCCCCGCGGCTCGCGTCGTCCCCGTGGCCGAGGCCCCGGCCCTGGCGGATCAGGCCCCAGCAGACGTCCGCCCGGGACACGGTGCCGACGAACTTCCCCCGGTCGACCACCGGCAGCCGGCGGATGGACCTGCCGATCATCACCGCCGCGGCCTGGAGGATCTCGTCGCCGGGCGCGACGGTGATCGGCTGCTCGATGACCAGCCGGTGGATCGGCTGCCCGGCCAGCCCGCGACCGGACTCCAGGAACGCCCGGTGGGCGTCCTGGAGGGAGGCGCCGGTCGCGAGCACCTCGTCCAGGTCGGGCATCATGCAGCGGATCAGGTCGCCCTCGGACAGCACGCCGACGAACTCGTTGCGCGCGTCGACGACCGCCAGCACGCTCGCCTGCGTCAACACCAGCAGCTCCGCGGCGGACTCCAGAGTGGCGTCCGACCGGATCCGGGCCGCGCGGCGGTTCATGATGTCTGCGATCCGCATCGAGGCGCTCGCTCTCAGGCAGTCAGCCCTCTGACCGCGGGCGCGAGTCACCGCAGCCCGCGGGGCTGGTCGTGGAGGGTCCTCGGGGTCGGGGGCCGGCGGTCGGAAACGGCCAGGTCAGGATGATGGAGCCGTCAGGCGAGCGCAAGCGCGCGCCGGCGGGCCGGCCCGGACGGCGCCGCCCCGGTCACCCGTCCAGGGCGGGAGCGTGACGCCGCCGCCACGCCAGGCAGCGCGCCGCGAAGCTGTCGAGCCGCCGCTCGAATCCGGCCCGGCGATGCCGCACCGGGACCCGTACCTCAGATGTTTCTCAGGGCGCTCACAAGATGGTGATGCAGAGTCCGACGAGCGCTGCCCACGATGCCGTGCGGGCGGGCTCGTGGTCGCCGGTCCCGGTGGCGCTTCTGGATCGGGTCGTCTCCCCGGCGATCGGTGAGGGAGTCTGCGGTGCCGGCTGGCAGCTCACACGTGGAGCATCGGGTGGAGGACCCGGCGTGGGCGGCTGGCCGTGCGGTGCGTGCCGTACGGGTGGGGGCCGCCGCCGCGCTGGCCGTCACGGTCATCCTGCTGGTCGCGCTCTGGGGACGGGCCGTCGCGCTCGCCGCCGAGGGCGGGGGGACGGCCACCGCGCGCGCGGGCGCGGTGGCCGTCCCGGGCCAGCCGGTCGCCGCCCCGGGCGGCAGCGACCCGACCGGCCTCGATCCGGCCGGGCCCGGCTGGGTGACCCCCGCGGCCGCCGGGGGGCCGGAGCGGTCGGCGGAGCTGGCGGCGGCCGCCGAGCTTGCCAGACGGCTGCTGGCGGACGCCCCTGTGGCCTGGGTGGTGGTGCCGTCCACCCCCGGCACCGGGCCGCTCGGCCCAGCAGGCCGGCCGCGCACGGGACCAGGCGGCCCGGACTCGCCGGGCGAGCAGGGCCCGAAAGGGTCCAGGCAGGTCGCGCCCGAGCCGTGGGCGGTGCGGCCCAGGTACCCGCGGATCGAGGTGGTCACGGCAGGGGAGGAGGGCGACGGCCAGCCGCCAGGTGGCCGCGACCTGGAGCTGACCGGCGTGATGTCGCCCGCAGCGCTGGCGATGCCCGCTCGCGTCATCAACCCGGCCGCCTCGGGGCCTCCAGCCGGGCCCAGCCCGGACATGATCCTTGGAAGCGAGCGAGCCAAGGCCCACCCAGTGGTCACGTACCCGCCGCCGATGACCCAGCCCTTCCCGCGCAAGTGCTTCGGCGACGACTGCGAAGACCCGGACAACTGGCACGAGTTCTACGAGCGGCTGTGGCGCAAGCGGCCCGACGGCAGCTGGGAGGCCCACTACTTCACCTGGCAGAGCCTGGTGTTCACCGTGCTGAGCGGGGTGTTCGGCACCTACGGCAACTACCTGCGCGAAGGCCCCGCCTACGCGCTCGGGAACCTGCCCGGTGTCCTCGCACGGGACTTCTTCGGGCAGATGGCGGTCGGCCGGCCCACCCGCGAGGACCCCTACGACAACTTCATGTGGAACCTCGCGATCTTCTCCAGCCTCGTCCTCGTGATCGAGGGGGTCACCTGGGGCGGCACGAAGCTGCTGCAGCCGGATCTGTTCTTCCAGCGGCTCCTGGACCGCTGGCAGGCCAGGTTCGTCAGCCCGCCCGCCACCGAGGCGGGCCGGAGGACGCTCTCCGCCGCCAGGTACCTCCTGGCCGCCGGCGGGCGCCTCGACCAGACACTGGCCACGCTGCGGGCGGGCTCGCCCAGCCCGACGCTGCAGCGCGCGATCACCTGGCTCCAGAGGCAGATGGTCAGCCCCGAGCGCCTCAACCAGGTGCTGACCGCGCTGGAGACCCGGCTCGCCGGGCCGCCGACCCTGTGGGTGCGCCGCGGCATCGAGTTCCTGACCGCCATGCGCGGCACGCAGCTGCACTCAGGGATCACGCCGGTCATCATCGCGATCAACGCCGGCGCGCAGATCGGGGTCAACCTGCTCAGGCCGGCGCTGCCGTTGCCGGACCCGATCGCCGTCGACGACGACGGGCAGGCCTACTTCGCGACCAACCTGGAGTACCTCGCCAACAAGCTGTACGACGCGTTCGCCGTCGCGCTGGTGACCTTCCTCGCCTCCATCCCCGTCGTCAGGACGGTCACCGGGCTCGCGGCGAAGACCAGGATCGCCTTCATCATCGGGGCGGCGACCTTCGGCTACCGGCTGTTCTCGGACCTCACCACCGACCGGCATTCGCTGGCCGAGTTCGACCGTATCCGCTACCGCCCGGAACCCGACGTCTACGAGCTGATGCTGTCCGACGTCCTCAACAACGCGACGTGGGTGGCCTACACCCCGTGGTGGCTGCTGTGGTATGCGGCCCCCAGCGCCGTCTACCGAGCGTTGAGCCCATCCCTCCAATGGGAGCGGTTCTGGGCGCTGGTCGAGGCCCAGTCGGCCGCGAGGAAGCATGGGACGCCCGTGTGGCAGGCTGAGCAGCAGGAACGCGAGAAGGAGCTCCACTGGGTGCTCAGCAAGGAGGCGTGGGACAAGGACCCCCGGGCCAACCGGGACCAGGCCGACAAGGCCTGGAGGGACCTCGTCCAGCTGCCCACCCCGGAGAGCGCCACCGAGAACCTGATCCACCTGGCGGCCAACGGGGCGGACATGGCGGGCCACGTGGCCGCCCTGGCGGGCCAGTACATCGCAAAGGTCGTGGATTTCAACGACTACGACGAGCTGGCCGACTTTCAGATCCTCGACCTCAAGGACAGGGTCGGCGCGGATAAGGACCGGATCCTCGATGACTCGGCCGCCCTCTGGCGCAAGCTGAAGCTCGCGGTCACGGGGACACGGGAGGCCGAGGGTGGTACGAGGGCGACGGACACGCACGTCGACAAAGCGACCGGCTCGCCGGAGCCGGTGGACGACGGTGGTCGCCAGGCCGGCACGGAAGGCCCGGCGCCCGCCCCCGCCGCGCCGGCCGGTGAGCCGCGCAACGAGGGAGCGGACGACGACAAGCAGAGCATTCAGATCGTCGGCGGGGTCGAGACCACGGTCGGCGGGAAGCCCGTCTTCTGGTACTTCGACGGCAGGATCGTTCCGCTGGAGGCCTCTGACGACAAGGGTGCGGCGTCCGGCGGCAGCCCGGCGGCAGTGCCCGAGCAGGACCTGCCCGCCGACCGGCCGGCTGAGGAGCAGTCCGCCGGCCAGGCGATCGTGGAGCCGCCAGCCGGCGCGCGGGTCGCACCGCCCCCGCCAAGCGGTGCTGATCCGGCTCCCGACACCGGCGGGGCCTCCCGCGCGGATGCCGGGAGCAGCAGCGGCGAAGCTCCCGACGCCGCCGCGGTCCACCCGCCGGGTGATGTCGAGGCCGGCGATGGCGCGCCCGCTGCCAGCAGCCTTGCATGACGCCCACGCACCCCCACGCGGATCGTGCGTCAGCCGCCTGCTCAGGCGTCGTCCTCGAGCTCGCTGCGCTCCTGGTAGCCGGAGGCGGCCGCGATGGCCTCGTCCGCGACCTCGGTGTCGGGTGTGAACTCCGGGTCGAGCCGGATCAGGTCCCATTCGTTGATCCAGGCGCGCACGTACTGGCGCATGCGCGTGGCCGCCAGGCGCTCCAGCCCGGGCACGTCCGGAGGACCCCAGCCGAACGCCTCCCCGTGCAGCTCCTTCAAACGGGTGTAGGCCCGGTCCAGCTCAGCTGCGTCGGGCGGTGTGAGCAGGACCATCTCCCGGTCGATGATCCGCATGCCGGACTCGGCTCCAGCGGCGATCTCATCCGACTCGTGCGTCTGGCGCGCCCGGAACTTGGCCGGGACCACCTCCCGGTCGTTCTTCCCCGACACCACCGCCGCCTCGAAGTCGTCGGTCATGGCCAGCACGGCGACCAGCGGGAGGCCAGGGTCGGCGTCGTCCCCCCGGACCCAGCGGGACAGCTCGGCGTAGGAGCGGCCACGCTGCAGCACCGAGTAGCGGCCGATCAGCTCGACCTCGTCGAACAGCACCACCCAGCCGGCGTAGCCGGCTGCGGCGAACAGGCGGGCGGCGAACCGGAACCGCTGCCGCGCGAGCTCGCGGGCGGCGACCGGCGGCAGGGCGTAGCGCTCCGCCGTCTCCCGCAGCCGGCGGCGCAGGTCCGCCACCCGGATCGGGTCGCCGGACCAGAACCTGATGACGGCCTCGGCCAGCTCCCCGTCGTTGGCGGCGAAACGGCCGAACAGCAGCAGCGTCGCCGCGAACCGCTCGTTCATCCCGCTGTGGGGGGCGTTCACCCAGCGCGACAGCTCGGCCCAGGCGGCGCTCTCCGCGTCGAGGGCGGCCGCCGCCTCGGAGAGCGCCGAACCCTGCTCGTAGCCACGCGGCAGCACGGCGCTCTCGGCCGCCGCACGGAAGACCTTGACCGGGTCGTGCAGCGGGGTCTCCTTGCTGACCACGACCCTGCTGACCACGAACTCGGCCTGGCTGGCCAGATGGGTCAGGTGCTCGAGCAGGTGGCTCTTGCCAGAACCGAACCCGCCCCCGACGAGCAGCCCACCGGGACGGGCCGGCTGCGCCAGGCCCTCCCGGGCCTGGTCGAGCAGCG
The DNA here is from genome assembly GCA_035263405.1 of Actinomycetes bacterium. GTDB lineage: Bacteria > Actinomycetota > CALGFH01 > CALGFH01 > CALGFH01 > DATFRI01. The sequence goes on along the minus strand of DATFRI010000045.1, from coordinate 12,483 downwards.
CCACGAACCGGTCCTCGATCTCCGTCTGGGCAGCGCCGAGCGCCGCCACCGCGGCACGGCTGGGCACACCGGCACGGAGCGCCTCGACGGCACGCCGGGCCGCCACCTGGTGGTCGCCGCCGGGCCCGGCGACCGCCGGCAGCGCCGTCACGGGACCACCTCCAAGCGGGCGTCGAGCCGGACGAGCGCCGCGTACGGGTTGGTGCGCCGCCGGTCGCGCACCTCGTCGGCGACGCGGAGCTGCAGCGCGCCGTACGCGGGCAGGCCGCGCACCTCGTCGGTGACCAGCTCGGGTGGGAGCAGCACGGTGACGAGCACCGACGACAGGACGTCCGTGGCGTCGATGAACTGGCGCACCACCTCGTACGCGTCCAGGACGGCCGCCTTGGAGTAGTAGACGCCCTCGCGCTGCCCGACCGGCGGCCGCCGCCCCACCGCCAGACGCGCGAGGTCGAGGTCGACCACCAGGCCGGCCGTGCCGACGGTCGGCAGCCAGCGGGCGAGGCTGATCAGGAGCGACCGGGCGTTGTGCCGCCCGACGCGGGCGTAGATGAGCGCCGAGCGCAACGCCGCCAGCGGCACGCGCCCGCCCCGCAGCCAACTGAGCACGGCGTCACGCTCCGCCGGGTCGACGTCGCCCGCTCCGAGATCGGCCTGGCACAACCGCAGCATCGCGAGCCGGAACGCGAGCGCCAGGCCCGTGTCGCCGAGCAGCCGCTGCTCGAGCTGACGCCGCACGCTCCGGTACAGCTCCCGAGGGTTGACGTCGTAGTGCTCGGCGACGGCCGCCACGGTGAGCGAACCGCCCGGCGTCGCGGGCGACGCCTGGTCCCCGGCCATCGGGTCGGGGACGGGGAAGGCGGCCGCGTCGTACGCGGCGCGGACGGCCGTGCCGGCCAGAGCGCGCCAGTCGACCTGGCCGGCGACGGCGACGAATACCTGGTCGACGAGGTGCACCCGGACGTCGGCGGCGTCGACCGAAGCGTGCAGGTAGCCCTCTGCCGCGGCGGCCGCGGCCAGGCCGGCATGGAACCTGCCCGCCACCCGGCCGTCGCCGCCGACCACGACCTTGACCGAGGCGCCCCCCCGGCGGACGAAATCGGCCAGGTACTCCTTGCGGAGGAACTCGACGTACTCGTCGGCGCCGAGGCCCGCGCCGCCGAGCGGGACCTCACCGTCGGCCGGTCGCGTCGCCAAGGTCGTCTCAGCTCCCCGCCGCCCCGGCGGGCCGCGAGAACCCGATCCCCCAGTAGCGGCGTTGCTGCCCGCCTCGGGTGACCGTGGTCAGCACGCCGGCGCCCTTGGTGCCGGTGCTCGCGCTCCAGCGCAGCTCGCGAGGGCTGCGGGGGGTCTTCGTGAGGCCGCTCTGGTCCAGCAGGTACAGGTCCCGGGCGAACTCCTGCTTGGAGTACTCCCGGCTCTGCCCCGGCAGCACGGTGAGCACCCCCCAGACGTCGATCAGCCGCACCACCGCGTCGGGCCGCTTCCCGTCGCGGGCGACCACCAGCTCGTAGGCGGTGCGCAACGAGTCGAGGAACGGCTCGGGGCGGAACCGCGGGCCGCGGCGCTGCGCGGCGGCCAGGAGACCCACGACGAAGGAGGGACGCAGCCGCCGCTCGCGCTTGCGGTCGATCTCGAGCGCGCCCTGGTCGGGCAGGAGCCTGACCAGGGACGGGTAGCACAACAGCCGGTCGTCGTCCTCGAACACGTCCACGCCGGCGGCCGCGGCCGCGGCCAGCAGCTCTTTGGTGTAGGCGCCCGAGGCGAGGTGGGCCTGCTCGTCGAAGTCGTAGCCCGACCGCAGCGCTCGGGCCTCCCCGGCGACCTGGTCGGCCAGCCCCACCACCGCTTCGAGCCCGCGGCGCAGCTCGCGCGTCTGCCCGCTCGCCGCCGCAGCCTTCACCCGCTTCAGCTCTCTCGTCAGCGCGCCGGCGCGTTGCAACGCGGCCGCCGCCGCCGCCTCGCCCGCCGACATCGCGCCCTCGAACGCGCCGTCCTGCGCCACTGTTCGCCCCTGATCCTCTGCCAGCACCAGCGATGCCTGAAAGCTCACCGTCACGAGACCAGACGGGAGCATACACGGCGATCCTGACGCAAGGTCCCCGGCACCGTCGCGTGAGCGCACCGGAGCGCGGGCGTCGGCCGACCATCCGCCCACCCGGCACCTGGGCCGAGGTCCGGGCCGGGCGGGGCATCCGAAGACCAGGGGAGAAGCACGTGGACCGTTCTGCACGTGGACCGTTCTGGTGGTGTGCGGAGTTGCTGAACTGCTCGGTGGTTTATATGCGAACCTGAGTGAACGTGTGTTTGCTAGGCTGCTGGGATGAAGCTGTCGGAGTGGGCGCGACGCAACGGGGTGCACTACCAGACCGCGTACCGATGGTTCCGGTCCGGCGCTCTGCCGGTACCCGCACGCAAGCTTGCGACCGGCACGATCCTGGTCGACGTCCCGCAGGATACGGACGGGGCGGGTGGGGTGGCGTTGTACGCGCGGGTGTCGGCGCATGATCAGCGCGGTGACCTCGACCGGCAGCTCGGCCGGTTGGCGGCGTGGGCCGCCGCACAACGGTTGACCGTGACGCACACGGTCGCTGAGGTCGGCTCGGGGTTGAACGGCAACCGGCCCAAGCTGCGCCGGCTGCTGGCCGACCCGGCGGTCACCACGATCGTGGTGGAGCACCGCGACCGGCTCGCCCGGTTCGGGGTGGAGCAACTGCTGGCGGCGTTGTCGGCGCATGGCCGGCGGGTGCTGATCGCTGACCCTGGCGAGACCGGCGATGACCTGGTCGGCGACATGGTCGAGGTGCTGACCAGCTTCTGCGCGCGGTTGTATGGGCGGCGGGGGGCACGCAACCGGGCGTTGCGGGCGGTGACCGCGGTCAAGCAGCCGCCGGGTCGCCTGACCGCCAGCAGCTCGGCCGGTGGGGGCGCGCGGTGATCGTCCGTCAGGCGTTCCGTTACGAGCTGGCCCCGCCCCGGTGCAACGCCAGGCGCTCACACGGCACGCGGGGGCGGCCCGGTGGGCGTGGAACTGGGGGTTGGCGGTCCGCACCAAGGCATGGCGGCGTCGTGGGGAAACCGTGAACGCGGTCGCGTTGCACCGGCTGCTCAACCAGCTCAAGCGCACCCGCCGGTTCGGCTGGTTGTACGAGGTGTCCAAGTGTGCGCCGCAGGAAGCTCTGCGAGACCTGGACCGCGCGTTCGCGAGCTTCTGGGCCGGGCGGCGCGCAGGCCGGCCGGTCGGGTTCCCCCGGTTCAAGAAGCGTGGACGCTGCCCAGACCGGTTCCGGCTGACCGGCGCCATCCGGGTCTCCTCCACTGGGGTCCTGTTGCCCAGGATCGGACCGGTTGCCACCAAGGAGCCAACCGGCAAGTTCCGAGGTCGGATCCTGTCGGTGACCTGCAAACGGGAGGCGGACCGCTGGTACGCCGCGGTCTGTGTCGAGGTCCAGCGGCCCGACCCGGCCCCGGTCAACGGCCCCGTGATCGGGATGGACCGCGGGCTGTCCACGCTCGCGGTCTGCTCCGACGGCACCCGGCTCGCCCACCCGCGGGCGTTGGCTGGAGGGCTGCGCACCCTTCGGCGGCGCGCCCGGGCGGTCTCGCGCAAGCAGCGCGGCAGCCGCAACCGCGCCAAGGCGGTCCTCGCGCTGGGCCGCGCGCACCGGCAGATCCGCAACCAGCGGCTGGACGCGCTGCACAAGGCCACCACGATGCTGGCGAAAACCAAGTCGGTGCTCGTGGTGGAGGATCTGCACGTCGCCGGGATGCTGCGCAACCGGCGCCTGGCCCGGTCGATCGCGGACGCCAGCTGGGCGGAACTGCACCGCCAGCTCGTTTACAAGACGCGGGGGTACGGGTCGCGGCTGGTCGTCGCCGACCGCTGGTACCCAAGCTCCAAGACCTGCTCGGCGTGTGGACAGGTCCGCGCTAACCTGCGTCTGGCCGAGCGGGTGTACCACTGCCCAGCGTGTGGGATGGTCCTGGACCGCGATCTCAACGCCGCACGCAACCTCGCCGGCCTCGCGTCGGTGGTCGCCGGGAGTTCCCCGGAGACCCAAAAACGCCTGTGGAGCGGGAAGCGCTGACCAGATCGGCAACGGCCTGGTGGAACTTCCCGCAGTGAAGCAGGAACGGTACCCAGCCCTGCAAGTCAAGGATGCTGAGATTCCGGTGAACGGTAGGGTGGCGGCCGGTCGTCAGGCGGTGGAAGGAGGAGCGACGGGCCAGCCGGGGCCGGCGCAGCCGCGCCGGGTGATCGTCCACGTCGACCTGGACGCCTTCTACGCCAGCGTGGAGCAGCGCGACAAGCCGTCGCTGGCGCGGCGGCCGGTGGTGGTCGGCGGCATGGGCGGGCGCGGGGTCGTCGCCGCCGCCAGCTACCAGGCGCGCGAGTTCGGGGTCCGCTCGGCGATGCCGGTCGCCGACGCCCGCCGCCGTTGCCCGGACCTGCTCGTGCTCACGCCCCGGTTCGGGGTGTACCGGGCGGTCAGCGAGCAGATCCGTGCGCTGTTCGCCGCCTGCAGTCCGCTGATCGAACCGGTCGCGCTGGACGAGGCGTACCTGGACGTCACCACGAGCTGCGCGGACGTGGGCGCGGGCGCCCGGCTGGCCGAGGCGCTCCGCGGTGAGATCCACGCGCTGACCGACCTGCCCTGCTCGGCGGGGGTCGGGCCCAGCAAGCTCGTGGCCAAGCTCGCCAGCGGCGCGGCCAAACCGCACGGCCTGCGCGCGGTCCCCCCCGAGCAGGTCGCGGGCTTCCTGCGGCCGCTGGCGGTCCGGCGGCTGCCTGGCGTCGGCCCGGTGACCGCCGCCCGGCTCGACGAACGCGGGCTGCGCACTCTCGCCGACCTCGCCGACCTCGACGAGCCGGCGATCGCGCGGCTGGCGGCGGTGCTGGGGCGCGCGCACACGCTGGCGCTGGTCGAGCTGGCCCGCGGGGTGGACCCGCGGCCGGTGACCCCGCCGGGGCAGCCCAAGCAGGTCTCCGTCGAGCGCACCTACGACCGGGACCTGTACGACGCGGGCGAGCTGGCCGCGCAGGTCCACCTGCTCGCCGACCAGCTCGCCGGCCGCCTCGCCGCCGAGGGGCTGCACGCCCGCACGGTGGTGCTGAAGCTGCGCACGGCCGATTTCGTCACCCGCACCCGGTCGCGGACGCTGGCGCAGCCGACCCGGGAGCCAGGCCTGCTCGGCGGGACCGCGGCGGTCCTGCTGGACCAGGCGGTCCGGGCCCGCGCGACAGCCGGCGGGGTGCGTCTGCTCGGGCTGGCCGGCGCCAACCTCGCCGCCTGGGTCCAGGCCAGCCTGCCCTTGGAGCACGCTGGAGTGGCACCGGCCGCCGCTGGCGGAGGCGACAGCGCCGCCCGCCCGCCAGCGCCGGCGCAGCCGCCCCGGCCTGCGGGGCGGCTGCGCGCCGACGACCTCACGGTCGGCCTGGACGTGGAGCACCCGGCGTACGGGCCGGGCTGGGTCGAGCGCCTGCACCCCGGCGAGCGGGTGACGGTCCGCTTCGAGCGGCGCGGCGGTCCACCCGGCCCGGCCCGGACCCTGCCGCTCGCCGAGGCGACCCTGCGGCTGCGCGAGCACCGCGGGTGACCGTCGGGGCCACCAGGTCAGCTGGCGCACGTGTCGCGGTACGCCAAGCCGGAGATGTAGCAGCGCGCCACTCGTCCGGGTCGAGACCGCGGTCGGTCAGCTCGCAGGCTCGCTGCGCCGCGTGGGCGCGAAGCTCGATGGGCTCGCTCAGGCTCCACAGGGTCACGCGCTCTTGCCCGCCGGCAGCCAGGGTGCGCCCGTCCGGAGAGGCCACCAGCGAGTCCGCCGAGGCGAGCTCGGTGCCGACCGGTGAGCCGAGCTGGAACGGCCCGGCGGGATCGGTCACATCCCACAGGATCACCGTCCTGTCGACGCGGCTGCCGGTGGCCAGGGTGTGCCCGTCCGGCGCGTAGGCGACCACGATCCACCCGCCGGCGTGGCTGGTCCACGGCTGGCCGAGTTGGCTCGGTGGGCCGGGTGACCACCCTGCTCGACCACCCCCACGCTCACCTCGACCCCGCCCAAGTCGACCAGGTCACGCTGGGGATCAGCACCCGGAACGCCCACCGCGGCGTCATCGCCGCCAGCGAGGCCGGTGCCCTCCCCCACCCCCCCGGGATCGGCACCGGCTGGCAGTGCACCGGCCAGCACCACCACCGACACACCAACGGTCAGCAGCAGGCACAGCAGGAGCACCCGGGCTTCCCAGCGCCGCCCACCGGAGGAGGAACCAGCAACCGATCCCCACCCCTCACCACCCGCAGGAGGAGCTCCCGGTCGGGGCCGCAACGGTCACCTCCCGCGATGGGTCGGGGACCGGCAGATGGGAACCCAGCCAGGCGACACCACGACCGCGCGGCATGCAACGGCGGTGGTCGCCTACGGCCGCGACCGTAGCGCACCGGGATGCCATCGCCATGTCGGTGGCGTCAACTTGTGATCTGGGCCGCCACGCCCCCGGTCAGGAGCGGAAGCAGCCCGCTCCACCAGAGCCCATACCTCGCTGCACGAGCTAGGCGGGGAAGGACGGGCCCGGATACAGACGGTGGCGGCGGCACGGGCGCCCGGGTCAAGCAGCCCAACTGCAGCCAAGCGAACCAGGGGTCGGCGCGCTGACCAGCACATCCGCACGCAGCGGTCGGTCTGACAGGCGGTTCGTATGCTGTGTGGATCGTAGCGGCGGGTGGACTCGAACCACCGACACAGCGATTATGAGCCGCTTGCTCTACCTCTGAGCTACGCCGCCATGCTGCGAGCCGGCGGGATACGCGCTGCCCACCGGGCGTGACCGGCGACGTCGCCGCCGGCGGCAGGGCGCTCGGCGCCAGGCGTCGGCAGTGTAGCAGCCGGCCTGGCGCGGCCGCCTGTGGACCCCTTCGGTCACGAATCGTCGTCGAAACGGTAGACGTTGCATCACGGACGCACGCGATGCTCCCGGTACCCGCTCCGCGCCCGTAGATTGCCGCAACGGTCCGATCGGGCCCAGGGGGGATCGGTCACGTCCGAGGCACGGCCGCCCCCCGGCCGCCGTGCCGTGGAGGCGGTCGCGGTGTTCCCCCACCACCTGCGCACGCATGTCCGGGTCGCCCTCGCAACCGGCACGCTGCTCCTGCTCCCCCTGCTCGTCCCGCTCGGCCGGTCCGCGCCCGCGCAGGCCGGCCTGCCCGAAGGGTTCCGCGAGTACGTCGTCCTCAGCGGCCTGCACGAGCCGACCGCGGTCGAGTTCGCACGCAACGGCCGGATCGTGGTCGCCGAGAAGAGCGGCACGCTGAAGATCTTCGACAGCTTCGGCGACCACGATCCGGCCGTCTACGACGACCTGCGCCCCGAGGTCGACGACTTCTGGGACCGGGGGATGCTCGGTCTGGCGCTCGCGCCCAACTACCCGGACGACCCGGGCATCTACGTGCTCTACACCTTCAACGCCGCGATCGGCGGGACGCCGCCGAGATGGGCGCCCGAAGCCGCCGACGGGACCGACCCCTGCCCCGACCCGCCCGGCCCGACCGCGGACGGCTGCGTGGTCAGCGGCCGCCTGTCCAGGCTGGAGGTCTCCGGGGACGCCCTCCGCGAGAAGGTCCTCGTCGAGGACTGGTGCCAGCAGTACCCCAGCCACTCGATCGGCGACCTCGCGTTCGGCGCCGACGGCGCCCTGTACGTGTCCGCGGGCGACGGCGCGAGCTTCAACTGGGTCGACTACGGGCAGGAGGGCAGCCCGCCCAACCCGTGCGGCGACCCGCCGGGCGGGACCGGCGGCACGATGCGCCCGCCGGGGGCGCAGGGCGGCGCCCTGCGCAGCCAGGACGTCCGCAGCACCGGCGACCCGGCGGGCCTGGACGGCACGGTGCTGCGCGTCGACCCCGCGACCGGCGCGGCGCTGCCCTCCAACCCCATGGCGTCCAGCCCCGACCCCAACGCCCGCCGGGTCGTCGCCTACGGGCTGCGCAACCCGTTCCGCTTCACCGTCCGCCCCGGCACCAGCGAGCTGTGGATCGGGGACGTCGGCTGGAACACCTGGGAGGAGGTCGACCGGACCGTCGGCGACGACCGCACGGCCGACAACTTCGGCTGGCCCTGCTACGAGGGCGACGCCAGGCAGGCCGGCTACGACGACGCGGACCTGACCCTGTGCGAGGAGCTGTACGGGCGGGCCGGGGCGCACACCCGGCCGGTGCTCGCCTACCGGCACGACGGCGACAGCCTGGGCGGCTGCCCCGACGGCGGCTCCTCCATCTCGGGTCTGGCCTTCGCCCCGGAGACCGGCCGCTGGCCGGCCGCCTACCGTGGCGCGCTGCTGTTCGCCGACTACTCCCGCAAGTGCATCTACGCGCTGGCCAAGGGCACCGACGGCCGGCCGGACCCCGCCCGGCGCAGCGTCCTGGCCAGCGACGCGGCCTCCCCGGTGGACCTGGAGATCGGGCCGAACGGCGACCTGTTCTACGTGGACCTCACGGGCGGGACGGTCCGCCGGATCGGCTACTCCGCAGGGAACCAGGCCCCCGTCGCCGCCGCCCGGGCGGTGCCGGCCGCGGGCGACCCGCCGCTGACGGTCCGGCTCGACGCGACCGGCTCGACCGACCCCGACCCCGGGGACCCGCTGGCGTTCGCCTGGGACCTGGACGGCGACGGCGAGTTCGACGACTCGGCCGAGGCCACCGCCGAGTGGACCTACACCAGCGAGGGCCGCCACGCCGCCACGGTCCGGGTCACCGACGGGTTCGGCGCGACCGACACCGCCACGGTCACGATCGCCGTGGGCGGCACCGCGCCCGTCCCGGTGATCGAGCAGCCCGCCGGGCCGGCGACCGCCGCGGTCGGCCAGGCGGTCGCCTTCGCGGGCCGGGCGGTCGACCCGCACGGCAACCCGCTGCCCGCCTCGGCGCTGTCGTGGCGGGTCGACCTGCATCACTGCGCCGGCGGCGCCTGCCACACCCACGGGCCGCTGCACAGCGCCGACGGCACCGCCGGCGGCTCCTTCACCATGCCCGACCACGAACCGGAGGCGTACGTCCAGCTCCAGCTCACGGCCAGGTCCGGCGGGGAGTCGGCCACCGTCACCCAGCGGATCGACTACGTCACGGCCGAGCTGACGTTCGCGTCGCAGCCGCCGGGGATCCCCCTGACCGTCGGGGGCGCGTCCCGGACCGCCCCCTTCACCATGAGGGGGTACCAGGGCGCGACGGTCTCGGTCAGCGCGCCCGGGACCGCGACGGTCGGGGGCGCCAGGTACGTGTTCGCGTCCTGGTCGGACGGAGGCGCGCGCGCCCACAACCTCACCGTCCCGGCCGGCGGCACCACCTACACGGCGGTGTTCCGCCAGCGCTCCGGGCGCGCCGCCGGGTCGCCGGACGGCGCGGCCGCTCACCGGTAGCTCCCCGACGTCCTGGCTGAGGATCCCGGGATCGAGCGGCCTCGGGTGCCAGCCGTCGAGGGGACCCTCCGGGGTGCTGGTCGTCGAGGCCGACGCCCGCGAAGATCGTCTCGTGCCCGGAGCCGCGCAGCCCGACCGGAGGCGACCATGACCTCGTCCGCACCGCCCGCACCGCCCCCCTTCACCGCCGAGGACTACGCCGCGCGGATGGCCCGGGCCGTGCGTGCGGCCACGGACGCGGGGCTCGCCGGGGTGCTGGCCGCGCCCGGACCCGACCTGGTCTGGTTCACCGGGTACCGGCCGACCACGATCACCGAGCGGCTCACCCTGCTCGTGCTCGCACCCGACCGGGAGCCGACGCTGGTCGTGCCCGTGCTGGAGCGCCCCGACGCGCAGGCCGCGCCCGGCGCGCCGGCGCTGGCCATGGTGGGCTGGACCGACGGCAGCGACCCCTACGAGGTGGCCGGCGGCCTGCTGCGCCCCGACGGCGCCTACGGCATCTCCGACGCCGCCTGGGCGGCGCACCTGCTCGGCCTGCAGCAGGCCCTGCCCGGCACCGCCTACCGGTCGCTCACCGCGTGCCTGCCGATGCTGCGGGCGGTCAAGGACCAGCACGAGCTGGCGCGGCTGGCCGCGGCGGGCGCCGCCGCCGACGCGGCCTACACCCAGATCCTCGGGGTGCGCTTCGCCGGCCGGCGGGAGACCGAGATCGCCGCCGACCTCGCCGGGCTGCTGCGCCGCTTCGGGCACGAGCAGGTCGACTTCACCCTGGTCGGCTCCGGGCCCAACGGCGCCGACCCGCACCACGAGGCCGGGGACCGGGTGATCGAGCCCGGCGACGCGGTGGTGCTGGACTTCGGCGGCCTGCTGCACGGGTACGGCTCGGACACCACCCGGACGGTCACCGTCGGCGAGCCGTCGGCGCAGGTCCAAGCGGTGCACGAGATCGTCGCGCGGGCCCAGCAGGCGGCCTTCGAGGCGGTCCGACCGGGCGTGGCCTGCCAGGAGATCGACCGGGTGGCCCGGCGCCTGATCACCGAGGCCGGCTACGGCGAGCAGTTCCTCCACCGCACCGGCCACGGGATCGGGGTGACCACCCACGAGCCGCCGTACCTGGTGGAGGGCGAGGAGCAGCCGCTGGTGCCCGGGATGTGCTTCTCGATCGAGCCGGGCGTCTACCTCGCGGGGCGGTTCGGCGTCCGGATCGAGGACATCGTCACGGTCACGCCGGGCGGCGGCCGCCGGTTCAACACCACCAGCCGCGAGCTGGGCACGGTCGGGTAACTGGGACGGAGCCGGGGACGACCCCCGGGTGGGAGCTACCGGACGGCGGTGGGAGCGCAGGACGATGCGCCTGGTCGCCCGCTCCGGCGAGCACGTCGTCGGCGCCGCCTGGCCGGGTCTGAGCGGTCGGCCCAAGGCCCGGCCAGGCGGCCACCAGGGCGCTCAGCCCGGCGTCCCGTCCCGCGTCCCGCCCTGGGGGCCGAGGAGGCTGCGGGGCATGACCGGCGTGGTCGTGGCGGCGCGGGGCGTCATGCCGGGTCCCCCCCCCATCCCACCCAGCATGAAGGGCAACGTCACGAAAACCACGCCCAGCGTGGCGACACCGGCCAAGATTTTCTGGCTCGTCGTGAAGGTCCTCTCCCGTGCCGGGACGCCGTCGTCCAGGTGGGTCACGGTCGTCCCGGCCGAGCCGAGGACCTGCGCCCGGTTCCCGGCGAAGCCGGCTTGGCCGGGCGTGGCGGTGACCTGCTGCTGGCCACCGTGGGATGCCGGCTGCCCCGGCGAGTCGGGGGAGGGGACCATGCTCATGGCGTTCCCGCTGGCGCTCGCGCCGGCGGTCCCGCCTCCGAGCGCCTGCGCCAGCTCCGCATGCCTGCGCCGCAGGTCCGCCAGCTCCGAAGGCTCCGGATCCCCTTGGGGGACCTGGGCTGCAGCCTCGTCGATCTGGCGGCCCGCCCGGTCCAGGCCCTCCTGCGCCAGCCGGGTGTAACGTTCGCTTTCTTCACCTTGCCTCTGCCCGGCCCGGTCCCGGTTGCGTGCGGCGGCTTCGAGCTCCCACGCAGCCACGTTCGTGGGCGTGTCCCTCTCGTAGGCGGCTTGCTCGGCCTCCAGGACCTTCTTGGCCGCTTCGGCCCGGGCGGTCAATTCCGCCACCTGCGTCGCCTCCACGCTGTTCGGAAGGTCGGCGAGCGCCTGCTGGATGCGGGCCGCGTCCTCCGCCATCTCGGCCGCGGTGCGGATACGACCCTGCCTCTGCTGGAGATCGGCTTCCGTGGTGCTGATGTCCTGCGCGATGTCCGCCAGCGGGCGCGCGGGTGGCTGCGCCCCGCCGTCACCGCCGCCGCCACCACCACCACCGCCGCCGCCACCACCACCACCGCCAGCGCCACCGTCACCGCCGGAGGGAAGGGCGGGAGCTGCCGCGTAGCGGGGTTGGTCGGCCGGGGGCTCCGGCCGACGGTTCTGCCCGCCCTGCTCCAGCTGGGCTGCTGCCTGGGCTGCTTCGGCGACGACGATGGGCGTCTGCTCCGGCGGGGCTTCGGCGACGACGATGGGTGTCTGCTCCAGCGGGGGCGTGACGCCGTCGTCGCCGCCTTCGCCACCTTCGTCGCTGCCATGGAGATCGCCTTGGACGTCGACGTCAGGCGCAAACTCGGTCAGCGACCCGGAGCCCTGGCCACTGCCGTCGCCTTCGGCGGACGCGCGGGTCCCCACGGCGGCGATCAGGGTCAGGGTCAGGGTCATGACCACCAGCCGGCCCCACCGCTGCGGGCGTCCGGGCTGTCGCCGGCGCGGCCGCCGCGGGCGTGCCACCTGCTGAGGGCGGTTGGCGGGTGGTGGCGTTGCTGCCATGTCTCACCTCGGCGTGAAGGGGAGCGGTCACAGTTGCGGCTGCTGGACCGAGGCAAGCCATCAGCGACCGGATCCTATCTTCGCCAACCGGGCGAACCAGGCGCGCTTCGTGATCGTGCACAGGTCGTTACCGACTTGTGACCATCTGTCCGAGCTGTCCCTGGGCCAGGACCGCGATGTCCGCCGGCCCCGGGCCGCCGCGAGATCCGCTGGAAGGG
>DATFRI010000044.1:0-2524 GCA_035263405.1 Actinomycetes bacterium | reverse complement strand
CGCTCTCCACCGCCCGCCCGGCGCACACCGTCATCCCCAGCCCGCGCGCGCGGGCGGCGACCTCGCGCTCCAGCCGGGACTTGCCGATGCCGGCCTCGCCGACCAGCACCGTGGTGCTCCCCCGCCCCTCCCGGGCGCCCTGGAGCGCACCGGCAACCGCGGCAAGCTCCTCGTCGCGACCGATCAACTCCGGGCAAAGCACCTCGATCATCGCGTCACAGTCTGACGGACCGCGGCGCGCCGAGAAAGCCGGGCCGTGGAGGCTGGTCGGGGAGCTAACGCGGGTCCGGCGGCGGCTCGGCGGCGGCGGGGTCCCCCGCGGCGGCGTGGGCGACCGTGACCAGCTCGGTGCGGCCGCGGGCGCCGGTGCGCGCCAGCAGGCTGCTCACGTGGCGCTCCACGGTCCGCGGGGAGAGGAACAGCCGCTCGCCGATGTCGGCGTTGGACAGCCCCTCGGCGACCAGGGCGAGCACCTCCATCTCCCGGCCGGTGACCCCGAGCGCGCGCAACGGCGCCGGCACGGCCCCCTTGCCGCGGGCGCGGCGGGGGACCGGCGCGCCCGCCTTGCGCAGCAGCGACCGGCAGGCCGACGCGATCCGCGGCGCGTCGGCGGCGACGAAGAACTCCAGCGCCTCGCGCAGCCACGCCACCGGGTCGCCCCAGCCGTCCGCGATCGCCGCCCCGGCGACCAGCCGGTGCGCGTGGTGGCGGTACCACAGCAGCTCCCGCATCTCGGCGTCCGCCCGGCCGAAGGCGTTCTCCGCGTCCCTGCGGCGCCCGGCGCGTCCGAGCAGGACCGCCTCGGCGAAACCGGCGTAGCAGGCGACGCCGTGGTTGATGACCGCCCCGGTCGACCGCAGCTCGGCCAACGCCGCCTCGCCGCCGTCGTCGGCGACGGCGTGCAGCAGCGCCCACAGGCCCCGGAACGGCCGCGGCGGGCTGCCGGGGGCCCGGCGGGTGTGCGCCATGGCCCGGTCCAGCTCGTCCCTGGCGCGGTCGAGGTCCTCCTGGACCAGCGAGAGGTAGGCGCGGCCGTGCCCGAGCACGTACGCCTGGACGTCCGGGTCGTCGCCGCCGTGCGCCAGCGCCTCGGCGATGCACGCCTCCATCCGGTCCTCGTGCCCGCGCAGGGCGTGGACGACGGCCTCGGTGCCGATCGCCTGCGCCAGGGTGTCCAGGCCGTAGCGCCGGGCGGCCGCCGAGCAGCGCGCCGCCGCCGCCAGGCACTCGTCCAGCTCGTACCGGGCCGCGTACACCTTGGCGAGCTGCAGGTCGATCACGGTCGCGGTCGCCAGCGCCCCGGCCTCCAGCGCGGCGGCCCGGGCCGCGGCCAGCCGGTCGGGGTGGTGGGCGCGGATCAGGTCGATCGTGCCCAGCTCGTGCAGCGCCCGCACCCGCCACAGGACCAGCCCGTGCCGCTCGGCGATCTCCAGCGCCTGCTGGAACGCGCCCTCGGCGGTCTTCAGGCAGCCCATGCGCGCGGTGCGCCCGATCACCTCCAGCGCCTCGCAGGCCACCTCGGGCAGGCCGATCCGCTCGGCCGCCGCGAGCGCCTCGTTGGCGAGCGCGACCGGCTCCCGGGACTCGGTGTAGCCGTCGCCGCCGGATCCGGTCGCGCGCAGGCCGCGGGCGAGCGCGACGTGCGCCGCCAGCGCGGTCACGCGCACCCGCAGCTCGTCGTCGCCCGCCTCCTCGGCCAGGTGCCGCGCCTGCTCCACGCGCGCGGTCGCGGTGTCCAGGCAGCCCGACAGCAGCGCGGCCCGGACCAGGCCGAGCAGGATCCGCCCGCGGCGCGCGGCCGGGACGTGCACGCGGTCGAGGGTGGCCAGCAGCGCCTCCCCGATCGCGGCGGCGCGCTCGGTCTCGCCGCGCAGCGCGAGCACCTCGGTCAGCTCCTCGTCCACCTCGGCCGCGAGCGCGCAGTCCCCGGTCGCCAGCGCCGCCGCGCGGTCCAGGGTCGCGGCCGCGGTCGCCAGCGCCCCCGCCGCCCGTCCCCGCCGCGCCGCCACCAGCAGCAGCGCCGCCGCCCGCCCCCGCTCGCCGGCCGCCTCCGCCAGCCGCGCCGCCAGCTCCTCCCGCTCGCCGTCGGCGGCCTCCAGCGCGTCCAGCGCGCGCCGGGCCAGGGCGATCCGCTCGGGCGGCAGGATCCCGGCCAGCACCACGTCGTGGGTGAGCGTGTGGCGGAAGCGGAAGCCACGCTCGTCGGCGGCCAGCAGCTGCGCCTCCACCGCCCGCCGCAACGCGGCCGCGATGACGCTCTCCTCGATCCCGGTCCCGGGGGGCAGCAGGGTCCAGTCGAACCGCCGCCCCAGCAACGCCGCCGCCTGCAGCAGTTGCTTCCCGGCGGCATCCAGCCCCTCGAACCGCCGCCGCACCGAGTCCGCGAACGTCAACGGCACCACCGGCGCCACGTACCGGCGCACCGCCCAGTCACCCTGCTCGCGCACCAGCGCCCCCGAGCCCACCCACGCGGCCAGCAGCTCCTCCACCAGCAGCGGCACCCCCTCCGCCGAGGACCGCAGCT
>DATFRI010000043.1:0-65042 GCA_035263405.1 Actinomycetes bacterium | reverse complement strand
TGTCGATCCGCCGCCACCGCTACCCGCGCGTCTTCTTGGACGATCTGGTCGGCCTGGGCGCGATCGACGAGGGCCTGAAGGCCTTCCTGGCCGCGGTGGTGCTGGCGCGCAAGAACGTGGTGGTCGCCGGCGGCACGAACGCGGGCAAGACGACCCTGCTGCGGGCGCTGGCGAACGTGATCCCGCCCGGGGAGCGGCTGGTGACGATCGAGAAGTCGCTGGAGCTGGGGCTGCACGAGCTGGGGGAGCTGCACCCGGATGTGGTGGCGCTGGAGGCGCGCGAGCCCAACGCCGAGGGCGAGGGCGAGGTGAGGATGGCCGAGCTGGTCCAGCACGGGCTGCGCATGGACCCCAGCCGGGTGATCGTGGGGGAGGTGCTGGGCGACGAGGTGCTGTCGATGTTGAACGCGATGAGTCAGGGCAACGACGGGTCGATGTGCACCATCCACGCGACCAGCAGCGAGTACACCTTCCAGCGGATCGCGACCTACGCGATCCAGTCGTCGGAGCGGCTGCCGGTCGAAGCCACGGCGCAGCTGGTGGCCGGCGCGATCGACTTCGTGGTGTTCATCGGGCAGCGGGACCTGCGCGCCCACGGCGGCCCGCACCTGCGCTACGTGGCCAGCGTGCGGGAGGTCCTGGACGCCGAGGGCAGCCAGGTGGTGACCAACGAGGTGTTCCGCCCCGGTGCGGAGGGGCGGGCGGTGCCGGGGGTGCCGGTGCGCTGCCTGGACGACCTGGTGCTGCACGGCTACGAGCCGGCGCTGCACGGCGCGGGGCTGGGCGTGGGCGAGCCGGCCGGGTGGTGGACCCGGTGACCGCGCTGGTCGTGCTCTGCGGCGCCGGGTTCGGCGCCGGCCTGCTGCTGGCCGCGCTCGGCTGGCGCGGGCTGGCGCCACGCCAGGCGCCCGCCGCCCGGCCGCGCCCGCGGGACCTCGACGCGGCCCGGCGGCGGCTGCTGCTGGCGGCGCTCGGGGCGCTGGCGGGCGGCCTGCTGACGCGCTGGCCCGCGGGGGTGCTGCTCGGCGGCCTCCTGGGCGGCGCGGGGCCGGCCCTGTTCGGGGCCGGGCGGGCACGGCAGCGCGCGATCGCGAGGGTGGAGGCGATCGCCGTCTGGACCGAGATGCTGCGCGACCTGATGGCCGCGGCCAGCGGGCTGGAGGAGGCGATCGTCGCCAGCGCCCGCACCGGCGTGGTCCCCGAGCCGATCCGCGCCGAGGTCACCGCGCTCGCCGGCAGGCTCCAGGGCCGCTGGCTGTTCCGCGAGGCGCTGCAGGCGTTCGGGGACGAGCTGGCCAACCCGAGCGCGGACCGGGTGGTGGTCGCGCTCGCGCTCGCGCGCACCGAGCGGGTCAAGCACCTGGGGGAGATGCTGTCGGCGCTCGCGCGCGCCACCCGCGAGCACGTCCACATGCGCCTGCGGGTGGAGACCGAGCGTGCGAGGGCCCGGGCGAGCGCCCAGTTCATCACCGTCTTCAGCCTGGCGACCGTGGCGCTCCTGCTGGTCGTCAGCCGCAGCTACCTCGCACCGTTCGGCACCCCGCTCGGCCAGCTCGTGCTGCTCCTGGTCGCGGGCGTGTTCACCGCCTCCTACCTGTGGATGCAGGCGATGCAGCGCGAGCGCCCGCCGCTTCGGCTGCGCCTGGCGGACGCCCCCGCCCGCGACCGGGGAGGTGTCCCGTGAGGGCCGGCGTCACCGTGGCGATGCTGGCCGGAGCCGCGTTCGGGCTCGGGGCCTGGCTGCTCACGCGGGGCCTGTGGCCCGGCCGGCCGGCGCTGGCCCGGCGGCTGGCGGGCCTGCAGGTCGTCCCCGGGGAGGGGCCGTCCGAGCGGCCAGCGGCGCGCCGCGAGGGCGCGACCGAGCGGGAGCTGGCGATCGGCCGGGTGCTGCTGGCGGCCCTCGACGACCTCGGGACGCCGCTCGGCCGGGCGCTGGAGCGCGACCTCAACGTCACCGGCCAGTCGCTGGAGGGGCTGGCCGCCCGCAAGGCGATCGGCGCGGTCTTCGCCGGCCTGTTCGTCCCCGCCGCCACCGCCGTCCTCACTCTCGCGGGCCTGGCCGTCCCGCTCCCGGCCGCGGCGGGCCTGGCGCTGGCGGCGGCGCTGGCCGGCTTCCTGGCGCCGGACCTGTCGCTGCGTCGCCAGGCGGCCGCGCGCCGTCGGGAGTTCCGCGAGGCGACCAGCCTGTGGCTGGACCTGGTGGCCGTGTCGCTGGCCGGCGGCGCCGGCATCGAGGAGGCGATGACGGCCACCTCCGCCGCCGGCCAGGGCTGGGCGTTCCAGCGGCTGCGCGACACGCTGGACCGGGCGCGCCTGGCCGGTGAGCCGCCCTGGGCGGCGCTCGGCCGGCTCGGCGAGCAGCTCGACGTCGCCGAGCTGCGGGAGCTGGCCGCCAGTCTCGCCCTCGCCGGGACCGAGGGCGCCCGGGTGCGCCGCTCCCTGACCGCCAAGGCGGGGTCGCTGCGCCAGCGCGAGGTCGCCGACGCCGAGAGCGCCGCCGCCGGGGTCACCGAGCGGCTGGTCCTGCCCGTGGGGCTGCTGCTGCTCGGCTTCGTGCTGTTCCTCGGCTTCCCGGCCCTGCTGCGCGTGTTCGCGAGCGTCTGACCATGTGGCCGAGAAAGGAGCCCCCGCCAGCGCCGTCACGCACCGCCGGCACGCCCGGCCGGGCTCGACCGTCGAGCGAAGGATCACGCCATGCCCGAGATGACCGTCCTGTCCACGCTCCTCTGCGTCCTGCGCGACCGGCTCGCCGCGGCCGCCCGGCCGGGCACGGCCGGGGAGCGCGGCGGGATCATCAGCGAGTACGCGGTGGTGCTGACGATCGCGGTCGCCGCGATCGCGATCATCGGCGTGCTCATCGCCGCGATCCGCAGCCGCTTCCAGGCGTTCAGCGGCAGCTGAGGCGGCTGCGCGGCTCCCGGCCGCCGGCCGGCCGCCCGGGACCGCCCCGCGAGCGCGGGGCGGTCGTGGCGGAGTTCGCCGTGGTCTTCCCCGCGCTGTTGCTGCTGCTGCTCGGCATCTTCCAGTTCGCGGCCTGGTCGCTGGCCAGCGAGGTCGCGCTCGGCGCCGCGCAGGAGGGCGCCCGCGCCACCCGGGTGCGCGGCGGCAGCGAGGCCGACGGGCAGGCCGCCGTCCGGCGCTTCCTCGACCAGGCCGACGGCGGCCACCTGGTGCGGCCGCAGGTGCGCGTCACCCGGGGCGCCGACGACGTGCGCGTGGAGGTCGCCGGCCGCGCCCAGTCGATCGTCCCCGGCCTGGTGCTGCCGGTGCGCCAGACCGCCGCGGGCGAGGTCGAGCGCTTCCGCGGGGAGGGCGAGGGATGAGGCCGCGGCCGGCCGGGCACCACCGCGGCGAGCACGGCGCCGCGGCCGCCGAGCTGGCGGTCGTCGCGCCGCTGCTGCTGGTCCTGCTCGCCGGCGTCGTGTTCGCCGGCCGGCTGGCCCGCGCCGAAGGCCAGGTCGAGGGCGCCGCCCGGGACGCCGCGCGGGCGGCCGCCGCGCGGCGCACGACGGCCGCGGCGACCGCCGCCGCCCAGGAGGAGGCCGAGGCGTCGTTGCGGGCCGCCGGGATCACCTGCGCCCCGCTCGGCGTCGCGGTCGACACCGGCCGGTTCCACCCGGGCGGCGCGGTCGGCGTCCAGGTGACCTGCACGGTCTCGCTCGCCGACCTCCAGCTGCTCGGGCTGCCGGGCGCCACCACCCGGCGGGCCGCCGCGCAGGCCCCCATCGACCTGTACCGGGGGACCGGATGAGCGGCGCCCGCGGCCGCGCGGGCGGGACGCCGCCGGGCACCGGGCGGCCCGCGCCCGACCGCGGCCAGGCCGGAGCCGTCACCGCGATCGTCGCGGTCTTCTTCGTCGCGCTGCTGGCCGCGGCCGCGCTGGTGTACGACGGGGGGCGGGCGATCACCGCCAAGCGTCGCGCCATCAACCAGGCCGAGCAGGCCGCCAGGGCCGGTGCGCGGGCGCTGGACGCGGCGGCGCTGCGGCGCGGCCCGGACGCGCCCGTGCCGCTGGACGCCCGCGCCGCCGCCGCGCAGGCGCAGGCGTACCTGGACGCCATCGGCGCGGCCGGGACGGTGGAGGTCACCGGCGGCACCGTGCGGGTCACGGTCGCCTACCGCGAGCCGACGCTGCTGCTCGGCCTGGTGGGGATCGACCAGTTCAGCGGCTCGGGCACCGCCGACGCGGTCAGTGTGCGGGGGGTGGAGGAGGAGGACCCATGAACCAGCGCCGCGAGATCGCCGGCGGGCTGACCGCCCTGGCCGTCCTGCTCGCCCTCGTCGTCGGGCTGCCGGTGGCGCTGTGGCTCGCGGTCGGCTGGCCGCTGCCCCACGGCGTGCCCTCGCCCGACGAGCTGCAGGCCGCGCTCGCGCGCAACCAGATCCCCGACGACGTGCTGGTCAAGAGTGTCGCGGTCGTGGCGTGGCTGGCCTGGGCACAGTTCGTCGTGTGCGTGCTGGTCGAGCTGGCCGCGGGGCTGCGCGGCCGGCTGCCGGCGCGGGTCCCGCTGGCCTCGCTGAACCAGGCGCTCGCGCGGCGGCTGATCGCGGCGGTGCTGGTCCTCAGCTGGCCGAGCGGCGCCGCCACGCGCGCCGCGGCCCTGCCCGCGGACCTCACGGCCGCCCGGCCGGCAGCGGTCGTCGCCGACGCGCCGCCGCCGGGCAACGCGCCGCCGGCCGCCGCGCCCGGCGGGCTGCCGACGCTCCCGGTCGCCT
Source organism: Actinomycetes bacterium (assembly GCA_035263405.1). GTDB lineage: Bacteria > Actinomycetota > CALGFH01 > CALGFH01 > CALGFH01 > DATFRI01. The sequence goes on along the minus strand of DATFRI010000043.1, from coordinate 60,326 downwards.
CGGCGCTGCACGCCGCGGCCGCCGACGGGCACCCGGCCGCCTCGCCGCCCGTCCCGGAGGCCGGGCTGAGCCTGCGGGTGTACACCGTGCAGCCCAAGCGCCCGGGCCAGCCACGCGACACGCTCTGGCGGATCGCCGAGACCCACCTCGGCGACCCGCTGCGCTGGCGGGAGCTGTGGGAGCTGAACGCGGGCCGGCCGCTGCCCGACGGCCGGCGCCTGGAGGACCCGGACTGGATCCACCCCGGCCTCACCCTGCTCATGCCCGCCGACGCCTTCGGCCTGCCACCTCTGCGCGCCGACCGGGCCGGGGCTGAGCACCCCGCCCCGCACCATGGGGGAGTTGAGCGGAGCGCAGCCTCTTCGGTCGGTCCGGCCGTCGATCGCGCGGCCCGGGCGGGGGAGCGGCTCGCGGCGGGGGCGAGCGAGGTGCCCGGGGTCGTGGCCGGGCAGCAGGGGGCCGTCGAGCCGACGCCGCGGACGGTCGCGCCCGCGCCGGCGCCGGAGCCGCCCGTGGCGGACGAGCCGTTCGCCCTGCCGGTGCTCGGCGCCGGGGGGCTGCTCGCGGCCGGCGTGGTCGCCCGGCTGGGACGGCTGCGCCGGGCGCAGCAGCGCCGCCGCCGGGCGGGCGCCAGGATCCCCATGCCCACCGCCGGGCCCGCCCGCGTCGAGCGGCTGCTGCGCGCCCTGCAGGAGCCCGAGACCGCGCGGTTCCTGGACCTCGCGCTGCGGGTCCTCGCCGCGGGGCTGGAGGCCGAGCAGCGGGCGCTGCCGCAGGTCCTCGGGATCGAGCTGACGCGCGACCGGCTGGACGTGCTGCTGGCCGACCCGGCTCCACCACCGGCGGGCTGGTCGCTGGTGCCCGGCGAGCGCCGCTGGCGCCTGCCCGCCAGCCTGCCCCCGGCGATGCTGGAGCGCTCCGCGGCGGGAGTGCGGGCGCCCCTGCCCGGGCTCGCGACCGTCGGGACGACCGCGGAGGGCCTGCTGCTGCTCAACCTCGAGCAGCCGGAGGCGATCATGCTGGAGGGCGCGCCCGAGCCGGTCGGGCTCACCCTCGACATCCTCGCGGTCGAGCTGGCGACCGGGCCGTGGGCGGGCTCTTTCGAGCTGGTGCTGGCCGGCTTCGGCGAGCGCGGGCTGCGCGTGCTGGACCACGTCCGCGAGCTGGGGTCGGTCGAGGAACTGCTCGCCGCGGGTCCCCCGGACGCGGGCGAGGCCGGCGCGGGGCGGGCCCGGACGATCGTGCTGAGCGCCGAGCGGCTCACCGCCGAGCAGCGCGAGCGGCTCGCGGCGCTGCCCGGGACCTCCGTGGTCGCCGCGGGCGGCGCCCACGATCCCGGCTGGTCGGTGGCCGTCGCGGACGAGCACGTCGACGTCGGGCCGCTCGGCCTGCGGGTCAGGCCGTGGCGACTGCCGCGCGAGCAGATCGACGCCCTCGCCGAGCTGCTCGAGGTCGCGGCCGCCGACGGCGCCGGCGAGGCGGGCGAGCCGGGGGTCCCGGTCGAGCTGGGCTTGCAGGCGATGTTCACCGCCGGCGGCGAGCTGGCCGAGCTGCAGCAGCCACCGGCCGAGGTCAAGGTGCTCGGTCCCGTGGAGCTGGCCGGCGAGGTGGACACCGACGACCGGCCCGGGCACGACAAGGCCTGTGAGCTGCTCGCGTACCTGGCGCTGAACCTCGAGGGCGCGGAGCCCGACGCCCTGGTGGCGGCGCTGTGGCCGGGCGATCCGGTGGACCGCGAGCGGCTGCGGCCGGTCGTCGCCCTGGCCCGCGAGACGATGGGAAAGGCGCCCGACGGCACGGCGTACCTGTTCTTCGACCGGCACGGCCGCTACCGGCTGCATCCGACGGTCCGGCTGGACTGGTCGCGCTTCTGGACCCTGACACGCCATGCGCAGCCCGGCATCGCCGGGATCCCGGTCCTGCACAACGCGCTGGCCATGGTCCGCGGCATGCCCTTCGAGGGCGTGCCGCTCCGAGCCTACGGCTGGGCCGAGACCGGCCACCGGCCCATCATCGAGGCCACGATCGTCGACGCCGCCGAGGATCTCGCGCGTCGCTACCTGGAGGCCGCCGACCCCGCTGGGGCCGCGTGGGCGGTGCGCAAGGGCCTGGCGGTGAGCCCCTACGACGAGCGGCTGTACCGGCTGCTCCTCCTGGCCGCGGCGCTGGCGGGCGACTCCTCGATGGTCGACTCCGCCATCCACGAGCTGCAGCGCCGCTTCCAGGACAGCAGGATCGAGCCGTTCGACGACCTCGAGGACGAGGTGGCGGCCCTGTACGAGCAGCTTGGCCGGAACCTGCGGCTGCTCGGCAGCGCCAGCCCCTGACCCGCGCGCCGGGCGTGGCGTCCGGCCACCCGCGCGGGATCCGGCAGCCGCCTCGTCCACGGCGTCCGCGGTGTCTACGGCTCGGGTTGGGCGGGAACCCGGGCGCCTGAGCCGGCCCGCCGGGGCCTACGCGTCCAGCCGCTGGCGCAGCTGGTCGGCGGTCAGCGCGACGTCGTAGATCGGGCTGCCGGGTTGCTGGCGCCTGCCGCCCTCGGCGAGCCCGCCGGTGTCCACCGGGTCGAAGCCGATCTCGTCGACGAGGGCGGCGACGGTCCGCTTGGCGTCGGGGTCGTCGCCGGCGAGCGCGACGGCGAGCCGGCCGGGTGCGCCGCGGGGCCGACCCTCGTCGCGCAGCCGCCGGTACCAGACGGTGTTGAACGCCTTCACCACCCGGGCGCCCTCCAGGTGCGCGGCCAGCAGCTCGCTGGAGGTGCTGACCCCCTCGTCCAGCTCGTCCAGCTCGCCGTCGCGCGCCGGGTAGTAGTTGTTGGTGTCCACCACGATCCGGCCGGCCAGCTCCGCGGCCGGCAGCTCGCGGTAGCGGCCGAACGGCACCGCGACGATCACCAGCTCCCCGAACGCCGCCGCCCGCGCGGGGGTCCCCGCGGTGGCACGCGCGCCCAGCTCTCCCACCAGGCCGGCCAGGGTCTCGGGGCCCCGGGAGTTGCTCACCATGACCTCGTGACCGGCACGGGTGAGCAGCCGCGCGAGGGTGCCGCCGATGAGCCCGGAGCCGATGACGCCGATCCGCATCTGGTCCTCCTGTTCGGTGGGGTGCGAGCGGAGCCGCCCCCCTCGCCGCCGTGCAACCCACCCGTCCGGACGCGCATTCCCCGGGCAGCGGGCCGGAGCCGGCGGGCGCCGTGGCGCCCCGGAGGGGGTGCGGGATGGCTGCCCATGGGCTGGCGGGAGGGTCGAGGCGCCGGGCCGGGCGCGATCCTACCCGGCCGCGGGGGTGGCGCCACGGCCGGATTCGCCTGGACGAACACTGTCCGTAGTGTTCATCTTCTTCGGTACGAATAGTACGATCACGTAGACCGTCTCCGTCCGCGATCCGCGGCCGGTGTGGTGCGGCGGCGCCGCGCGGTCCGCATGGCATCCAGTTCCAGCACCTCCAGGGGGAGCCATGGCCGTGCTCACCGTGTCCCGTACCCGTCTCGCCGCGATCGCCGCCGTCGCCCTCGCGGCCCTGCTCGTCCTGCCGGCCTCGCGGGCCGCGGCGTCGGGCTCCTCGCTGACGCCGGCACAGCGGCTGGCGGCGGCCGAGCGGCTCAGCCGGGCGCTCGGCGCCCGTGCCGCCGGCGTCTACCTCGACCGGGCGAGCGGCGCCGTGGTCGTCAACGTGCTCGACGCCGCCGGCGCGGGCCAGGCCCGCGCGCTCGGCGCCCACGCCCGCACCGTCGCCTACAGCCTCCCGCGCCTGGAGCGCGCGCGGGCGGCGCTGGACCGGGCCGCCGGTCCCGCCGGGGCGGCCTGGGGGGTCGACGTCGTGGCCAACGCGGTCTCGATCAGCCTGCCCGCCGGTGCGCCGTCCGCGCGCGCGGCGGCGTTCCTGGCCAGGGCGAGGTCGCTCGGCGTGCGTGTCAGGGTCGAGCGCGTCGCCGGCGAGGTCGCCACCCAGGCGTTCTACGGCGGGCAGGCGATCTACGGCACGACGGGCGGCCGCTGCACGGCCGCGTTCATGACCCGCAGCCGCCGCGGCAACTGGTACGCGCTCACCGCCGGCCACTGCACCAGCTTCGCCCCGGCCTGGGAGACCGCCGGCGGCGCGATGATCGGGCCGTCCGCCGCCGCCAGCTTCCCCGGCGACGACTTCGGCGCGATCAGGATCAGCAACCCGGGCGCCCTGCGGCCGCAGGGCGCCGTGCTGGACGACGACGGCGTGCTGGCGATCACCGGCGCGGCCGACCCGGTGGCCGGCTCGGCGGCCTGCAAGACCGGCTCGACCACCGGCACCACCTGTGGGACCGTGCTGCGCACCAACGTGACCGTGCGCTACGCCGAGGGGACGGTGTACGGGCTGACCGAGACCAACCTGTGCACCCAGCCGGGCGACAGCGGCGGGCCGCTGTTCTCCGGTAACACGGCCGAGGGCATCGTCTCCGGCGGTACGACGGGGCCGTGCGGACCCCGTTTCCGCTCGTACTTCCAGCCGGTCACCGAGGCCCTCGCCGTCTACGGCCTGACGCTCGCCGCGCCGGCCGTGGTGCGCGCATGAACTGACGCCGCGGTGCGGGGAGCGGGGTCACCCGCTCCCCGCACCGCGGGCGGCCCGGGCCGCCCGCCGGCTCATAGATCGGCCAGGTCACGACTGCTCGTAACGACCGTTTCTCCCGTCTTTGCTCCCAAAGCGGACGGGGAGCTATGATCCGATCCGCGCGGAGTACGCCAGGGCTCTCTTCAGCGGCACCGCGTCAGAGGTACCGCGCAGCACCTGCCCCACCACCTGGGCACCCGACCCCTAGTCACACCTTGTCCTGTCACGTCAAACGGCAGGGTCAGCGTCGCTATTGGGGAGGCCGGGCGCCATGGCACGTGATCAGGAGTCGACCAACCAGTCCGGGTCGGCGCACCCGCCGGTGCCACCCGCCGCGCAGGCTGACCGCGGCGTCCCGCCGCCATCCCCGCTCACCCGCCGTGGCTTCCTGCAGGCCCTTGGCGGGACCGCGCTGGCCGGCGGCGCCGCCACCCTGGTCGGCGGGTGCGGCAAGCCCCAGGCGCCGAACCTGGCCCTGGACCGCCGTATCAAGATCGGCTACGTCCTGCCGCTGACCGGCGCGCAGGGCGCCTTCGCCGAGGCTGAGAACTTCAACATCAACAAGATCCGCGAGGTCCTCAAGAACGGCCTGGTGATCGGCAAGGACCACTACGGCATCGACATCATCGTCAAGGACAGCCAGACCAACGAGGACCGCGCCGCGACCGTCGCCAGGGACCTGCTCGACTACGACAAGGTCGACCTGATGCTGACGCTGGACGACTTCGTCGGCACGTCGATCCCGACCACCAACCTGTGCGAGCAGCGCGGCGTCCCCTGCATGTCCACCCTCGGCTCCTGGAACACCTACGTCAAGCAGCGCGGCCACAGCCTGGACCCCCCGCAGCCGTTCCAGTGGACCTACCACTACTACTGGGGGCACCCCGACACCGTCGAGGTCTTCGTCGACCTGTGGAAGCCCCTGCAGACCAACAAGGTGGTCGTGGGGCTGTGGCCCGACGACGCCCCTGGCAACGAGGCGGCCGACCCCAAGACCGGCTACCCGCCCGGGCTCAAGCGGGCCGGCTACAAGCTGGTGGACCCGGGCCGGTATGAGAACCAGAACAACTCCCGCGCGCCGGACTTCCGCCCGCTCGTCGACCAGATCGTCAAGGCCGACCCGGACCTGTTGACCGGCGCGCCGCTGGCGGTCGACTTCATCGACATCTGGCGGCAGCTGGCCGACAAGCACGCGATCCCGCCGTACGTGACCATGACCCGGGCCTGCAACTTCCCCCGGCAGGTGGAGGCCTACACCCCCTCCGCCGACGGGATCTCCACCAGCATCACCTGGCACCCTTCCTTCCCGTTCGAATCCAGCCTCACCGGGCAGACCGCACAGCACTACGCCGACGCCTACATCGAGGAGACCGGCCGGCAGCCGACCTTCACCCTGGGCTACGGCCACAGCCTGTGGGAGGTCATCCTCGACGTGCTCAAGCGCGCCGGCGGCGCCGGGGACCGCGACGCGGTGGTCGAGGCGATGCGCACCACCAAGCTGGACACGCTCGCGGGTCCGGTGGACTTCACCAACCCGACCAACCCCCACCCCAACATCGCCCGCATGGGCCTGGTCGCCGGGCAGTGGAAGGCCAGCGACGGCGAGGACTACAGGTTCGACCTCGTCGTGATCACCAACCGGCTCCTGCCCCAGGTCCCGGTGACGGGCGAGCTCACCCCCATCCGTCAAGGGTAAGCTGCCCAATCCGCCCGGCGGGCTCCACCCACCTGCCGCGCGACACCCCCTGAGACAGCGGCATTGGGGTTAGACGCGCGTTCGGGCTGGAGAGACAGGGTGCATGCCGTTCTACGCCGACCTGCACACCCACTCGAGGTACGCGCGCGCGACCAGCCGCAACGCCGACCTGGCGCGGCTGGCCCGGTGGGCGCGGCGCAAGGGCGTCGCCGTCCTCGGCACCGGCGACTTCACCCATCCCGCCTGGCTCGCCGAGCTGCGCGACAGCCTGGTCCCGGCCGCGCCCGGGCTGTACCGGCTGCGCGAGGACCTCGACCGCGCGGTGGACGCCGAGCTGCCGCCGTCGTGCCGCGGGCCGCTGTGGCTGCTGCTGGCGACCGAGGTCTCGACCACCTTCCGCCGCGACGGCCGCGCACGGCGGATGCACCACCTGCTGTACGCCCCCGACCTCGAGGCGGCGGCCCGGCTGACCGGGCGCCTGGCGGAGATCGGCAACCTCGCCGAGGACGGGCGCCCCACGCTGTCGCTGGACGCGCGGGACCTGCTCGAGCTGACGCTGGCCAGCGGCGAGGGCGCCTACCTGGTGCCCGCGCACGTCTTCACCCCGTGGGTCGGCGTCCTCAGCGCGACGACGGGGTTCGGCTCGATCCAGGACTGCTACGGCGACCTCGCCGGGCACGTCTTCGCGATCGAGACCGGCCTGTCCGCCGACCCCGCGATGTGCTGGCGCGTGTCGGCGCTGGACCCCTTCCGCGTGGTGAGCTGGTCCGACGCCCACGGACCCGACCGGCTCGGCCGCGAGGCGTCCTCGTTCTCCACCGCGCCGGACTTCTTCGCCATGCGGCGGGCGCTGGAGACCGGGGAGGGCTTCGAGGGCACGGTCGAGCTGTTCCCGGAGGAGGGGCGGTACCACCTGAGCGGTCACCGCGCGTGCGGGGTCCGGCTCGACCCGGCCCAGGCACGCGCGCGCCGCGGCCTGTGCCCGGTGTGCGGCCGCCGGCTGACCATGGGCGTGCTGCAGCGGGTGGAGGACCTGGCCGACCGGCCGGCGGGATCCCGGCCCGCCGGGGCGGCGCCGTACCGTGAGCTCATGCCGCTGGCGGAGATCGCCGCCGAGGTCCTCGGGGTCGGGCCGAAGACCCGGACGGTGGGCCGGACGCTGGATGCGATGATCGAGCGGCTGGGTCCGGAGCTGCCGATCGTGGCGGAGCTGCCGGTCGAGGACATCCGGGCGGCGGGGTTCCCCCGGATCGCCGAGGCGGTCGACCAGGTGCGGCGCGGCGCGGTCGTGCGCGAGCCCGGCGCGGACGGCGAGTACGGGCGCATCCGTCTGCAGCGGCCCGACCAGCAGCGCCTTCCGGTGCCCTGATCCGGCCGCCGCCATCCGGCCGCCGTCGGTTGCATTCCGGCAACCGATCTGGTTGACGTGCCGACAATTGCGCGCAGGCCTGGTTGAATTGCGCCGAGGAGGCTCGGACCCGCAGGAGGTGAGGGTGGCCCATCTGTTGACGGTCGCGGGGGTCTTCGCCCATCCCGACGACGAGACCTGGGCGATGGGCGGGGCGTTCGCGATGCTGGTCCGCGCGGGCGTCCGCTGCGTGGTGTGGACGGCCACCCGCGGCCAGGCCGGCGAGATCGCCGCGGGGTCGAACGCCACGCGCGACACCCTGCCGAGGGTCCGCGAGGCCGAGGAGCGCGCGGCCATGCGCGTGGTCGGTGTGGAGCGGGTGGAGTTCGGCGACTTCCGCGACGGCGAGGTCGTGGCGGCCGGGCCGGCCGTGCTGATCGCCGCGGTCGGCTCGTTCCTCGACCGGGAGCTGCCGGACGTCGTCGTGACGATGGAGCCGGGCGGGGTCACCGCGCACCCGGACCACATGGCCGTCTCGCGGGCGGTGCAGGCGGCGTTCGTCGCCTACGCGGCCCGGGGCCGGGAGCGCCGTCCCCGGCTGTACTACTGGGGCGTGCCCGAGTCGGGGCTCGACCGCTACCGGGAGCTGGGCCGGGCGGCCGGGATCCAGCTCCCCGGGGAGAACGATCCCTACGGGCCTCGCGGGACCCCGGACGAGCAGTTCACCTGCCGGGTCGAGACCGCACCCGTCGCCGAGCTGACCTGGCGGGCGCTCCAGGAGCACCGCACGCAGGCGGGCGACCCGTCGTGGACGCTGCTGGGGCACGCCGACCAGTGGCGGGAGGTGTTCTCCCGGGCGGCGTACATCCGTGTCCGGCCCGTCCCGTCGGCCGGCGACCCACCCGAGTCGTCGCTGGTGGAAGCGTACGCCGGGGACGGTCAGGCGGTCGCGGAGGCGTCCCGCGCCGGCGGCTCGGGGTAGCGGTCCGGCTCGGCCAGGAACGCGTCGCGGCAGCCGGGACCGCAGAAGTACCAGGTGCGTCCCCGGACGGTCGCGGACGCGGTGGCGGCGGTCACCGCGACCGCCATGCCGCAGACGGGATCCAGGGCGCGCTCGGGCGCGGGCGTCCCGCCCGCCGCGCCGGCGGCCGCCCGCGCCCGCCCGCCGCCACCCGGCGCGGCGGCGGGACCCCGTCCGGCCGCCGTCCGGTGGCGCTCGGCGACGGACTCGGCGAGCACCGCCAGGGCGATCTCCTCCTGCGTCGCCGGGCCGAGGTCGAGCCCCGCGGGGGTCCGCACCCGCTCCAGGTCGGCCGCGGGCACGCCCTGCCCGGCGAGGAACTCCAGCACCTTGCGCCCCCGGGGCCGGCTGGCGACCAGCCCGACGTAGCCGGCGCCGGTCGCCAGCGCCGCCCGCAGCGCCGCCTCGTCGTAGCGGTTCATGGTGGCCACCACGATCGCGTCCTGCTGCCGGTAGCGCGCGGCGGCCAGCTCGGCGAGCGTGATCGTGGCGTCGGCGTCCGGCAGCAGCTCGCCCTGGCCGTCCAGGACCGCGGTCACGCGCTGGCCGAGCACCCCCGCCAGCCGCGCCAGCGCCCTGGCCACCGGGGAGGACCCCGCGACCACCAGCAGCGGCCGGGGCAGGCGCGGCTCGACGAACACGTCCAACCCCCCTTCGGAGGCGCAGGTGGTGCGCTCGGTCACGACGCCGGGCTGGGCGGGCTCGGCCGCGGCGCCGGGCGGCCGGATGCGGACCAGGCGCGCGGCGCCGTCGGCCAGTGCGTCCAGCGCCTCGCGCACCACGATCGGCTCGGAGCAGGAGCCGCCGACCCAGCCGTCCAGCCGGCCGTCGGCGTGGACCACGGCCCGGTCGCCGGCGCGCGCGGACACCGGGCGGTCGACCCGCACCACCGTGGCCAGCGCGTGCGGCTCGCCGCCGCGCTCCAGCTCGGCCGCGCGCGCGAGCGGGTCGCCGCCGCCCAACGCTACCCGGTCCCGGCCGGCCCGGGCCCGCCGGGCGCGCCGCCGGCCCTGGCCGACTGGATCGCCTCCCAGACCCTGGCGGAGGTCACCGGCATCTCCAGGTTGCGGACGCCGAGGTGGCCGAGCGCGTCGACGACCGCGTTGACGAACGCCGCGGGGGAGCCGACCGTGGCCGACTCGCCGACGCCCTTGGCCCCGATCGGGTGGTGCGGCGAGGGCGTGACCGTCTCGAAGGTCTCGAACCGCGGGGTCTCCCACGAGGTCGGCAGGAGGTAGTCGGTGAAGTTCTGGCCGATGCAGTTGCCGTCCTCGTCGAAGGTGATCAGCTCCATCGCCGCGATCGCGAAGCCCTCGGTGAGGCCGCCGTGGATCTGGCCCTCGACGATCATCGGGTTGATCCGCACCCCGCAGTCGTCGACCGCGACCACGCGGTGCACCTTCCACTGGCCGGTCTCGGGGTCCACCTCGACGGCGACCATGTACGTGCCGAACGGGAAGGTCATGTTGGGCGGGTCGTAGTAGTGCACGCCCTCCAGGCCGGCCTCCATCCCCTCGGGCAGGTTGGTGTAGGCCGCGAAGGCGATGTCCTGGATGGTGGACGCGCGGTCGGGCGCGCCCTTGACGCTGAACCGGTCGCCGTGCCACTCGAGGTCCTCCTCGGCGGCCTCGAGCAGGTGGGAGGCGATCCTGCGGGCCTTGTCGCGCAGCTTGCGGGCGATCACGGCCGTGGCCGCGCCCGCGACCGGGGTGCTGCGCGAGGCGTAGGTGCCCAGGCCGTACGGCGTGTTGTCGGTGTCGCCGTACTGCACGAGCACGTCGGTGGCGGGGATGCCCAGCTCGGAGGCGACGATCTGGGCGAAGGTGGTCTCGTGGCCCTGGCCCTGGGTCTGCACGCCGATCTTGAGGATCGCCTTGCCGGTGGGGTGCACGCGCAGCTCGGCCGAGTCGAACATCTTGATCCCGGCGATGTCGTAGTCCTTGTGGTTGCCGGCGCCGACGACCTCGGTGAAGCTGGCGACGCCGATGCCCAGCAGCCGGCCCTGCTCGCGCGCGGCGGCCTGCTCGGCGCGCAGGTCCTCGTAGCCGAGCTTGTCCATGGCCAGCCGCATGGCCGCGTGGTAGTCGCCCGAGTCGTACACGAACCCGGTCGCCGACCGGTAGGGGAACTGCTCGGGCCGGATGAAGTTGCGCAGCCGCAGCTCCGCCGGGTCGATGCCCAGCTCGGCGGCGGCGTTGTGCACCAGGCGCTCGATCAGGTAGCTGGCCTCGGTGACCCGGAACGAGCAGCGGTAGGCGACGCCGCCGGGGGCCTTGTTGGTGTAGGCGCCCTCGGCGGTGACGTGCGCGACCGGCAGGTCGTAGGAGCCGGTGACGATGTGGAAAAGGCCGGCCTTGCACTTGGTCGGCTGGGCGTCGGCGAAGAACGCGCCGTTGTCGCTGACCAGGCGGACCCGCAGCCCCAGCATCCTCCCCTCGCGGGTCAGCGCCAGCTCGCCGCGCATGTGGTAGTCGCGGGCGAAGCCCGTCGAGATGAGGTTTCCTGTCCGGTCCTCGATCCACTTGACCGGCCGGCCGAGCAGCAGGGAGGCGGCCGTGGCGACCACGTAGCCGGGGTAGATCGGCACCTTGTTGCCGAAGCCGCCGCCGATGTCGGGGGTCTTGATGCGGATGTTCTGCTCGGGCAGGCCGGCCACGATCGCGAACAGGGTGCGGTGCGCGTGCGGCGCCTGCGAGGTCATGTGGAGCGTCGCCCGGCCGGTGGCCGGGTTGACGTCGGCGACGATCCCGCAGGTCTCCAGCGGGGAGGGGTGGCAGCGCGGGTAGTGGGTGTCCAGCTGGACCACGACCTCCGCCTCGGCGAACGCGCGCGCGGTCGCCTCGGCGTCGCCCGCCTCCCAGCGGTAGCAGCGGTTGTCGGCCTGGCCCTCCTTGTCGTCGCGGATCAGCGGGGCGTCCGGCTCCAGCGCCCTGAAGGGGTCGACCAGGACGGGCAGCTCCTCGTAGTCGACGTCGATCAGCTCGAGCGCGTCGTGGGCGACGTAGCGGTCCTCGGCGACGACGCAGGCGACCTCCTGGCCCTGGAAGCGGACCTTGTCGGTGGCCAGCACCGCCTGGGTGTCGCCCGACAGCGTCGGCATCCAGGCGAGGTTGTGCTGCGCCAGCAGCTCGCCGGTGACGACCGCGACGACCCCGGGCAGCGCGGCCGCCTGGCTGGTGTCGATCGAGGCGATGCGCGCGTGCGCGACCGGGCTGCGCAGGATGGCCATGTGCAGCATCCCGGGCAGCTGGACGTCCTCGACGTAGGTGCCCTTGCCGCGGATGAAGCGGTCGTCCTCGCGGCGCCTGAGGCTGTGGCCGATCCCGGCGACCTCGTGCTCCTGGACCGTCGTCATGCCGTCGGCCTCCCCTCGCGTGCCAGCTCCGCGGCCCGGCGGACCGCCTTGACGATGTTCATGTACCCCGTGCAGCGGCAGACGTTGCCGCTCAGCTCCCAGCGGATCTCGTCCTCGTCCGGGTCGGGGCTGCGCTCCAGCAGCGCGGCGGAGGTGAGCATCATGCCCGGGGTGCAGAAGCCGCACTGCAGGCCGTGCTCGGACTTGAACGCCTCCTGGACCGGGTGCAGCCCGCCGTTGCCGCCCTGCAGCCCCTCGACCGTGGTGACCTCGCGCCCGTCGGCCTGGACGGCCAGCACCGTGCACGACTTCACCGGCACGCCGTCGAGCAGCACCGTGCAGGCGCCGCAGCCCGAGGTGTCGCAGCCCACGTGCGTCCCGGTGAGCTGCAGGTGCTCGCGCAGCCAGTGCACCAGCAGCAGCCGCGGCTCCACCTCCGCGGTCCGGGGCACGCCGTTCACAGTCGCGCTGATCTCCACAGCTTTTCCTCCTTCTGCGGCCGGATCCCGAAGGCTGCCGGTCAGGTCAGGCGGCCCGGGCGGCGTCGAGCGCGCGGGCCAGGCCGCGACGCACGAACGTCGAGACGACCGCGCGCTTGTACGCCGCCGACCCGCGGACGTCGCTGCCGGGGTCGGCCGCCCCGGCGGCCAGGCGGCCGGCCTCCTCGAACGCCTCGGGTGTGGGCTCGGCGCCGGCGAGCGCCTGCTCGGCGGCGGTCGCGCGGATGTTCTGCGGGCCGACGGCGGTGAGCGCGATCCCCGCCCGCGCGACCCGGCCGGAGCCGTCCAGCTCCAGGTGCACCGCGGCCGCGACGGTGGCGAAGTCGCCGACCTTGCGCTCCAGCTTGAGGTAGGTCCCGCCGGCCGGGCCCGCCGGCAGGGGCACGCGGACCTCGGTGAGGACCTCGGTCGGCTCCAGCGCCGTGGTGAACGGGCCGGTGACGAAGTCGGCGGCGGGGATCGTGCGCTCACCTCCGGCGCTGCGGGCCACCAGCTCGGCGCCGAGCGCGATCGCCACCGACGCCCAGTCGCCCTGCGGGTCGGCGTGGGCGAGCGAGCCGCCCATGGTGCCGAGGTTGCGCACCAGCGGGTCGGAGATCATCGGCGCGGCGTCGGCGACCGCCCCGAAGCGGCCCTTCAGCCAGGCCGTCCGCGCCAGCTCGGCGTGCCGGGTCATGGCGCCGATGCGCAGCCGGCCGTCGGTCTCCTCCAGGCCGTCCAGGCCCGGCACCCGGTTGAGGTCGACCACCAGCTCGGGGGCGGCGAAGCGCAGCTTCAGCAAGGGGATCAGGCTCTGCCCGCCGGCGAGGACCTTGGCGTCGTCGCCGTGCTCGGCGAGGACCGCCAGGACCTCCTCCAGGGTGCGCGGTGCGGTGAAGTCGAACCTGCTGGGGAACACGGCCACCTCCGGCGACGATGCCTGGGGACTCAAGAGGACCGGTCAGAGGGTCGGGGCGCAGCGCGGCCAGGTGCAGCAGAACAACCGACCTGGCTCATTCTCAGTTCCGCATCTCTGCACGTCAATGCCTCCGTCCACCGCCCGGCGCGGTCACCGGCCCGCGTCGCGCAGGTAGGCCGCGATCGCGCTGAGGTCGCGCGGGCCGAGCCCGGCGGCGATCGCGGCGTCGACGATCCGCCGGTTGGCGGCCGCCTGCTCCACGGGCGTTCCGGTGCGCCCGGCCAGGTCCAGGACCAGGCCGAGGTCCTTGGCGACCAGGCTGAGGCTGAACGCGACCGGGGTGTCGTCGGGGTGCTCGAACGCCTGGCGCTTGTACAGCACGAACGGCGCGGCGACCGCGCTGCCGGCGAAGACCTCGTAGGCCGCGGCGCGCTCGACGCCGGCCCGCTCGGCGAGCACCAGCGCCTCCGCGAGCGCCTGGTTGAGCCCGATCACGATGGTGTTGACCGCCAGCTTCATGGTCGCGCCCGCGCCCTGCGCGCCGACGTGGAAGACGCGGCCGGCGAGCACGTCGAGCACCGGCCGCGCCCGCCGGAGCGCGCCGGCGTCCCCGCCGACCATGAAGGTCAGCTCGCCGCGCTCGACGAGCTGGACGCTGCCGGACACCGGGCCGTCGAGCAGGGCCGCCCCCCGCTCGGCGACCAGCGGGGCGACCGCGTGGACCGTGCGCGGGTCGATGGTGCTGGTGTCCACGACCACCCCGCCCGGCCGCAACCCGGCCGCGAGGCCGTCGGGGCCCGCGTAGGCCGCCCGCACCGCCGCGTCGTCGGCCAGCGAGCACAGCACCACGTCCGCCCGGCCGGCGGCGTCGCGCGCGCTGGCGGCGACCGTGGCGCCGGTCCGCCGCGCGACCGCCTCGGCCCTGGCCGCGGTCCGGTTGAAGACCACCACGTCGGTGCCGGCCCGGCGCAGCGTGCCCACCATCGCGCCGCCCATCCGCCCGGTGCCGACGACCGCCACCGTCGGGTTGCTCCCCATGCCGCGCCCGCCTCCCGTCCTGGACCGTGCCGGGCTGCCACGCTAGAGCAGCAGCCAGCCGCCGTCGACGTGCAGGTTGTGCCCGTTCATCGACGGGTTCTCCAGCAGGAAGGCGACCGCGCCCACGATGTCCTGCATGGTCACGTTGCGGGCGGTGGGGGTGCGCTCGCGGACCGGTGCGAGCGCCGCCTCCCCACGTCGGCTCCAGAAGGGGCTGTCGCCGACGATCCCCGGGTGGATCGCGTTGACGCGGATCGGGGCCAGCTCGACCGCGAGCGTGCGGACCAGGCCCGCGATCCCGCCGTTCACGGTGGTGACGGTGGTGGAGCCCGGGTAGGGCCGGTCCTTGGCCAGCCCGCCGAACAGCACCACCGAGCTGTGCTCCTCCATCCGCGGCAGCAGCGCGTGCACCACCTCGGTGTAGCCGACCAGCTTCATCGTGACCAGGTGGCCGGCGCGCTTGAGGTCGTACCCGCGGACGCTGTTGCTGTCGCGGTCGATGGCCGCCAGCACGAGGTCGCCGACCGGGCCGACCCCCGACAGCGCCGCCGCGATCCCCTCCGGCCGGGCCAGCTCCAGCCCGATCCCGACCGTCCACCCGCCGACCTCGCGGGCCACCGCCTCCGCCCGCTGCGGGTCGCGCCCGGTGAGGACGACGTCGCGGCCCTGGGCGGCGTAGGAGCGCGCGATCTCGAGCCCGATGCCGGAGGTGCCTCCGACCACCACGACGCTGCCGGGTTCCGGCATCGCTCACTCCTCTCCGAGGCGCCGCGCCCGGCCCGGCGCGAGGCCGGCGCGGAGGTAGTCCCAGTCGCGGGTGAACCGGTAGGAGTGGCGCGCCGGCGGCTGGGGCGCCTGCGTCTCCAGCCAGCGCACCGGGCGGTCCGCGGGGTTGGTGAACCCGTGCACGCAGCCGACCCCGGCCCAGGCGACGTCGCCGGCGACCAGGCGGTGGCGCTCGCCGTCGAAGCTCGCGTCGACCTCGCCATCGAGGATCAGGTAGGTCTCCTCGAACGGGTGGTCGTGGGTGCCGGTCCCGCCGCGCGGCACGTACTGCACCATGAACATGGTCGACAGCTGCGCCCCGAGGTCGCCGTCGACCATCATCTTCACGGTGATCCCGGCGTACAGCAGCAGCGCCGTGCGCATGCTGGCCGAGACCGCGAGCTGCTCCCTGGACTGCTTGTCGGGGTCCATGTTCGCCGGCTCGATGTGCCCGAACGAGCGCGTGCGCGGGTCGCGGACGTCGACGGGGGCCGGGGCGACGGCTGGCAGCGGCGGGACCGGGAAGGTGTCGCCGCCGTGGCGCGCGCGCGGCTGCGGCGCGAGCATGTCGGCCCAGACGGCGCCCGCGCCGCCCGGGTTGCGCCAGGCGTGCGGCACCCCGACCGGCAGCAGCCCGTAGTCGCCCGGGCGCAGCACGACCGCGCCCTCCGGGGTGTCGACCACGACCTCGCCCTCCAGGACGTGGACGCTCTCCTCGTAGGAGTGCACGTGCGCGGCGACCTCGCCGCCGGGGTCCAGCGCGCAGACGCCGAAGCCGGTGTGCACCGCGCCCGCGTCCTCGTCCACCAGCGACCGGCGGCGGAAGCCCTTGCCGGCCGCGACCGTGTGGTCGGGCCGCGCCGGGCCGCCCTCGCCGGCCCGGCGCACCAGGTACCTGGCGGTCATGCCTGCTGCCGCTGCCGCTGCTCGACCTGCTCGACCAGGTGGTCGCGGGAGGCCTCGACCAGCCGGCGCGCGTTGCCGACGTCCGCCAGCAGCCTGCCGGCGCGCTTGTGGACCTTGCCGTCGATGATCACCGTGTCGACGTTGGACACGTCCGCGCACAGGGTGACCGCCGCCACCGGGTCGATCACCGGCGCGACATTGAGCCCGGACGCGTCGATCACCACCACGTCGGCCTTCTTGCCGGGCGTGAGCGAGCCGGTGCGGCCCTCCAGCCCGACGACGTGGGCGCCGTTGATCGTGGCCATCTCGAGGGTCTGGCGCGCGGTCAGGGTGCTCTCGGGCGCGTCGACGTCGGCCTCCCACGCGGCCGCCAGGGTCTTCCACCGCTCGCCGCCGAACGCGCAGCGCATCTGCGTGAACATGTCGCCCGGCACGGTGGTCACGACGTCGATCGACAGGCTCGGCCGCAGGCCGTGCTCGAGCGACTTCATCACCGGTGGCCAGCCGTGGCCCATCTGCATCTCGACCTGCGGCGCGATCGAGATGGTGCCGCCGGACTCGGCCACCAGGCGCCACTCCTCGTCGCTGAAGTAGCAGCAGTGGATGTAGGTCGTGTCCGGCCCGAGCAGGCCGAGGCCGTCGAGCATCTTGATCATGCCGAACCGGCCGGCGACGCGGCCCATGCCGACGTGGACGGTGATCGGGATGCCCAGCTCGCGGGCCAGCCCCCACTCCGAGCGCACGACGTCGTCCTTGCAGAACCCGGGCCCGCGGGTCGCCAGCGCCATCGTCAGCAGTCCGTCGTCGGAGGAGAAGTACCGCTCGCGCACGCGCCGGACGTCCTCGCCCGGCACCGCGATCGTGCTCTGGAACCAGTAGTCGGCCAGGGAGGTGTTGGCGCTGCCGTAGGCGTACTGCGCGCGGATGCCGGTCTCCTTGAGCGCGCCGACCGCGGCGTCGGGGTGCTCGGGGGTGTTGTTGATGTGCGACCAGTCGACCAGGGTGGTGATGCCGGCGTTGATGCACTCCAGGGAGCCGGCGAGGTTGCTGGCGTAGACGTCCTCGGGCCGGTACACCGGCGCGAACGTGTCCAGCACCTCCACGAAGTAGTCGTCGAGGGTCGCGTTGGGCGCGCAGCCCCGGATCGCCGCCTCCCAGGTGTGGCGGTGGGTGTCGATGAAGCCGGGGATCACGATGTCGCCGTCGACGTCGATCACCTCGGCGTCCGCGGCGACCCCCGGCGCCACGGTGGCGATCGTGTCCCCTTCGATGAGGACGTCCCCCTGCAGTTCGCCGAGCTCCGGGTCCATCGTCACCACGTACCCGCCGCGGAGCAGCAGTCGGTCCCCCATGGCCATCCCCCTTGATCGGCCGGGGACCCGCAGTCTGCTCAGGTCCCCCGGGCCCCCCTTCGGCTCCGGTGCCAACGCCATGTCGACCGTGAGAATACGCTGGTGTGCACCAGAAGTGAACGTTTGAGTTGCGGCACTGTACACTCCGGCCATGGACCCCCCCGAGCAGCAGCCCGCGGTCGCCCCGGCCGGCGTCCCCGCGCTGGATCTCGGCGCCCGGCTGCGCGCCGAGCGCCTGCGGCAGGGGCTGTCGCTGCGGGAGGTGGCGCGGCGGCTCGGGGTGAGCGCGAGCGCCCTGTCCCAGATCGAGACCGGCAAGGCCCAGCCCTCGGTCAGCAAGCTGTTCGACATCGTGAACCTGCTCGACACGTCCCTGGACGGCCTGCTCGCGGGCGAGCCGGGACCGCGCACAACCGGTCGCGGCGGCGCGCCCGGCGACCCCGACGGCTCCGCCGCGCTGGTCAGGGGCCGTGAGGCGGAGGGGTTCTTCTCGTTCCAGCGCTCGGGGGAGCACGAGAGCCTGGAGCTGGAGTCGGGCGTCCACTGGCGCCGGCTGACCTCGGGCTCGCTCCCGGGCGTGGAGTTCCTGCACGTGACCTACGAGCCGGGCGCGTGCTCCTCGCGTGAGGGCACGTTCATGCGGCACGCCGGCCAGGAGTTCGGCTACGTCCTGTCCGGCCGGCTGGTCGTGGACGTCGGCTTCGAGTCCTACGAGCTGTCCGCGGACGACTCGATCAGCTTCCCGGCGACCACGCCGCACCGGCTCGGCAACCCCGGCTCGGAGCCGGCCTTCGCGATCTGGTGCGTGATCGGCCGCCACTCCCACTGAACAGTGGCCTTCAGTATTACTTGACGCTTCCGGTGACCGTTCGTACGGTGCTGATGTCCAGCGGGCGACGTCGCGAGGGTGGCCGGCCATGGGGATCCGCACGTACGGGCTGAACGCGGTGGACTGGGAGCAGCGCGTCGACGTCGACCGCCTGCGGCGGGAGCGGCTGGCCCGGCTCGAGGCGGCGCTGGACCGCTCCGAGCTGGGCGCGCTGCTGAGCTTCGACTTCCACAACATCCGCTACATGACCGCCACCCACATCGGCACCTGGGCGATGGACAAGCTGATCCGCTTCGCCCTGCTGCCGCGCGGCGGCGAGCCGGTGGTGTGGGACTTCGGCTCGGCCGCGCGCCACCACCAGCTCTACAACCCCTGGCTCGACGGCCGCCCCGACCAGCCCGAGGCCGGCCGCGCGCGCGCCGGGATCTCCACGCTGCGCGGCTCGTTCGACCCGCGCGCCGGCGTCGCCGATGAGCTGGCCCGCAAGATCCGCCGGGAGCTGGACGCGCACGGCCTGGCCGGCGAGCCGGTCGGCGTCGACCTGGTGGAGCTGCCGGTCCTGGCCGCGCTCCGGGCGGCCGGGCTGGAGGTCGTCGACGGCCAGCAGGTCTGCCTCGACGCGCGCCGCATCAAGACGCAGGACGAGATCACGCTGCTCACCACCGCGGCCTCGCTGGTCGACGCCGCCTACGACGAGCTGTACCGCTTCCTGCGCCCGGGCGTTCGCGAGAACGAGTGCGTCGGCCTGGTCGCCAAGGTCCTCTACGACCTCGGCTCCGAGCACGTCGAGGGGGTCAACGCGATCTCCGGCGAGCGCTGCGCGCCACACCCCCACGTCTACTCCGACCGCGTCCTGCGCCCCGGCGACCCCGCCTTCTTCGACATCCTGCACAGCTACAACGGCTACCGGACCTGCTACTACCGCTGCTTCTCGGTCGGCAGCGCCTCCCCGGCGATGCGCGACGCCTACACCCGCTGCCGCGACTACATGGACGAGGCGATCGCGCTGGTCAAGCCGGGCGCGACCACCGCCGACGTGGTCTCGGTCTGGCCCCGGGCGCAGGAGTTCGGGTTCGCCGACGAGGAGGCCGCCTTCGCGCTCCAGTACGGGCACGGGGTCGGCCTGTCGATCTGGGAGAAGCCGATCTTCAGCCGCCTGGTCTCCCTGGACCACCCCGAGGTCCTGGAGGAGGGCATGCTGTTCGCGCTGGAGACCTACTGGCCGGCCGCGGACGGCTGGTCGGCCGCGCGCATCGAGGAGGAGGTCGTCGTCACGGGCGACGGCTGCGAGATCATCACCAAGTTCCCCGCCGAGGAGCTGCTGGTCGCCGGGCAGCGCTACTGGACGGTGGACGGCCCGCTGCCCGCGGTGCGCGAGGCCGAGTCCCACCGCAACCGCCGCCCGGCGGGCCGGCCCGCGCCCGGCGGGCCGGTGGCGCCGTGACCGGCGCGGGCGCGGCGGCCGCCGGGGCGCCCGGGGCGGCGCCGCGCGCCGGGGCCGGTCCCGAGCCGGGCGTCGACGTCCTGCTGGAGCTGTTCGAGCGCATGGCGATGATCCGGGCCACCGAGCAGGCCGCCCACGACCTGTTCATGAGCGGCCTGGTCAAGGGCACCACCCACCTCGCGTCCGGGCAGGAGGCCGTGGCCGTCGGCGCCAGCGCCGCGCTGCGCGAGGACGACTACGTGGTCGCCACCTACCGCGGCCACCACCACGCGATCGCCCGCGGCGCGACCCCGGAGGCCTGCCTGGCCGAGCTGATGAGCCGCGCCACCGGCCTGAACGGGGCCAAGGGCGGCTCCATGCACCTCACCCTCGCGCAGCGCAACATGCTCGGCTCCTACGCGATCGTCGGCGCGCACCTGCCGATCGCCTGCGGCGCCGCGTGGTCGGCCAGGCTGCGCGGCAGCGGCCAGGTCGCGGCCGCGTTCTTCGGCGACGGCGCCACCAACATCGGCGCCTTCCACGAGGCCCTCAACCTCGCGGCCGTGTGGCGGCTGCCGGTGGTGTTCGTGTGCGAGAACAACCTGTACATGGAGTACACGCCGATCGCCAGCGTCACGGCCGTGGAGCATCCGGCCGCCGACCGTGCGCCAGCCTACGACCTGCCCGCCGAGGTCGTGGACGGCAACGACGTCCTGGCGGTGCTGGACGCGGTGGGGCGCGCCGCCGGGCGCGCCCGCGCCGGGGAGGGGCCGACCGTGATCGAGGCGCTCACCTACCGGCACTTCGGGCACTCCCGCGCCGACCCCGCCAGGTACCGGCCGCAGGAGGAGGTCGACGCCTGGCTGCGGCGCGACCCGCTGACGCTGCTGGCCGAACGGCTGCGCGAGCGCGGGGTCGCCGACGGCGCGGTCGCCGAGCGCCGCGGCCGGGCGCAGTCGCTGGTCGCCGCAGCGGTCGAGGCGGCCAAGGCGGCGCCACCGCCCGACGAGGCGACCGCGCTCACCGACGTGTGGGCGGACGGAGGTGCGCAGTGGCGGACGTGATCACCTACCGCGAGGCGGTCGCCACCGGCATCGCCCGCGAGATGCGCCGGGACCCGACCGTGGTCTGCCTGGGCGAGGACATCGGCGCCGCCGAGGGCGTGTTCAAGACGACGGTGGGGCTGTTCGACGAGTTCGGCCCGGAGCGGGTGTGGGACACGCCGATCAGCGAGCAGGCGATCGTCGGCGCGGCGATGGGCGCGGCCATGACGGGGCTGCGGCCGGTCGCGGAGATCATGTTCTCGGACTTCTTCGCCTGCTGCTGGGACTACATCGCCAACGAGATCCCCAAGATGCGCTACATGACCGGCGGCCAGGTGACCGTGCCGCTGGTGGTGCGGACCGCCAACGGCGGCGGGCTCGGCTTCGGCGCGCAGCACTCCCAGGCGGTCGAGAACTGGGCGCTGGCCGTGCCCGGCCTGAAGATCGCCTGCCCGGCCACCCCCGCCGACGTCGTCGGCCTCATGGCCAGCGCGGTCCGCAGCGACGACCCGGTGCTGGTGTTCGAGCACAAGGCGCTGCTGGCCAGCAAGGGCGAGGCGCCGCCGGAGGGTCACGTGGTCCCGCTCGGCGCCGCCGAGGTCCGCCGGCGGGGCAGCGACGTCACCATCGTCGGCCTGGCCTCGACCGTCCCCACCGCGCTCGCCGCCGCCGAGCGGCTCGCGGGGGAGGGGATCTCCGCCGAGGTCGTCGACCTGCGCTGCCTGGTCCCGCTGGACGCGCGCACGGTGCTGGACAGCGTGGCGGGGACCAGCCGCCTGGTGATCGTGGAGGAGAACCCCTACCAGGGCGGCTGGGGCGGCACGCTCGCGTCGATCGCCGCCGACGAGGCGTTCTTCGACCTCGACGCGCCGGTCAAGCGCGTAGCGGGGGAGTGCGTCCCGCTGCCGTTCGCCGCCAACCTGGAGCAGGCCGTGGTCCCCTCCGTCGACCGCCTCGCCGCCGTGGTCCGGGCGACCGTCGCGGCCTGACCCCTCCTCGCCCCGGGCCGGCTGCGCCGCCGCCGGCGCGGACTTCGGGGTCGACGACTCCTTGGCCGGCTGATCGCTGCGGTAGCCTCCGGAGCCGTGGGGCGCGCGTCCCGGGGACGGAGCGCCACCGTGTGCTCCGGTGCGGTGCGCCTCGCCCCGCTGCCGTGGGACCTCGCGCGAAGGAGGCGCTCTGGTGGAGCTGGGGTTCGGGGTGCCGGTGTCCGGCAGCTGGGCGACGCCCGGCAACCAGGTCCGGCTGGTGCGCCGGGCGGAGGAGCTGGGCTACCGGACGGCGTGGACGTTCCAGCGGCTGCTGGTGCCGGTGCGGCCCGAGGGGGTCGCGGCGGGGGAGATGTACCGCAGCGTCCTGGACCCGATCGTGACCCTGGCCTGCCTCGCGGGGCAGACCTCCACGATCCGGCTCGGCGTGGCGGTGGTGAACATGCCGTTCTACGCGCCGGCCGTGCTCGCCAAGCAGCTCGCCACGCTGGACGTCCTGTCCGGCGGGCGGCTGGACGCCGGGCTCGGGCTCGGCTGGCTGCCCGAGGAGCTGCGCGCGGTGGGCGTCCCGGCCCGGGAGCGCGGCGCGCGCGCCGAGGAGTTCCTGCGGGCCCTGCGGCGCCTGCTCGACGACGAGGTCGTGGAGTTCCACGGGCGCTTCTACGACATCCCGCCGGCGCGCATGGAGCCCAAGCCCGTGCAGCGGCCCCACCCGCCGCTGCTGCTGGGCGGCGGCGCCGAGGCGGCGCTGCGGCGCGCCGGCCGGCTCGCGGACGGCTGGGTCAGCGGCAGCCGCTTCGACCTGGCCAGGCTCGGCGGGATGATCGGCACGATCAGGCAGGCGGCCGCCGACGCGGGGCGCGACCCGGACGCGCTGCGCTACGTGGCGCGCGGCTCGGTGCGGCTGCGGCCCGGCGGCGCCGCCGGGCGGCCGCCGCTCATGGGCTCGGTGGAGGAGATCCGGGGCGACCTGGACCGCCTGCGCGACCAGGGCGTGACCGAGACCTTCCTGGACCTCAACTTCGACCCGGAGGTGGGCTCGCCGGACGCCGACCCCGCCGAGTCCCTGCGGCGGGCGCACGCGGTCCTGGAGGGATTGGCGCCGTCCTAGCACCTCGTACCTCGTCCGTCCTCAGTTGCGGGGTCAGGGCACTGGCGTTCTTCGTAATGTCCGGTTCATCGATGGTGATCCGAGGGTCGTGATCCGCGACATGCTGGCCGATCAGCAAATGCCCGGCAGGGTGCGCGGCCGCTCTGCGGCGGCGGAGACGCGGCTGGGGACGCGCGGGCAGACGCCGCGGCGGCGCCTGGCTGATAGCCCGGATGCATCATGTTGCAAGACCTCGATGCCACGCTGGCGGCGCTGCTGCAGGCCGAGCTTGCCGTGCAGCAGCGGCCGTGAGCACGCGGGCCCGGACCCGCCAGGCTGGGCCGCTGCCCGGCCCGTACGGACGGGAGGGCGCCGACCGCGCTGGCCCATCCGGCGGTTTCCGCGCGGAGGACTCGCTTGGCAGCGTTGCGACGCAGGCCGGTTGCCGCCGGGACCGCGGCGGGCGCGCGCAGGCAGGAGCTCGTGCCCTGCCGGATTCCCGGAGCCTGGCGGCCGTGCTGCGCGCGCCCGGTGGCGGCCGGCCTGCCGGGGTCGGGTCGGCGCTGCTGCAGTTGCAGCGCGACCGCGGCAACCGCTATGTGCAGGGCGTCATCAGCCGGGCACGGTCAGGGGGCGCGGGGCCGCCGTCGAGCAGCAGCCACCAGCGGTCGGCGGTCGCGGGCGCTGCTGCTGGTGCGGTCGACCCATCGCTGCAACGCGCGATCGAAGGATCCCGTCGCGGCGGGCGGGCCCTCGACCAGAGGACGGCCACTGAGCTGGGCGGCGCGCTCGGCAGGGAGGTCAGCCAGGTCAGGGTGCATGACGATGACCAGGCTGACCGCCTCAGCCGGTCATTGCACGCGGCTGCCTTCACGATCGGCAGGGACATCTTCTTCCGGGCAGGCCACTACGACCCGGGCACGACGCCGGGCAGGCGCTTGCTGGCGCACGAGCTGGCGCATGTCGCCCAGCAACAGGAGGCCTGTCTCCGGACGGCGCACCGCCACCGCCTCGACCTCGCCCCGGCGGACGACCCAGGTGAGCGAGCGGCCGACCGGGCAGCGGACGACATGGTCCTCCGGGGGCGCGCACAACCGATGACCATGACCCCCCAGGCCCCGCTGATCCAGCGCAAGGCGTTCATCGGATGGGACCCCCTCTCGGCCAAGCGGGCGATTTTCGGCGGTTCCCTGAAGGACAAGCCGACAAGGAAGAAGGCGCCGCGGCAGGTCGAGGATGTCGAGGAAGAGCAGGGGAGGGCGCGGGCGAAGGACGTTCCGGAAAAGCGGGGGAGGGCGCGGCGGCGGTCCGGGGATGTCGCAGAACGGAGAGGAAGGGCGCGGCCGGGGGCCGAGGACCTTCCACGCGTGACGGGGAGGACGGGGAGGTTCGTGAGGATCCCCTACGAGCTCGGCGATCTGGGGACCGGTGAGCGCAACCTCGCCCTGATACTGATGGATTACAAGTCGCGCTACTTCCGCAGTCTCGGTGAGCTCTACCGCTATGTGCGACGGGAGACCGACCACATTGGCTACGTCGATCGTGAGAAGGTCTGGGTGCGCCTTCCGGAAATGTTCCTGGTCCTTGGGGAACATCACGATAAGACCACGGTCATGGACCTGGTCGAGGCCACAGGTCTCGACAGGTACATCTACGAGGGCGCTGCCACGAGGCCCTCGCCGCACCTCGACCCCGGCAGCGTGATCCCTGAGATGGAGCACCAGCTGGAGGAAAAGCTGCCGAAGTACGTGGTGGGGCTGATCGGCGTCCAGCGCATGCTGGCGGAGAAGCTCAGCGACCTCGAGCGGCACCACGGCTGGAAATCGGAGATACGCGGCGAGCGGCCGACCGCGGAGCGGACCGATCCCGAAGCAGAAAAGCAGCAGTACCAGGCCGAGCTGGCGAAGTGGAGTTACGAGTGGGAGGCCAAATACCAGAGCATGGAGGAGCGTGGAGAGCGGAAGCTGGGGCCTGGCGGGGGGGGATATGTCGGGCAGCGCAAGCTGATCGGCGGGCTCTCGGATCAGCCGCCGTTCACGCCGTATGACAGAAGCAGAACCGAGGTGAGGGTCACCTTGCAGGTGCTGCAGTCGATACGTGACGTGGCTCGCGGCAAGAACGACCCGATCACCCTCTTCTATGACCAGTACCGTCCGATCATCGACAAGACGATTGCGCAGCTCGAGGAGGGCCTGCCCGTCGAGCTCACCCGGATGTTCCTCAAGATGGCAACCGGCAAGTTCGACCTCAAGGGCTTGATCAAGCTGCTGAGCACCGCGGCGGTGCAGGAGCTCGCCGAGCTGAAGGTCTACGACGTCGCGACGGACCCGTCGTACTCAGCCGGCAAATACAGCGGGCCTACCGAAACTCGGGCGGAGGAGCTGCGGGACTCCTACATGTTGCACAGGATCGTCGAGGCGAAAGCGAAGGGTTACCGCCTCGCCGGTCTTGGGGATGCCCACCGTAGCAGGCTCCAGGGAGTGCTCCAGGCCATGGACCCCGACATCCTGGTGCAGTCATGGACCGACTTCTATCTCGACCAGTACCGCTTGCACCCCGACCGGGACTGATCCGCGCCGCCAGCACCGCTTCTCGGCCTGCCGACTCAGGCAATCCTGATAGCCCTCAGCCCGCCCAGGCAGCCGACCGCCACCGCCGGCAGCAGCGGGACCGGCCCCGCGGGGCGGTGGAGCGCTGGCGCGCGGGCTCCAGGTGCAGGGACTCCGTCATGGGCAGGCGCATCCTACCCGCGCGCTCGCCAGGTCACAGCGGCGCAACGCGGTCGCCGAGGACGCTCGGAGGCGGCGGAGCCACCAAAAGTGGTGACTCGACCGTCCAACGTGGTGGCAAGGTCGCGTATCGTGTCGCCATGGCTTCGCGGAAGGAGACCCTGGAGATCGCCGGCCGGGAGGTGACCGTCACCAACCCGGACAAGGTGTTCTTCCCGCGCACCGGGCACACCAAGCTGGACCTCGTCCGCTTCTACCTGGCGGTGAGCGCGGGCGCGCTGCGCGGCGTGTCGGGCCGGCCGATGGCCCTCAAGCGCTTCGTCAACGGGGCCGAGGGCGAGGCCTTCTTCCAGAAGCGGGCCCCGGAGTCCAGGCCGGACTGGATCGAGACGGTCGAGCTGAGCTTCCCCTCCGGGCGCATCGCGCACGAGGTGGTCGTGCGCGACGCCGCCCAGCTCGCCTGGGTGGTCAACCTCGGCTGCATCGACCTCAACCCTCACCCGGTGCGGGCCGACGACCTGGACCACCCCGACGAGCTGCGGGTCGACCTGGACCCCATGCCCGGGGTGCCGTGGTCGCAGATCCGCGACGTCGCCCTGGTGACCAGGGAGGCGCTGGAGGACCTCGGGCTGGCCGGCTGGCCGAAGACCTCCGGCTCGCGCGGCTTCCACGTCTACTGCCGCATCCGGCGGCGCTGGACGTTCGGCGAGGTCCGCCGGGCCGCGGTCGCGCTGGCGCGCGAGGTCGAGCGGCGCGCGCCGGACCTGGCCACCAGCCGCTGGTGGAAGGAGGAGCGCCACGGCGTGTTCCTCGACTACAACCAGAACGCCAAGGACCGCACGGTCGCCTCCGCGTACTCGCCGCGGCCCACCCCCGACGCGCGCGTGTCCACGCCGCTGCGCTGGGACGAGGTGCCCGACTGCGAGCCGGAGGCGTTCACGATCGACACCGTCCCCGAGCGGTACGCGCGGGTGGGCGACCCCTGGGAGGGGATCGACGAGGCCGCCGGCTCGCTGGAGCCGCTGCTCGACCTCGCCGAGCAGCACGAGGCCGCCGGGTTCGCCGACGCCCCCTGGCCGCCCCATTTCGTCAAGCAGGCCGACGAGCCCCACCGGGTCCAGCCGTCCAAGCAGCGGGCGGGCACCGGCCCGGCGCCGCGCCAGGGGATCGTGCCGCCGCCCGCGCCCGGCAAGACCAGCGGCCCCACCGGGCGCCGCCGCACGACCATGCCCCTGATCGAGATCGCCCGCGCCGCCACCCAGGCCGAGGCGATGGCCGGCCTGGAGCGCTGGAAGGCGCGGCATCCCGACGTCTGGCCTCACCTCGCCCCCGCCGACGTGCTGGTGGACTCGATGCGCGGCCGCAGCACCCTCTGGACCCGGATCCGGCTGAACCTGCGCAACGTCCCCGAGGCCCGGCGCCCCTCCCAGGAGGCGCTCGAGGTCGACTACGACCCCTGGCAGCCGATCCGCGAGACCTGACGCGCGGGCCTGCCCGGCGCCACCCCGCTCGGCGCACCCTCCCGCAGCCCCAGGGTTCCGCCGTACGCCTGCCGCCGGCGCGGCACCGGTGATCCGCGCCGCGGCGCCGCGAGGCGGCGCCGGCGTCCTCCACGGCGCAGGCCCCGGCCACGGCCGTCCCCACCCGGGCCGCCCCGGCGCAGACCCGGACCGCGGCCGTGCCAGGGCCGATCCTGCAGCCCCCGCCGACCATGCAGCTCCAGGTGGTCACGCCGCCGGCCTCCGCCCCGGGGCCGGTCGAGGTGCGTGTGGTCAACCCCGACGGGGGCTCGGGATCGCTCGCCGGCGCGTACGAGTACCAGGGTGCCCCGGCGGCGTCGCCCGCGGTCACCGCCGTCAGCCCCGCGTTCGGTCCGCTCGCGGGCGGCGGGCCGTTCTCGAATCCGGCTCAGGGCGTGACGCTCGGCAGGCCCAGCTCACGCGCGATCACCATGCGCTGCACCTCCGAGGTGCCCTCGCCGATCTCCAGGATCTTGGCGTCGCGGTAGAACCGCGCCACCGGGTACTCGTTCATGAAGCCGTAGCCGCCGAAGATCTGGGTCGCCTCGCGGGCGTTGGCCATCGCGGCGTCGGAGCTGACCAGCTTGGCGATCGCGGCGGCCTTGGCGATCGGCCGGCCGCGCAGCCTGCGGGCGGCCGCGTGGCGCCAGGCGAGCCGGGCGGTGACCGCGCGCGCCTCCATGTCGGCGAGCTTGAACCGGATCGCCTGGTGCCCGGCGAGCGTGCGCCCGAACGCCGAGCGCTCGTGCACGTAGCGCAGGCACTCGTCGACGCAGCCCTGCGCCAGGCCGGTGCCGAGCGCGGCGATCGCGATCCGGCCCTCGTCGAGGACCTCGAGGAACTGCGCGAACCCCCGGCCGCGCTCGCCGAGCAGGTTGGCCTCGGGCACCCGGCAGTCGCTGAACGCCAGCTCGCGGGTGTCCGACGCGGACCAGCCGACCTTGGAGTACTTCCCGCCGACGGTGAAGCCCGGGGTGCCGGCGGGCACGACGACGGTCGAGATCTCCTTGCCGCCGTCGGGCCGGCTGCCGGTCACCGCGGTGATCGTGACCAGCGCGGTCAGGTCGGTGCCCGCGTTGGTGATGAAGGCCTTGCTGCCGTCGACCACCCACTGCCCGCCGTCCAGCCGCGCGGTCGTGCGGGTCGCGCCGGCGTCCGAGCCGCCGCCCGGCTCGGTCAGCCCGAAGGCGGCGAGCGCCTCGCCGCTGCACAGCTTGGGGAGCCACTCGCGCCGCTGCTCCTCGGTGCCGAACCGGTGGATCGGCGTCGCGCCGAGCCCGACCGCGGCGTCCAGCGTGATCGCGACCGACGAGTCGACCCTGGCCAGCTCCTCGACCGCGAGGCAGACGGCGAGCAGGTCGCCCCCCATGCCGCCGTACTCCTCGGGGAACGGCAGGCCGAACAGGCCCATCTGTCCCATCTGCCGCACCAGCGGGTAGGGGAACTCCTCCCGCTCGCAGTAGCCGGCGATCACCGGCGCGACCTCCTCGCGGGCGAACCGCTCGACGGTCTCGCGCAGGGCCTCGTACTCCTCGTCCAGCTCCAGGTCCACCGTCGGGATGGTCGTCATGATCGGCGCTCCTGGTCTGTGGCGGGCTCCTCCAGCGACCGCTCGAGGAGCTGGGCGACGTCGAGCACGCGCACGCCGGCGGCGGCGCCCTCGGCCTGGCGCCGGCGCACCGCGTCGTCGAGCATCACCAGGCAGTAGGGGCATGCGGTGCCCACGACGTCCGCGCCGGTCGCCAGCGCCTCGTCGGTGCGCTCGGCGTTCACGCGCCGGCCGATGCGCTCCTCCATCCACATGCGCGCGCCGCCCGCCCCGCAGCAGAACCCGCGCTCGCGGCAGCGGGGCATCTCCACCGGCCGCACCCCCGGGACCGCGGCGAGCACCTGCCGGGGTGCGTCGTACACCTCGTTGTGGCGGCCGAGGTAGCAGGGGTCGTGGTAGGTCACGGTCGCGGGCACCTCGGCGGCGGGCCCGAGGCGGCCCTCGGCGACCAGCCGCGCCAGCAGCTGCGAGTGGTGCACGACCTCGTAGCTCCCGCCGAGGTCGGGGTACTCGCGCGCGAGGGTGTTGAAGCAGTGCGGGCAGGACGCGACCACCCTGCGGACGCCCGCGCCGTCCAGCGCGTCGATGTTCCGCCGGGCCTGGAGCTGGTAGACGTACTCGTTGCCGAGCCGCCGGGCCGGATCCCCGGTGCAGGACTCGCGCGGCCCCAGCACGGCGAAGCGCACGCCCGCGCGCCGCAGCAGCCGCGCGACCGCGCGCGTGGTCGCGCGGGCGCGGTCGTCCAGCGCGCCGGCGCAACCGACCCAGAACAGGTACTCCGCGTCGTCGGGGACGCGCCCGTCCACGACCGGCACCTCGAAGTCCAGCCCGCGCGTCCACGCCAGCCGCTGGCCGGCGCCCATGCCCCAGGGGTCACCCGCGTTCTCGACGTTGCGCAGCATCGCCTCCGCCTCCGGCGGGAAGCGGGACTCCATCAGCACCTGGTAGCGGCGCAGCTCGAGGATCGTGTCGACGTGCTCGATGTCGACCGGGCACTGCTCCACGCACGCCCCGCAGGTGGTGCAGGACCACAGCACGTCCTCGCCGACGACGTCGCGCACGAGGTCCCTGCCGAGCACCGCCGGGTCCGGCCCGACCGCGGGCGCCGCGCCGGCGGGGCCGCCCTCCCCGGCCCGGGCGGCCGGTGCAGCCTCGCCGAGCAGGAACGGCGCCTTGTCGAACAGGTGGTCGCGCAGGTCCATGACCAGCAGCTTGGGGGAGAGCGGCTTGCCGGTCGCCCAGGCCGGGCACTGGTCCTGGCAGCGGCCGCACTCGGTGCAGGTCACCAGGTCCAGCAGCTGCTTGCGGCTCAGGTCCTCGATCCTGCCGGCGCCGATGACGTCGTCCTCGGTCATCGTCTCCGGGTCGATCGGGACCGTGCGCAGCGGCCCGAGCGCCTTGGGCCGGCGCGCGAGCGCGACGTTCAACGGCGCGGTCACGATGTGCAGGTGCTTGGAGTACAGCAGCAGCACCAGGAACGACATCACCACCAGGACGTGGGCGAGCAGCGCCGCCGTGTCGATCGCGGTCAGCGTCCCCGCGGGCAGGCCGTCGAGCGCGCCGCCGAGGGCGTGCGCCGCGAACGCCGCGCGGCCGTAGGGGAAGGTCCCGCGCGCCACCCTGGCGCCCCGGTCGACCAGCAGCGTCACGACGACCAGCGCGATCATGCCGAGGATCAGCCAGGCCTGGCCGCGGTGGGAGCCGTCGAACCGCGACGCCCGCCCGGCCCGCGCGGGCGACTGGCGCACCCGGATCGCCGCGAACGCCACCAGCGCGACCAGCACCCCGACGGCGGTCAGGTCCTGCAGGAACCCGAGCCAGGCGGCGTGCCCCACCAGCGGCAGCGCGAAGCGCTCGTCGGCCAGCTCCCCGTAGGCCTCCGCGATCGTGGTCAGCAGCACCACGAAGCCCCAGAACGTCAGGAAGTGCGCGAGCCCCGGCAGCGGCCGCGTGAGCAGCTTGCGCTGCCCCAGCACCTCGGCGACCCAGGCCCGCAGCCAGCCTTCCGGCGGTCGGGACGCCCGCGGATCTCCCTTGGTGATCAGGCGGACCAGCCGGCGCACGCGCAGCCCGGCGAGCACGGCGGCGGTCACCGTGATGATGGCGCCGATGAGGAGCTTCACGACCCGTCCCGCCTCCCGGCCGGCTCAGCCACGCGACCGGAGCGCCTCGATGAGCCTGGGCACCACCTGGTGGACGTCGCCGACGATCCCCAGGTCCGCGATCGCCAGGATCGGTGCCTCGGCGTCCTTGTCGATCGCGATGATGTGCCTGGCGCCGTTCATGCCGACCAGGTGCTGGGTGGCGCCGGAGATCCCGAGCGCCAGGTACACCTCGGGCCGGACGGTCTTGCCGGTCTGGCCGATCTGGTAGGCGTAGGGGACCCAGCCGGCGTCGACGACTGCGCGGGTCGCGCCCGGCGCGCCGTGCAGCAGCCGTGCCAGCTCCTCCACCAGCTCGAACCGGTCGGGTGTGCCGAGCCCGCGGCCGCCGGCGACGACGACCGCGGCGTCGTCCAGGCGCGGGCCGGCCCGCGCCTCGGCGTGCCTGGCGGCCACCACCGCCGCCCCGGCGGGGCCGAGCTCGGGCAGGTCGACCGTGCTCACGCCGGGGGGGTGCGGGTCGGTGGCGGGCTCGGCAGGAAACGACCCGGGCCGGATGCCGACCAGGTACGGCGGCGCCCGGAGCGCGGTCGTCACCACCGTCCGGCCGCCGAAGATCGGCTTGTCCACCAGGACGGTGTCGCCGTCGCTGCGCACGTCGGTCCCGTCGGTCACGACCGGCCGGTCCAGCCGGGCCGACAGCCGCCCGAGGAGGTCCCGGCCGCCGTAGGTCATGGCGGCCAGGATCAGGCCGGGATCGCCGTCGCCCTGCTCGATCGCCGCGGCCAGCCCCGCGGCGGCCGGGGCGCCGACGAGCGTGGCGCCCAGCTCGCCGGTCGAGTGCACCCTGCTCGCGCCGTAGCGGCCCAGCTCGGCGGCGAGCTCGGTGCTCACGGGCCCGGCGTGGAAGGCCTCGACCGTCGCCGACAGCTGGCGGGCCTTGGACAGCAGCTCCAGGGTGCTGGTCGCGGGCGCGCCCTCGGCCGACTCCGCGAACACCCATGTGGTCGAGACGGTCATGCCGCTCCCTTCCGCGATGCTGGCCGCCCGGGATCCGTCCGGCCGGCCGCCGTCCGGTTGACGTCATCTGTCGGCCACCGCGTCAGCGGGGGACGACCTTGAGCTCCTCGAGCAGGGCGAGGACGCGTTCGTGGGCGTCCCCCTGGTCGTGGACGATCTCGCCGGCCGCCCGCTGCTCGACGGCCCGGACCTCGGTGATCTCCTGGCGGGCGCCGGCGCCGCCGGCCTGGTCGGGGTCCAGCCCGAGGTCGGCGAGCTTCAGCCGCTCGACCGGCCGGCTCCTGGCGGCGACGATGCCCTTGAAGGAGGGGTAGCGCGGCCGGGCGACGCGGTTGGTCACGCTCACCACGGCGGGCAGCGGGCAGGTGACCTCGTCGAACCCGGCCTCGGTCTGCCGCTCCACCCGTAGCTCCCCGCCGGCCAGCTCCACACGCCGGGCGAACGTGACCATCGGCAGCCCGAGCAGCTCGGCGAGCTGGGCCGGCAGCGTGCCGGTCGAGCCGTCGGTGGACTCCGTCGCGGCCACGACCAGGTCCGGCTCCAGCCGGCGCATGACCGCCGCGAGCACCTTCGCGGTCCCCAGCGCGTCCGCGCCCGCGAGCGCCGGATCGCTCACCAGCACCCCCGAGCCCGCTCCCATCGCCAGCGCCGACCGCAGCCCGGCGACCTCGTCGCGGGGGGCCATCGACACGACCACGACCTCGCCGTCGCCGGCCGCCTCCACCAACTGCAGGGCCAGCTCGACGCCGTAGCCGTCGGCCTCGTCGAGCACGAGCTTGCCGCTGCGGTCCAGGGTCCGGGTCCGCGGGTCCAGCGCCGGCGGCTGCGACGGCTCCGGCACCTGCTTGACGCACACGGCAACCTTCACGGTCCGCGGTCCTCCTCCTCGGGCGGCTGCGCCAGGCCCGCCTGGTCAGGGCCCCCTTTGGCCCTGCGTCACCGGGGGGACGGCGTCGGAAGGCTCAGCCTGACCGCCGCCCTCCGGCGCGTCAACAACCTGCCAGGGTGCACTACCCATCGCGCCGGGTGCCCATGCGCCCCGCAGCGCCCGAGCCGGCCGACCGCCGCGATGTCGCCGTTCCGTTGCACACCCGTGGCGGATCGGTGTCCGGCCGGGGCTAGGGTCGGCTCGTCTGCGGCTGCGAGCCTTTTGTCCCCGTTTCTCGCGGCCTTCCGGCGGCGAAGGGGGAAATCGTGCAGGTCGCGTCAGCTGGACCCGGCGCCGGCTCCGCCCGGAGCGTGATGGCCGGCGCGGTCCGGCTGGTCGCCGCGCTGCTGCTGGCGGGCGGCGGGCTGCTGCTGGTCACGCTGGTCGGGGAGGGCGTCGCCGGCGCGAGCGAGGCCTCCGCGGACCGACCCGACCGTGCCACGCCGCCGCCGACGGGCGAGGAGCGGTGGCTGCTCGCGCAGGCGACCGGAACGCTGGCGAGCGGGTCGTCGGCGCCCGCGCCCCCCTCGCCCGACGGGACGGTCCCGGACGAGCGGGTCCCGACTTGGGCGCAGGTGGCACCGCGCCGCGACCAGCCTGCGCCCACGTGGGCGCAGCGCCAGACCGGCCCGCCGAAGCTGCTGGACCCTGCCGAGGTCTTCCCCGGGCGGTTGGCGTTGATCGCCAGGACACCCGGCTCCACCGTGGAGCCGCAGCAGGTGGGCGCGCTGCTGGAGCTGCTCAAGGCGGCGGGGTTGATCCCCCTCCTGGCGACCGACCTGCTGCCCCACGACACCAGCGTGGTCGACCCGACCAAGCCGGGCGCGGTCGAGCGGTACCTGCAGGCCGCGAACCCCGGCCCCGCCGGCCGGGCCGTCGCCGACGCGCAGAGCCGCCTGCTCGACCGGGCGGCGCTCAACCAGCGCGTGGTCGGGCTCGGGCCGACGCAGCAGGAGGCCCTCGCCCTCGGGCTGCAGGAGTGGGAGCCGCTGCCCGGTCCCGCCACAAGCCAGCTCGACCTCGACCGCCTGCGCCTGCGCGCGGCACCGCACCTCGACAAGGCAGTGGCCGCGCAGGTCGCCGAGCTGGTGGAGGACCCGAAGCTGCTGGAGGACCCGAACGCCATGGTCGTCGCGTACGTCGACGCCGAGCGCCTGGGCACCGGCCAGATGCTGGTGGGACACACGGTCAACGCACGGCTGCTGGCGGAGCACCACATCGACGCGCCGGTGCTGCAGCTGCGCCACGAGGACGTCCCCGGCGACGAACAGGAGCACCTGCTGAACCGCTACGCGGCCACGATCGACAGCCCGTTCGTGATGAGCGCGTCGGGCTCCCTGGCGCGCCGCAACTGGCTGATCTCCATGCCCGACGACCCGCCCAAGCCCGTGAAGTACTCGTCCCGGCGTCTGGAGCTGCTGGAGGACATGGTGGACAACCTCAACCAGCGCGACGAGCTGGGCAGCCGGCGACCGGTCGACCGGCGGGCGATCAAGCGGCTCGACGATGACAACGAGATGCTCGAGCTCCAGTTCGACATCAGCGACCACCTGACACCCCCCCTGGGGTCGGGGCCGCGGCAGGGGTCGTCGCTGGACCCGGACCCGACGGTGGAGGGCACCAAGGTCGTGACCCAGACGCCCGAGGAGTCCGCAGCAGGACCCGTCGTGGGCACCGCCGACGTTGGCCCCGCCGGCGAGCCGGCCGGCCGCTCCGCGTCCACCGCGACCCCGGCGCCACCGGCGGCCGGCGACGGCGCCGCCGACGTCTTCACCGGCGGGTTCGCCGACGTCTTCGACGACGGGTTCGGCGGCGACGGCCTCGGGTGACCCGGGCGGCCCGGCGGGCCCCGCGTCGTCCCTGCAGCACTCCGGGGTCGGTGCCGAAGGCCCAGCGTGCACGCCCCGTGTGCCGCGTCGACAAGGGCCGGGAGGACGCCGTGCAACGTTACGAATACAGCACGAGAACATAACGAGAAGGTCTCATGGGCTAGCGTCGCGGTACCGGTTTCGGCCCAGGGACGCCAGCCGGCACGGGTTCCTCGTCCGTTCCACCGTGCCCGCCTGCGCCCCTCCGCCCAGCCACGAGGTGCAGGTTGCCGCCACGACCAGCACGTCATCCCGCCACAGGTCGGGCAGGCCGGCGATGCCGCCGCGGCCGCCCCGCTCGCCGGTTCCGCCACGGGCCGTCGCTCACCCTCGTCCTCTGCGTGCTGCTGACCGTGGGCGTCCCTGTGCTGATCCTCGCCAGCGCACCCAGAGTCGCCGCCGAGGAGCCGGGGGACCTCGGCGGCGGGTACTCCGGGATCCTCACCGGCGACGCGGACGGCACCGCCGGCGACGCGGACGGCACCACCGTGGACGGCGGCGGCGACCGCGCCGACGGGGGTGCCGTCCACGCTGGCAGCACCGGCCGCTCAGGCGGCGAGCCGGCCCTGGGCGGCCCCGGCGGCGACCCCGCCCTCGCGCGCACCGACGCTCCGGTGGACCAGGACCCGGTGCCGCCGGCCGCCGCCGCCGTCGAGGGCGTGGCCGCGGCGGAGCACACCCTGGCCTGGCTGGACGCCGCGGACGCCGCCGGACAGCCGGGGGACGGGCAGGCGCCATACCAGACGGCGGGCGGCGGCACCCTTGCCGGCGCCCCGCCGGCCGGCGGCGCTCCCGACCCCGGGTCCGAACCGCCGAGGGGCGGCTCGCCGAGCCCGATCACCCCGCACCTGCAGGAGCTGTGGCGGCGGGAGGACTCCTGGGGAGAAGGCGACCAGCCGGCGGGACGCGGCGACGACAGCGGCGACGACGGGCCCGGGAACCGGGTGGCGCAGGCCGTCACCGCCGGGGAGCAGGACGACCCTCCCGCCCACGGGAGCGACCTGCCGCTCCTGCTGAACCCGGGGGAGGAGGCCGCCAGGGGGTTCTTCCCCGACCCGGACCTGGCCCGGTTCCAGCTCGCCGTGTGGGCGCAGCGGCCCCGCGAGGCCGAGCCCGACGCCGCTCGCGGAGGCGTCGACGAGGCGCTCCCGGACGGGGCGCTCCCGGACGGGGCGCTCCCGGACGGGGAGGGCGTCCGCGCCGCGGCCGCCGGCGCCGGGGTCGCCGGCGCAACCGCCGACGGGCGCGAGCCGCCGCGCACGGGCTCGCTGTTCCTCCAGGCCGACGACGGCACCATCGTCGGCGGCAACGTCGTCGTCCTCCCCGACGGCACCCGCGTCCCCCTCCTCCCCGACGGCACCCTGCTGACCGCCGAGGCCCTCCGCGCGCTGCTCACCGGCGGACCGCCGCTGCTGGCGGCGGGCCTCGCCCCGGTGCCGGACGCCACGCTCGGGGCCGTCGGCGGCTGGCTCGACCGGAACTGGGAGTACATCGCCGCGACCGGCATGGTGATCGTGGGCGGGATCGTCGCCGTGACCGGTGCCGGTGGCCCGCTCGGCGTCGCGTTGATCGGGGGCGGCCTGCTCGGCGCCGGCGGGAGCCTCGCCGCCCAGAAGTCCACCACCGGTCAGGTGAACTGGAGCCAGGTCGCCGTCTCCGGCGCGATCGGCTGGTTCGCCGGCATGGCCGGCGGCTACATCGGCCTCGGCGCCGGTATCGGCAGCGGACTGGCGGGCGGGGTGGAGCCGGCCATGAACGCCGCCATATTCGGCCGAATGGTCTTCTTCGGCAGCCTCGTCTCGCTCGGCGGCGGCATGGCCAACCGCGGCCTGCACGGAGGGAACCCGTTCGACCGGGTGGCCATGCTCGTCGATCTGTCCACCGGTGGGCTGGCCGCGGGGACGGCCGGCTTCCACGGCTTCGAATTCGCCACGCTCATCCTGATGTCCAGCGCCACTACCGCCAGTGCCGTCATGCCCAGCACGTCCAGCCAGAGCACCGTGGCGGGATTCCGTGACGCGGTGGGATTCGGTGAACGCTGGCGCATCGTCGTGACAACAGGCCTGGACCCGGTGGAGCTGCACCAGTCCCTGCGGCACATGGCCGTGCACGCGATGATCAGGGAGGCGCCGCTCGCCAACCTGACCGACTGGCTGTACCAGCACTCCCACCTGTGGAGGTACGCCGAGCAGGCGGCCGCCGAGACGTACGCGACCCGCAGCCTGCCCAGAGGCCTGCCCTACCCGTTGCAGGAAGAGTACGGATTGTCGCTCTGGCGCATCGGCGCGGAGGCGCTGGGCGTCGGCGCGGCCGGCTACGGCGCCGGCCAGGTGCGCCGGGAGGTGACCCCCGCGCGCTGACGGTCCGGTCCGGGCGGCGCCCGGTCGTCACCCCGGCGACGGGTCCCGCAGGATCAGGTGCAGGTCGCCGAACTCGTGCCAGCGGTAGCGCCAGGCCAGCGCGGCGGCGTAGCTGCGCGCGAGCAGCTCGCGGCCGCCGACCGCCTGCAGCAGCGCCAGGTGCGAGGCGCCCGGGGCGTGCCAGCCGGTGAGGATGCCGTCGACGGCGCGCACGCCGCGCTCGGGGGTGACCACCACGCCGGTCCAGCCCTCGCCGGCGTGGACGCGGCCGCCGGCGTCGGCGACGGTCTCCAGCGCGCGCGTGACGGTGGTGCCGACGGCGACGACCCGCCTGCCGGCCGCGCGCGCCGCGTTCACGCGGGCCGCGGTCGCGGCGGGGACCCGGTAGGGCTCGGGGTGGGGCGGCTCGCCCGCGTCCTGCGACGACACCCCGGTGTGCAGGACCAGCCCGGCGACACCGATCCCCTTCGCCCGGAGGGCGGCCAGCAGCGGCCGCGTGAACGCCCGCCCGGCGCTCGGCATCTCGGCGCTGCCGGGCTCGGTCGCGTACACGGTCTGGTAGGCGGCCAGCGGCCACGGCCCGGCGGTGTACCCGTAGCGGATCGGCTGCCCATGCCGGAGCAGGTAGGCGTGCAGCCCGCCGGGGACCCGCAGCTCGGCGCGCCACAGGCGGACGGGGGCCGTCGCGCCGGCGGGGTAGGGCTCCAGCAGCCGCACCCGCCCGCCGCCGGGCAGCGCGAGCGCCTGGCCGGCGTGCCCGTCGGCCGCGCGCAGGCTCCCGGCCCCCGCACGGCGCCGCGGCTCCACGATCCAGTGGCCGTCGGGCAGGCGGGTGGACAGGTGGACCAGGCGGTCCGCGCCAGCCGGCAGCGCGGCCGGCAGCGTCCCCGAGGTGTTCACCACCAGCAGGTCACCGGGCGCCAGGAACCCGGGCAGCCTGCGGAACCAGGTGTCCACCAGGTCCCCGGTCGTGCGGCTGGCGACCATCAGGCGCACCTGGTCGCGTGCCAGCCCGCGCGCCTCGGGCGGCCCGGTCGCCGCCAGCTCGTCGGGCAGCTCGAACGCGAGCTGCCCGCCGCCGGGCAGCAGCAGCGCCGTCACGGCGTCACCGCCGCCGCTGCCAGCTCGCGGGCCTGGTAGCGGCCGCTCGGCAGCTCGCCGGCGACCAGCCGCAGCAGCCCGGGGACGCTCGCCTCCGGCGGGGGCCGGTCGGAGATGTCCTCCCCGGGGAACGCCTCCTGGTGCATCCGGGTGCGCATGTCGCCGGGATCCACGGCGTACACGCGCAGGTCCGGGTGCTCGGCGGCGAGCACGGCGGCGAGCTGCTCCAGCGCGGCCTTGGACGAGCCGTACCCGCCCCAGCCCGGGTAGGCCTCCACAGCCGCGTCGGAGGTGACCGCGACGATCCTCCCGCCGGGCCGGAGCTGCGGCAGCACGAGCTGCGTGAGCCGCAGCGGCGCGAGCACGTTCACCTCGTACACGCGCCGGAGCGCCTCCGGCGGGTAGCCGGCCAGCGGCGGCTGCGGGCTCGGGCCGAGCGTGCTGGCGTTGTGCACCAGCGCGTCCAGGCCGCCCAGCTCGGCGGCGGCGGCGGCGAGGTCGGCCAGGTGCCGCTCGTCGGCGACGTCGCCGGCGAGCGCGCGGACCTCGGTGGCGGCGGCCAGCCCGGCCGCGGCCGCCGCCAGGGGCCCCTGGTCGCGGGCGTCGACGACCAGCCGCCAGCCGCCGCGCGCGAGCGCGGTCGCGAGCGCGAGCCCGAGGCCGCGGGACGCCCCGGTGACGAGCGCGGTGGGGTGCTCCACGGCTGCCTCCTCAAGCGTGGGGTCGGTGTCGTCGCTCGCACCGTAGGAGCACCCCGGCGTCCCGGCCTCGGGCGGGGGACCGGACCTGCGTCGGTCGCTGGTCCTACGACCCTCGCTCGCCCGTCTGCGCCTGAGTTGTGACTAAATCGCAATGCTCCTGGGGCTGAATGTGCACTTAGGATGCGCCTACGTGTGCCGGTCCCTCGGTCCTCCTGTACGACTGCTCTCAAGGGAGAAGGAGCGAACGATGTGGGCCGCTCATCCAGACTCCGAGGCCAGGCTCTCCCGCACCGCGCAGGCTGGGAGAAGCCTGCTCCGGCTCGGGACCGCGATCGTTCTGTTCGGCTTCCTCGTCCTGCTGATCGCGCTGGTGAGCCAGGGGGTCGCGGAGGCAGATGAGCCCGCGTCCCGGGTCGGCGACCCCGGCGTCGGCGCCCAGCCGGTCCCGGTTCCCGGCGGAACCGCCGCCGATCGGCTCGACAGGACGCCGCAGCGGGACTGGCAGGCAGACCTGGCCACGGTGCGGGCAGACCTGGCCGCGTTGCAGGCGCGGCTGCCCGACAGCGCAGATCCTGCCAGCTCGGATCCGAGCGGCAACCCCTCCGCCTCCGATGCCGGTCGCGGCCGCCTTCCGGCCGACAGCCGCAACATCGTCCCCAAGGGCGCGCAGGTGGTCGTTCCAGAGCGCGCGCGGTGGCCTCAGCCAGGACTCGAGGGGGAAGGCGGCGACGGCGACGGGGCGCTCCCGTCCGAGCCCGCCCAGTCGGTCGAGGTGGCGCAGCTCCAGGTCGCCCAGCGCACGGGCAAAGACCCCATGGCGATGAGCCCCGGGGAGCTTCGCAGCGCGCTGCAGGCCGCGACCGACAGGCTCAAGCAGGAGGCCACCGGCCCCGACGCGGCGGAACGGGCCTCGGCGCGCACCAGGCTTCACAGCCTGCCCAAGGAGCCCCAGTGGGAGCCGGGCCGCGTCCCGATTCCAGAACCGGCCGAGTTCGTCTCCAAGCTCCACGGCAAGGCGGCCCAGCTCCGGAGCCAAGGGATCAGCCTCCAGCAAGAGTGGACCCAGACCTCCAATGCTGCCGAGCGGCAGGCGTCGGACCCGACGATCATGCAGTCAGCCATAGACAAGCTCCCGGGGATCGTGCAGCAGGCGCGGCGGTACTACCAGCAGGTCTACGACCTCCAGATCATGGACTGGCTCGAGCGGCAGCACCCCAGCGAGCCGTACCCGGAGTTTCCGATGCTCCTCCCCGACGACTCTGACAAGGTGCGCCAGGGTGAGCTGCTCGAGGAGCAGCCGGAGGACGGCGTGGCGGCCACCGAGCGCGCCGACGCCAAGGTGGCCGCGCAGGCCCAGGTGGTCGCTGCGCAGGCCCAGGTCGTCGTGGAGCAGCCGGTCGAGACCCCACCGGTGACCGGGCAGCCGGTGGTGACCGAAGAGCATCAGCTGGCGGCGCAGGCGCCAGCCACCGAGCGGACCTCCGACCAGGTGGCCGACGCCGGCGTCGGCGTGGTCGACGACGAGGGCGACGGCTGGAACGGCGACCCGCTCCTCGGCGACAACAGCGACAGCCTGAAAGAGGTCTCCTACAGCGCCGCCCTCCCCGGGTTCGGGGGCGAGAGCGTGGGCGTGATGTGAGCGTCGGCCGGGCGGCTGGTGTCAGCTTCCCGGCCGGAGCGGCCCCGCCAGGCCCGCGCGCACCGCGTACAGCGCGGCCTGGGTGCGATCGGCGACGCGCAGCTTGCCGAGGATGCTGCTGACGTGCGTCTTCACCGTCTTCTCGGACACGACCAGCGCACGGGCGATCTGGCGGTTGGAGCGTCCCTGCCCGATCAGGGCGAGCACCTCGCGCTCGCGCGGCGTGAGCTCGCCGACGCCCGGCTCCGGTCGTGCGACCGCCGCGACCAGCCGGGCCGCGACCGCGGGGTGCAGCGGCGCCTCGTCCCGGTGGACCGCGCGGATCGCGGCCTCCAGCTCGACCGGGTCCACGTCCTTCAGCAGGTAGCCGGTCGCGCCGGCGCGCACGGCGGGGAGCACCTGCTCCTCGCCCGCGAAGCTGGTGAGGACGATGACCCTGACGTCGGGGTGCTCGGCGCGCAGGCGGCGGATCGTCCCGATCCCGTCCGGTCCCGGCATGACCAGGTCGAGCAGCACGACGTCGGGCCGCAGCTCGGCGGCGCGGGCGACCGCCTCCTCGCCGTCGGCCGCCTCCCCGGCGACGACGATCCCGGCGCGGCTGTCCAGGAACGTCCGCAGGCCCTGGCGGACGACCGGGTGGTCGTCGACCACGAGCACCCGGATGGGCGCCTCAGCCACCGGGCACCTCCACCCGCACGGTCGTGCCCGCGCCCGGCGCGGAGCGGATCTGGAGGCTGCCGCCCAGCGCCCGCGCCCGCTCGCGCATGGTGGTCAGTCCGAGCCGCCGTGCGCGCAGCCCCCGCGCGGCCGGGTCGAACCCTTTGCCGTCGTCGCTGACGACCACGCGCACGACCGCCTGGCCGATGGTCAGCTCGACCCCCACGGTCTCGGCGTCGGCGTGCCGCAGCGCGTTGTGCAGGGCCTCCTGGGCGATCCGGAACAGCTCGCGCTCACGGTCGGCCTGCAGCCGCCGCTCGCCGTGGACCTGCAGCCGGATGTCCGCGCGGTGCACGCGGCGCAGCACGTCGACGTGCTTGCGCAGGGTCTCGGCCAGGCCGTCGGCCTCCAGCGCGGGCGGGCGCAGCCCCTGGATCACCGCCCGCAGCTCGGCCATCGTCGACCTCGCCAGCTCCTTGACGATCTTGAGCTGCGTCTCGGCCAGCGACGGGTCGGTGCGGACCGCGGCCGCCGCCACCTCCGCGGTCAGCACCAGACTGAACAGGGTCTGGTTCATGGAGTCGTGCAGCTCGCGGGCGAGGCGGTTGCGCTCCTCGGCCACGCTCAGCTCGCGGCTCAGCTCGTACAGCCGGGCGTGCTCGATCGCGATCGCCGCGTGCGCGGCGAGCAGCTCGATCCGGCCCTGGTCGGCCTCGGAGAAGCCGGGCGCGCCCTGCTTCTCGGTCAGGTAGACCGCGCCGACCACGTCGCCCTTGGACACGATCGGCACGCCGAGGAACGAGCGCATCCGCGGGTGCGCCGGCGGCCACCACCCGAAGCGCGGGTCGGCGGTGACGTCCTCGGTCCGGTAGGGCGCCGGGTCGGCGAGCATCGCCCCGAGCAGCCCGTGCCGCCGCGGCAGCGGCCCGATCGCCTCGATCAGCTCGTCGGACATGCCCGCGGTGATGAACCGGGCGAACCCGTCGCCGTGCTCGTCGGGGATGCCGATCGCCGCGTAGCCGGCGCCCGCGAGCCGGCGGGCGGCCTCGACGAGCTCGGCCAGCACCGGCTCGAGCGACAGCTCGGCCGCGATCGACAGGACCGCGTCGCTCATCGCGGCGAACGCGGCCGGGTCGCGCGCGGGATCGTCCATGGACTCAACGATAGAAGACGCTTCCTCGACGGGCTGATCCGGTCCTTGACGGGCTGATCCTGGTCTGGATTGACTCCGGCCCGGGAGGAAGCTGCCATGGATCTCGCCACCGCGCTGGACCGGCTGCCCAAGGTCGAGCTGCACTGCCACGTCGAGGGCACGATGCGCCCGGCGACCGTGGTCGAGCTGGCCGACCGCAACGGCGTGCGGCTGCCCACCCGCGACCTCGGCGAGCTCTACCGCTACGCCGGCCTGGACTCGTTCCTGGAGGTGTTCTGGCTGGTCCAGTCCACCCTCGCCGACCGGGGCGACTGGGCGCGGCTGGCCTACGAGAGCGTGATCGACGGGGCCGCCCACGGCCTGGCCTACCGGGAGACGTTCTTCACCCCCGCGCGGCACCTGGACGCCGGCCAGGACCTGGCGGAGATCGTCGCGGGCCTGGACGAGGGCCTCACCGCCGCCGAGGCCGAGACCCGGGTGCCGGCGATGCTGATCTGCGACGCCGACCGCGCCTACGGGCCGCGCGCCGCGCTGGAGCTGTTCGAGCGGCTGGTCGAGCTGCGGCGGCGGGGGAGCCCGGGGATCGACCGGGTCATCGGCGTCGGCCTGGACTCCACCGAGGCAGGCGTCGACCCGCGCTCGTACGCCGAGGCGTTCGCGCTCGCGGGGCGGGCGGGCCTGCACCGCACCTCGCACCAGGGCGAGGTCACCAGCGCCGCCAACGTCGCCGCCGGGGTGGACGTGCTCGGCTGCGAGCGCATCGACCACGGCCTGCGCATCGTCGACGACGAGGAGCTGACCAAGCGCTTCGCGGGCGAGCGCATCCCGCTGACCGTGTGCCCCAACTCCAACGTCGTGATCGCCAAC
The DNA here is from genome assembly GCA_035263405.1 of Actinomycetes bacterium. GTDB lineage: Bacteria > Actinomycetota > CALGFH01 > CALGFH01 > CALGFH01 > DATFRI01. The sequence goes on along the minus strand of DATFRI010000043.1, from coordinate 17,295 downwards.
GCCTACCCGCGCCTGGAGGAGCACCCCTACCCGCGGATGCGGGACGCGGGCCTGCTGGCCACGCTCAACACCGACGATCCCGCCCTCACCGACCTGGACCTCGGCAAGGAGTACCGGTCGGCGGCCGAGGCGTTCGGCTACGGCTTCGAGGACATGGTCGCGATCGCCCTGGACGGGGTGGAGGCGAGCTGGCTGGACGACGGGGACCGCCGGGCGCTCGCCGGCCGGGTGCGCGCCGAGGCCGACAGGCTTTCGGCGGCGCTCGCCGCACGGTAGGGGCGACCCCGCCAGCTTCTATCCGAACCCGGTGCCGCCGCCGCCGAAGCTGCTGAAGCTGCTGCCGGCGTAGCGATCGCCACCGGTGTCGGTAGGACCGTCGCTGGTGGGCGTGTTGGTGGATGTGTCGGTGGGCGTGTTGGTGGACGCCATCTGCGTCGACCCGCCGTTGTTGTTCCCGGGTCCCGTGCCCGCGTCGAGGTTCGTGTTGACCGGCGTCGAGGTGTCCACATGCGTCTCGGCTGGCGGCGTCGAGGTGTCCACATGCGTCTCGGCTGGCGGCGTCGAGGTATCCACATGCGTCTCGGCTGGCGGCGTCGACGTGTCGGTCTGGGCCACCGGCGGCGAGGTGCCGGCGCCGGTTGGGGTCTGGTCGCTGACGGGGGTGGAGTTGGGGGCGAGAGGGACGAGATCGGCAGGGTTGGCGGGGGTGGAGTTGACCGGGGTGATGCCCGTCAGGTTGCCGTCGGGGTCCTGCGTGATCAGGGCACCGTCGGGGGTCACGGTCGCCGTCGCGCCGGTGTTGTTGGTGGCGGTCACGTCGCCGTTGCTTGCGACGGTGACCTCGGCCGGGTTCGTGACCCGGGCGGAGGTGGGCGTCCCGCTGGCTGGCGGACCGGCTTCGGCGACGAGCGGGCTCTGGCTGTTCGGGTTGGGGACGACCGTGGTGCTGCCGTCGGCGTTCTCGTAGACGAGGTCCCCGTTGGGCATGACCGTCGTGCCGTAGCCGGCGGACCGGACGGTGGTCACCGAGCCGTCGAGGTTGGTGATCGTCCGTGACCGGTCCCCGGCGTTGTAGACCATCTTGGTCCCGTCGGGATAGTAGCTGGTGGAGTTGCCCTCGGCGTCCGTGAACACGAAGATCCTCGTGGTCTTGCTCTCGACGTAGGTGTTGCCGTAGGCGTCCTTGGTCGTGACCTCCTTGCCGTCCGCACTGGTGGTGATCGTGGTGCCGTCGAGCCGGACCTCGACCGAGACGCCGTCCAACCCGACGGTGACGACGGTCCCGGTGCGCGTGTTGGTGGTCCGGACGCTGCCGTCGGCCAGGTGTTCGGTGCGCTCGTCGGGGTCGGCCTTGATGTCGATCAGGCTGAAATCGTCGGCGCTGGCGAACACGTTGTTCCCGGGACGCGGGCTCTGCTGCTCCTCCTGGGGTTGCTCCTCCAGCGCGGCGGTCTTCTGCTTCTCCTGGGTCTGCGCCCTGCCGTTCGGTGGTCCGACGGTGGCCGCCGGCTTTCCATTCGCCTGCGCCGTGGCGCCCTGCCCGTCCGGGGCCTTGACCGTGGCGTTGGCGCTCGGGTTGAAGATCGAATTCCAGGCCGACACGAGGCTGTTCCAGACGGAGTTCGCCACCGAGCCGATCGCGTTGAAGACGGTGGTCACGACCGACCTCAGGCCGTTGGTGATGCCGTCGACCGCCCACCGCGCCCCGGGAATGGTGTCGATCAACCAGTTGATGCCCTTGTCGATCATCCGCGCGGGAAACGACGTGATGTCGGTGGCGAGCTGGAACGCGTCTTTGACCCAGCCTTTGGGCAGCATGTTCGCGACCGCCTGGAAGAAGCCCGGTATGGCGGCAGCGGCTAGGCCCCAGGGCCCCCCGGCCAGGAAGTAGACCGGCAGCGTCGTGGCGAGCGTCCCCCAGGTGCCGGACCGGGTGAAGGTCGAATCGATCGTGATGCCAATGAAAGCAGCAGCGACCGGGCCGATCGGCGACACCACCCCGAGGATCGGCACGGCGAGCGACGTAAAGGCTTTGACCCCCTCGTAGTAGGCCAGGCCGGGTAGGCCCGAGAGATTCGCGGTGTTGCTGTTGGCGGCGTGGTTCAGAAAGGAGGGCAGCGCCGTGATGCCGGTCACCGCACCTATCACCGGGATGTCTGTGACACCCCCCAGCGCGAGGCCCGTCGCGCCAAGCCCTGTGGGAAGATCCTCGGCAACGGCGCGGGCCCCTGCGCTGGTGAAACCTTTCTGGCCGAGGTCCATGATGCTCTGGAAAGCCGAACCGGCGAACGGCATCCACTTGTCGAGAGTGCTCGGGGGCACGTCGGGGTTGTCGAATCCTCTGATAGCCCCTTTGACCAAGCTCGGGCTCTCATGCCCAGCCCCCCACCATCCGCCGGGTCTTATCGCGCCGTCTTTGACCAGCGCGGTCCCAGCCTTCATGACCTGTCCCAGCCCGATGTAGTTGTAAGCGTCGACCCCGAGGCTCTTTATGAGACCTTGTCTGATGCCCGCCTCGTTGTAAATTTTGTCCATGAAGATGGGCATCGCGTCCAGGCCTGGCGACTCGTAGCCCAGCCTGAACTGGTCCTGCTTCGGAGGGGCCTCCTGAAGCTGCTGGGTCGGCTGGCCGATGCCCGGTGCCGGCGTCGCCTGCGCCGCCTGCGTCGTCGGGCCCTTCTTCGGATCCTCCTCGCCCGGCTTCTTCGGAGCCGGCGCCGCGTAGACGTGCATGTCACCCGGGATCAGCCCCTGCCGGGGTGTCGGCGTCCCAGGTGGCGTGACCGTCTGCGCCCAGGCTCCGGGCGTCGCGGGCCGGGCGTCCCCGTCGCCGGTCCCGCCGGTCCCGGCGCCGCTGCGGGCGCCCTCGCCGAGGTCGTCGCCCTCACCCGCGGCCTGGTCGAGCGTCCTGCGCTCCCGGCCGGGCCGCACCGCGTGCGAGATCTGCGGGGTCACGGCGGCGGCGTTGGGCTGCTCGCGGGGCGCGGACGGCCTGGGCGCGCTCCGCTGCACGCCGGTGGCGCCGCGGTCCCTGGTCGCCCCGGCGGCCGCGCCGGCCGCCGGGACGGCGTCCAGGACGGCGACGGTGAGGGGGTTGGGACTCCCGCCGCGGAGGGGGGCCCCTGCCTGCGACGGGACCGCAGGCTCGGCGTTCGCCGCGGGCACGTGGACGCTCGCGGTGAAGACGGCACCGCCGGCGATCGTCAGGATCAGCACGAAGGTCGAGGTGAGGAGCAGGGCGTAGATGCGCCTGCGGAGCGTCCCGCCGGGGGAGTCGGGGGGGTCGACGGCGCGGGTGCGGCCAGCCTCGGCTGGCTCGGCTGGGCGCCGGCGGCCTGACTTTCGCATCGTGACTCCCTTTCCAGGCTTGGTGGGGGCCGAGCCACCTGGGCAGGTGGGGCTGCGCACTGCTCTGGACCGGTGTACGACGCGACGTGGGGGCCGCGGTCGTCCGTCTGGACGCAGGCTGGCCACGGGATCGCCGGACCGCCTGATGTCCGTCGGCTTCTGGCCGCTGCGGGTGACGGGTCCGCAGCTGGTTCTGGGGGTCGTGGCCGGTGGGGTGGGGCCGCCTGGCGTGTACCACCCGCTATGGCGGCAACGCCCGTCTCGGCAGCGGGGTCGTATATGACAAGGGTGTGCGCGTTTGCGCACTGCCTGGCATTAAACGAGAGCATGGTCAAGGGACGGCAACGATCCGGCGGCGAGGGGGTCGCGATTCGACACCAGAGTGGCGACTTGTCCGGTCCTCAACGGCTGCGCGGCCGGCCCCGTGCTCGGTCGAGGCCGAGGACGTGCTCGGGGCGGACCGGGACGCGGGTGAGCGGGCGGCCGCTGGCGGCGCGGACCGCGGCGACGATCGCCGGGGTCGAGGAGATGGTGGGGGGCTCGCCGACGCCGCGGACCCCGTAGGGCGCGTCGGGGTGGGCCGACTCCAGCACCTCCACGCGGACCGGCGGCATGTCCAGAACGGTGGGGATCAGGTAGTCGGTGAAGGAGGCGTTGCGGACCTCGCCGTCGCGCACCTGGACCTCCTCCATGAGCGCCAGGCCGAGCCCCTGGGCGATGCCGCCCTCGATCTGGCCCTCGACCGCCTGCGGGTTGAGGGCCTTGCCGACGTCCTGGGCGGTGGCGATCTCCACCACCCGGACCAGGCCCAGCTCGGTGTCCACGTCCACGACCGCGCGGTGGGCGGCGAACGCGAACGCGACGTGCGCGTCGCCCTGGCCGGTCGCGGGGTCCAGCGGGGACGTGCGCCGGTGGTGGTACTCGCGGGTGGCCTCCACGGCGCCGCCGTCGAGCAGCTCGGCCAGCGCGACCCGGGCGCCGCCGCGGGCGGCGACCTCGCCGCCGGCCAGCGCCAGCTCCCCGGCGGCCACGCCGAGGCACCCGGCGGCCCGCTGCAGCAGCTCGTCGCGGACCGCCTCGCAGGCCGCCTTGACCGCCCCGCCGGTCATCCAGGTCTGCCGCGACGCCGACGAGGAGCCCGCCGACCCCACGCAGGTGTCGGCGGGCGCCACCACCACCCGCTCGACGCCAAGCTCGGTCCGGGCGATCTGCGCCTGCACGGTGACCAGGCCCTGCCCGACCTCGGCCGCGGCCGTCCGGACCTCCACCAGCGCCGCCCCGCCGGACAGGGCCAGCCGGACCCGCGCGGTGGCGTAGTCGTCGAAGCCCTCGGAGTAGCCGACGTTCTTGAAGCCGGCGGCGAAGCCGACCCCGCGGCGCACGCCCTCGCCGCGGGTGGCGTTGGCGACCCCGCCGGGCAGCGCGGCCGGGTCCGGGCGGCCCTCGCGCCGGGGCGGCGGCAGCGGCATCGCGGCCACCCGCTCCAGCAGCTCGGCCACTGGCGCGGCGCCGACCACGCGCTGCCCGGTCGGCAGCGTGCCGCCCTCGCGCATCGCGTTGGCCACGCGCAGCCGCACCGGGTCCATGCGCAGCGCGGCGGCCAGCCGGTCCATCTGCGACTCGTAGGCGAAGCAGGACTGCACGGCGCCGAACCCGCGCATCGCCCCGCAGGGCGGGTTGTCGGTGTAGACGGCGTAGGCGTCCACGTGCACGTTGGGCACCTCGTAGGGGCCGGCCGCGAAGCAGGAGGCGTTGGAGCAGACCGCGCCCGAGCTGGACGCGTACGCCCCGCCGTCCAGCACGATCCGCGCCCTGACGAAGACCAGCCGGCCGTCGGCCCGCGCCCCGTGCCGGTAGGCCAGGCGCGCCGGGTGCCGGTGCACGTGGCCGAGGAACGACTCCTCGCGCGAGTACAGCATCTTCACCGGCCGCCCGGTGCGCAGCGCCAGCATGCAGGCGTGGACCTGCATGGACAGGTCCTCGCGGGCGCCGAACGCGCCGCCCACCCCGGCCAGGTGCAGCCGCACCGCCCCCGGCTCCAGGGCCAGGCTCGCGGCGATCTGGTCGCGGTCGACGTGCAGCCACTGGGTGGCGACCCACAGGTCGACGCCGCCGGCGCCGTCGGGCACGGCCAGGCCCGACTCCGGCCCGAGGAACGCCTGGTCCTGCATGCCCAGCTCGTAGGTGCCGCTGACCACGACGTCGGCGGCCGCGTCCGGGTCGCCCCGCCGGATCCGCACGTGGCGCAGCAGGTTGCCGCCGGGGTGCAGCGGGGGGGCGCCGGCGGCCATAGCCGCCTCCGGGTCGGTGACCGGCTCCAGCACCTCGTAGTCGACGCGCACCCGGCCGGCGGCGCGGCGGGCGGTCTCGGGGTGGTCGGCGGCCACCAGCGCGACCGGCTCGCCCTGGTAGCGGACGTCGTCGAAGGCGAGCACCGGCTGGTCGGGGACGTCCAGGCCGTAGGTCCTGCGGCCGGGCACGTCCTGGTGGGTGAGCACCGCGAACACGCCCGCGGTGGCGAGCGCCCCGGCGGTCCGGATCGAGCGGATCCGGGCGCGCGGATGGGGGCTGCGCAGCGTGGTGCCCCACAGCATGCCCTCGATCCACAGGTCGGAGGAGAAGCCGAACTCGCCGGTGACCTTGAGGGCGGCGTCGGGCCGGCGGGTGCTGTCGCCCACGCCCCCGCCCGGCGCGGGCGGCGCCTCGGGCGCGGCGGGCGCGCGGGGCGGCGCGGGCCCGGACGGCGCGGTCACGGGCCGGGCCCGGCGGCGCGGGCGGCGGCGCGCACGGCGTCGAGGATCTTCCCGTAGCCGGTGCAGCGGCACAGGTTGCCCGCGAGCGCCTCGCGGATCCCGGCGTCGTCCGGGTCGGGGTCGCGGCGCAGCAGGTCGTGGGTCGCCACGATCAGGCCGGGGGTGCAGAAGCCGCACTGGACGGCGCCGGCGGCCGCGAACGCCTCCTGCACCGGGTGCAGCCCGCCGCCGCGGGCCAGCCCCTCCACGGTGACGATCCCGGCGCCCTCGGCCTGGCCGGCGGCGACCAGGCAGGCGCACACCAGGGTGCCGTCCAGGTACACCGAGCAGGAGCCGCACTCGCCCTGCTCGCAGGCGTTCTTGGAGCCGGGGAGCCCGAGCCGCTCGCGCAGCACGTACAGCAGGCTCTCCCCGGGCCACAGCCCCTCGGCCAGGCGGGGCTCGCCGTTCACCGTGCAGCGCAGGTCCATCCCTCACCGCTCCCGGTACTGGCCCCATGCCCAGGCCAGCGTCCGGCGCGCGAGCACCCGCAGCGCGCGGGTCCGGTAGGCGGCGCTGCCGCGCAGGTCGTCGACCGGCCGGGCCGCGGCGGCGACCAGCTCCCCGAAGCGGTCGGCGAGCGCGTCGCCGAGCGGGCCGCGCGAGTCCCACAGGCCCTCCTCCTCCAGCGCGGCGGCGAGGAACGCCTCGGCGCCGGCCGCGAGCAGCGGCGTGGGACCCGCCGAGCCGATCCCGGTGCCGGCGCGGCGTCGGTCCGGGTCGAGGGCCAGCGCGAACGAGCAGACCGCGATCACCATCGCGTTGCGCGGCCCGACCTTGGCGAACTGCTGCGGCCCGGCGGCGGGCGGCACGCGCACCGCGGCGATCAGCTCGCCCGGCCGCAGCGCGTTGCGCTTGGGGCCGGTGAAGAACGCCGCCAGCGGGATCCGCCGGGAGCCGCCCGCCGACACCGCCTCGACCTCGGCGCCGGCCGCGAGCAGCGGCGGGTGCGCGTCGCCGGCCGGCGAGGCCGACCCGAGGTTGCCGCCGAGGGTCCCGCGGTTGCGGATCTGCGGGCTGCCGACCGTCCGCGACGCCAGCGCGAGCCCGGGCAGCGCGCCGGCCAGCTCCGCGATCACGCGGGCGTAGGTGACGCCGGCGCCCACCCGGAGCCGGCCGCCGTCGCGCTCCCAGCCGGCCAGCTCGGGCACGGCGGTGAGGTCGAGCAGCGCCGCGGGCCGCGCGCGGTCGAAGTTCAGGTCGACCATGACGTCGGTGCCGCCCGCGATCGGCACCGCGCCCGGCCGCGCGGCCGCGACCGCGAGCGCCTCGGCCAGGCTGGTCGGCCTGAAGAACTCCACCCCGCCGCTCCTCGTCCCCGGGCGGCCCGAGCCGCCTGCCTGCCGGCCCTGGTGCCGGCGTCGGCGCAGCTCACCGTACGACGCGACCGCCGGCCTGGTGAAGTGCGGCGCCAGGTGGCAAGCTCGTCGGACCCTGCGCCCGGGGCGGCAGGCCACGGCCGCCCGGGCGCCGACCCGAAGCACGAGCGACGTGCACCGCACGTGAAGGAGCGCCCGGTGTCCACCACCCAGACGATCATCCTCGGCGCGATCGCGGGGTCGACGATCTACCTCGGCCTGCCGCTCGGCCGGCTGCGGGCCGCCAGCCCGCGGGCGCGGGCGTTCCTCAGCGCCGTCTCCGTGGGGATCCTGGTGTTCCTGCTGGTGGAGATCCTGGCCCAGGCCACCAGGCCGGTCGAGGAGGCGGTCGAGGAGGCCGTCGGGGGCCATGCCGCCTGGAGCACCTTCGCGGCGCTCGGCCTGGTGTACGCGCTGGGCTTCGGCGTCGGCCTGCTGTCGCTGCTGTACCTCACGCGCCTGATCCGCGGGCGGGCGCCGGCCGCCCGCCCGGTGAGCCTCGGCCCGGGCGCGATGTCGGTCGCCGAGCCGGCGCGGCCGGAGCCGGCGGCCCAGGCGGCGGCGCAGGCGGCGGCGCTGCGCACCGGCATGGCGATCGCCGTCGGCATCGGCCTGCACAACTTCTCCGAGGGCCTGGCCATCGGGCAGGCCGCGCAGGCGGGGGCGATCGAGCTGGCCGTGCTGCTCGTGGTCGGCTTCGCGCTGCACAACGCGACCGAGGGCTTCGGCATCGTCGGGCCGCTCGCGGCCGCGCGCGTGCGCGCGTCGTGGGGCTGGCTCGCGCTGGCGGGGCTGATCGGCGGCGGGCCGACCTTCCTCGGCACGGTCGTCGGGATCTCGTTCAGCTCCATCTACCTGTTCGTCGGCTGCCTCGCCCTGGCCGCCGGGGCACTCCTCTATGTCATCGGCGAGATGCTGCCCGCCAGCCGGCGGCTGTCGGTCGAGATGACGCTGTGGGGCCTGCTGGCCGGGTTCCTGCTGGCGCTGGCGACCGAGCTGGTCCTGGAGGCCGCGCGGGCCGCCTGACCCGCGCCGCGGGCGGCCGTCCGGTCGGCCCGACCCGGGCGGTCAGGCGGGGCCACCGCGACCGCAGCACCGCCCCCTCCGCCACGGCGTCAGCGACCCTGCAGCCGGGCGGCCGCGCGGCGGTGACGGTCGAGCGCGTCCTGCACCCCGGGCGCGGTCAGCGCGCCGTCGCGGACCAGCGGGCGGCCGGCGACGACGGTGTGGCGGGCCGCGGACGGGCCGCAGCGCAGCCAGGCCTCCACCGGGTCGGTCAGGGCACCCGCGTGGGCCACGCCCCCCAGCGGCCAGCAGGCGACGTCGGCCGCCGCGCCGGGCGTCAGCTCGCCCAGCTCGCCGGCCCGGCCGAGGCAGGCGGCGCCGCCGCGGGTGGCGATGTCGAGCACCTCACGGGCGGTCATGCCGGCCGGCCCGAGGCGCTGGCGGCCGAGCAGCAGCGCGGTCCGCGCCTCCAGCCACAGCGACGCCGCGTCGTTGGAGCTGGAGCCGTCGCAGCCCAGCCCGACCGGCGACCCGGCCGCGCGCAGCTCGCGGACCGGCGCGAAGCCGCCCCCGCCGAGCAGCATGTTCGAGCTGGGGCAGTGGGCCACGCCGACCCCGGCCGCCCCGAGCCGGGCGACCTCCGCGCCGGAGGGGTAGATGCAGTGGGCGACCCAGGCGCGCGGCGTCAGCCAGCCGACCTCCTCGAGCTGCTCGACCGGGCGGCGGCCGAACCGCTCCAGGCACCAGGCCTCCTCGTCCCGGTCCTCCGCCAGGTGGGTGTGCAGGCGCACGTCGAGGCGCTCGGCCAGCTCGGCCGCGGCGCGCATGAGCGAGGGGCTGACCGAGAACGGCGAGCAGGGGGCGATCCCGACCCGGACCATGGCGCCCGGGGCGGGGTCGTGGTGCCGCCCGATCAGCCGCTCGCAGTCGGCGAGGATCGCGTCCTCGTCCTGGACCACCTGGTCCGGCGGCAGCCCGCCGTCCTTGACCGACAGGCTCATCGAGCCGCGCGTGGCGTGGAAGCGCAGGCCCAGATCCGCCGCCGCGGCGATCTCGGCCGACCACAGGTCCCCACCCCCGGCGGGCGCGACGTACAGGTGGTCGCTGGTGGTCGTGCAGCCGCCGAGCGCCAGCTCGGCCAGGCCCACCCAGGCCGCCAGCCAGGAGGCCTCCTCGTCCAGCCGCGCCCACAGCGGGTACAGGCCGCGCAGCCACTCGAACAGCGTCCCGCCGGCGACCGGCCCGAACGACCGGGTGAGGTTCTGGTAGAGGTGGTGGTGGGTGTTGACCAGGCCCGGGGTGACCAGGCAGCCGCCGGCGTCCAGCACCTGGTCCGCGGCGGGCTCCGGGCCGGTCCCGACCGCGGTGATCACGCCCCCGCTCGCCGCCACCCAGGCGCCGGGCAGCTCCCGCCGGTCCCGGTCGCAGGTCGCCACCAGCTCGGCCCCGCGGATCAGCAGGTCCGCCCGCCCGCCCGCGGCCGTCCCCGGGCCGGTCACGGCCCGCACGCTCAGCCGCGCCCGGGGTGCGCGCCGCGCACCACCGTGCCGGTGATCAGGCCGTGCGGCTCCTCGGTCGCGACGAACACCTCGCCGGGGTTGTCCAGCCCGAACGGGGTCAGGTCCACCAGCAGGTGATGCCGGTTGGGCAGCGTGAGCTGGACCCGCTCGACCTCCTCCAGCGCCTCCAGCACCGCGCTGCCCATGCGGTACAGGGTGTGCTGCAGCGAGGGCGAGTGGTGGTCGCCGAACGCGGTCAGGAGCCGGTCCCGCGCCTGCAGCCAGCGGTCCCCGTACTCCTGGTCGTCGAGCCCGTCGGGGTCCTCGCGGTAGGTCCAGCAGGCCGTGACCGTGGTCGCCAGGATCCGGTCGTCGGTCTCGGGCAGGGTGGTGTACCCGTCGCGCAGGAAGCCGGCCCAACCGGACCCGGCCGTCCTGAGCACCGGCAGGTCGGTGACGCCGGCCTGGACCCGCCGCCGGTCGCCGGAGCCGGCGACCCCGGCGGTGCGCGTGCCGCCGGCGGCACGCGTGAAGGTGTCGCCGTCCCGGCCGGTGCGCTCCCAGCGCCGCTCGGTGAGGTCCACGCGCGCCTGGCTGATCAGCGGCGCCCGCAGGAAGTGCTCGACCAGCGCCAGCCCGAACGGCTCCAGCTCGGTCAGGGGGTGCCGGCGGGCGTGCGCGTACACCGCGTTGCGCATGCTGTCGGTGGCCAGGACCCGGGCGTTGTCGCCGGTCTCGTACAGGGCCCGCAGGTCCCCGCCGAGCTGGACGTCGACGGTGACGTCGCGCAGGTCGTGCCGGTCGGGGTGGCGGGTGACCTTGACCAGCCGGATCGCGCGCTTGCCGTAGCCGCCCGCGCCGAGCACGGTGCCCATGTCAGCTCCCCCTGTAGGTCGAGTACCCGTACGGGCTGAGCAGCAGCGGCACGTGATGGTGCCCGCCGGGGTCGCGCACGGTGAAGATGACCGCGACCTGCGGCCAGAAGCCGTCCGGCCCGAGGTAGGCCGCGGTGTCGAAGGTGAGCCGCCAGGCGCCCGCCGCCAGGGGCGTCCCCGGCGGCAGCAGCTCGCGCGCGCGGCCGTCGCCGTCGGTGGTGCCGCCGCCGACCGGCTCCCAGCCCCGCCCCGCGGCGCGCTCGAGCGTGACCGGGACGCCCGCGGCCGGCCGGCCGCGGGCGGTGTCCAGCACGTGGGTGGTGATCCTGCCCGGCTCCGGGCTCATGGGGCGCATCAGCCTCTCCAGTCGCAGGCGGGTGATGGTGCGCTGCTCCTCGCCGGCGATCTCCAGCTCCCGGTCGGGCGGGTTGCGCAGCCGCCGCCGCAGCACGGCGAGCAGCTTCTCGGCGCCCCTGCCGGTGGCCGACACGACGAAGCGGTGCGCCGCGGTCGGTGGACCGGTCCGGCACGTGGACCGGGTCCTCCGGGGCGAGCAGGCGCTCGGCGGGGGCGAAGAACTCGTCGCTGGCGGCGAGCACCAGGCCGCCGAGGCGCGCGGCCGCCAGGTCGGGCAGGTCGGGCAGGTCGGTGAACGATGCCGTCACGTCCCGCGCCTTCCCCCCTGCGCCGTCCCGACGGCGCGTCCGCCCACCGCGGAGGATACGTCGCCGGGGACCGCGCCGCCCGCGGTCGGGCGGCGCGGCGGCCGGGGGGCTTCAGCTCTGGATCGTGGTGGTCGTGGGCGCCTTCTCGTCGCGGATGAACCCGCCCAGGTACACCGCGGGGCGGCACAGGCCCGCGGGCTTGCCCGGCGCGGTGCAGCGCGCGTCGACGGTGACCCGCTGGCCCGCCTTGACCAGGATCGGGGACACGAAGTGGTAGTCCCAGTCGCGGAAGTTCTGCAGCGAGAAGGACAGGATCGCGCCGTCGCCGCGGTCCAGCCGCAGCGTCCCGGCGTCGCCCTGCGGGTTCTGGAGGACGATGTCGGTGAGCGCCAGCGCCTTCTTGGCGGGCACCTGGAAGAAGGCGGTGCCGGTCTTGCCGGGCGCCAGCTCGAGCGTGAGCCGCCGGTCGAACGGGACGCCGTCCGGGGTCGAGGAGCTCGCGCCGAAGGGCGGCACTGTGGTCGGGGGGGCCGAGCCGCCGCCCTCGGCGGCCTTCAGGGCCGCGGTGGACTTCTTGTCGGCCTCAGCGGCGGCCTCGTCGGCGGCGGCGGCCTGCTTGCTCGCCTCGGCCGCCTGCGCCTGGGTCGCGCCCAGCTCCTCCTGGGCCGCGTCCTTCGCGGTCGACTCCACGGTCGGCTTGAGCAGCAGCTGCCACAGCAGCGCCAGCGCCGCCACCCCGGCCAGCAGCGCCAGCAGGGCGCGCGGCAGCCAGCGCGCGATCACCGGCTCCTGCAGGATCGTCCCCGGCAGCAGGATCGGGTCCTCGGCGCCGTCGTGCCTGACCGCGATCTGGAACGGTGCGGTGCGCGGCTGACCCCGCCACAGCAGCTTGCGGGGGCGCACGCGGACCTGGGCGAACTCGGCGGTGCCCGGCGCGGCGACCAGCGTGTCGGGGCGCAGGCCGAAGCGCAGCTGGTCGCCCTCGTCGCTGGCGGCCAGCCGCGCCCGCACGGCGGTGTTGCCGCGGTTGTCGAACGCGACCGAGTGGGTGGCGCCGAAGCGCCCGCGGGAGGTCCGCGGCATCAGCTCCGCCACCGTCTCGGTGAACGGCGCCACCTCGACGAGGGCCTCGTGGACGACCGGCCGCTCGGGGTCCTCGGAGGAGGTCACCCTGACCGCGAACGGCCAGGCGCCCGCCCGCAGGCCCTCGCTGCGCGGCGGGCTGAGGATCAGGTTCAGGCTCGTCTCCTGCCCGGGCAGGAGCGACACGGTGGGCGGCTGCACCGTCGCCCACGCCGCGACCTCGCCGAGCACCTCGACGGTGAACTGGTCGACGACGACGCCGGTGTTGCGCAGGCGCAGCTCGGTGGTGGTCGACCCACCCGGCTCGACGGCCAGCTGGGACTCCGCAAGGGTCATGGTCGCGCTCATGGCCCCGAGCCTACGGCCGGCCCCCTGGCCGCCGGATCGGCCGCTCGGGAGGACATTCGGGCATCCTGAGCTGCCCGTTGAGTCCTGGTGGAGTGACGGGAGAGGGCGGTCGTCCAGGCTCCCCCCCGCTGGCCCAGAACCGGACGCAACGAGGAGACCCCCAGTGAGCAACAGGCCGACCCTGGTGTACGTGTACGCACAGGACCCGATCTCCCAGGCGGGCATCGCGGCGCAGCTGCGCCACCGCCCCGAGGTGCGGGTCGCCACCGACGAGGAGCTCGACCAGGCCGAGGTCGCGGTCGTCGTCGTGGACGCCGTCGACGAGCAGGCGGTCCGGTCCATCCGCGCGATCCAGCGCAACGGCTGCCCGCGGGTGACCGTGGTCGCGACCCTGCTGGACGACGCGGGCCTGGTCGCCGCCGTGGAGGCGGGCGCGAGCGGCCTGGTCCGGCGCACCGAGGCGTCCGGGGAGCGGCTGGTGTCGCTGGTCGCCGCCGCGGCCTCCGGCGACGGGAGCATTCCCTCCGACCTGCTCGGCCGCCTGCTGGAGCACGTCGGCCGCCTGCAGCGCCAGGTGCTCGCGCCCCGCGGGCTGAGCTTCACGGGGCTGAGCGAGCGGGAGGTGGAGATCCTGCGGCTGGTCTCCGAGGGCTACGACACCGCGGAGATCGCCCGCCGGGTCGCGTACTCCGAGCGCACGGTCAAGAACGTCCTGCACGACGTGACCAGCCGCCTGCAGCTGCGCAACCGCTCCCACGCGGTCGCCTACGCGCTGCGCCAGGGGTTCATCTGAGCCCGCGTGCAGGCCGGCGGAGCACCGGCGCGGACCCGCCGCTGCCCGTTGGGGCACGGGCGGCGGCCCCAACGTCTGGCCCGCCACCACTCATGGCGCGCGGCGGGGTGCGGCAGCCTGACGCTGGGTCGGGGCCACCGGCGACCTCGGCGTGACCGGATGTGAGCGCCGGATGTGAGCGAGGGTGGGGGAGCGAGTGCGCGGACGACCTGGACGAGGGCGATACGCCTGGCTGGCGGCGCTCGCGGTCGCCGCCACCGCGGTGCTGGTCGTGCCGCGGCCGGCGGCGGTGCGCGCGCAGCCCGCGCCGCCGTCCACCACGACGCCCGCGCCGCCGCCCGCGCCGGCCGCGCCGCCGCCCGGCCGGATCGCGTTCACCAGCGACCAGAACCTGGAGCTGTTCACCCTCCGGGTGGGGCCCCCGGTCACGGCCGCCCCGCCGCCCTCCCGCCGGCTCACCCTGGACCCGTCCACCGACGACGAGCCCGCGTTCTCGCCCGACGGGACCCGGATCGCGTTCGTGTCCACCCGCGACGAGCCGCACGGCGACCTGTACGTGATGGCGGCGGACGGGACCGGCCTGCGCCGGCTGACCCGCGACACGGCCACCGAGTCGCATCCCGCGTGGTCGCCGGACGGACGGCGCCTGGTGTTCGCCCGCAGCACCGGCGGCGACCACGACCTGTGGACGATGAACGCCGACGGCTCCGGCCCGGGCTCGCTGCTGACCGGGCCGGCGGACGACACCTGGCCCGCCTGGTCGCCGGACGGCGCCTCGATCGCGTTCGCCAGCGACCGGGACGACCCCGACGGCGACATCTACCGGATCCCGGCCGGGGGCGGCGCGGCGCCGCGCCGGCTGACCGACGACCCGGCCGCCGACACCGAGCCCGCGTGGTCGCCCGACAGCCGCCAGCTCGCGTTCTCCACCGGGCGGTACAACAGGTTCGCCCGCCACATCGCCCGCGTCGGGGTCGACGGGGGCGACGTGACCCGCGTCACCCAGGGGTCGGTGCTGGACCAGCAGCCGGCGTGGTCCAGCGACGGCATCGCCTTCTCCGGGCTCCGGGAGGACGGGAACGACGTGGACATCTGGCTGGTGTCCCCGTCCGGTGGGGACCCCGTCAACCTCACCACGGAGCGCGGTCCCGACGTCCACCCGTCGTGGTCGCCGGGCGGCGTCCTGGTGTTCGCCAGCGGCCGGGTCCGCCGCCCGTCGGTGTGGACGATGGACCCCGACGGCTCCGCGCAGCAGAACGTGTCCGGCGGGACGGACGCCAGCGGGTCCTTCCCGCGCGACGGCCAGCCGTCGTGGAGTCCCGACGGGCGCAGGATCGCGTTCACCCGCGAGCCGGCTCCGGAGGAGAGCGAGCTCTGGGTGATGGACGCCGACGGCGGCAACCAGCGCCAGCTCGTGGACCCCGGTGGCGACCTCGACACCGAGCCGGCCTGGAGTCCCGACGGCCGCAGGATCGCGTTCACCCGCACGCGCACCGGGCAGAGCAGCCCCCGCGACATCTGGGTGGTGAACGAGAACGGGACCGGCCAGTCCAGGCTCACCGGCAGCGGCGACCCCGACCAGGAGCAGGACGACACCGCTCCGGCCTGGAGCCCCGACGGGGAGCGGATCGCGTTCGCGCGCTACGAGCTCTCCGGCGGCGAGCCGATCGACCTGCACGTCTGGACCATGAACGACGACGGCAGCAACCAGGAGAACGTCACCGGCGGGGTCGAGCTCTCCGGCTTCAACGGCGACCCGGCGTGGAGCCCGGACGGGGAGCGGATCGCGTTCACCCACCAGCCGGGAGACTCCGACGCCGACGTCTGGGTGATGCAGGCCGACGGCGGCGACGCGAAGCCGCTCACCGAGGAGTCGCCGGGCGACGAGGCCCCCGACGACGAGAGCCAGCCCGCCTGGTCGCCGACCGGCGACCAGATCGCGTTCACCCGCGGCCGCTCCTTCGGCGACGTGGACCTGACCGCCGCCCCCGGCGAGCAGGAGCTCGGCGTCCCCGGCGACGTGTGGGTGATGGCCGCCGACGGCGGCGCACAGGTCAACCTCACCGACAGCGATGTCCTGCTGGACCTCGACCCGGACTGGCAGCCGACCGCCGACCTGGCGCTGACGAAGGTGGACACGCCCGACCCGGTGGACCTGGGGGCGCCGCTGACGTGGAGGCTCACAGTGACCAACCGGGGTCCCCTGCCGTCGGAGGGGGTGACGGTCACCGACGAGCTGGACCCGAGCGTGACGCTGCGGCAGCCGCCCACGGCCAGCCAGGGGACGTGCACGGGCGCCCGGACGGTGAGCTGCGCGCTGGGCACGCTCGCCGGCGGGGCGTCGGCGACGGTGACGCTGGTGGTGACCCCCGGGCGCGCCGGCAACCTGCGCAACACCGCCGTGGTGCGGGCCGCGCGGGCCGACCCGGACCTGGAGAACAACACGGCGACCAGCGACACCCGCGTCCAGGCCGCGGACCTGAGCGTGACGAAGACCGACAGCCCGGACCCGGTCGGCGCCGGTGACCTGCTGACCTACACGGTGCGGGTGGTCAACCCGGGTCCCGACACCGCCGAGGGGGTGGTGCTGACCGACACGCTGCCGGCGGGGGTGGAGCTGGTCTCGGTCACGCCGAGCCAGGGGACGTGTGCGGGCGCGCCGGTGGTGACCTGCCAGCTGGGGACGATCGAGCCCAGCTTCGAGGGGCCCCCGGCGAGCGCCACCGTGACGCTGGTCGTCCGGCCCTCGCAGCCGGGCACGATCCACAACCTCGCGCGCGTGACCGCCGACACGCCCGACCCCGACCCCACCAACAACAGCGTCGACGAGCCCACCACGGTGCTCGGTGCCGACCTGGCGCTGACCAAGGTGGACACGCCCGACCCGGTCGACCTGGGGCAGCCGCTCACGTGGAGGCTCACGGTGACCAACCGGGGGCCGCTGGCCTCGGACGCGGTGACACTCACCGACGAGCTGGACCCGAGCGTGACGCTGCGGCAGCCGCCCACGGCCAGCCAGGGCAGCTGCACCGGCGACCGGACCGTCACGTGCGCCCTGGGCACGCTGGCCAACGGAGCGTCGGCGACGGTGACGCTGCTGGTGACCCCGGGGCGCGCGGGCGACCTGCGCAACACCGCGGTGGTGCGGGGCGCACGGCCCGACCCGGACCTGGACAACAACACCGCGGTCAGCGACACGCATGTGCGGGCCTCGGACCTGAGCGTGACGAAGACCGACAGCCCGGACCCGGTGGCCGCCGGTGACCTGCTGACCTACACGGTGACGGTGACCAACCCGGGTCCGGACGACGCGCGCGGGGTGGTGCTGACCGACACGCTGCCGGCAGGGGTGGAGCTGGTCTCGGTCACGCCCAGCCAGGGGACGTGCTCGGGCACGCAGGTGGTGACGTGCCTGCTGGGCACGATCGCGGTCCGCCGGGTGGGGGGCCCGACCGGTCCGACCACGACGACGGCCGGGCCGACCACGTCCACCGGGCCGACCACGTCCACCGGGCCGACCACGTCCACC
>DATFRI010000042.1:0-17434 GCA_035263405.1 Actinomycetes bacterium | reverse complement strand
CCTTGGCTGGAACTGGAGAACGGGCTGGCGCATCCTGGGAGCGGTCGCTGGAGGTAGCCGAACGCACCGACCCACTCCTTCCACCCGCGCTCGGGCGCCCAGGGCGAGTCACCAGCTGGCTGTGCGCCTGCATCCGAGGAGGTCACCCATGCGCCGCGTGCTCGTCACGTTCACCCTGCTCGCCGTGGTCGGGACGCTCACCGCTGGCTGCGGCGGGGGCGGGTCGAGCTCTGGCGGGAGCGGGTCGAGCTCCACCGCAGGCGGCCAGGGCGGCGGGAACGCGGTGACCATCGACAACCTCGCCTTCACGCCGGCGACACTGAACCTCAAGACGGGCCAGCAGGTCACCTGGACCAACAAGCAGGACATCGCGCACACCGTGACCGCCGACGGAGGCGCGTTCGACCACCAGATGCCGCCCGGGGCGACGTTCTCCTTCACCTTCGACAAGGCGGGGAGCTTCCCCTACCACTGCACCATCCACCCGTCGATGACCGCGACGATCCAGGTGTCGTAGACGCCTGGGCGCCAGCCCGATCCGGATGCTGGGGTGGTGGCTGGGAAGGCCAGTTAGTACTCCAGCCGTAGATCGTGATCTGCTGGTCCTGGGCGATGTCGGGGACGAGTGAACGCTGGTTCTGGTCCTGGTGCGCGCCTCGGGGACCGAGCCGCTGGTGCGGGTGATGGTCGAGGCCGAGACCCAGCAGGAGGCCGACACCGTCGCCGAGCGCCTGGCCAAGCTGGTGCGCGAGAGCAGCCCCACCTCGCCGGTCTCCCCCGGGCGTGGCTGAACCGGACCGCCCGAGCGTGGCACCGGCCGGCGGCCTCCCGGGCCCCGCCGGCGAGATTGTGGACAACCACGCCGGCGTCCACGCCCTGAGGGGCGGGACCTGGGACAGGAGCCCGGGGGCGCCCGCCAGGCCGCCGGATCAGCCGGCCGGCAGGCCGGCGCCCGCGCGCGCCCCGGCGGCGCGGACCGCCGCCGGGGCCGCGGCGGTGGCGGCGGCGACGTCGTTGTCGTGCGCCGGGATCCCGCCTTGCAGGTAGAACGGGACGGGGGCGGGCTGGACCGCGGCGGACAGGCCGCGGACCTCGTTGCCGGCCACCCGGATCCCCGTGGAGCCGTTGTCCAGGTAGACCCCGGCGATCGGCTTGTCCGAGGTGTTCGGGGAGCGCGCGAGGCCCTCGACGAGGTTGCCCTCGACCCGCGTGCCCGGCTGGCTGCCGAGCAGGTAGATCCCTGCCCCGTCGCTGAGGCTGCCGAGAGGCCGCACGATGTGGTTGGAGAGGACGAGGTTGCCCGCCGCCGCGGTCCGGCGACTGTCCCACGCCCACCCGAGGCTGATCCCCGTGTACGGCAGGTCACGCAGGTCGTTGTGGACGACCTGCACCTCCCGGCCGAAGCCGACCAGGATGCCGGCGCTGCCCGCGTAGTCCTGGCCGGCGCGCGCCACCAGGTTGTCGGCGACGACGACCCGCTCGGTCACCTCGGGGTCGGCGGGCTCGGCGTGGCGCGCCTGGTCGACCACGACGCCGCCGGCGCCGACGTCGGTGACGGCGTTGCCCTGCACCCGGCTGTCGTGGACGTCGCCGACCAGCGCGACGCCGTTGCCGCCGAGGTTGCGCAGCCGGTTGCCCGCGAGGACCAGCCCGCGGGCGTGCTCGACGCGGATCGCCGCGTCCGGGTACGGCTGCCCGCCGGGCGGCTGGTCCAGCCAGTCGGCCTGGAGCTGCGAGTAGCCGGCCCGGTCGGGCTGCAGCCAGGTGGTGTCCTGGAACGTCAGGCCCTCGACCCGCAGGTCGCGGACGGGGGCGGCCCGGGTCCCGCGGACGTCCAGGAGGCGCTCGGCGACGGGGGCGACCACGCGGGTCACGCCGGGCCGCTCACCCGGGCGCGGCCGGTACGCCAGCGTCCTGCGGGCGCGGTCGAACGACCACTCCCCGGGCGCGTCCAGGTGCTGCCTGCCTCCCTCGAGATGGAAGGGCTGCGCCGGGGCGCGCAGGTTGGACCAGGAGCCGAACAGGGTGGAGCGGTCGGGCTCGGCGAAGGTGAGGGTCGCGCCGCCGCCGTCGGGCGTGACCCCCGAGACCCGCAGGTTCTTCTGCTGCCAGGTCATGGCGACGACCAGCTCGTCCCCCGGACGGGCCGAGGCGGCGTCCGCGGCGCGCAGCCGCGCGGTCCGCGCCTGCTCGTCCCAGTCGAGCAGGCGAAGCTCGGGCCGGCCCGCGTCAGGGGTGCGCGCGCGGACCGCCCGCCGGCCGTCGACGACGAGCTGGCGCAGGCCCGCGACGTCCACGCGGGCGGTCCACACCCCGCCCGCCACGGTCCACCGCGTGACCGGCCGGCCGCCGCTCAGCAGCGGCCGCTCTCCGGGCCATGCCCGCCAGGTGACGCCGTGGCCGCGGGCGCCGCCGTCGCGCGCGTCGAGCACGAGCGGGCCGGTGCGGCGGTACGTGCCGCCGCGGACGAGCACGACGACGTCACGGCGCAGCGGCTGGAGCTTGCGGACGGCCGCTCGCGCCGCCTCCAGCGAGCCGAGCGGGCGCGTGACGGTACCCGGAGCGCCCCGCCTGCCGTCCGGCGCGACCACGAGGACGTCGCCGCTGGCGAGCGCGTCCCTGAGGGCGCCCGGCAGCGCGGCGGTGCCCGCGGGCGCCGCCGGCAGCGCGCCCGCCCCGGCGCCGGTCCCTCCGGCCGGCGTGGCGGCGGGCGCGGGCGGGTCGGTCGCGTCCGGCGCCGGCGTGCCTCCGCCGGCGGTCGTCGCGGGCGGCCGGCCGCGGCGGTGGACGCGGGACTCGCCGGCGGCCACGGCCCGCGGATCCTCCGTCGTCGCCGGACGCGGGCCCGCCGCCCAGCGGGCGGCGGCCGGGCTCCGACCTGCCGGCCGGGCGAGCACGGTGAGGCTCGCGGCGATCATGGCCGCGAGGACGACGGCTGCCGCGACGGCTGCCGTGACCGCGGGCGGACCGGGCGCGCCGCGGCGGCCGAACGGCCCGGGGCGCGCGGGTCGAGGGACATCGAGCTGCATCCCTGGCCTCCATGACGGAGAAGATGCTGGGGGGGATCGGGGGTCGACGCCACGTAGGATAGCGCCGGACGGATGACCCTCCCAGCAATTGCGCGCCGGGCGTCCCGCACCCATTTTTCGCCGTCTGCGCTGCTCGGAGGGCACATGAAGCAGCGGCGCCGGACGCAGCCCACCGTCAAATCGTCACGACAACGTTAGCCCTGCTCAATAAGATTCCGTGATAAGAGCCCCGTTATAAAAGCTTGTTATAAGAGCTTGTTATAAGAATTCGTGACCGGGGTCCGCGGTCCGGGCCCCGCTGATCCGGGCCCGCGCGAGGGGGGGCGACGCGGCGCCCCGGCGT
Organism: Actinomycetes bacterium; assembly: GCA_035263405.1. GTDB lineage: Bacteria > Actinomycetota > CALGFH01 > CALGFH01 > CALGFH01 > DATFRI01. The sequence continues at coordinate 14,062 of DATFRI010000042.1, read as the reverse complement.
GGGTGGCCGGGGCGCCGCGGCGGCCGGCGCGTCAGGAGGCCTTGGCGGCCTCGGTGCCGAACAGCGCGGGCACGGGCGGGGTCGCGTGCTTGCGCGGCCGCCCGCGAGGCCGCTTGAACGGCACCGGCTGGCCGAGGTGGAACACCTCGCCGCCCCACACGCCCCACGGCTCGCCGCGCTCGACGGCGCCCGCGAGGCACTGGGCACGGACCGGGCAGGGGCGGCACAGCAGCTTGGCCGCCTCGAGCTCGCCCGGTGACTCCGAGAAGAACAGGTCAGGCCCGGTCTGCACGCACGGCAGCGTGGTCGGGTCGACCACGTCGAGGACCGGCGTGAGCAGCTCCAGGGGCAGCATCTCGATCGCTCCTTGTGGACATGGCCTGCCGGGACGGGTGCCCCGGCGTGCGCCGGTCGGGCAAACAAGAAGGCCGTGGGGTTCGCCCACGGCCTTCGCGGTGCTCCGGAGCCCTGCTCCGGGGGAGGTCCTAGGTGCGGTCCTCCCGGTGTTTCGCGGCCGCGAAGGCCTTGAGGTCGACCTGGTAGGTGGGCATGAGCTGGGCCGTCGCCGTGGGGGTGATCCGCCGGCCGCGCTCGGCCTGGTGACCCGGCTCCGGGCACACTGCACCCCCGAACCCTCCAGGGCTCAGGACAGTCCGCCAGGCTCCGGACCTCACGGCACGCTCCTCCGCACGACTGGCTTCCATCACGTGGTTTCCCTCACGCCGACGAACCCGGTGTTCCGGGGTCGAGCCTCAGCAGGTTGGCAGAGCACGGCGGGGACGGTCAAGGGATTTTCGGCCTGCGCATCCGGCCGCATACGATCCTGCGATGGCTCCTGTCGCCCCGAGCCCGCCGGCCTGGCGGCGCCCGCTGCTCGTCGCGGCGGCCGCGGTCGGCGTCGGGGCGGTGCTGCTCGGGCTGCAGCTCGCCCGCTTCGGGATGGACCTCACCGCGCCGTTCCAGGTCGGCTCGACCTACGGCCTGGACGAGCGGTTCGCGGAGCGGGGCGTCCGCGTGCGGGTGTTCCCCGGCACCGGGTACGACGGGCAGTGGTTCCTGGGCCTGGCCTACGACCCGCTGCTGCTGGACGACCCGGCGCGCGGGTTCGACCTGCCGCGCTACCGCGCCGGCAGGCCCCTGCTCCCGGCCGCCGGCTGGCTGCTCGCCGCCGGCGGGAGCGCCAGGATCCCGCTCGCGACCCTGCTGGCCGCGGGGCCGCTCGCGCTGGCGCTGGGCGCGGCGGCCGGCGCCCGCCTGCTGGGCGGCGCCGGCCGGCCGGGCTGGCTCGGGCTCGCGTTGTGCGCGGTCCCGGGGGTCGCGGTCGGCGTGGCGTTCGGGACCGCGGAGCCGCTCGGCCTCGCGCTGGTCCTGGTGGGGCTGGTCCTGGCCCGCGAGCACCGGGCGCTGCCGGCCGGGCTGGCGTTCGCGGGCGCGGGGCTGGCCAAGGAGACCTACCTCGTGTTCGCGCTCGCCGCGGGCGTGGCCGCGGTCACCGGCGGGGGCGGCCTGCGCCGGCGGCTCGGCGAGGCCGCGGCGGTGATCGTCCCCGGCGCGCTCGCGCTCGCGCTGTGGAGCGCGTGGGTGCTGGCGCGGGTCCCCGCCAGCGGCGGCGACGCGGAGGCGGCCGGCGCCGTCTCGCCGCCCCTGGTCGGCTGGGTCGGGACCGTCGGCGCGATGGCGGCGGGCCGCTGGTCGCCGGACCTGCCGGTCGGGCCGCTCGCGCTGGTGGCGATGCTGGGCTCGCTCGGCCTGGCGGTGGCCGGCGTGGTCGCCGGCGCGCGCCGCCGCGGCCTGCTCGGCTGGACCGCGCTGGTGCTCGGGGTCTACGGGCTGTGCCTGTCGGCCGGCCTGCTCGCCCACTTCGCCTCGAGCATGCGCGCCCTGGCGCCGACCGTGCTGGCGACGGGCCTGGTCCTGGCCGCCGGTAGGCCGCCGGCACCAGGCCTCGGGTCGCGCGCCGGTGGCGCGGCGGTCACCTGACCGCGGTCAGGTGATCCTCACCGGCAGCCGCGCCAGGCCGACGCGGTTGCCGGACGGGTCGATCACGTGGGTCAGGAACTCGTAGTAGCCCGGCGGGGTCATCACGCCGCGGCCGTCCACGCCGTTCCACGCCGCCGTGATCCGCCCGGCGGGCTGGTAGGCGGGCGCCTGGACCGTCTTGATCAGGATGCGCTCGTCGTCGACGACCTTGTACACGAACACCCGAAGCAGCGAGTACTCGTTGGAGTTCGCGCTGAACGTGGTGGTGTCGCGGTCCCCGTCGGCCGGCACGGGCTCGAACGGGTTGGGCGAGGCCGCCGCCGAGGAGGCCACCGGCCGCGCGCGGTCCAGGGTCAGCTCCTGGGTGTACACCAGCGTCCTGCCCGGAACCGACTGCGCGTCGCGCAGCACCACCCACAGGGAGTACTGCCCGTCGGGCTGCGCGACCCCGCCCGCGCCGGTCCCGTCCCAGCTCTGCTGGCCGGATCCGGCCATCGAGCGGATCTCGCGGTCGTCGCCCGAGCGGATGGAGGAGCTGGCGCTGCCGCCGGTCTGGGCGTCGATGGTCCAGTTGCAGGTCTCTCCCCAGCCGTCGCCGTTGGGGCTGCAGAACGGGGCGTTGAACTGGACCGGCGCCGCCTGCCCGCCGCCGGGGGCGAGGGAGACGGTGAGCGTGTACGACCCCGAGCCCGGGCTGCCGGACTCCAGCCCGAGCGCGTACGCGTCCAGCAGGTAGGTCCCGTCGGCCTCCGCGGTGAACGCGAGCTTGAGGCCGTCGGCGGTCTGGTCGCCCTCCTTGAGGATCAGGTCCCACTGCCCCAGGACGTCGGTGGTCTCGGGGCTGTACAGGGCCAGGCCGAAGCTCCTGCCGCCGCGCAGCTCGGCGCTGAGCTTGTCGCCCTTGCGCAGGTTCAGCGACCACACGTCGTCGACGTCCTCGTTGGCGATCGGGCCGGCGCCGCCCCCTTGGAGGGAGTCGCTGCGCCGCCACGGCGTCGACCCGCCGGCGAAGAAGCCCACGCCGGGCGCCTGGTCGTCGGCCCGCAGCACCCGGACGGGCACCGAGCCGGTGAGCTGGAGCGGCCCGGCCGGCAGGGCCGCCGGCTGCCGCTCCGGCTCGTCGCCGCGCGTGCCGGTGCCGCCCGCCGGCTCGGTCGTGGTCGTGGCCGCCGGCTCCTCGGCGGCCGGCTCCTCGCCGCCCGCCGCCGGCTCGGTCGTCGTCGTCGCCGCCGGCTCGTCGGCGGCCGCGGTGTCATCGGCCGGCGCGTCCCCGGCGGGCTCCTCGCCGCCCGCCGCCGGCTCGGTCGTCGTCGTCGGCTCCTCGGCGGCCGGCTCCCCCGCGGCCGGCTCCTCGCCGCCCGCCGCCGGCTCGGTCGTGGTCGTCGCCAGCTCGGGCGCCGCGTCGGGCGTCGCGCCGGAGTCCGCCGCGCGCGCCGCGTCCGTCCCGGCCAGCACGCCGGGATCGAGCGCGGTGGAGGCGGTCGCGACCTGCGCGCCCGCCGGGAGCGTCCCGGAGGCGGTGGAGGCCTTGAACACGCCGGTCTCCAGCAGGGAGAGGCCGGCGGTGCCGCCCGCCGCGCCGCCGAAGGTGACCAGCGCCGAGCCGAGCTCCAGCGGCCCGCTGCTGCGCAGCACGAAGGCCTCCCAGGTGGTGTCCTGGTGCGGCAGCTGGCTGGCGGCCTCGACGACCAGGTACGGCTCGGCGTCGGCGGCGAAGGTGGCGTCCCAGGCGGCCGCGTTCACCAGCCCGTGGCCGCGGCGCTTGGCCTCGTCGGGGCTCAGGCCGGCGATCCCCGACGCCGTCCCCTCCACGCCGAGACGGTCGCGCAGCGGCGAGGCGGCGTGCCGTAGCGCGACCACCCCGGCCACCAGGGGGGCGGAGAACGAGGTGCCGCTGACCAGCACCACACCGGCCTGGCCGGAGGCCGGGCAGCCGGCCGCGCTGGTGGCGCCGGGCTGACCGGAGGCCGCGACGCACACGCCGGGGGCGACGACGTCCACCTTGCCGTAGGACGAGAACCAGGCGGCGTTGCCCTGGGCGTCGGTCGACCCGACCGACACGACCCCGCGGTAGCCCGCGGGGTACTGCGGGGCGTAGCTGGCGTCGTTGCCGGCGGACGCGACCATCGTCTTGCCGGCCTTGAGGACGTCGTTGACGGCGTCCCGCTCGAAGGCCGACATGCGCTGGCCGCTGAAGCTCATGTTCACCACGTCGACGTCCGGGTCCGCGGCGACCTCCTCGAGCGCCGCCACGACCGCCGAGGTCGGGATCGACCCGGAGTCGGTGTCGACCTTCCAGGATTTGATGCGCGCGCCCGGCGCCACGCCGGTGATCCCGGTGCCGTCGTCCTTGGCGGCGATCAGGCTGGCGACGGTCGTGGCGTGGCCGCCGGCGCCGCCACCCGGGGCGCAGAGCTGGTTGTCGGGGTCGCACACGCGCTTGGCGAGGACCTTGCCCTGCAGGTCGGCGATGGAGTCGTCGACACCGGAGTCCAGCACCGCGACGACGTTGCCGGTCCCGGTGCTCCCGCGCGCGTGCAGCGGGGCCGCGTTGACGCCCGGGCTCGGCCCGAGCTGCCAGCAGGTCGCGCCGCAGGCGTCGACGGTCCGCAGGAAGTCGGGCTCGACGCGCGCGACCGTCGGCTCGTCCGCGAGCTCGTCGACGACCTGCTCGACCTCGGCACCCGGGTCCACCTTGGCGACGACGACGCCGTCGGTGCGCTCCAGCTCGGACGCCTGGGCCGCCTCGAGCGTGTCCGACTGGCTCTGCGCGTTGCCGCTGCGGAACTTGACCAGCACGCGGTCGGGCGCGAACTGCGCCTTGTTGCCGTCCCCGGACCGGGAGCGGGTGAGGTCCGGCGCGTCGGCGCCGCCGCGGCGCGGCGGTCCGGGCCGGACGTTCCCGGCGGCGGCGTCGCTCGCCGTGGCGTCGCCGTCGTCACCGCCGAACGCCCCCAGCTCGTGGGCCGCCACCAGGGAAGCCGACCCGACGACGAGGATCAGGATCAGGACGGCCAGGGACCGGCTCGCGTGGCGCATGGGGCTCCTTCGTCACGGCTCCGGACCGGTGCCGCACGCCGCCCTGTCATGGCGGAGCGCGTTCGAGCGCATCGACGAACTGATCGAGAGCCGGACCGGAGACTCTAAATGCGTTGCTCTAGGACAACTCGACAGCCGCATTCGCCTGCCCGCATCACCGGTGGTCCCCGCCCTGACAGGCGGGATCCCGGGAGGCGGAATGCCGAGGATGTAGTGAAGCACGAGGAGCCCGATCGGCTGCAAGTCGCTCGAAAAGGTTCAATTCAGTCCGAACTCGCAGAACTCGCCAACGTTGGTGGCACCTGTGATGCAATCGTGACGAACGAGTACGACGCCACCAGACCCTCACCCGACGCTCGGCCCCTCGCACGGTCGGGGCGTGCGGGGAACGCGGCGCTCGTGGGGCGGGGCGGTCCTGCCGAGCCCGGTCGGGCTCAGTACTGCGGGATCGACGCGTCGACGGTGCGGGCGTAGGCGTTGATGCCGCCGCCCAGGTGCCTGGCCGTCGAGAAGCCCGACTGCTTGAGCAGGGCGAGCGCCTCGGCGGAGCGGACGCCGGTCTTGCAGTAGACGACGATCGGCTCGGTCTGCGGCAGCTCGGCCAGCCGGCCGGGCAGGTCGCCCAGCGGGATGAGCTGCGCGTCGGGGAGGCGGCTGATCTCCCACTCGTGCGGCTCGCGCACGTCGACCAGCCGCAGCCGCTCGCCGGCGGCCAGCCGCTCGGCGAGCTGGGCCGGCGTGAGCGAGGCGGTCGCCGCGGCCTCCTGCGCGGCCTCGGAGACGACCCCGCAGAACGCCTCGTAGTCGATCAGCTCGGTGATCGTCGGGTTGTCGCCGCAGAGCGCGCAGCCCGGGTCCTTGCGGACCCGGATGTCCTTGAACCCCATCTCGAGCGCGTCGTAGATCAGCAGGCGGCCGACCAGCGGCCGGCCGATCCCGGTGAGCAGCTTGACCGCCTCGGTGGCCTGCACCGACCCGACCGTCGCGCAGAGCACGCCGAGCACGCCGCCCTCCGCGCAGGAGGGGACCATCCCCGGCGGCGGCGGCTCGGGGTACAGGCAGCGGTAGCAGGGTCCGTGCTCGGCCCAGAAGACGCTCGCCTGCCCCTCGAAGCGGAAGATCGAGCCCCACACGTACGGCTTGCCCTCGAGCACGCAGGCGTCGTTGACCAGGTAGCGGGTGGGGAAGTTGTCCGAGCCGTCGACCACGAGGTCGTAGCCGCGGATCAGCGCACGGGCGTTGTCGGAGCCGAGGCGGGTGTCGTGCAGGGTGACCCGCACCGAGGGGTTGATCTCCCTGATCGAGTCGGCGGCGCTGTCCAGCTTCGTCCGGCCGATGTCGCTGGTGCCGTGGATCACCTGCCGCTGCAGGTTGGACGCGTCCACCACGTCGAAGTCGACCAGGCCGATCTCCCCCACCCCCGCCGCCGCGAGGTACATGGCGTTGGGGGAGCCGAGCCCGCCCGCGCCGATGAGCAGGACGCGGGCGTCGCGCAGCCGCCGCTGCCCCGTCATGGCGAACTCGGGGATGATCAGGTGGCGGGAGTAGCGCGCGATCTCGTCGCGGCCGAGCTCCGACTCGGGCTCGACCAGCGCGGGCAGGACCATGATCTGCAGGCTCCTTCGTCGAAATGCTCCCGGGTCAGGGCTCCGTGGCCCGGCCCCGGGTTCGCTGGCGCGGTCGCTCGTCGAGGTGTGCGGGGCACCGGCCCCGCGTCCGGTCAGATGGCGAACCCCATCGCCCGCAGCTCCATCCTGCCGTCCTCGGTGAGGCGCTCGGGCCCCCACGGCGGCGTCCAGACCCAGTTGACGTCGACGTCCTCGATCCCGTCCACCCCGATCAGGGCCGCCCGGGCCGCGCCGACGATCATGTCGGTCAGCGGGCAGGCCGCCGAGGTGAGGGTCATGTCGAGGGTGACCTGCCGGCCGTCGTCGGCATGGTGGATGCCGTAGACCAGGCCGAGGTCGACGACGTTCACGCCGAGCTCGGGGTCCTCCACCTCCTTCATGGCCTCGAGGATCTGCTCATCGGTCGCCACCGGCCACCTCCTTGCTCGCCCCGGCCCGCGCCAGCGCGTCCTTCAGCGCCATCCAGCCGAGGAGCGCGCACTTGACGCGCACCGGGTACCTGGCCACGCCCGCGAACGCCAACCCGTCGCCGAGCGCGTCCTGGTCCGGCTCGCCCTCGCCGTGCATGAGCCGCCGGAACGCGTCCCCGCGGGCCAGCGCCTCGTCGACCGGCCTGCCGGCGACCTGCTCGGCCATGATCGAGGCGGACGCCTGCGAGATCGAGCAGCCGCGCGGCTGGATCGCGATCGCCTCGACGCGGCCGCCGTCCAGGCGCAGTCCCAGCACCACCTCGTCGCCGCAGACCGGGTTGAAGTGGCGCACCTCGACCTGCGCGTCGTCCAGCCGCCCCGCGTGGCGGGGCTTGGCGTAGTGATCCAGGATGATCTCCTGGTAGAGGTCTTCCAGACTCAACGAAGCTCGTGGCCTTCCTTCCGGATCAGCGGATGAACAGGGCGCGCACGCGGCCGAGCGCCTCGACCAGCGTGTCGATCTCCTCGACGGTGTTGTACAGGTACAGGGACGCCCGGGTGCTGGCCGTCACGCCGAACCGCCGGTGCAGCGGCTTGGCGCAGTGGTCGCCGGCCCGGACCGCGACGCCGTCCGCGTCCAGCACCTGCGAGACGTCGTGCGGGTGGACGTCCGCCAGCGTGAACGAGATCTGACCGCCGCGGTGTTCCGTGTCCGCCGGACCCAGGATCCGCACCCCCTCGACCGCGGCGAGCCGCTCCAGCGCGTACGAGCCGAGCTGCCGCTCCCACGCCGCCACCCGGTCCATCCCGACGCCGTCGAGGTACTCGACCGCCGCCGCCAGCCCGACGGCCTCGGCGACGTTGGGCGTGCCGGCCTCGAACCGCCAGGGGATGTCGTTCCATGTGGAACCATCGATCTCGACGTCGCGGATCATCTCCCCGCCGCCCAGGAACGGCAGCATCGAGTCGAGCAGCTCCTCGCGCGCGGCGAGCACGCCGATCCCCATCGGCCCGAGCATCTTGTGGCCGGTGAAGGCCATGAAGTCCACCCCGAGCCCGCCGAGCGTGACGCCCGCGTGCGGCACGGCCTGCGAGGCGTCGGCGAGCACCAGCGCCCCGGCGGCGTGCGCCCGCTCGGCGATCCGCGCGACCGGGTTGACGGTGCCCAGCACGTTGGACATCGCGCTGACCGCGACCATCCTGGTCCGCTCGGTGAGCACGCGGTCCAGCGCTTCCAGGTCCAGCCGGAAGTCGTCGCCGACCCGCAGCGCGCGGACGCGGGCGCCGGTGAACCCGGCCACGAGCTGCCAGGGCACCAGGTTGGCGTGATGCTCCATCTCGGTGACGAGGATCTCGTCGCCGGCCGCGAGGTTGCGCAGGCCCCACGCGTAGGCGACCAGGTTGATCGCCTCGGTGGCGTTCTTGGTGAACACGGTCGCGCGCCGGCTGGCGCCGACGAACCGGGCCACCGTGCCGCGCGCCGCCTCGAACATGGCGGTGGCCTCCTCCGCCAGCGTGTGCAGCCCGCGGTGGACGTTGGCGTTGTGCCAGCGGTAGTAGCCGTCCATGGCGGTCAGCACGGCCTCGGGCTTCTGGCTGGTGGCGGCGGAGTCCAGGTAGACCAGCGGCCTGGCGTCGACCCGGCGCTCCAGGATCGGGAAGTCCCCCCGCAGCCTCGCGGGGTCCAGCGCGGCGGCGCGGGCGGCGGTGGTCACGAGCCCGCTCCCGCGCCCGCACGCAGCGGCTCGTAGCCCTGCTCCTCCAGCCGGTCGGCCAGCTCCGGCCCGCCCGTCCGCACGATCCGCCCGTCCAGCATCACGTGCACCACGTCGGGCCGGATGTAGCGCAGGATCCGGGTGTAGTGCGTGATCAGCAGGACGCCGGGACCGACCCGCGGCTCGCCGGCGCCGTCCGCCGGGTCCGCCGCCGCCCCGGCCGGGCCGCGCAGCCGGTTGACGCCCTCGGCGACCACGCGCAGGGCGTCCACGTCCAGACCGGAGTCGGTCTCGTCGAGGATCGCCAGCTCCGGGCGGAGCAGCGCCATCTGCAGGATCTCGTGCCGCTTCTTCTCTCCGCCGGAGAAGCCCTCGTTGAGGTGCCGCTCGGCGAAGCGCGGGTCCATGTCCAGCAGCGTCATCTGCTCCCGCAGCTCGCGCGCGAACTGCCGCACCGGCAGGTCCTCGCCGCGGACCGCGTTGACCGCCGACCGCAGGAAGTTGGTGACCGAGACGCCGGGGACCTCCACCGGGTACTGCATGGCCAGGAACATCCCCAGCCGGGCGCGCTCGTCGGGGGTGAGGTCGGCGAGGTCCTCGCCCTTGAAGGTGGCCGTGCCGCCGGTGATCGCGTAGCGGGGGTGGCCGGCGAGCGCGTACGCCAGGGTGGACTTGCCCGAGCCGTTCGGGCCCATCAGCGCGTGGACCTTGCCGCGCTCCACGGCGAGGTCGACGCCCTTGAGGATCTCCTTGCCGTCGACGCCGACCCGCAGGCCGGAGACGACCAGGATCGGCTCGGCGGGCGGGGCGGGCGCCCGGCTCCGGGCGTTGGATCCGTCGGTGGTCATCGTCAGTGGTCGCTCCTTACCCTTCCAGCAGTGTGGCCAGCGCGTCCGGCAGGTCCACCAGCACGTCGTCGCCCTCGACCCGCACCGGGTAGGTGCGCACCGGGACGACCGCGGGCGGCACGTCGGGATCGCCGGTCTTCAGGTCGAAGCGGCTGCCGTGCAGCGCGCACTCGATCTGGCGGTCCTCCACCCAGCCCTCGGAGAGCGGGTACTCCTCGTGGGTGCAGACGTCGTTGAGCGCGTACACCTCGCCCGCGGCGGTGTGCACCAGCGCGACGGCGTTGTCCTCGTCGAGCTCCACCCGCAGCGCGGCGTCCGGCTGCAGCTCGGACAGGCCGGCCAGGCGCACGAACGGCATCACCCGCCCTCCGGGCCCGCGGGCCGCTCGCGCAGCCGCGCGCGCTCGGCCACCAGCTCCCGCTCCAGCTCGGCTTCGAGGGCGGCCTCCAGGCGGCGGCGGACCGCCGGCACGGTCGCCCTTGCGAGGATCTCCTCGAAGAAGCCGAACACCGCCATGCGGCGGGCCTCGTCGCGCGGGACCCCGCGCGACTGCAGGTAGAACAGGTGCAGCTCGTCCAGGCGGCCGGTGGCGGCGGCGTGCGCGCACTTGACGTCGGAGTTGGAGATCTCCAGGAACGGGATCGCCTCGGCGTGGGCCCCCCGGCCGAGGACCAGGTTGCGCATCGTCTGGCCGGCGTCGGTGCCGCGCGCGCCCGGGTGGATGACCACGTTGCCGTACAGGACGTTCGTCGCGCCGGAAAGGAGCCCGCCCTTGAACAGCAGCTGGCTGCGGCCGTGCGGCTCGACGTGGTGCGTGGTGGTGCGGTGCTCGAAGCGCTGGCCGGCGTCGGCGAACGCGGCGCCGAGGAAGTCGGCCTCCGCGCCCTGGTACATCCGCGTCTCGGGGGAGATGCGGACCGTGCCGCCGCCGAGGGTGACGACGAACGAGCGGTAGCGTGCGTCGCGGCCGACCTCGACCCGCTGCAGCCCGAAGTGGTTGACCGAGGCGCTCCCCCACTCCTGCAGGGTCAGGAAGTGGACCGAGGCGCGCTCACCGATCAGCACCTCGGTGACCCCGTGGAAGAACGAGCGGGCTGCCAGGTCCGCCGGGGAGCTGTGCTGCTGGACGAAGGTGAGCGAGGCCTCGGGCTCGACCACGATCAGGGTGTGGGCGAAGGCCGCGCCGCCGAGGGTGCGGCGGTAGACCGCGCCCAGCGGCACCCGCACCTCGACGCCGCGCGGCACGTACAGGAAGGTCCCCGCGCTCACCACCGCGCCGTGGAGCGCCAGGAACCAGTCGTCGCCGACCGGGGCCGCGGTGGTCATGAAGCGGGGCTCGACCAGGTGCGGGTGCTCCCGGGCGGCGGTCAGCAGGTCGGTGAGGACCACGCCCGCCTCGGCCAGCTCGCCCGCGAGCGTCGCGCCGGTCGCCGCACCGTCGACCGTGGTGACGATCCCGCCGGGCTCGAGGTCCTCCTCGCCGCCGAGCACGCCGGCGGCCTCCCCGCCGACCGACCGCTCGCCGGCGCTGCGCAGCAGCGCATGGCGGTCCAGCCCGGCCCGCTTGGGGTCGGTGAACCGCCACGCCTCCTCGCGGTTGGTCGGCCGCTCCAGCTTGCCGAGGGTGGTGAGCGCCTCGGCGCGCCGCTGCCGCAGCCAGGCCGGATCGCCCAGCGCGTCCGACCAGGCGCCGAGGGTCTCGTGGTCCAGGGTCCGAAGGGTCAGGGCGTCGCTGGCCATCGTCAGCCGATCGCCCCTTCCATCTGCAGCGCGATCAGCCGGTTCAGCTCCAGCGCGTACTCCATGGGCAGCTCCCTGGCGACCGGCTCCACGAAGCCGCGCACGATCATCGCGGCGGCCTCCGCCTCGGTGAGCCCACGCGAGCGCAGGTAGAACAGCTGGTCGTCGCCGATCCTGGAGACCGTGGCCTCGTGCCCGAGGGTCACGTCCTCCTGCTTGATGTCCATGTACGGATAGGTGTCCGAACGCGAGTCGTCGTCGAGCATGAGCGCGTCGCAGCGCACCGTCGCCTTCACCCCGGGCGCCTGCTCCTCCACCTTGATGAGGCCCCGGTAGCTGGTGCGCCCGGTGTCCCGGCTGATCGACTTGGAGACGATCTGGCCGGTGGTGTTGGGCGCGGCGAAGGTGAGCTTGGCGCCCGCGTCCTGGTGCTGCCCGCGGCCGGCGAACGCGACCGACAGCACCTCGCCGTGGGCGTGCTCACCGAGCATGAGCACCGCGGGGTACTTCATCGTGATCTTGGAACCGATGTTCCCGTCAATCCACTCCATCGTCGCATTCCGGTAAGCGGCGGCGCGCTTGGTCACCAGGTTGTAGACGTTGTTCGACCAGTTCTGGATGGTCGTGTACCGGACCTTCGCGCCCGGCTTGACGATGATCTCCACCACCGCCGAGTGCAGCGAGTCCGAGGAGTACACGGGCGCGGTGCAGTTGTGGACGGCGAAGCCCCCGGCGAGGTAGCTGTCAGGCTCCTCGACGTCGAGGTTGTGCACGAGCCCGTCGAACTCCTCCACCGCGATGCGCTGCACCGGCACGAGGAAGTGGTCGCCCGCGTCGCGGACTCGCCGCGGACCGCGCCCGCCGACGGTCCACTGCACCCGGTAGATGTCCGGCCGGACCACCTGGCGGCGGCCGAGGATCTCCCCCGGCCCGCCAGCACGGTCCAGGCTCACCGTCGCGTACCAGCCGAGCCGCGCGATGATCGCCTGCAGCTGGAAGGCCAGCACCCGCGAGGTCGTGTTCGCCCGCCGCCAGGTCGCACCGCTGCGGGTGACCGTGCAGCCGTCGCCACGCAGGTAGGCCTCGAGCAGGCGCTCCACGAACTCCTCGTCCTGCCCCATGAGGTCCGGCGAGAGCCGCTTGGTGTGCGAGCGGGTGCCGACGTGCATCCGCATCGCCTCGTAGCCGCCCTTGGTGTAGACGAGCACGCGCACCTCGTGCTCGGGCTCGTTCCAGAGCACGGAACCCGCGCTGTCGTAGAGGTCCTTGCACAGGCGTCGGATCTCGTCGACCGAGTCCGTGTCGTCGATGTGCAGCGAGAACTGCAGCGCCTTGTACCCGTTGACCAGGCTGGCTGAGCCGTCCGCGAGGTAGTACCCGGCGAGCCGGGCGAACTCCAGCGGCAGCACCGACCGAGCGGGCGCCGGCCGTGGCTTGGGGAAGACGAGGAAGTCGCCCTCACCGACGTCCCTGGCCTCGACCCACTGCGGGGCGGCGGCGAGGAGCTTGGCGCTGTCCACCTCCGGCTTCCAGCCGTTACGTGGTGCCCGCTTGACGAGCACGTCCCGCCGGGGCACGACCCGCACGGGATGCTCGCCCGTCACGCGGAACGCGTTGGCGGGCGAGACCGGGGTGAAGGTGTACAGCGGGCCGCGGTGGTCGCGGGCCTGGATCGCCTTCACCCGCGCCGGCCGGCCCTCGTGCGTGAGCACCCGGTCGCCGACCTTGACCGCCTCGATCGGGCGGTGGTCGCCGTCGGCCATCGCGACCAGCTCACCGGCCGGCAGGCAACCCTCCACGTAGTGCACGCTGGAGCCGGGCTCGGCGATGATCAGCGTCCGCTCGAACTGGCCCATGTTCTGCGAGTTGATGCGGAAATAGGCCTGGAGCGGGATCTCGACGTTGACGCCTTCGGGCACCCACACGAACGAGCCGCCGGACCACACCGCCGAGTTCAGCGCCGCGAACTTGTTGTCGTTCGCCGGGATCACCGTCGCCCAGTGCTCGCGGAAGGTCTCCTCGTGCTCGCGCAGTGCCGTGTCGGTGTCGAGGAAGACGACCCCCTGGCGCTCCAGGTCCTCGCGGACCTTGTGGTACACGACCTCGGAGTTGTGGACGACCATGCCCTCGGCGATGAAGTTGTGGGGGCCGTCCACCTCGATGTCGTAGACCGGCTCGACCTCACCCGGCGTGATCGAGGTCACCCGCGCGAAGCCGAGGTGCTCGGTCGTGTGGGTACGGAACGTCGTGCCCTTCGCGGTCGCGTTCGAGTGGAAATAGCGACGCCGGCCGAAGCGGGCGGTGCGCTTGGGGTTGCGGCAGTCGAGCCGGTCGAAGTCCCCGGAGATGCCGAGGCGGAAGCCGGTGATCCGGCGCTCGGGGTCGAAGGGGTGCCTGCTCGAGAACTCGTGGACCGAGCTGGTGCGCAGCCCGCAGAGCACCGCGAGCTCCACGGCCTGGTGCAGCAACGGAAGGTTCCCGCTGGTAAGTGCGATCGAGCCGTCACGCTTCGGCGTGACGTACCCGTCGGCGTCGACCCAGCCGCCGAGGAACGCCAGCCGCTGCGCGGTCGGCAGGCCGAAGACCCACGCCGGCACCTGCTTGGTCAGCGACGTGCCGACGAAGCCGAGCTGCTGGAACCACTCGACGAGCGGCCGGGAGTTGACCACCAGCCGCTGGTCGTCCGCGGCGATCGCCGGCAC
>DATFRI010000041.1:0-13116 GCA_035263405.1 Actinomycetes bacterium | reverse complement strand
GGCGCCGGCCTGGTCGGTGGCGGCTGCCGGCGCGGCGGCCGGCTGGTGGGGGTCGGCCGCCCGGCGTCACCGGCGGGGGCGGGCCGGTCCGCGGCGGCCGCGGCGGGCACCGGCAGATGCCAGCGCGGGCCCGCGGCGATCGCGTCCGGGGCGTCCGGGTCGGCCGGCGCCGGCCGGGTGGTCGGCGCGCTGGAGGAGGAGGTCGCCGGCTGCGGCGGCGGGCCCGGGAAGAGCCGGGTCGTCGGCAACGGCTCGAAGGGCCGGGCGGTCTTGCCGCCGGCCTCGAACGCACCTGGCGCCCTGACGTACCCGACGACGGTGGAGCGCACCAGCCAGCCGACCGCGACCAGCGCTCCGACCACCGCCAGGACCAGCCCGACGGTGACGGGGTGCGGGAGGGACCCCTCCCGTTGCCGGGAACGGGACGAGAGGTGCCGGGGGTACCACGGACGCATCTCGGGCGGGAACATACCGCGCCGACGCCTTCTCGCGCGCCTATCGGACATGCAACGCGAGCAGGCACAACCGGATACGATGCGGCGGTGCCCACCGACCACGCCCTGACGGCGACCGTGCGGCTCCCGCTCGAGGTCGACCTGCGCCTGACGCTCGGGCCGCTGCGTCACGGACCCGCCGACCCGACGCTGCGGCCGGACCCGGGCGGCGCCTGGTGGCGGGCGACCCGGACCGCGGCCGGCCCGGCGACGCTGCGCCTGGCGCCGGCGCCGGGCGGCGTGACGGTCCAGGCGTGGGGCCCGGGCGCGCAGGCGGCGCTCGACGCGGCCCCCGCGCTGCTGGGGGCCGGCGACAGCCTGGAGGGCTTCCGCCCGACCGGGATCGTCCGGGATCTGCACCGCCGGATGCCGGGGCTGCGCATCCCGCGCTCGGGCGCGGTCTTCGAGCAGCTCGCCCCGACGATCCTCGAGCAGAAGGTGGCCAGCGTCCAGGCGCACGCCTCGTGGCGCTCGATCGTGCGCGCCTGGGGGGCGCCCGCGCCCGGGCCGGCCGGCCTGCTGCTGCTGCCGCCGCCCCCGGCCGCGCTGCGCGACCAGCCCGCGTGGGCCTACCACCGCATGGGCGTGGAGCAGCGGCGGGCCAACCGCGTGCGCATGGCGGCCACCTACGGGCGCAAGGTCGAGCAGGTCGCGGGGCTGCCGGCGGAGCAGGCGCGCCGGCGGCTGGAGGTGGTGCCCGGCGTGGGGCCGTGGACGGCGGCCACGGTGGCCGGGGCCGCGCTCGGCGACGCCGACGCGGTGCCCGTGGGTGACCTGCACCTGCCGCACCTGGCCAGCTGGGCGCTCGCCGGCGAGCCGCGCGGCAGCGACGAGCGGATGCTCGAGCTGCTCGCCGTGTACGCGGGCCACCGCGGGCGGGTCCTGCGGCTGCTGGCGGCCGGCGGGCTGTGGGCGCCGCGCCGAGGCCCGCGCATGCCGCTGCGCCACCTCGCCCGCCACTGAGCGCACCCGGGCCGGCCACCTGCGCCCTGACCGCGCGGGTCAGGGCGTCGGGGCGCGCTGGCAGGACGGGCACCAGTAGGTGACCCGCTCGCCGCCCCCGCCGCCCTGCGCCGCCTTGCGGACCGGGGTGCCGCAGCGCCGGCAGGGCCGGCCGGCGCGGCCCGCGACCCAGCTCCTGCGGCCCGGCCGCAGGTCGCCGGTGGTGACCTGGCTGCCGGTGCCGCGGTTGGCCTGCATCAGGCGCGCCAGGAGGTCGACCAGGCCGGGCAGGTCCGGCACCTCGCCGACCGGGGTCCAGGGGTCCACGCCCCGCAGGAAGCAGACCTCGCTCTTGTACACGTTGCCCGGCCCGGCGATCGCCTGCTGGTCGAGCAGGGCCTCGCCCAGGGCGCGCCGCGGGTCGCCGAGCAGGCGCCGGACCGCCTCCCGCGGGTCCCAGTCGGGCGCCAGCGGGTCGGGGCCGAGGCGCGCGAGCAGCCCGGCCTCGCCGGCGGTCGGGAGCAGCTCGCAGACCGCCAGCCGGTAGCCGACCGCGACCCAGGGCTGCGTCCGCAGCACCGCGCGCACGTCGGCGGCCGGCGGCGCCCACGGCCGGCCGGGCCGGTACAGGTGCCAGGCGCCCTCCATGCGCAGGTGGGTGTGCAGGGTCAGGCCCCCGCCGGTGCGCAGCAGCAGGTGCTTGCCGCGCGCGGCGACGCTGTCGACGAGCTGGCCGGAGAGGTCCGCGGTCGCCAGCCGGGGCACCCGGAAGTCGCTGGCGAGCAGTTGCCGGCCCGCCAGCGCCCGGTGCAGCCGCGCGGCCGCCAGGTGCACGGTGTCGCCCTCCGGCATCGCCCACTCCGCCTCTCGACAGACGACGGCGACCCCATGGTGGCACCCGGCGGCGTCAGCCGCCGCGCAGCAGCAGCCCGCGGCTGGAGGGCCGGAACCCCGCGTCGGTGAGCGCCTGGGCGAGCGGGGTGTCGAACACCGCCGCGCCGTCGGCGCGCTCCACGCGCAGCCGCCCGAGCAGCCCGTCGCGGACCGCGAGCGCGAGCGCGTCGGCCGCGCGCCGCAGCGCCTCGCGGTCGGCCGGCGCGGACCCCGCGTCGTCGACGAAGCTCAGCAGGGTGCGGCCGCCCCGCTCCACGTACAGGACCAGCCGGCCGTCGACGAGCACGACCAGCGCGCCCGCCTTGCGGCCCGGGCGGTGGCCGGCGCGCTCGCCGTCCCGGTCCCGCTCGGGCCAGGGGAGCGCGGCGCCGTAGGGGTTGGCCGGGTCGGCGGCGGCCAGCACGAGCGTGCGCCCGGCGTCCTCGTCCCGGGCCTGGGTCGCGGGCGCGGCGGCGAGCGCGCGCATCCGGTCGACGGCGCCGGGGACCGCGAACTGCGCCCCGCCCAGGCCCTCGACGAAGTAGCCGCGCCGGCAGCGGCCGGACTCCTCCATCGCCTTCAGGACCGGGTAGACGCCGGCGAACCCGCCCGGCACCCGCTCGGCGACGACCGCGCCGCGGGTCAGCACGCCGTGGCGCGCGAGCAGCGTGGCGGCCTGGGCGGCGAGCCGGCGGGTCGGGTCGGCGGCCCGCTCGGGCACCAGGCTCCAGCGGCCGGCGCCCGCGGGCGGGCCGAGCCGCGAGGGCAGCGCGCGGCCGCGGCGGCCGGTCCTGCCGGGCCGGGCGCGCACCCCGCCGGCGACCAGCGCCCGCAGCGGCGCCAGCGTGTCGTTGGTCGCCAGCCCCGCCCACACCAGCTCCCACACCGCCAGCAGCACGCCGGTGTCGTCGGGCGGGGTGCCGGCCGCGTCCACGAGCTGGCGGAAGAACAGCGCCCCGCGCTCGGCGAGGGCGGCGCGCACCCGCTCCGCCAGCGGGGACAGCGCGGCGGTCGCCGGCTCGCCGAGCAGCAGGTCCGCCTGCTCGGCGAGGTACAGCGCCACCCAGCCGTCGTCGGGCCCGATCGGCCCCTGCCCCACCCACACGACCTCGCCCGAGGCGCACAGCTGGTCGAGCAGGGCCGGCGCGTAGCCGGGCACGCGGGCGGGGAGCACCTGGCGCTCCAGCGCGGACGCGGGCACCGCGGCGCCCTGGAGCTGCTCGACGACCCGGTACAGCGCCGACCAGGACCGGTCGTCGGAGGACGCCCCCCGGACCCCCCAGTCCCCACCCGTCCGGGCCGGCGTCAGCCCCTGCCAGGCGGTGGCGAAACGCGCCAGCGCCTGCGGCTCGGCGGGCTCGACCTCCGCGCGCAGGGCGGCCAGCGAGCGCCGCCGCAGCGTGCGCAGCACCTCCGGGGCCAGCCACTCGCGCCCGCTCGCGCCGGGCCGGAACCCGCCGTGGACCACGCGCCCGGCGGCCTCCAGCCGGGCCAGGGCCTGCTCGACCACCGCGACGCCGAGCCCGAGGCGGCCGGCCACGTCGGCCGCGACGAACGGGCCGTGCGTGCGGGCGTAGCGGCCGACGAGGTCGCCCAGCGGGTCGGCGACCGGCTCCAGGAACGCCTGCGGGACCCCGGGGGGCAGCGCGGTGCCGAGCGCGTCGCGCAGGCGGGCGGCGTCCTCGATCGCGACCCAGCGCTCGGCACCGGCGATCCGCAGCCGCAGCGCCCGGCGGGCGGCGTGCAGCTCGGCCAGCCACGCGGGTGCCCGGTCCGGTTCGCGGCAGCGGGCCGCGGCCTCCTCGACCGACAGGTCGCCGAGCAGCCGGAGCAGGTCCGCCAGCCCCTCGGGGTCGCGCGCGCGGCGGTCGGGGGCCAGCCGCTGCAGTTCCAGCTCCAGCTCGCCGAGGGCCGCGGGGTCGAGCAGGTCGCGCAACTCGTCGCGGCCGAGCAGCTCGGCCAGCACCGAGCGGTCGAGGCTGAGCGCCTGCGCGCGGCGCTCGGCCAGCGGCGCGTCGCCCTCGTACATGAACGCGGCGACGTAGCCGAACTGCAGCGCGCTGGCGAACGGGGAGGGGAACGGGGTGTCGACCTCGACCACGCGCACCTCGCGGCTGGCGATCCGGGCCATCAGCTCGACCAGGCCGGGCACGTCGAAGACGTCCTGGAGGCACTCGCGCATCGTCTCCAGCACGATCGGGAACGAGCCGTAGCGGCCGGCGACCTGGAGCAGGCTGGCGCTGCGCTGGCGCTGCTGCCACAGGGGGCTGCGCCGGTCGGGGCGGCGGCGCGGCAGCAGCAGCGCGCGCTGGGCGCACTCGCGGAAGCGGCTGGCGAACAGGGTCGAGCCGCCCACCTGGTCGACGACGAGGTCCTCGATCTCCTCGGGGTCGAACAGGACCGAGCCGGCGGGCGGCGCGTCGTCGGCCTCGGGCAGGCGCACGACGATGCCGTCGTCGGTGTGCATGGTCTGGACCTCCAGGCCCAGCCGCTCGCGCACGCGCGCCTCGATCGCCTGCGCCCAGGGGGCGTGGACCTGCGCGCCGAACGGCGAGTGCACGCACACCCGCCAGTCGCCCAGCTCGTCGCGGAAGCGCTCGACGACGATGGTGCGGTCGTCGGGGAGGACCCCGGTCGCCTCGGCCTGCTCGCCCAGGTAGCGGACGAGGTTGGCGGCGGCGTTGGCGTCCAGCCCCGCGGCGGCCAGCCGGGCCGCGCGCCGGTCGGGGTCCAGGCCGGACAGCTCGCGCACGAACGCCCCCAGCGCCCGCCCCAGCTCGGCGGGTCGGCCGAGCGTGTCGCCGTGCCAGAACGGCAGCTTGCCCGGCTGCCCGGGCGCCGGGCTGACCAGCACCCGGTCGTGGGTGATGTCCTCGATGCGCCAGCTGGAGGCGCCCAGCGCGAACACCTCGCCCACCCGCGACTCGTACACCATCTCCTCGTCCAGCTCGCCGACGCGGGTGCGCTGCTCGCCGGCGAGGAAGACGCCGAACAGCCCGCGGTCGGGGATGGTCCCACCGCTGGTCACCGCCAGGCGCTGCGCCCCGGGGCGCGCGCGCAGGGTGTCGGCCACGCGGTCCCAGGTGAGCCGCGGCCGCAGCTCGGCGAACTCGTCGGAGGGGTAGCGGCCGGCGAGCATGTCCAGGGTCGCCTCCAGCGCGCTGCGCGGCAGCTCGGCGAAGGGCGCGGCGCGGCGCACCAGCGCCTCGAGGTCGTCGACCCGCCAGTCGTCCATCGCGACCATCGCGACCACCTGCTGGGCGAGGACGTCCAGCGGGTTGCGCGGGTAGCGCAGCGCCTCGATCGCGCCGGCGCGCATGCGCTCGATCACCACCGCGCACTCCACCAGGTCGCCGCGGAACTTGGGCAGGACGACCCCGCGGCTGACCGCGCCGACCTGGTGCCCGGCGCGGCCGATGCGCTGCAGCCCGGCCGCGACCGAGGGGGGCGACTCGACCTGGGCGACCAGGTCGACCGCGCCCATGTCGATGCCCAGCTCCAGCGAGCTGGTCGCCACGACCGCCGGGAGGCGGCCGGCCTTGAGGTCCTCCTCGATGACGCTGCGCTGCTCGCGGCTGACCGAGCCGTGGTGGGCCCGCGCGAGCCCGCCGCCCGCGATCTCGTTGAGGCGGGCGCAGACGCGCTCGGCGAGCCGGCGGGAGTTGGCGAACACGATCGTCGAGCGGTGCCCGCGGACCAGCTCGACCAGGCGCTCGTCGATGTGCGGCCAGATGCTCGCGCGGTCGGGGGCGCCGGCCGCGGAGCCGGGCCGCGGCTCGCCGGTCTCCTCCCCGATCGCCGCCATGTCCTCGACCGGGACCTCCACCGACAGCTCGAACGCCTTGGCGGCCGGCGGCGCCACCACCGTGACCGGGCGGGCGCCGGCCGGACCCCCCGGTTCGGTCCCGGTCCCCGGCGGGGGGCCGGCGGGAGCGTGGCCGCCGAGGAAGCGGGCGGCCTCCTCCAGCGGGCGGACGGTCGCGGACAGCCCGATCCGCTGCGCCCGCGGCCGGCCGTCCCCGCGCAGCTGGTCCAGGCGCTCCAGGCTGAGCGCGAGGTGCGCGCCGCGCTTGGTGGCGACCAGCGAGTGGACCTCGTCGACGATCACCGTGTCCACGGCCGCGAGCGCCTCGCGGGCCTGGGAGGTGAGCAGCAGGAACAGCGACTCGGGCGTGGTGATGAGGATGTCGGGCGGGGTGCGCGCGAAGCGGCGCCGTTCGTCGGCCGGGGTGTCGCCGGTGCGCATCGCGACCGAGATCCCGGGCAGCGGGGCGCCCGCGCCGGCCGCGGCGGCCCGCAGGCCCGCCAGCGGCGAGCGCAGGTTGCGCTCGATGTCGGCGGCGAGCGCCTTGAGCGGGGAGACGTACAGCACGCGCAGGCGGTCCCGGGCGGGCACCGGCGGCGCGGCCGCCAGCCGGTCGATCGCCGACAGGAACGCCGCGAGCGTCTTGCCCGAGCCGGTCGGGGCGACCACCAGGACGTCGCGGCGCTCGCCGATCGGCGGCCAGGCGCCGGCCTGCGCGGGCGTGGGCGTGGCGAAGGTCGCCTCGAACCACGCGCGGGTCAGCGGCGAGAAGCCGCCGAGGGGGTCCCCGGCGGCGGGAGGACGGTCGTCCGGCTGCATCACGCCATGCTACGGCCGGGCCGTGACAGGCGGGGCCGGCGGCCCCGGCCGGCCGGGGCCCGACCGCGGGATCCGCCCCGGATGTCCCCGGACGCCGAGGTCGGGGCTGGAAGCGGGCGGGTTCGGTGGCAGACTGTGGCGTGGCATGGCGGCGGGGTGCCCGGCCGCCGCCCCAGGCAGGACCCGGGGGGGCGTCGCGGAGGCCCCGCGACCGCGGGTGGCTTCCTGGGACGGTGCGCTGATGGGATGGTTCGATCGACCCGAGTTCGGCCCCAACGTCGGCCTCATCGACGACATCTACCGCCGCTACCTCGACGATCCCAGCTCGGTGAGCCCCGCCTGGCGGGAGTTCTTCGCCGAGCACGAGCCCGAGGGCGGCGACGGGCAGGCGGCCCGTCCGGCCGACACCCGGCCCGCCGACACCCGGCCCGCCGAGGACCGGCCGGGCCGGCAGGAGCCCGCGGCGCCGCCGGCCGCACCGGGCGAGGAGCAGGTGCCCCTCAAGGGGATCGGCGCGCGCATCGTCGAGGCGATGGAGTCGAGCCTCGCGGTGCCCACCGCGACCAGCCTGCGGACCGTCCCGGCGAGGTTGCTCGAGGTGAACCGCGCGATCCTCAACAACCACCTGCGCCGCCGCCGCCGGGGCGGCAAGGTCAGCTTCACGCACCTGGTGGGGTTCGCGGTCGCGCGCGCGCTCGCGGCCAGCCCCGGCATGCGCGCCACCTACGCGGAGGTGCGGGGCAGGCCGCACGTCGTCCGCCACGAGCACGTCAACCTCGGCCTCGCGGTCGACGTGCGGCGCGACGACGGCACGCGCGTGCTGCTGGTGCCCAACGTCAAGCAGGCGGACACGCTCGACTTCGCGCGCTTCCTGGCCGCCTACCAGGAGCTGCTCGGCAAGGTGCGGGCGGGCAGGCTCACCGTGGAGGACTTCGCCGGCACCACGGTGACGATCACCAACCCGGGGACGGTCGGGACGGTGTCGTCGGTGCCGCGACTGCTGAGCGGGCAGGCCGCGATCGTCGGGGTCGGCGCGATCGACTACCCGGTGGAGTACCAGGGCGCCGACCCGGCCAGGCTCGCCGAGATCGGCGTCGGCAAGGTCCTCACCCTGACCTCGACCTACGACCACCGCGTCATCCAGGGCGCGGAGAGCGGCGAGTTCCTGGCGCGCGTGCACCGGCTGCTGCTGGGCGAGGACGGGTTCTACGACGGCGTGTTCGCCGCGATGGGCGTGCCCTACGTCCCGGTGCGCTGGCGTCCCGACGACAACCCCGACGACCGGCTGTCGGCGATCGAGAAGCAGGCGCGGGTGCTCCAGCTGATCAACATGTACCGGGTCCGCGGCCACCTGCTCGCCGACCTGGACCCGCTGGAGGCCAAGCCGCCGCGGATGCCCGAGGAGCTGGACCCGGCCACCTTCGGGTTCACGATCTGGGACCTCAACCGGCGCTTCGTCACCGGCGGGCTGGCCGGGCGGCGCGAGCTGGAGCTGGGCGAGATCCTCTCGACCCTGCGCGACGCCTAC
This sequence comes from Actinomycetes bacterium, assembly GCA_035263405.1. Taxonomy (GTDB): domain Bacteria; phylum Actinomycetota; class CALGFH01; order CALGFH01; family CALGFH01; genus DATFRI01. The sequence continues at coordinate 4,655 of DATFRI010000041.1, read as the reverse complement.
TGCCGGACCGCGACCTGCGAGTACATGCACATCTCCGACCCCGCGCAGAAGCACTGGATCCAGGAGCGCATGGAGGCCACGCCCGACGGGATCGACGCCGGCGACCAGGAGCGGATCCTGTACAAGCTGGGCGAGGCCGAGGCGTTCGAGCGCTTCCTGCACGGCAAGTACACCGGCCACAAGCGCTTCAGCCTGGAGGGCGCCGAGACGCTGATCCCGATGCTGGACGCGCTGCTGGACGAGGCCGCCGACGCCGGCGTCGTCGAGGTCGTCATGGGCATGAGCCACCGCGGCCGGCTGAACGTGCTCGCCAACACGATCGGCAAGAGCTACGCGGAGATCTTCCACGAGTTCGAGGGGGACATCGACCCCGCGCACCCGGAGGGCACCGGCGACGTCAAGTACCACCTCGGCGCGGCCGGCAAGCACCTCGCCCGCTCCGGGCGGGAGGTGGCCCTGTCGCTCGCCTCCAACCCCAGCCACCTGGAGTCGGTCAACCCGGTCGTCGAAGGCATCGCCCGCGCCAGGCAGGACCTGCTCGGGTGCGGCGCGGACGACCGGCGCGACCAGGGCCGGGCGCCGGTGCTGCCGCTGCTGCTGCACGGCGACGCGGCCTTCGCCGGCCAGGGCGTGGTGGCCGAGACCCTCAACCTCTCCCAGCTCCCCGGCTACTCGACCGGCGGGACCGTCCACGTGATCGTCAACAACCAGCTCGGCTTCACCACCAGCCCCGACTACAGCCGGTCGAGCACCTACGCCAGCGACGTCGCCAAGATGATCCAGGCCCCCATCTGGCACGTGAACGGCGACGACCCGGAGGCGTGCGTGCGCGTGGCGCGGCAGGCGTTCGCCTTCCGGCAGACGTTCGGCAAGGACGTCGTGATCGACATGTGGTGCTACCGGCGCTGGGGGCACAACGAGACCGACGAGCCCGCGTTCACCCAGCCGCTCATGTACGCGCGCATCAAGCAGCGGCCGAGCGTCCGCAAGCTGTACACCGAGGCGCTGGTGAACCGGGGCGACCTGTCGCTGGAGGGAGCCGAGCGGGCGCTCGAGGCGTTCCGCGCCCGGCTCCAGCGCGCCTTCGACGAGGCCACGGGCGACGAGGCCACGCCGCAGGTCGTGCGCGCCCGCCCCACCCCGATCGCCGAGGACCCCGAGATCCGCACCGCGGTCGACCTCGGGGAGCTGCGCGAGCTGACGCGCGAGCTGGCGCGCGTGCCCGAGGGCTTCCACGTCCACCCCAAGCTCACCCGCTGGCTGGAGCAGCGGACCAGGGCCGTGGAGGCGGACGAGCCCGCGGTCGACTTCTCCCTCGCCGAGGCGCTGGCGTTCGCGACGCTCCTGCGCGCCGGGAAGACCGTGCGGCTCACCGGCCAGGACACCCGCCGCGGCACCTTCAGCCACCGCCACGCGGTCCTGGTCGACCAGGAGACCGGCGCCCAGTACGTCCCCCTGACCCGGCTCGGTCCCGGCCGCTTCTACGCCGAGGACAGCCTGCTCAGCGAGTTCGCCGCGATGGGGTTCGAGTACGGCTACACGGTCGGCGACCCCGACGCGCTGGTGCTGTGGGAGGCGCAGTTCGGCGACTTCGTCAACGGCGGTCAGATCATCGTCGACCAGTTCCTGGCGGCGGCCGAGGACAAGTGGGGGCAGCCCTCGGGCCTGGTGCTGCTGCTCCCCCACGGCTACGAGGGGCAGGGGCCGGAGCACTCCAGCGCGCGGCCGGAGCGGTTCCTCCAGCTCGCCGCGCACGACAACCTCCAGGTGACGGTCCCCTCCACCGCGGCGCAGTACTTCCACCTGCTGCGCCGCCAGGCGCTGCGCGCGGTGCGCAAGCCCCTGGTCGCGCTCACGCCCAAGTCGCTGCTGCGGCTGCCGGCCGCCCGCTCGCGCGGGCGGGAGCTGGCGGCCGGCGGCTTCGCCGAGGTGCTCGGCGACCCGGCCCGGCCCGACCCCGGCTCGGTCCGCCGCGTCCTGCTGTGCAGCGGCAAGATCGCCCACGACCTGCTCCGCCGCCGCGAGCAGGAGGGCGTCCGGGACGTGGAGATCGTGCGGCTCGAGCAGCTCTACCCCTTCCCCGCCGAGGGGCTGCGCCGCACGCTCGAGGGGCGGGACGGGGCCGAGGTCGTGTGGGTCCAGGAGGAGCCGGAGAACATGGGCGCGTGGCGCTTCGTGCAGCTCCTCGCCGACCGCGAGCTGGGGCTCCGACCGACGCCGGTCGCCCGGGAGGAGGGCGCCGCGCCGGCGACCGGGAGCTCGACCGTGCACCAGCAGGAGCAGGACCACCTGATCCGGCTTGCGCTCGGGAGCCTCGGGTAGGCTCCCGCCGACCAGCGGACCGCACGGGAGGGGATTCGCGGTGAGGGTACGGCAGCTCACGAGCAGCGCCATCGTCACGGTCGGGCCAGGGCATTCGCTCCGGGACGCCGCCAAGGTCATGGCCAGGCACCGCGTCGGCTCGGCGGTGGTGCAGGACAACGAGCAGCTGGCCGGCATCCTCACCGAGCGCGACGTGCTGCGGGCCGTGGCGGCCGGGGTCGATCCCGACCGCGCCGACGTGGGGGGGCTGATGACCCGCGACGTCGTCACCGCGGGACCCGACTGGGACGTGGCCGAGGCGGCCGCGACCATGGCCGAGCACCGGGTCCGCCACCTGGTCGTGTACGAGGGCGGCCACCTGCTCGGGGTGCTGAGCGTGCGCGACGTCCTGCCGGCGCTCCTGCCGGCCAGGTCCGCCGGGGACGGGTAGCGGCCCGTCCCGGCCGCGGGCCGGCCTACAGCCAGTGGTTGTCGTGGCGCAGGTAGAACGCTGCCCGCTCCTCCTCGCGCATGCCGGCGAGGTCGGCGATCCCCTCGAAGTAGCCTTCCCGGGGCGCGCCGGGCGCGAAGTGCAGCAGCATGGTCGCGGGCTCGCCCGACTCGTTGCGGAACGCGTGGATGCCACCCTCGGCGCTGCGCTCGCCCCCCTGGCCGAGGTACCGGGGCTCCGGGTAGGTCAAGGCCTCCTCCTGTCGGTCAGGTGGGCTGGCGGGCGGCCCGGCGTGCCTCCAGGCGCTGCTCCGCGGCGAGCCGGCCGAGCCCGGCGTCGCCGTGGTCGACGAAGCGCATCGCGCCGGCCAGCAGCCGGTGACCGGCCTGCTCGGCGACCAGCCGGTGCAGCTCCCGCGCGACCGCCCGGTAGGCCGGGTGGCCCTGCGGGCCGGAGCGCAGCTCGGCGACGTGCAGCAGCTCGCGGGCGTTCATGGTCATAGTGAAGCGCACCCGGTGGGCGAGGCTGACGGCGTACGGCGCCTGCGCGCCGAAGCCCGCGGCGGCCAGCTCGTCGTGCAGCGCCGCCGAGGCGCGCATCGCGCCGCGGAAGCGCTCGCCCAGCCCGGCGGCGTCGACGTCGGCGGGGACCTCGTAGCCCAGCCGCGGCGACAGCGGCTGCCAGGTGATCGTGCACAGCCGGTGGCGCTGCAGGTCCCGGAAGGCGCCGTAGTCGCTGACCACCTCGAAGGTGTACAGCGCCTGCTCGAACGCCCGTCCGGGGCGGTGCCTGCGGTTGCCGCGCTCGCCGGTGTACGCGTCGAGCAGGCGGGCGCGCCCGGCCGCCGGCAGCCGGGCGACCCGCTCGCGCGCGGACGCCCAGTCCAGGCGGCCGTGCTCCACCGCGATCGCCGCCAGCACGCGGTCCTCGGCGTCCGGGTCGGCGGCGACCAGCCGCACCGCCGGCCCGCGCTCGGGCGGCTCGTCCTCGCCGAGCAGCGAGGCGACCGCCTCCCGGGCCCGGTCGGCGGTGCCGGCCAGATAGGCCGACCAGGCGCCGCCGCGGTCGGGCCGGTCGACCCGGGTGAGGAACGCGGGGATGACCTCGCGCAGCTCCGTCAGGAGCAGCTCCGCGCAGGCGCGCGCCTCGGGCAGCGGGTGCGCGCGCAGCCGCAGCAGCAGCGCCTCGTACGCCTGCCCGGACGCGAAGATCCCGACGTTGGCGGTCGTCGCGGCGGGAAGCAGCCCGCGCAGCCCGTCCAGGGCGCGCGCCTTCAGCGCCCGCCGCCAGGCCGGCTCGCTGGCGCCCGGGTCACGGGGGGCGACGCCCTCCAGGTGTGCGACCAGCAGCGGCAGGCAGTCCGCGTACACGCCGAACAGCCCGTCCAGCACCCGCCGGTACTCGGGCCCGAGCGGGTGCGCGTCCACGGCCGGGTCGACGTGGTAGCGGTACCCGCCCGCACGCCGGTCGGCGTAGGAGACGTAGCGGGTGGACTGCTCCAGGTAGGCGGCCAGCCGCCCCCACTCCAGCACCTTGGTGAGGACGTTGGAGACCTGCTCGCAGGCGACGTGCGCGCCGCCGAGCTGCGCCACCGAGTCGTCCCCGTAGTCGTCGAACACCCGCTCGTACAGCCGTGTCGCGCGCGCCGCGCCGACCTCCCCCGCACCGGGCGCCGCCTCGGCCAGCTCCGCGGCACCCTCGGCGAACTCGTCGAGGAACAGCCGGCGCAGGCTCTTGGCCGACCGCGAGTACCGCGCGAACAGCGCCCCCTTGACCACCTCGGGCAGGTTGCGCAGCGCGAACACCGGCCGGTCGGTGTTGGTGAAGAACGGCGCCAGCAGCTCCCGTTCCTCGGCGGTGAACCGATCGACCGGGGGGGCTGCGCTCCGCTCCGCCCCCCCCG
>DATFRI010000040.1:0-71206 GCA_035263405.1 Actinomycetes bacterium | reverse complement strand
GGCCAGTCTCGGTCACAGCAGTCGAACAGGGCGAACGTTGCCCGCTACGGCACTAGAGGCATCTGCGCAGGTCACAGCCGATGCGGCGGACCCCGGCGGACCACCCTGAATGCCGCTTGCGAGCTTCCCAAGCTCGCAGTGGGGGTTCGATTCCCCTCACCCGCTCTCGCGTTTGCGCTGGTCAGCGGCCATATTTTCAGCTCCCTGGTCGTCGCCCCCGCGGCCGCCGCCAGCGTGGCCGCGGTGTGCCGCAGATCGTGGAACCGCAACCCCGCCAGGCCCACCCGGGCGACCGCCGGCCGCCACACCAGCCGACCAAAGCTGCCCCGCTGCAGGAAATTCCCGGTCGTCTCGGTGGTGAACAGCAACCCGTTGGACCCCGCCGGCACCCACCGCTGCACATGCTCAGCCAGCACGCGTACGACCACCCCCGGCAGCGGCACCGTGCGCAGCCCCGCGCGGGTCTTGGGCGGGCCCGGCACGAACCGGCCGGCGACCTCGGTCACCTGCCGCGGTCAACCTCGCCCGCCTGGCCGTGCTCAACCTGGACTGGCACGCCGGACGCTGTCAGGTCGCCGCAGCCTGATCGAGCAAGGGACTGCACCTACCATGGCCGCACCCAGCTCCCTGAATCGCCCGTATCAGACGAAGAACAGCACCCACCTAGCTCAGGTCGGTATTCACGCCAGCGCCTGCGGAGACCGCGGTGCATACGCCTTGACAAGACCCGCCGCAACGAAGGCGTCGAGATCGCTGCTCCTGATCCGCACATAACGACCAACCTTGACATAGGAAATCCGCCGCTCGGCCACGAGGCGACGAACGAACCGCACCTTCGTCCCCAACCGCACAGCGACCTCTTCGACGGTCAGCAACTGGTCCACGGCCAACTCCCCGGACCTTGCGGTCGAACACCGGACCCTGCGGTCGAACACCGACAAGATCCGCGCTGCGTCATCCCGGGCCACCGAGTGGACGACAGAAGGCCAGGACATCCTCGTGGGCGATGACCTGGAGGGGCGCGCCTCGACGGCGGGCCTTGCGGACGTGGTCGAGCTGGAAGAACGAGGGGCGCGGGACCAGCCGGGTGTCGCGCAGCCCGCACAGCAGCGCGACGTTGCGTTCCAACGGGACCAGCCCGGCCTGCTCGGCGAGGCGCTCCAGGGCGCCGGGAAAGTCCACGAGCAGGCCGTCGCAGCGCCACGGCCGGGCGGTCAGGACGACCAGCCCGCCGGGGCGCAGCACGCGCCGGCAGCCGGTGAGGATCTCGCAGAGCGCGTCCAGCAACGTGGGAACACGGGACGCGGCCGAGCTTGGTCGGGTCGGTGGAGTAGGTGTCGTCGTACTTGCGCACGCCCCGGCCCGGCTGGGCGCGCGCCTGCCCGTGCAGCGAGGTGCCGTACGGCGGCGAGCTGAGCACCAAGGCGACGCGACCGCGCTGCTCGACCTGGAGCAGGGTGGTCAGCTGGCGGGCGTCGCCGGTGTGCACCACGGCCCGGCCGGTCCGCGCGGGGCTGGGTGTCTGGGCGCGGGCGTGGGCGAGGTTGCGGCGGGCAAGGTCGGCCCAGCGGGGTTCGAGCTCGATCCCGGTGGCGTCGCGACCCAGCCGGACGGCCTCGACGAGCACGGCCACCGCCGGCAGCGCAGACCTGACCGGATCCGCCTGTCGGCGCGCCCGACGAGCGTCTCTCGGCCGCGAGCACGGTCGCGCTGCTTCTGGGTCGGCAGCCCCCTGAGCGGCGCTCCAGCAATACGAACACGCTCTGCCTGGTGGTAGCGGCCCAAGCCGACACCAATGCGAACGGGCGATGATCACGCCAGTCGGGGGGTGTGATAGGTGCCAACGTGCTGTCCGTTGCGGAACTGGACGCCGGTGAACCCCTCGGTGGGATCGGTGAAGTGGTAGAAGCGCAGAACGGTGCCGTCCGGGTCGGGCACATCCAGGAGCGCACCGGCCGGGGTGGCCTGGATGCCGTTGTGCTCGACGCTGAGCCGGTCGCACCGCGCGACCATGTCATCGAGTACCGACCGGGATACGGGCAGGAAGGCGACCACGTCAAAGCCGCGCAGGTCCGGCTGGCTGGCACAGACCGACCGGTCCCGCAACGAGATGTTGAATCGCCCCTGGGGGTCGATGAGTCCGGCGCCAACCAGCACGTCGTCCTCGACGATCTCAACCCACAAGCGTAGATCCAGCAGCTGGCGGTACCACGTCACGCTGGCGGCCAGGTCGCTGACCGGCAACTTGACCTGCGCGATCCGGTCCAGCCCGGGGATTCCGGCCGGTGCGGCGCTCATGGGTGTCTCGCCCCTGCCGCCGGGGAACCGGCGGCGGGCTCCGCGGAGCCGCCCAGCGGCGTCGGCAGCCGGCCGGGGTTGGGCAGCCAGGGCCGGACGAGGTTCTCGCTGGCCGCCCACAATGCGGCGCGCCGGTCCGGGCGTAGGACCCGTCTGGGGATGCGCCGCCGGCGGCGGCGGGGTCCGAAAAAGGCGCCGGAGACACCGGTGGCGCCCGGATCGTGAGCCAGGAACACCGGTGTCTGCGCTGCGGCGGCCGGTGCGGCGGCGATCAGGCGTTGCACCGCGATGGCGGCGGCGCGCACGGGACCGGGTAGACCACGGGCGTTGCGGAACACGTCGGTGGCGACCAGGCCGGGATAGACGCAGGTGACCTCGATCCTGGTGCCCTGCACCCGCTTGGCCAGCTCAACGGCGAGCAGGTCGTTGGCGAACTGGCTGCGGCCGGCCACCCGCAGCCCGCGCCCGCCTCCCCGCAGCTGTAGGTCATCCAGGTCGAGGGTGTCCCGGTACCGGCCGGCGTTAGCCACCAGCACCACCCGGCCTGTGGGTGCTTCGGCCAGCAGCGGGAGCAGCCGCCGCACGAGCAGGTAGCGGGAAAGATAGTTCAGCACGAAGCTGCGCTCCAGGTCCTCGTCGGTCCATTCCGCGACCGTGGACAACACCCCCGCGCAGAGCACCACGGCGTCCAGGCGGTCGGTCCGCCTGGCGATCTGCTCGGCCGCCTGCGCGGTCTCGTGCAGCAGCGCGAGGTTGGCGCGCAGCAACGCGTGGTCTGCTCCCGGGTCGGCTTCATGCAGCGCCGCCAGGACCGCAGCGCCCCGATCGGCGCTGCGGCCCACCACCAGCACCCGATCCCCACGCCGGGCCAGCTCCAGCGCCACCGCGCGGCCGATCCCACCGGTCCCGCCGGTGACCACGGCGGTGTGCCGGCCGCCTCCGTGTTGCTGGGATGGCATCGGTCATCTCCTGCCGCTCGGCTGCGTACCGGCTCGACGGTAAGCCCCGCCGCTGAGACAATCCATGTGTGATCGTCTGCGAAACCACAGCGTTCGTCTCACGGTGTCAGCTGGCACGGACGGAGGGTTGGTTGGCGTGGACATCCTGAGCGTGGTGCTGCGGGAGCTGCGCTTCGAGAGCGCCGGCTACCGGTGGCTGGAGCTCGGCAGCCCGTTCCGGGTCAGCTTCGAGCAGGCCGGGCTGCGTGGCGTGCACGTCATCGCCCGCGGCCGCTGCGAGCTCGCCTTCTCTGACGGCACCGTGCAGCCGCTGGCAGCCGGGGACCTGGTGATCCTTCCGCGCGGTGATTCGCACGTGCTGCGCTCGGACGGCACCGACATGCTCACGCCCGTCGTCTCCGGGTTCGACCTTGCCATGCGCACTCCTGGCAACCGGCTGCGCGCCGGCGGCCCCGGCACCGACACCGTGGTCGTCTGCGGCGCCTTCGTCGTCGGCGAACCTGCACATCCCGCGCTGCGCGGCCTGCCCCGCACTATCCACGTGCCCGCCGCGGGCGGCGGTACCGCCTCGTGGCTTGCCCCCTTCATCGACGCGCTGGGCGCCGAGGCCTTCAACGGCGGCCCCGGCAGCGAGCTCGTCATGGCCCGGCTCTCTGACGCGCTGCTGGCTCGCGCCCTACGCCACGTCAGCGACACGATCGACCAGCCTGGCTGGCTCCTTGGACTACGCGACCCGTACGTGGCGGCGGCCCTCAACGCCATGCACACCGACCTCGCCCAACCCTGGACCGTGGCGGGCCTGGCCCGCACCGTAGGACTCTCGCGGGCAGCGTTCGCGGCACGATTCACCGACCAGGTCGGCGAACCAGTCATCCGCTACCTGGGTGCACTACGGATGCAACGCGCCCGCACGCTGCTGCGCGACCAACGAGCAACCGTGGCCACCGTCGCTGCTCAGGTCGGATACCGATCCGATGTTGCGTTCGCAGCCGCCTTCAAACGCGAAGTCGGTAGTTCACCGGGCACCTACCGACGTTCTCCGACCCGCTAACCCACCGCACCTGGCGGCCTACACGTTTCCGGTCATGCCAGCCTGTCGACCCACGATCCGTCAACCTGACACCCAAGATCCCGTGGGGTGCCAGCAGTCGATTGTGGCCGTGACCGCCTACGTGGTCACCAGCCTCCCCTTCGACCAGGCCCGCCCGCCCGCCTGGCCGACCCCTCACCAGCCTCGGGATCAGCCTCGGATGAACCGACATCACAACGGAACGACGGAGCGCGGCGGCGAGGTGTGGGCGTGGCTGGCTGGTGACGCTCGGGTGAGCAGCAACGCGCCCGTCACGCAGGCTCCTACGACACGGCGCCGCCAAAGATAAGGAGCTTGCCGACCGCACGATAGGGACCACTCCCCATGTCGCGGCGCTCCTGCGCTGCGACCCTGGAGGCCGCGGCGCAGCTCGCGCCGGTGGACGCCGACGGCGCGCCCGGCGCGATCCGACCGGCCAGGCAACGACAGCGGGAGGAGAGCATGCACGCGCGCGTTCGGGGTGCTCGATGGCGGCATGCCGCCGCGAGGCTCGGTGCGGTGGCCGTGCTCGCCGGCGTGCTCGTCGGCGGCGGGGTCGCCGCGGCCGAGGTCTCCCACCCCACCCGGCCACCGACCGACCCCAAGTAGGCCATTGGTGCGGCGTGGCCGCGCTGTCGCTGTCGCCGCATCCACCCGGCGCGCGCATCCGAGCGTGACGACCAGCACGGCCCACCGCTGCCGAGGCCCGGGGCCGAGAAAGGACTCGACCGTGAACCGAACAACCGGACGACGTGCGCGACGGGCAGTCCCGCCGCTGGTGGTGCTGGCCGCCGTCGCCGCGCTGGCGGCGCCGGCGCACGCCGACCCCCCTCCCAGCACCGGCGGGACCGGCGGGGCCAGCGGGCCAGGCCCGGGCCAGCTGACCGTCGTCGTCGGTCCACCCGGTTCCGACTCTGGCCCCAAGGCTGCCGTCGCCGACCCGCCATCCGGCGCCGGCGCCACGGCGGATCCCGGCGACGGTGGACCCGTCGCTGACCCGCCACCCGGCAGTACCGGCTCGAACGGTTCCGGCGGCGGCACCTAGCCTCGTCGTCCTCAGCGGCGTCGGCGGCGAACGCCGCGCACCCGCAAGGTGCGCCCCGCGACCAACGTGCGGCCGTCTGGAGGTCGCAGTCCGCTTCGCGGGGCGCACCTGCGGGCTGGAGTGCCGATCGGTGGGAACGGGGCTGGCGCGGGTGCGTCCCTGCGGATCACGTGCGCATCGTTTGCAAAGCCGCTGCTCACAGCCCTATTGCGATCCGTCGTGGTCGAGCTTCCGAAGCACGCGACCGAGGGGGTCGAGGACATCGTGAAGGCGAGAACAGGACAGGTGCTGGTCGTCGACGCGCCCGCACCCGGCGTCGGCTGGCCGTGACGAAACAGGGACGTCCTGCGGACGCGGAGGTCATCTCGAACCTCGCGGCCGGATCCGGAAGCCCGGTTTACGAAGTCACCGTCCCGCCGCCCGTCCCCAGCTCGCGGCCCGGCTCCCGCGGGGCGGCCGGCACGGTCGGGCGGACCGTCCTCGAGCGCCACCTGACTTGACATGGCCGTTTACCTAGCGCTTCTATGTATATGACTTCGAGGCGTAGGGGATGCGGGTGCATATCGACAAGGACCTGGTCGCGGCCTCGTCGACACCACTCGTGCTCGCGATCCTGGCCGACGGCGAGAGCTACGGCTACGCGATCGTGAAGCGAGTGCGTGCGCTCTCCGAGGGCGAGCTCGAGTGGACCGACGGGATGCTCTACCCCCTGCTCCACCGTCTCCACCGGCAGGGATACGTGACCACGGAGTGGCGAACGCCGCCCAAAGGGCGTCGCCGCAGGTACTACGCGATCACCGACGACGGGCGCGCAGCCCTCGCCGACCAGCGACGGCAATGGGCCGCCGTCGCCCGTGCGCTGGGTGACGTCTGGCCAGGCTCCGGTGGGCTGCTGCCGGCACTCGGTGAGGCATGAAGATGGACGGCACCGAGACTCAGATCGCTGCCTGGCGGGCCTACGTCGCCGAGGCCCCGGCCGTCGACGGCCGCGACGTCGACGAGCTGGAGGCACACCTCCGCGACCAGATGGCCGAGCTGGACGCGGCGGGACTCACCGCCGACGAGGCCTTCCTCGTCGCCGTCAAGCGCATGGGGGATCTCGACGCCCTGTCGCGGGAGTTCGCACGTGAGCACAGCGGCCGCCTGTGGAAGCAGCTCGTCCTGAAGGGTGACGATCAGCCGGCACGGCCGTCCGGCGGGTGGGTCGAGGCGCTCGTCTTCGCCTTGGCCGCCGCCGTGGTGATCCAGGTCGTCCGCCTCCTGGCGCAGTTCCCCCAGGAGGAGCCCGGGTGGCTGGCGCGCAACGTCGGGCTGTTCGTGCTGCCGTTCCTGTCGGGGTATTTCGCCCGCCGTCGGCAGCTCGACCCCCGGCACTGGGTGCTGACGGCGGTGCCGTTCGTGGTCGCCGCGCTCGTGGTCAACCTCTCCCCGTTCGATGAGGATTCGGCCACCGAAGCCCTCGTCGTGGTCCATCTGCCCGTCGCGCTCTGGTTCGCGGTCGCCTACCCGTACATGGGGGGCACCATCCGGTCGCACGATCGGCGCATGGACTTCGTTCGCTTCACGGGCGAGTGGTTCATCTACTACGTGCTGATCGCGCTCGGCGGTGGGGTGCTCCTCGGACTGACCGCGGCGATCCTGGAGCCCACGGGCGCCGTCGATGTGGAGCGGATCTTCGAGTGGGTGCTGCCCTCGGGTGCGGCCGGTGCCGTGGTCGTGGCCGCATGGCTCGTCGAATCCAAGCAACGGGTCGTGGAGAACATGGCACCGGTGCTCACCATGCTCTTCACGCCGCTGTTCGCGGTCATGCTGGCCGGCGCCGCGGTCGTCTATGCCCTGACCGGGCTCGTTGGGGCGTTCGACCGCGAGCTGCTCGGCGTCTTCGACGCCCTGCTGGTGGTGGTGCTCGGGCTCGTCCTGTACGGGATGTCCGCCCGGGATCCGTCGATTCCGCCGGGTTGGATGGACCGCATCCAGCTGATCGCCGTCGTCAGCGCGCTCGTGCTCGACGTCATGGTGCTGGGCGCGATGGTGGCCCGGATCGGCGAACTCGGGTTCACCCCGAACCGGACGGTGGCGCTCGGCCTCAACCTGGTCCTGCTCGTGAACCTGGCCAGGGCCGCCGGGCTCTCGGTGCAGTTCCTCATGGGACGGACCGCCTTCCACCGCCTCGAGCGGTGGCAGACCGCCTACCTGCCCGTCTTCGCCCTCTGGGCAGCGACCGTCGTCGCCGTCCTCCCCCCACTGTTCGCCTTCTCCTGACAGGCAGGCCGGGGAACGCGCAGCATCGCGTATCGAACTCGGCAGCCAGCGGGTGCCCATGCCGGCGTCATCGGTCACCCGACCGGTGGCTGGGTCGCCCAGCAGGCGAGATCCTCGCCGCCCCAGCCACCCTGCAATCCGAGGCGGCTGGAATGGCTTGAGGGACCGTACGCCCGACCGCGTTCAACAAAGGACGCGATCGACCTGGAACTCAGCCTGGTCACGCTCACCCGAACCCGGCGCTCGGGTCATCCCCAGCCTGAGCAGCATCCTCCAAGACCAGCCGCGCCCGCTCGGGGACCGGCTCGTCGGGGAAGATCTCGGCGCACAGGGCGAGGATCTCATCGACCGAGGTCAGCCCGAATGGTCGAACACCCGCGGGGCCGAAGGATCCCCGCCAGGCGCGACGTACGCGCTCGCCTGCTCATTAAAGGTGTCCGCGATGCTGGAGCGAAGCGCCCGGCGCGAGCCCCCGCGCACCCGGCCGGCGGCGACCCGCGGTGGAGTCACGTCCGGCCGACCGCTGAGTTTGCGGTCACTGCCCGGTCGTATGGTCGGGGGTGTCCGTCAACGTAAGGAGTCGGAGCATGCGCGACGTCCAGCAGGATGTGCAGAAGGCCATCGACGAGCTGGTCGGGTCCGGAGCCGAGCGCGGTCTCCAGGTCGCCGTCTACCGCAACGGCGAGCAGGTGGTCGACGCCGTCGCCGGGGTCGCCGACCCGGAAACCGGCCGCCCGGTCGACGCCGGCACCGTGTTCTACAGCTACTCGGTCGTCAAGGGCGCGGCCACCGCCATCGCCCACCAGCTCGCCGAGCGCGGCCTGTTCACCTACGACACCCCGGTCGCCGAGCTGTGGCCGGAGTTCGGCGCCCACGGCAAGCAGGCCGTGACCGTGCGCCAGGTCCTGAACCACACCGCCGGCGTCCCCGGGATCCCGCTGGACACCACGGTCGAAGACCTGTGCGACTGGGACCGGATGTGCGCGGCGATCGCCGACGCCGAGCTGTGGTGGGAGCCGGGGACGAAGATCGGCTACCACGCCTACACCTTCGGCTACATCGTCGGGGAGGTCGTCCGCCGCACCACCGGCAAGCGGATCTCGGAGGTCCTGCGCGAGGACGTCGCCGGGCCGCTCGGCGTCGCCGACGAGCTGTACTTCGGCATGCCGCCATCGGAGCACCACCGGCTGGCGCGGCTGGAGGACGCGCCGGGCGCGGCGGAGATGGCGGCCTCGCTCCCGCCCGACCTGCCGATGTTCAAGTCCGCGCCGCCCGAGCTGTTTCCGAACGCCGCGTTCGGCAACCGCACCGACATCCTCGCTGCCGACATCCCCGCGGGCGGCAAGGCCTCCGCCCGGGCGATCGCGCGCACGTACGCCGCGTTGCTCGGCGAGGTCGACGGCGTCCGGCTGCTCCCGCCCGAGCGGCTGCGCGAGGCCACCGCCGTGTCGGCCAGCGGCGTCGACGAGGTCTTCGGCATGCCGACCACGTGGGCGCTGGGCTGGTCCATCGGTCGGCTGGACTCCACCCCGCAGGAGTCGCCGACCGCGTTCGGCGTCGGCGGTGTGGGCGGGAGCTTCGCCTTCGGCGACACCGCCACCGGGATCGCGTTCGCGCTCACCAAGAACCGCCTCAACCCCGACTTCGACACGGCGACCCAGATCAGCCGGATCGTGACCGGAGCCGACTAGCAGAAGCGCAGTCGGGAGCTGACCGGAGTGCGATCCAGGCGTCATTCGTGGCCATGACGGCACGCCGGGTCGACAACCGCGCCAAGCTCGTCGCCGGCACCAAGACCCTGGTGATGTCGAACTCGCTTGTCATGGGCGTGCGCAGATCTCACCGTCGACGTGCCGGGGATGCGCGGATCAGACCCCACAGCCGGGCGCCCATGAGCTGCGGGCAAGGGAACGAAGGTTCGTCGGCGCACGCTCAGACGCACACCTCAAGCCTTCGTCCCGCGTGCACCCTCCTGATGCACCCAGCTTGCGCGCGGTCAGGCTGGCATCGTGGTGGCGGGTACGGGTCGCCTCGCGGCGAACGCGGCGCCACCGGCCGCGGTGATGTGAGCGAGCGCGACGAGCGCGACCAGGACGCTGAGGCCGGTGTTGGCCTCTTGTGCCTGGCGGATGATCTCGACGGTGTCCAGGACCGCGAACGCCAGCGCGACCACGGCCACGACGACCAGCACCGCACGCAGGGGCCGCAGCACAACCGTCGCGGCGAGGACAGCAGAGATCAGGACACCGAGCACAACGAAGCCCGGGCCCTCGGGATTGAGACCGGCGATACGCCACTCCTCCCCCGGCTCGGCTGCCTCGCCGCCCGGATCGTGCGTGCTGCCCCGCGTCGCCTCCTCGGCGCGGTGCTCCGCGCTCTCCCCGTTCTCGGCGGTGGCGGCAGCCTCCACGTCGGTGTGGCGGTTGCGTTCAGCGCCGACGCCGACCGCGAACAGGGTGGCCCCGACGAGCAGGAGCGCGGCGATGAGCCAGCGCAAGCGGGTGGTGGTGGCCGGCATCAGTTGTCTCCCTTGTGGACGCAGGTCGCGCACGCGCAGGTCGCGTTGCCGGTGTGGTGGGCGCGCCGACGCCACCACCACAGCCCAAGCAGCCCGGCGAGCGGTCCGGTCCAGCGGTTTGGCCGGTGTGGGGGCTGCGGGAGGTGCACCGGGTGGAGGTCGAGCTGGCGGTCAGGTCGTGTCGGCACCCGGACCTCCGATGGGGGCGAGTTGGATGACTGGCAGGGGGCAGCCGAGCCCACAGGAGCAGTCGGTGAGCGAGTCGCAGTCGGCGTCCAGGACTTCGACCAGTGACGTGCGCATCTGTTGGAGCTGGGCGATCTTGTCGTCGATCTCGGCCAGCTTGGCGGTCGCTCGTCGCCGCCGCGCGTTGGTTCTGCCGGTCACGACGCCACCTGCGGCTTGGCGATGCCAGCCAGCCACGCCAACCCGTCCAACGTCCGCGCTGCGCTCGGCGGAACGTGGACGTCGACGGTGAGCGTGGCGCCGCTGCGGGCCAGGTCGAAGGTGAAGAACGCGCAGCAGCGCTGTTCGCGTGCCAGGAGGTCTCGGGTGGCGACCTCGACGGTATCGTCGGCGTCCAGGACCAGCCGCAGCCGCGTCGGCTCCCGCTGGACGGTCCGAAGCTGGCTGGCGAACAGCTCGTGGAATTCGCGCAGGCGCGGCCCGACTTCGTCGGGCCCGAGCGTGCAGGCGATGGGGATTTTGGGACCTGGCACGGGTGGACTCCTCGTCGCTGCCGAGAAGGTTGCTGGTCAGCGCCTCGATGACACGGTAATCCCTATACCCTGGTACAGCGTCAACCTGTGGAGCCCGGGCCACCACGATCCACGCCGGAGCTCGGGGCTGACGGTGACCGGCGCTCACGGCCTGGGTAGGGGCCGGCGCGCCGGGTCGCGACAGTGGAGCAGGAAGGTCACCAGCGCGACCGCGAGCAGCGCGAGCCAGTTCCGGTGGGCCGCGTTCCACTCCGGGCTGCCGGGTTGGGTCAGCAGGACGACCGGGACGGGCAGCCGGGCGGCGACGGCGAGGAACCCGAGCAGCCCGGCGGCGGCGAAGGGGCCACCGGTCGTCTCGGTCGCGCCGCGCATCCCGACCGCGGCCAGTGCCAGGGCGACGGCGGACAGTCCGGCCGCCTCCACCGACAACCCGACGACGGGCATGCCGGCCTCGGCGCCCCCCAGCAGGCTCGCGAGCGCGAGCACCGCGATCCACCAGGCGATGCCCACCGGCAGGACGAGCGCGACCCTGAGCACGCGGCGCAGCAGCAGGGGGCTCGGCGCGGTCGCCAGCGTCCGCTCGGCGGGGTCGTCGAGCAGGAACGCGGCGCCGAGCGCGCCGGCGACCGCCGCGCCGCGGACCACCTGCGCGAGCAGCTCGGCGTCGGGTGCGGGGACCAGGCTCGGCGTCAGGGTGATGCCCAGGCCGGCCGCGCCCGCGGCGGCGAGCGCCCGCCACGGGATCGCCCGCAGCGTGGGCCGGATCAAGGCCGCCGCGACACCCGCCCGCAGGCTGCCGGGCCGGACGGTCCCGCCGTCCGGCCCGGCAGCGGCGGGCCTGCCGGGGGGCCGGTGCCCGGGGAGCGGTCCCCCGGCGGGCCGGCGCATCAGCAGCTCCTCGGTGCGGCCCGGGCCAGCGGGTCGCCCGCGGGCAGGCGGACCGCGAGCAGCTCGGCGGCGCGCGCCGAGGAGGTCGCCGTCGACGACAGCTCCCGCCAGTGGCGCCGCAGCGCCTGCCCGACCTGGTCCGCGGGGCGGTCGAGCAGGGCGGCGGCGAGCGCCGCCTCGTGGTGACCGAAGTCGATGTCGGGCGCGTTGAAGGTGCCGCCGGTCCACAGGAAGATCCCGGGGACGTCAGCGCTGGTGTGCGTCTCGCCCGGGAGCGCCTGCGCGAGGAATGCCTGGAGCGAGGCGGCGGCGTCGGCCACGGCCGCACGGACCGCACGCGTCGTGCCCGGGCTGGCCTGCGCGGCGAGCCACAGGGCGACCACCGCGGGCGCCCCGCAGGCCTCGGCCGACGGCTCCGTGGACGGCACGGTGTCACCTCCGGCGTCGGGGTCCTTGCGGGCCGGGGAGCCGGCGACCCGGAAGGCGACGGTCGTGGCGAGCGTCAGCTCCTGCTCGTCCCCCCAGCTCGTTCCCAGCGTGATCGCGGTCGCGGTGCCGGCCCGCCGGTTCGCCTCCCGCTGGGTGAGGACCAGCGCGTCCAGCAGGCCGGGGTCCGTGTACACCTCGGCGGGATCGAGCTGCTGGCGGACGACCAGGGGGGGCGCGGTGCCGGCCGGCACGCGGCGCAGGATCGCCTGGACGGTCCGGTCCCAGTCGCCGGCCCGGCGGGCGAACTCGGGGAAGACGCAGTAGGTCGCCGGCCCCCGCCGCTGGCAGACCTGGAGCCCGGCGGGCCGCTCGACCGCGGCCGCCCGGCGGTCCTCCAGCCCCGCCGGCGGCCGGAGCTGGGCCGATCCGGCGAGCACCGTGGCCGCGAGCGTAGCCGCGGCGACCCCTCTGAGCCGCCAGCGCGGGCCGCCGGCCCGGAGCAGCGCGGCCACCGCCACCAGCAGCACGATCCCTGCGAGGTAGGCCAGGTGCCAGCCGGCCGGGCGGCCGAGCAGGTCGGCGGGGGCCGGCGACCGCCACGACCAGGTCTGCGGGACGTGCAGGCCCAGCCACAGGTACCGGGCGGCGTAGCCGCCGTAGCCGCCGGAGTACCCCAGCCCGTCGACGACGTACAGCGACCCCGTCAGCAGCAGCACCGCGAGCGGGGCGGCCAGCGCCGAGCGCGACCGCCGCGCCAGCAGGACCCCGAGCGCGCCGCCGAGCACCACCAGCACCGGCCCGGTGGCCAGCTCGACCGGGTCGGGTCGCCCGACCGCGCCGGGGAGCGTCGCGAGCTGCGCGATCCGCCCCCCGGCGAGGAGCGCGCCGAGCAGCGCCACCGGGAGCACCGAGAGCAGGTGCCCGAGGGTCCGCAGCCACTGGGGAAGGGGCAGCGTGCGGGCGAGGTCCTCGGTGCCGTGCCGGTGCGCGCGCAGGGCGGCGAGGTTCGCGGCGACCAGCGCCGCGGCCGCGAGGAGCAGCAGCATCGTCTGGGTTTCGGTGTCGGCGCGCTGCAACGCGGGGTGGCGGCCAGCCGGGTCGTCCGCGACCTGCTCGGCGACCCACTGCCAGAGGATCACCGCGCTCGCGAGCCACACGAGCGGCTGGCGCAGGAGCCGCACGCCCTCCACGCGCGCCAGCGCGAGCGCCGCCCGCAGCGCCGGCGGCCGCGAGGCGGCGAGCACGGACGCCGGGCCGGCCGCCGCCGGCTGTGGACGCCCGCCGTCCGTGCTCATCGGCAGTCCAGCGGTCTGACGCGCCCGTGCGCGTCGCCGGGCGGCCGGATCCCGAGCAGCGCCGCGGCGCGGGCCGAGGAGGTCGCCGGCGAGGTCAGCTCGCGCCAGTGGCGCCGCAGCGCCTGCCCGACCTGCTCGGCAGGACGGTCGAGCAGCGCGAGCGCGAGCGCCGTCTCGTACGCCCCGAGGTTGATCGAGTCCTCCCCGCCGGCCAGTGCCAGGTTGAACGTCGATCCTTCGTCGCCGCCCGGCGGGCTGCTCGACGTGGTCAGGTCGCCCACGAAGCCGCCCAGCGTCAGGCGCATGTCCGACCCCACCGCCTTGCTGGACCGCCCGGCGAGCCACAGGGCGACCACCGCCGGCGCGCCGCACGCCAGCCTCCCCTCCGGCGCCGGGTCCGCGGCGACGGCAGGCGAGCCGACCGCCCGGTACGCGACGTCCAGCGGGAGGTCGAGCGTCCCGCCGACCGCCCAGACCGTCGTCAGCTCGATGGGGTCGGGCGTCCCGGCGCGGCGGTTGTCCTCCAGCCGCGCGCGCTGGATGCGCTCCAGCGCGCCCTGGTTCATGAACTCCTTGTCGAGCGGCCGGATCTGCTGGCGGACGACCAGCGCGGGCGCGGCGCCCGGCGGTATGCCGCGCAGGACCGCCCGGACCGTGCGGTCCCAGCCCTCGGCCATCGGGGCGAACTCCGGGAACAGGCAGTAGGTCACGGTCCCGCGCCGCTGGCAGGTCTGGACGCTGGAGGGCCGCTCCATGGCCGCGACGCGCCGCGCGACCAGCTCGGGCGGCGGCGGGCGGAGCTGAAGTGCGCCGGCGGCGACGGCCAGTGCCAGCGCCGCGGCGCCGGCCGCCGCGAGCGGCCGGCGAGGGCCGCCGGCCCGGACCAGCGCGGCCACCGCCACCAGCAGCACGACCCCGGCCAGGTAGGCGAGGTGCAGGCCCGCCGGGCGCCCGAGCAGTTCGGCCGGGACCACGTCCGGCCACGCCCAGGTCTGGATGACCAGCGGCCCGAGCCACTGGTGCGGGCCCGACCCGCCCTCACTGATCAGCGGGTTCCACAGCCCGAAGTACAACGCGACGGCGAGGACCAGCAGCGCCAGGGGTGGGAGCAGCGCCGAGCGGACCAGCCGGGCGAGCAGGATCCCGAGCCCGCCGGCGAGCACGACCAGGACCGGGCCGGTGGCCAGCTCGAGCGGGTTGGGCCGCCCGATGGCGCCGGGGACGGCGGCGAGCAGCGCGCAGCGCACGACGGCGAGCAGCGCGCCGAGCAGCGCCACCGGGACGAGCGAGAGCAGGTGCGCGAGGGTCCGCCGCCACGCGGGCAGCGGCAGTGTGCCGTAGTGGGCCTCGATGCCGTGCCGGTGCGCGCGCAGCGCGGCCAGGTTCGCCGCGACCAGCACGGCTGCGGCGAGGATCAGCAGCGCCACCTGTGTCCCGATGTCGGCGCTGTGCAGCGTCGGGTACGGGTCGGCACGGTGGCGCAGCTCGGCGAGCCACGACCACACCATCAGCATGGTCGCGAGCAGCACCAGCGGGTGCCGCAGCAGCCGCAGGCCCTCGACCCTGGCCAGGGCGAGCACCGCCCGCGGCGCCGGTGGGCGTGACCGGGGCCCGCCGGCCGCCGGTCGGGCGGGCGCCGCCGGACCGGCGGGTACCGCTGGCCGCGCGCTCACGCCGCGGCTCCGCCGCTGGGCGGGTCGTCTCCTGCTCGCTCGGTGGACATGCCCTAGCATCGCCCGCGGTGGGGCGATCGGTTCACCCGTCGTGTTCCTCTACCGGCTCGTCGCGTTCTGGCTGCCGGTCCTCCCCGGCCGGCCGAGTTTCCGCTGGCTCCGAAGCGACAGTCGGCTTTGATGCCCGAGGCGGCACCTCGACAGCGGCGCCACTCGCGAGGTGGCGGGCGGGTCACTCCACACAGTCGGGGACCACCCGCGGCACGGTCGCGGAGAGGAGATAGCGGGTGATCCGGTCGCGGACGCATGGTGAGGTGAGCGTGGAGGTGTGCCCGTCCCCCACCCGTGTGAGCAAGGCGTGATTGTCGATCTCCGAGGCGACGCCCTGTGCCCAGACGTACGGAGTGGACGGGTCGTGGGTCGCATTCACGACCAGGATCCGCACGGTGCCCCTGACGCGCACCGGCTTGGGTGGGAACGCGGGCCGGACCGGCCAGCCTGCACACTGAGCGTTGACCGTCCAGCCCTGGCCCGCGCCCTGCAGGTGCGGCGCGAGCTGCCGCCCCATCGTCATACGATCGTGCAGGTCGGCGAAACCGCGCAGCTGCGGGTCGTAGTCCATGCACTCGATCGCGAGCTGCGCGTAGAGCTCGTCCGTCGGCCCGGTCTGCGCGCTCGTGGCGAAGTCCGACAGGTCGCCGTCGCGGGCCTTGGCGAGCGCCTGCGCCGCGGCCGGCCACCCGCCGCCGAACAGCGGCGCGGGCTGCTTGAGCAGCAGCAGGTTGTTCACGTTCAGCCGCACATCCTCCCCGGTCACCGGCCGCGACGCCCCGGGAACAGCGACCGGGTGGCGGTCGGCACGGGCGACCACCTGGTCGAAGATCCGCAGGACCGGCTGGCCGTGCAGGACGCACTCGGTGCTCGTGTCGCACCACCGGGCGAAGCGGACCAGGCCGTCCTCGGTCGCGGTGATGGTGTCGGCCAGCCAGGGCACCATCGTCAGGCTGTGGTCCAGGTTCCCGTCCAGGACCATGGCGCGAACCCGCTTGGGGAACAACCGGGCGTAGGTCTCGCCCAGCTCGGTGCCGTAGGACAGGCCCAGCCAGCTCAGCTTGTCGGCCCCCAGGGCCGCGCGGACCGCGTCGTGGTCCCGGGCGGCGCTCTGGGTGTCCAGGTGACCCAGCAGCGCTCCGGTCCCGCGCAGGCAGCTGGCGCCCAGCGCACGGTTCTGCCGGAGCATGCCCTGGTACTCGGCGTCGTCGTCCGGGAAGAGCGTGTAGCCGGGCGGGAACACGTCGCCGGCGCAGCGCACCGGCGTGCTGCTGCCGACGCCTCTGGGATCGACACCCACGATGTCGAACCGTTGCAGCAGCGCCGGTGGCAGGGCCTGATCGGCCCCCAGCGCCAGTTGCAGGCCACTCGCGCCGGGACCACCCGGGTTGACGAACAGCGGGCCGAGACTCGGTCCCGGCCCGGTGGCCCTGCGACGGGCGAAGGCGATCTTGATGGTCGCGCCGTGCGGGCGCGACCAGTCCAGCGGCACGCGGATGCTCCCGCACTTGACCGTCGGGACATCGGCGCAGTCCGTCCAGGCGATGGCCGGTCTCGCCCCGCCGGCGGCGGCCACGCCGACGGCGGCCGACGAGCGCGTCGACGGGTTTGCCGTGGCGGCATCGGTCGCGAGCGTGGCGGCCACGACGATCGCCACGGCGACCGCCGTGGACCAGCGCATCCTCATCGTCCTGCCTCCTCGGACCGGATCGAAGGAGCCGCCGGTGCGGTGGAGTCGACCTCGACGATGCTGCGGTGATGCTCCACGCCGCTGCGACTGCCACATGCCGCGCTCCCGTCGCCCCTGTGACGTCAGGCACCTCGGCCGGCGCCAAGGGACGCTACTGGAGGGCGGCAACGCCCAGGCAACGGCTGGGCCACAGTGTCGGCACGCCCAACCGTGACCCGCCCGGCCGGCACATGCTGGTGGGCAGCGCCATCAACGGGATCGCATGCCCCAGCCGCGATGACCATCACCCTCAGGCTGACCATCACCCTCAGATAGAAGCGCCCCGCCGAAGCCCGGGAAGGTCGCTGCCGCGGGCCATCAGCCGAAGAGGCTCCCGGTGAAGCCTGTGTCGCCGGCGTCGATGCTGGCGTCGGCGGCCGGCAGGCCGTCCCCGTCCGGCATCGGCGACCCGGTGCCGGACCCGGTGCCCTCGGTCACCGTGCTCGCCAGGGCGTCCCCGGGCGTGCCGGCGAAGCCGCCGGCCACGTCGCCCGCCTCGCCATCGCCCCGCTCACCGTCGCCCGGCCCCGCGTGGCCGTCGGCGGTCAGGGGGTCCGCGGCGGCGAGCACGGCACCGGCGGCCGGCTCGGGCCCGCCGCCAGGGACGCCGGCCGTCTCCGCTGCCCTGCCCGCCGCAGGGTCCGCGGCTGCGTCGCCGTCCTCCCCGCCGCCGGCCGGGGCGGCCGCGGTCGTGGCCTCCGGCGCGTCGAGGCCGGCGCCGCGCACGCGCTCGTCGGCGCGCCGGCGGGCCTCCCCGGCCAGGGCCCGCGCGCTGCCACCAGCCGCGTCGAGCCCGCTGGCCTCCCGTTTGAGGCGGTAGGCCAGCGAATCCGCGTAGACGGTGAGCCGGTCGTAGGCGTGGATGGCGCGATGCGCCGCCTCGCGGACCGCAGCGGGCGACGCGAACAACCGCCACGGGGACCACCGCCATGGGAAGGTCCCGTAGCGCTCGACGTCCGCCGCGCGCGCCTCGACCTCCTCGGTCAGCTCCGTGAGCTCGGCATCCCCACGGCCGCCGGCGGAGCGTCTGGTCCAACCCACCAGGGTCCGGGCGTCCGCCACGAGCGTCCCGGCGACGCGGTCGGCGCTCTTGGGCGGCCGGTCCGCGAACGTCTCGTAGGAGTCGAAGGCGAGGCGGTTGACCTCCACGCCACCGCTCGCTCCCTCGGCCACGCTGTGAAGCCCTTCACCAGCCACGTCCAGCACCCCGGCCACCCACGCCGCCAGGTAGCTCAGGATCTCCAGGTCGCCGATCGCCCGGTCCAGGCTGGCACGGGCCAGGGACAGCTCCCCCCTGCGCTCGTGCGTCCTGGCGGCGTCCACGTGCGCGCCCACGGAGGCGGCCACGCCGTGGGGGTCCCGGTCCTGCGGATCGGTGACGACATACCCGCCGGCGAGCCTCGTCGTCATCTCCGCAAGGACGGTCGCCTGGCTGGCGACCCGGTCCCCGAGGTCGCCCAGGGCAGGCTTGTCCCCTGCCGGCTGGGCGAGCGCCGAGACGCTCGTCAGCGCCCGTTCGGCCGTGGCGCCCGCCGCGGGATCCACGACCACGGCGCTCGCGCCCTCGTCGCGGGCCGCGTCGGCCGTGGTCGTGGCGCCCGGCTCGAGGCCGGCGCCGCGCCCGAGCCCACCGGCCCCTCGGCGGGCCGCATCGAGCATGAGCCCCGCACTCTCGGCGGCGAGCTCGAGCTGCCCGCCTTCCCGGCCCCAGCGGTAGGCCGACACCTGCGCCAGGGTGGCGGCCGTTTCCAGCGCGTCGACGGCGCGCAGCGCGTGCGTCCGGGCGGGCGACATGATCCATCGCATCGGCCACGTCTGGGACAGCGCGGCGCTCCATGCGTGGTACCGGGCGTCGGCGGCCGCCCACCAGACGTCCGCAGCCGGCCACCAGACGTCGGGTTCCCGGTGGTCGGCGGCGGCCCGCGTCGTCGCGTCCGCGAGCTGCCTGGCGACGCCGGCGGCCGCGGCGGCGACCGCGGCGACGTCGACGCCGTCCCGCCGCGCGTGCCTGCCGTAGGAACCGATCTGCTGGCGGAGATCCTCGACGCCGAGGCCCGCCAGCCCCGCCTCCTGGTCGAACAGCTCCCCGGCACGGTCCCTCACGACGGGGGTCACGTCGTCCGCCACTAAGCGGATGAGCTGCTCCAGGTCGCCGATCGCCGCGTCCACGTTGGCGCGGGCGGCGTCCAGGTCCTCCCGCTTCGCACTCGCCCTGGCGTCGCCCGCGTGCGCCCTCACGGAGGCGGCCAGGCGCTCGGCCCTCCGTGACAGCTCGGACGCGGCAAGGAGGTTGGCGTGGTCGGCGGCGAACTCCGCCACCCTCGCCGCGAGGGCGCCGGCCTGGCCGGCGACCCGGTCGACGATGCCGTCGACGGTGCCATAGGGCCCGGGCGTGGGTCGCGCCGCCGCTTGCGCCAGGGTGAGGCCGGCACCCGCGAGCCGCCCGGCCCCGGGCGACCCGCCCTCCGGCGACCCGCCCCTGTCCTCACCGGCCTCCCCGGGCGCCCCCGCGACCGCCGCCCACACCCTGGACAGCCCGTGCTCCCAGCGCGGCCGGGTCGCGTCGCCCGGCTGCCCGGGCGGGACGGGCCCACCCCGGCCGTCCGGGAGCAGCCCGAGCGCGGCGTCGTCGGGACCGCCGCCGGTCGCGACCGCCGCGCCGGAGAGCCTGGCCACGGCCTGCAGCGTCGCCGGGTCGGTCCGGGCCCGCGCCACGCCGCCCCGTTCCAGATCCAGGGCGCCGCGGAGGACGTCGAGCGTCGTGCGGGCGGCGGGCGGTGGCGCCGAGGCCTGGTCGCGGGCGGCGGCCACACCGCCGCCGAGCAGCGCGACGACCAGCAGCGCGCAGCCGAGGAGCGCCACCACGGCGAGCAGGCGGATCACCCTCGTGAGCCCCGTCAGGGCGCGGCGGCGGGCCGCGGCGGCGGTGTCACCGCCCGGGCTGGTCCGCCCCCGTCGCACCGCCGCTGCCACGACTGCGCCCTCCACCGGCCGGGCGCCGCGCACCCCGACCAGTCGCCGGACCTGCGCAACCGGGTTGGCTCGAGGCGCCGCGCACGACCGGGCCGGCGCGCGAGCCGCTTGGGCGCTCGCCGAGCGTACAGGATCGCACCGGTCTCCAGTCACGTGCCAGCCACGCGGCGACCGCCTTCACCGCTGGTGGGAGCGGCTGGAGATCTCGCCGTCGCTCACCCGGCTTCCTTTCGGAAGGCCTTGAACGCTTCGGCGATGCGATCGCCGACGTCCTCCTGGAGGAAATGCGAGGCGTCGGGGAAGAGGATGGTGCGGTGGTCGGGGAAGGCGACTTCGAAGCGCTCACGCTCGGCCGCGCGAAATGCGAAGTCCTTCGCTCCCCAGACGATGAGGGCGGGACGGCCGGCCAACCTCGGCAGGCTGGCCTCGACCTCCGTGAGGTAGCCCGCGGCGGCGATGAGCTGGCGCGGCGCGATCGCCGCCGGCGCGCGACGGGCGGGGTCTCGCCAGGGCGCGAAGTAGAGGTCGAGCACGTCGCTCGGGACGGGCTGTGCGAGCCCGCGGGCGAAGAAGACCCTGGGGACGAGGTTGAACCGGCGGTTGAGGACGCGGCCGATCGAGCCTCCCAGCGCGGCGCTGAAGAGGCGGGCCCCCAGCTCGCCGGTGAGCGGCCAGGCGAAGGTGTTGCCGATGATGAGGCGGCGCACGAGCTCGGGGTGCCGGCCCGCGAGGCCGAGGCCGACGGGCCCGCCCCAGTCCTGGACCATCAGCGTCAGGTCGCTGAGGCCGAGCTTGTGGACGAAGCGTTCGAGCATGGAGCTGTGTTCGCGCGGGGTGAACCGGTAGCCGGCCGGTGCGGTCGACATGCCGTAGCCGGGGAAGTCGAGCGCGACGCAGCGGAACTCGTCCTTCAGGCCGGCGATGATCTTCCGGTAGAGGAACGACCAGGTAGGGTTTCCATGCAGGAGCAGGATCGTCTCGCCGGAGCCTTCGTCGACGTAGTGGATGCGAGCGCGGTCGAGGTCGAGGAAGCGGTGCGTCACCGGGAACAGCTCGTGGGGGACGGGAAACGGGAGGGTCATGGGACCTCACCGATCGAGCGCGTGACCACCTCGGGCTGCTCCATGTCCACCTCACCTGTTCTGAAATAATCGGTTCAGAATGGCGCGCGTAGGCTGAAACGTTCAGTTTAAAATGTCAAGGAGCGTCTGCGCATGGCCCGCCCCAAGGGCTACGACAGGGATGCCGTCCTGCGCGCCGCGCGTGATCTCTTCTGGGAGCGCGGCTACGAGGCCACCTCGGTCGCCGACCTGGAGGCGCGCACCGGCCTCAACCGCTCCAGCCTCTACCAGGAGTTCGGGAGCAAGCACGGGCTCTTCGAGGCCGCGCTCGAGTGCTACGCCGACCAGGTGATCGCGAGGCTCCTGGCTGACCTGCGACAAGCGGACGCGGGCCTCGCGGCCGTCGCGGCCCTGTTCACCCGTCTGGGCGGCCTGTTCCGCTCACCGGCAAGCGCGAGCACACGCGGATGCCTGCTGGTCAACGCGACGGCGGAGCTTGCAGCCCGGGACGAGCGCATCCGGCCGGCCGCCGCCGCCTACCGCGACCGGCTCCGCGAGACCTTCGCCGCCGCCCTCGCGCAGGCCGCCGAGCGGGGAGAGCTCAGCGCCGAGGTCGTCCAACCGCGAGCCAAGCTGCTCGCCTCGACGCTCATGGGCGTCTGGCTCACCGTCCGCATCGACGCCCGGGATGCCAGCGATCTCTGCGACACGATCGCCCGCGAGGTCGCCTCCTGGGGCAAGCCCTGAGCGGAAGGTTGCGGATGCGCGACCCGATCGCACGGCGCGCCGGCGCCAGGACCGCCGAGCAGCGCGGGTGGTACTGGTACGACTGGGCCAACTCGGCGTTCGTGACGACGGTCGTCACGGTCTTCGGCGGGCGCTACCTGACGAAGCTGGCCAAGGCGGCGGCGGACTCGAACGGGTACGTGCACCCGATCGGCGTCCACGTCCGGGCAGGTTCCCTCTACCCGTACCTGATCTCGCTCTCCGCCCTGTTCCAGGTGCTGCTCATGCCGATCGTCGGCGCGGTCGCCGACCGCACCGGGCGACGGCGGCGCCTGCTCGCCCTGACCGCCTTCCTCGGTGCCGCCTCGACGGTGGCGTTCGGCATGGTCAGCGGGTCGGCGTATGCGCTCGGCGGGCTGTTCTTCCTGGTCGCATCGGTCGCCTTCGCGTGCTCGATCGTGGTCTACAACGCCTTCCTGCCCGACATCGCCGGTCCGGGAGAGCGCGACCGCGTCTCCTCGCGCGGCTGGGGGTTCGGATATCTCGGCGGTGGCCTGCTCCTGTTCGCGAACCTGGTGCTCTACCAGTCCGCCGAGGCGGGATCGCTGCCGTTCACCCCCGGCGCCGCCGCGCAGATCAGCATCGTCTCCGCAGGGCTGTGGTGGGCGCTGTTCACGCTCGTCCCGCTCGCGGTGCTGCGCGACCGCCCGGCAACGGCGCCGCCGGCAGGCCCCACCCTCACGGCCGGCTTCAGGCAGCTCCGCACCACCCTTGCCCAGCTGCGCCTGGCGCCCATGACGCTGCTGTTCCTCGCCGCGTACCTGCTCTACAACGAGGGCGTCCAGACGGTCATCAACCAGGCCTCGGTCTTCGCCGGTGAGGAGCTCAGGCTCCTGGACACCACGATCATCACCGCGGTGCTGCTGGTGCAGTTCGTCGCCATGGCCGGCGCCTGGCTGCTCGGGCTGCTGGCAGGCCGCTTCGGCGCCAAGCGGGTCGTGCTCGCCAGCCTGGTCGTGTGGACCGCCGCGCTCACCTACGCGTGGTTCGTGCCCTCCGGTGCGCCCGGCCAGTTCTATCTGCTCGCCGCCCTGGTCGGCCTCGTCCTCGGGGGGACGCAGGCGCTGTCCCGGTCGCTGTTCTCGCACATGACGCGGGATGGCAGGCAAGCCGAGTACTTCAGCTTCTACGAGATCGCCGACCAGGGCACCAGCTGGCTCGGCTCCGCGCTGTTCGGCCTCGCCTTCCAGTTCACCGGGAGCTACCGGTTCGCCATCGTCTCCCTGCTGGTCTTCTTCGTCGCCGGCTTCGTCCTGCTGGCGCGGACGGACGTCCGTCGGGCCGCCGCCGAGGCCGGCAACGCGGCCCCCGCACGGCTCTGACCGCTGTCCGCCTGGTGGCCGGAAATCCGGGAGCGGCAGCGCACAGACGGACGCGGCCTGCTCAGAACGGTGCGACGATGGGGGCGGTGCAGTCCGAGTTACCGCAGTGCACCACGCGCAGGGCGTCCGCGGTGAGCCCCGGCCCGATGTAGCTGACCAGCGGCAGCCCGTCCGTGCCGGCGGTGACCGACGACCGGCGGCCGACGTCGTCGAAGGCGTCGACCGTGGTCGCCGTGGCCGTGCTGCAGGCCAGGTTGGCGCAGTGGGCCAGCTTGAGGTCCCGGTTGGTGATGTCGTACTCGCTGATCACGCCGAGCCCGTCGCCGCCGACCGCGATCGAGGTCCGCCAGCCGACGTGCCCGCCGTGGTCCGCGGTGATCTTCGTGGACGAGGTGCAGTAGACGTCACTGCAGTGGGCCACCTTCAGGTCCGAGCCGCCGCTGGCGGTGTAGTTGGCGTTGTAGCTGATCAGCGCCAGCCCGTCGTGACCGAACGTGACCGAGGGCCAGCCGCCGTGCAGCTGGTGGGCGGGGTCGGCGGACTTGTCGACGACGGTCTTGACGCTGTTGGAGCAGTCGGGGTTGGTGCAGGCGGCCACCTTGAGCATCTGGTTGCCGCCGCCGTCGTAGTAGCTGATCAGGCCCAGGCCGTGGTTGCCGACGGCGATGCCGGTCTGTTGGTACCCGCCGTTCTCGCCGTTGTCGGGCCTGACGGTATCGATGGTGGTGCGGGTGGCCGAGGTGCAGGCGGTGTTGGCGCAGTGGGCCACCTTCATCTTGGTGCTGCTGGCGGCGGTGTCCTGGTAGCTGATCAGGCCGAGGCCGTCGCCGCCGATCGCCAGGGCGGTGACGTCGTTGACCCGCGCGGGGGCGTCCAGGGTGGTGATGGTCGCGCTGGCGCAGGTGACGTCGTTGCAGTGGGCGACCTTGAGGTCCTCGGTGAACGCGGCCGGGTCCGCGGTCCGGTAGGTGATGTAGCTGATCAGCGGCAGCCCGTCGGTGCCGATCTTGATCGAGGAGAACTCCCCGACGTCCCCTTGCGTGTCGACGTCGTGGGTGGTGATCGAGGTGCAGGCCTGGTCCTCGCAGTGCGCCACCCGCAGGTCCTGGTGGTCCCCGGTCCCGCCGCCGACGTAGTAGCTGGCGACGCCGAGGCCGTCGGCGCCAATGGCGATCGAGCTCTCCACGCCCGAGACCACGTCGGTGTCCAGGATGGACAGGGTGCCGGTGGTCTCCGCGGGCGGCGGCGGCAGGGTCACCGGGCTGGCGCCGGCGGCCCAGCCGGCGAACTGCGGCGAGGTGACGTCCTGCTCGTTGAACGAGCCGTCGCCGTTGGACAGCGCGACCGGGATCTGGCTCCAGCCTGTGCCCCCGGTCAGGGCCAGGTCCTCGCAGCCGTCGGCGTCATAGTCGCCCACCACCGCCTTCACCCCCGGCGCCGCGGCCAGCTGCGGCCAGTGCGGCAGCGGGTCGTTCATGACGAAGAACTCCTCCTCGCCGCGGGGCATGGCGACCGGCAAGGTCGTCCAGGCGCTGCCCGGCTCCGGGATCACCGTGAGGTCGGTGCGCCCGTCGCAGTCGTAATCCGCGCCGACGATCCGCGCGCCCGGCCTCGTCGCCCGCTGCAGGAACTCCTGTGCCGCGCCCGCGCGTGCCAGGTCGAAGGTGCCGTCCCCGCGCGAGTACGCCACCAGGATCATGTCGGGCAGCACCACCGCCAGGTCGGTGCGGCCGTCGTGGTTGAAGTCGCCCGCGGTGACCTGCTTGCGGTCGGTCCGATCGACGAAGTCCGGCAGCTCGGTGGTGGCCTGGCGGAAGGTCCCGTTGCCGTTGGAGAACGCCAGCCTGAGGCTGTCGTTGGTGAGCAGGTCGTCGCCGCCCGGGAGCTGCACCAGGTCGGTCCGCCCGTCGCCGTCGAAGTCGCCGCCGAACACGCGCGCGTCGTCGGCCTGGGCGTGCTGCGCGAAGTCGGGCGCGCTGCCGTTGGTGACGGTGAACGTCGCGTTGCCGCTGGAGAAGGCGACAGGGACCGTGGTCCAGCCGTCGCCGCCGGCGAGCGCCAGGTCGGTCCGGCCGTCGTGGTTGAAGTCTCCGGAGACCACCTGCGCGCCGGGCGCTGCCGCCTGGTCCGGGAACGACCCCGCCGCAGCGTTGCTGACGGTGAAGGAGCCGTTCCCGTTCGACACCGCCACCCGCAGGCTGGTCCAACCCTCCACACCGGTCAGCGCGATGTCGTCGGCCTGGTTGCCGCCGAACTTCCCGGTGACGATCCTCACGCCCGGCAGGGAGGCCCACGCGGCGAACGCGGGCGCCTGCGTGTGGGTGACGTCGAACCCGCCCTGGCTGGTGCGCGCCGCGAGCGAGATGCCGGTCCACCCTGACGCGCCGGTCAGCACGATGTCCGACCGGCCGTCGCCGGTGAAGTCGCCCGACACCGCCACGGGCACGCTGGTCGGCGTCGGCGGCACGACCACGTCGGCGTGTGCCGCTACCGAACCCGCCATCACCAGCAGTGACGCCGCCGCGAACGCCGCCAGCCGTCTCCTCCACGCGTGCCGCATCCCAGTCCCTCCCCTCGTCGTCATGGCCTCAGCAGGCCGTCGAGCTGCGCCCACGGCCCGTAGGTGGACACGCCGGCCGCCGTCTGCGTGCGGCGCCAGACCTGCCCGGCGGTGTTGACCGCGACCAGCGTGATGCGCCCGTCGGCGTTGGTCTCCGCGGCGACCGCGTGCAGCGCGCCGCCCGCCGGTGGCGAGTCCAGCTGCGACCAGCTGAACCAGTTGTTGGTCCCCGAAGCGGCGTCGCGGCGGAACAGCTGCCCCGCGGCGTTGACGCCGAACACCGACAGCGCGCCGCTGGCGTTGCGGGCCAACGCGATCGTGGACAGCTGACCGTCGAGCTGGACCCACGACCCGGGCGCGGCGCAGTTGCTGGCGGTGTCCCAGCAGTGCCAGATGTCGCCGGTGCGTGTTAGCCCGAACAGCTCCACCAGGCCGTTGCCGTTGCGCTCCGCGGCCACCGACCGCATCACCGGGACCCCTCCGACCGGCGCCCAGGGCGAGTAGCCCCCACCGGAGAGGAGCTCGGACCGGTGCCACACCTGGCCCTGCCCGTTGGTGCCGAACACCTCCAGCTTGGTGCCCGTGAAGGCGACCGCGCACGAGTTGAGCAGGCCGTCGAACTTCTGCCAGGCGCTGAAGCTGTTGGTGTTGGTGATGGCCTGGCTGCGGTGCCAGACCTCCTGGTTGCGGCGCAGGCCGACCAGCTTGATGTGCGGCACGCTGTCGGTGTCGGCGCACACCGAGTACCAGTTGGGGTCCACCGAGGACATCCACGGCGACCAGGTGTCGGTGTTGACCGCTGTCTGCGAGCGGAGGAACAGCGTGCCGCCGCGGTTGACCCCGAACAGCGCCAGCCGCCCGTCGGCGTGGTGGGCCAGCGCCACCGGCGACCCGCCGGCGACCGGCGGCGGGGACGTGTACAGCAGCTTGTTCGGCGAGGTGGGGTCGAGGCCGGTGATCACGCCGGTGGTGGCCTCTTGGAGCAGCTGCGACTTGAGCTCCGCGGGCGTCTTCGTCGACCAGCCCGGCCGGGCGAGCATCAGCGCCAGCGCGCCGCTGATGTGCGGAGCCGCCATCGAGGTGCCGCTGTCGGTGTTGGTGGCGGTGTCGCCGGTGTACCAGGCCGAGAGGATGTTCTGCCCCGGTGCCCAGAGGTCGATGCAGTGTCCCCAGTCGGAGCTGGGCCGCTTGGCGTCGTTGGCGTTGACCGCGCCGAGGTTGACCGCGGTCGTGATCTGGTTGAACTGGCTGCCGCACGCGTCGATGTTCTGGTTGCCGGGTGCGATGACGTAGCTGATCCCCGCCGCGATCGAGTTCGTGATCGCGGTCTTGATCGCCTTGCCGGTGTCGGTGGGGCACGCTGCTGGGTTCCCGTTCGCGTCCACGCAGTCGATCCCGCTACTCATGTTGACCACGGCGGGTCTGTGCGCGGCGAGGGTCACCCACTCGACCGCGTTCTGGATGCTGGACAGGGTCGACGTGCCGCTGCAGTCGAAGGCGCGCACGGCCACAATCTTCACGTTCTTGGCCACCCCGAACTGGGTGCCGCCGAGGGTGCCGGCCACGTGGGTGCCGTGGCCGCTGCAGTCGTTGGCGATCGCGTCGTTGTCGATGAAGTCCCAGCCGTTGCTGGCCCGGCCGCCGAAATCGGTGTGGCTGATCCGGATCCCCGTGTCGATGACATAGGCGGTGACGGGCGACGGGCCGGCGTCGTAGCTGTAGGTGGTGTCCAGCGGCAGGGCACGCTGGTCGACGCGGTCCAGGCCCGGCGATGGTGGGTTCTCCTGGGTGTCGGCGACGTGCACGACCTGGTCCTGCTCGACCCAGGCCACCGACGGATCGGCCGCCAGCCGCTTCGCCTCGGCCTCGCTCATCGCGACCGAGAACCCGTGCAGGGTGCGCTGCCAGACCGCGCGGAGCCTGCCGTTGTGCTGGTCGGCCAGGGTGCGGGCGCGCGCGGCGACGCCGGCGGCGCGTAGGGACGCGGTGTCCTTCAGCACGACAATGTAGCGCCCGGGGATGGCCGCGCCGGACCCGGCGCCCAGGATGCGGGGGTTCGGGGCCGGGGACGACGGTGCCGCCCACCCGGGGACGGCGAGGAGGACGGCGGCGGCCACCGCCATGACGACGGCCGCTGCGGACCTCCGGTTGATCGATGCTCTGGACACGCGCTGTTCTCCTCCGGTCCTGGGCGGGGCTCACGAACATGGGGCGTTCCATCCCGTTCCACGCGATGGAACGGGATGGAACGCGTACGGGGGCGAGGGCAGGAGCGGCTGGAGGAGCCGCGCCGCCCTGCACCGTCGCCGTCGCCCAGGAGGGGATCTCCGCATGATTCGAGTGGTCCGAGCCGCTCGCCGCACGTCGGCGCCGGCCGGTGTGCTGGCTGTCGCCGCGGCGGTGCTCATCAGCTCGTCGGTGACGTTCGCAGCGTCGGCCGCCCCGCGCCCAGCGGTGATCCACGGCGACGGCTCCCGCGCGGCCATCCCGGGCAGCTACGTGGTCAGGCTGAAGGCCACCGCGTCCCTGCGCAGCCAGGGCGTCGGCGCGCGGGCCCGCGCGCTCGCCGACGCGCACGGGGGCACGGTCCGCGCGGTCTGGCAGCACGCCCTGCACGGCTTCGCCGCGACCATGACCAGGGACCAGGCGCTGCGGCTGGCGGCCGACCCGGACGTCGAGTCCGTCATGCAGGACCAGCGCATGACCGGCGGCGCCATGACCAGGACGAAGAAGCTGGCAGCCGCGGGCAGCCAGACGCCGGTGACCTGGGGCCTGGACCGCATCGACCAGCACGCCCTGCCGCTGGACAACCACTACGCCTACGACGAGTCCGCCGGCCAGGGCGTTCACGCCTACATCCTGAGCACCGGCATCCAGGCCTCCCACCCCGACTTCGGCGGGCGGGTCAGCGGCGGCGGGAACTTCATCAACGACGGCCGCCCCAGCACCAGCGACTGCCAAGGCCACGGCACCAGGCTGGCCGGGATCGTCGGCGGCACCCAGTTCGGGGTGGCGAAGCAGGCCAGCCTCGTCTCGGTGCGCATGGCCGACTGCAACAACACCTTCGCGTTCTCGACGGCCGTCAGCGCGTTCGACTGGACGATCGCCCACGCGGTCAGACCGGCCGTGCTGCTGTTCACCATGCTGGACTACTGCATCGACCAACAGACCGGCGATCCCGTGGAATGCGAACCGGACGTTGCCGACACCATGGTCAACGCGCAGGAGAGCGCGTTCGTCGCGGGCCTTCCGGTCTTCGGCATGGCGGGCGACCTCGGCCAGGACGCGTGCGCCAAGGCGACCGGCGCCGCGCCCGACACGGTGTACGTCGGCAGCACCGCCAGCAACGACTCCCGCGGTCCGGCCTCGAACTTCGGCCCGTGCATCACGATGTTCGCACCCGGCGAGGGCGTCACGACCGACGACCCGTTCACCGGAACGGACGTCTTCGACGGCAGCCCGCTCGCGTCCGCCTACGTGGCCGGGGCCGCCGCGCTGTTCGCGGGCAAGCCGGAGTTCGCCGGCGCCTCGCCCGCGCAGATCCGCGACGAGCTCGTGCAGCACCGCTCCACCCCTGGCGTCGTCACCGGCGTGACCGGCACCACGCCCAACCGGCTGCTGTTCACCGGCCCGCCCGGGTTCTACACGACCGGGGAGTCGGCCAGCCTCGCCCCGTCCGGCGACGGCCGGCTGAACCTGTTCGGCGCGACCAGGAGCGGCGCACTGGTCCACCGCGAGCAGACCGCGGCCGGCAGCGGTTCCTGGTCGCCCTGGACCCAGTCGGTGACCACGGGCTGGCTGACGGTCGGCGCCGACACCAACGCCGACGGCCGGCTCGCCCTGCTCGGCGTGACCACGTCGGGCGAGCTGTGGGTCCGCCAGGAGGTCGCGGCGAACTCCAACTCGTGGTCCACCTGGTCGCGGCTGACCGCGACGCCGGGCTCGGTGTCCGTCGGGCGCGCCGTCATGGCGCACAACAAGAGCAACCGGATGGAGATCTTCGCCACCGACCAGCAGGGACGGGCCTTCTACCGCTCACAGCTGTCCCCCGGTTCGCAGCTCTGGAGCGCCTGGACCCCGTTCTCCTTCGCCGGCAAGCTGCGCTCCATCTCGGCGGTCGGCTACGCCGACGGCCGCATCGAGGTCCTCGGCGTCGACGACGCCGGGCAGGTCTGGCGCACCACGCAGACCTCGCCCACCGACAACAACTGGTCGCCGTTCACCAGGCTTGGCGGCTTCGGGATGGCGGTGGTCGCCGCGGCCCGCAACGCCGACGGGCGCCTGGAGCTCGCCGGACTGGACGCCGGCGGCGGGGTCTGGCACCGCGCCCAGACCACCGTCGGCACCTGGGGCAACTGGTCGGCGCTCAACCCCAGGACGCTCTCCCGCCTCACCGCCGAGACAGAAGCCGACGGCCGCATCCACCTGGTCGGCGTCGACAACCTCGGCAAGATCTGGCAGAGCACCCAGACCTCGGCCAACGCGGCCACCTGGTCGTCGTGGTCCCAGCTGGACGGCCAGCTCCGCCCCTGAATGCCTACCCGGGCTGGTAGGAGCAGCGGTGGCCGGTTCGGACGGTGGCCCGCAGGTGGGCGCCGATCAGGGGGCCGGCTTCGGTGATCCGGTCGAGGGCTCGCCGGATCGCCTTGCCGACGGCGATCCGGGCCCGTTCCTGGTCGTCGGTGAAGCGGCGTGAGCGCCCGCCGGCGCCGGTCGTGGCGGCGAGCTGGCCGGTCAGCCAGTCCCGCTCGGCGATCGACGTGGCCGCCCGGTCGGGCTCGCCGAGAGCCTGGAGGTCGCCGATCTCGGCGTCCAGGCGCGACACCCGCTGCCGGTACTCCCGCCTGGCGAGGTCGTCGAGGACCGCTTGCCGCGAGGTCGCCGAGGCGAGCATCGCGCCGAGCAGGCCCGGGCCGGCGGCCAGCTCGACAGCAGGGATCTCCTGGCCCGGGTGGGCGCACAACGTGGCCAGGTGGAGCATCCCGACTGCGTGCTCGACCTGCACGCTCTCCTCGCCCAGGTCGATCTGCCAGGCGCGGCCGCGGCGCCGGAACACCACCGGGCCCTCGGGTCCGGAGCCGGTGTCTTCGGGCACGGCCATACCCAGCGCTGCCGCGTCCCGTGCGGCCACGGCGAGCTCGCGGTGCGCCACGGCCGCATCGCCGGACCGGGCGCGCAGCGCCAGCGCCTGACCGAGCCGAACGCGGGAGAGGACCACCGCCGGCCAATGTCGCAGCGCGACGTTGTCGTCCACTGCGGCCCGGAGATGCTCGACCGCCCGGTCGGTCTCGCCCATCGTCAGCGACGCCACACCCAACGCCTGCTGAGCCGACCCGAAACAGGCGGCGCCGAGGCTGGCCACCATCGGAACCCACGCAAACGGGCTGAGCAGCGTGTAGGCCTGCGCCGACGTGCCGGCGTCGGCGAGGAGGTGCGCCGCCTCCACAGCGCCGTACAGCATCACCAGCCAGCTGCTCGACGGCGGCAGCTCCGCCAGGCCACGCCCCCGCAAACGGGCCAGCTCACCGGCCGCCCGGCGCTGGTCGCCCGCCGTGGCCAGGGCGACCGACAGGGCGCCGAAATAGGAGTTGTCCACCGCGCTGAGCGTGGGGGAGTTCACCAGCTCACGCAGCATCGGCACGAGCTCGGCCATGCGCCCCTGATACCAGCGGATCGCCACCAGCTGGGCGCCGTACCACCCGTTCGCGTCGGCGTCGCCCGCCGCCAGCCCACGCTGCGCGCACGCCGTGGCCAGCTCCTCGGCCTCGCCGAACTCGCCGGCGCGGATCCGCAGCATCACCTCGATCGCGCTGACCACGAAGCCGACGGCCAGGTGCTCCTGGCGCGCCAGGAGCTCGCGGAGCTGGGCCAGGTAGCGCTCCGCGTGCGGATCACCGGCGAGGAGCAGATCGAGGGTCAGCCACAGCAGCCCCATCAGGCGGTCGCTGCGGCGTCCCGTCCTGGAGGCGATGACGATCAGCTCATGGGCCAGCCTCCGCCGCAGGTCACCGTGCTGCGGTCCGAGGACGCAATGATGCGCGAGGCTCAGCGCCTCGGCCCGCGCCAGCGGGTCCCCGGTCAGCCTGGCCTCGTCCAGCAGCGTGAGGATCGAATCGCATCTGCCGCTGCGGTAGTCGGCCTCACCAGCCAGCCGGACCCGGAGGCGGAGCGCAAGCGTGCACTCCGGATCGAGCAGGGACAGGGCATGGCGCTGCCGCGCCTGCACCGCCGCGGCGTCCGCCACCGCCCGCTGCTCGTGCACCCACAGCCCGCCGAGGCCCAGCGCCGCCAGTGCCAGGGCCTGCGCGTCGCACGAACGCTCCGCGTCGTGGTACGCCGACTCGAACAACTCTCGGCTGGACTGCAGGTCGCCCTCCACGTACAGCGCCTGCTCCCCACGCGCGAGCAGCGGGACGGCCGGATTTTCCTCGCCACCATGGCGGCGTCGCCGCTCGGCCACGATCTGTGGGCGGAAAGGGACCTCCCAGCCCTGGCCGCGGGACTGCTCGACCAGCACCGTCGCGGTCTGATCGTCCAGGTGAAGACGGGTTGCTTCCTGATCCCGGGCGTTCATGACCTTCCGAGAGTGCCATGAGGTCCCGACCGTGGATGGCCCACACTCGTGCAGGACTAAGGGACAGCCGGATGCCCGATCGAGCACCACCCGGCGCATCGCCCGGTCCCGGTCGTCTACCTCCGCGACCAGGCGCGGCAGATGGTCGTCCATCGTCCTGCGAACGACCCGACCTGCTCAGCCTGCTGCCCGGGCTCGTCACCCTGGCCCTGCCTCCCAGCCTCTGACTGGACTGTTCCCTGCGAGCGGCTTGTGTTCTGATCCCCGTGGCGTCCCGCGCCTGTCCGCCGGTCCCGATGAAGGAGGCGTCCGTGGTCGCGTTCGAGACCCACAAGGCTGTCGCCGACGCGCAGCGCGCCGAGACCCTAGCCGCGACGACCTCGCCGTTCACCATCGAGGTCCGGTTCCTGGGTGGACTGAACGCCACCCAGCAGGCGGCGTTCGCCGCGGCCGCCGACCGCTGGGTCAGGATGATCGTCGGGGACCTTCCCGACGTGCTGGTGGACGGCGAGGTCATCGACGACATCCTGATCCTCGCCCGAGGTGACGCGATCGACGGCCCCGGGCACATCCTGGGGCAGGCGGGCCCGACCCACATCCGGCCACCGTCGGCCGGCCAGGCGGCGATCACGACCGCCAAGGGCCGGATGACGTTCGACACCGACGACCTTGCGATGATGGAGTCCCAGGGCACGCTGAACGACGTGATCACCCACGAGATGGGGCACGTGATCGGCGTCGGCGCGCACTGGCGCAGGGCGGGGCTGCTGCGCGGCGAGGACACCGACAACCCCAGGTTCGCCGGGTCGGGTGCGATGCGGGAGTACCGGCGCCTGCGCGGGGCCAGCCGCCGCCGGCAGGTCCCGGTGGAGAACACCGGGGGCACCGGGACCCGCCTGGTCCATTGGCGGGAGTCGGTCTTCCGCAACGAGCTGATGTCCGGCTTCATCGGAGCGCCGGGCAACCCGCTGAGCCGCATGACCGTGGCAAGCCTCGGTGACCTCGGCTACCAGGTCGACGTGGACGCGGCCGAGCCCTACCAGCTCCCGGACCTGTTGGCGCTCGCGGAGGAAGGATCGCTGGTGGCGCACACCGCCCCGATCGACGTCGGCGTCGTGCTGCCCATCATCCCCGAGGTGCTGCCCGACGACAGCCTCACCGGCGGGCCGCCGTGAGCGTGGCAGGGTGAGCGGCGAAGGTCGTCGCCGTGGCCAGGAGCCCGAGCCGGAGACCGGCATGATGCTGCGACCCGAAGCGATGGTCCTCGGCGAGGAGGCGCTGATCCCGGCGCACAACCTCGTCCGGCCGCCGCCCAACCGCTTCACCCATGAGCTGGTGGTGGACGAGCCGTACTGGCTGGACCGGCCCGGACGCCGCGCCCAGCAGCCCGATGGGACGCTCGACGCCGGCACGCCGGTCGTCCTGCTGGTGGAGGCTGACGACCACTGCCGGGTGGTCGACGGCAGGGGCCTGTACGTCCAGGTCCGGCGATCGAGTCTGCGTGCACGCCAGGACCGCTGAGCACCGCCCGCCTCGAACTCGGCCACCTCCGGTGCGGCGTGCTCGTACCTGCGGGCGGCCGCAGGGTCTCCCTGTGGGCGTCGCGAACCGCCGCCTCGTAGTCCTTCGCGGCCTGCGTGTGGGCCTCCACGGCGGCGGCCAGCGCCTCGGGCTCCCGGTCCGCGGGGTAGAGCGCCGTCGCCAGCCCCGCGAGGTCCCTCGCCGCGGTGACGACCGGTCCGAGCAGCTCGGGAACGGACTTCCGGGACCTCACAGGGTCCAGGCCGCTGCCGGCCGCCTTGGCCGGCTCGTGCGCCACCCGGGCCTGCTCAGGCCGGACCGCGTGGTCGAACCGTGGGACGGCCGCGCCGTTCCCCTCCCGGTCCGGATCGGGCCCGTCCGGTGCTGACGGGAGCGCCGCCGGCGGTGGATCCGCCGGCTGACCGGCGACCTTCTGCCCCACCAGCAGCATGACCAGCAGCGCGGCACCGAGCAGCAGCGCGGCGGTGACCAGCCGGACCACGCTCTGCGCCCCGCGGCGCGCGACGACGTGCCGAGGTCGGATGGGTGCCCCCTTCGCCGGGCTGTCAGGTGCGGTCGGATCACGCGACAGGCTGCAAGGCGACGTTGTGGGAACCGTGAGGACAGCTTGGGGCCACGGTCACGAAGTGCCGCGATCCCGGCGCCCGGCCACCACGATCCCTCACGCCCGACCGTGACCCGCGCCGGACCTGCCCGATGGGGCCGCAGGGTCTGCCCTTCGGTGAGGGTGTCCTGCCGGGCCGCGGGCCCTACAGTGTGGCTGCGACGTCTGATTGACTTGGTTGGAGGCCGGCGTGGCGAACGGCTGCTTCCTGCACGCTCCCGGGCCGCCTGTCGAACCGTCGATCGGGATGGCCGAGCAGCTGGCGCCGACCTGCGGGTCGTGCCACGGCGTCGCGGCGGCCGCATAGTGTCGGTGCCGGGCAGACGCCGACCCTCCCGCCTGGGAGGACCCGCCGGGGAGCTGCGGGGGCGGCGCCACGAATGCGACGTGCTCGACCGGCTCGTCGAAGCTGCTCGCGCAGGTGAGAGCCGGGCGCTGGTGGTGCGCGGCGAACCGGGCGTGGGCAAGACGGCGCTGCTGGACTACCTGGTCGAGCACGCGTCGGGCTGCCGGGTGGCCCGCGCCGCCGGTGTCCAGGCGGAGATGGAGCTGGCGTTCGCCGCGTTGCAGCAGCTGCTGGCGCCGATGCTGGATCGCCTCGATCATCTCCCGGGGCCGCAGCGTGCTGCGCTGGCGACCGCGTTCGGTCTCGGTTCCGGACCGGCACCGGACCGCTTCCTGGTCGGGCTGGCCGTCCTGGGCCTGCTGGCCGACGTGGCCGAGGAGCATCCGCTGGTCTGCCTGGTGGACGACCAGCAATGGCTGGATCGCGCCTCAGCGCAGGTCCTTGGATTCGTCGCCCGCCGCCTGGTGGCCGAATCGGTCGGCCTGGTCTTCGCGGCCCGCGTTCCCAGCGACGACGTGGCCAGCCTGCCGGAGCTGCGTGTCGAGGGCTTGCTGGAGCCCGATGCGCGCGCGCTGCTGGACTCGGCGCTCACCGGGCCCCTGGACGTGCAGGTCCGCGACCGGATCGTGGCCGAGACGCGCGGCAACCCCCTGGCGCTGCTGGAGCTGCCACGGGACTTGACGCCGGCGGAGCTGGCCGGCGGGTTCGCACTCCCCAGCACGGTACCGACCTCGGGGAGCATCGAGGGGAGCTTCCGGCGGCGCGCTCGGGCCCTGTCGGCCGAGAGCCGAAGCCTGTTGCTGGTCGCGGCGGCCGATCCGGTCGGCGACCCGATGCTGGTGTGGCGGGCAGCCGAGCGGCTCGGAGTCGGGACGCAGGCGGCGACGCCCGCGGCCGAGGCCGGCCTGCTCGAGGTGGACGTGCGGGTGCGGTTCCGGCACCCGCTGGTGCGCTCGGCGGCCTACCGGTCGGCGTCGCTGCAGGAGCGCCAGGCCGTGCACCGGGCCCTGGCCGAGGCGACCGACCCGGAGCTCGATCCGGATCGCCGTGCCTGGCACCGGGCCCAGGCCGCGCCCGGGCCCGACGAGGATGTCGCCGCCGAGCTGGAGCGCTCGGCCAGCCGAGCCCAGGCGCGCGGGGGCCTGT
Organism: Actinomycetes bacterium; assembly: GCA_035263405.1. Classification (GTDB taxonomy): domain Bacteria; phylum Actinomycetota; class CALGFH01; order CALGFH01; family CALGFH01; genus DATFRI01. The sequence goes on along the minus strand of DATFRI010000040.1, from coordinate 35,357 downwards.
CCGCGGCGGCGGCATTCCTGGAGCGGGCGGCGACGCTGACGCCCGACCCCACCGCCCGTACCCGGCGCGGGCTGGCGGCGGCCAGGGCCAAGCGGGACGCCGGCGCGCTGGAAGCGGCACTGGGCCTGTTGGTCGCGGCCGAGGCCAGGCCGCTCGAGGGGCTGCAGGCTGCCGAAGTGGAGCATCTCCGCGGGCAGATCGCGTTGGCGCAGCGGCGCGGCGGCGACGCGGCGCGGCTGCTCTTGAGCGCGGCCAGGCGCCTCGAGCCACTCGACGCCTCGCTGGCGCGCGAGGCGCACCTGGAGGCGCTGGGGACCGCGGCATGGGCCGGCGACCTGGACAGCCCGGGCGTCCTGCGGGCGGCGGCCGAGGCGGCGCGCGGCGCGCCCTCCGGCCCCGACCCGCCGCGTGCGGTCGACGTCCTGCTGGATGCGTTCGCGCTGCGGTTGACCGAGGGGTACGCGGCGGCCGCGCCGACGCTGACCCGAGCGCTCGAGCTGGTGCTCGCCCTGGACGTCGCCGACGACGAGGTTGGCCGTCGGCTCTGGCTCGCTGGTGCAAGAGCCGCCGTCATGGCCGCCCTGGAGGTGTGGGACGCCGAATCCTGGCGTGCCCTCGTCGCTCGCCAGGCACGGTTCGCCCGCGACACCGGCGCGCTCGTGCAACTGCAGTTCGCGCTCAACTCCCTCGCCGCGACCCACGTCCTCGCCGGCGAGTTGACCACGGCGGCGCGGCTGCTCGACGAGGATCGCCTGATCGGGGAGGCGACCGGGAACCCGCTGATCGGGGGCGCCGGGATGGCGCTCGCCGCCTGGCGGGGCCGAGAGTCGGAGGCATCGGAGCTGATCAAGGCCAACGTGCGGGAGGCGACCCCAGGCGGTCCGGACAGGATGGTCAACTTCGCCACCTACGCGAGTTCGGTGCTGGACAACGGCCTGGGTCGCCACGAAGCCGCGCGCGACGCGGCGTGGCGAGCCTTCCAGCGCGACCAGATCGGGGTCGGGCCCTTCGTCGTGCCCGAGCTGGCCGAGGCGGCGTCCCGGACCGGTGACCTGGCACTGGTCAGGACGGCGCTCCAGTGGCTGTCCGAGCGCACGCGGCTGACGCCCTCGGAGTGGGTGCTGGGGATGCAAGCCCGCGTCCGCGCCCTGCTCAGCGCAGGCGACGTCGCCGACAGGCTCTATCGCGAGTCCATCACACGCCTGGGCCGGACCAGCGTGCGCGTGCAGCTGGCCCGTTCTCATCTGCTCTACGGCGAGTGGCTGCGCCGCCGGCGCCGCCGCCTGGACGCGCGCGAGCAGTTGCGCACCGCTCACGAGATGCTGGCCACGATGGGCATCGAGGCGTTCGCCGAGCGGGCCGGGCGTGAGCTGTCGGCCACGGGCGAGACCGTCCGCAAGCGCACCGTCGAGTCCAGCGTCGAGCTGACCGCCCAGGAGGCCCTGGTCGCGCGGCTGGCCCGCGACGGCCTGTCGAACCCGGAGATCGGCGCCCGGCTGTTCATCAGCCCCCGCACGGTCAAGTACCACCTGCGCAAGGTGTTCACCAAGCTCGGCGTCAGCTCGCGCAGCCAGCTCGACCGGGTCCTGGCCGGCGACCCGGCCACCGCCGGGCCGCTGTAGCCGCTCCGGCTCGCGGCCGGTGGGGGCTGCCAGGCCACGACCGGCCAGTCACACTGGCCACTGGCGGATGCGAGCACCTGCCGGCGCGAACCAGACTTGGCGGGCCGCCTGCACCGTGTCGACTCGGCTGTCGCGACCGAGCTTCGCGACGATCGACCGGCCCGTCGGCTGCCCCGGGCGGCGATGAAGCTCGCCCTCCCACGTCGCAGGAGAGACAGGCAGGAGGGACAGATGGACCAGGCTGCAAGCGAATGGAAGACGTTCCTCAAGCGAGCCGACCAGCTCTTCCGCGCCACGACGCACCCTGCAGCGGTTCAGCTACCCGTTGAAGGTGCGCTGCCTTCCCTGGCCGGCGCGACCGAGTGGCTCAACTCGCCGCCGCTGACGGCCGCCGGCCTGCGCGGCAAGGTCGTCCTGGTCCAATTCTGGACCTACACCTGCATCAACTGGCTCCGCACCCTTCCCTACGTCCGCGCCTGGGCCGAGACCTACAAGGACCGCGGGCTGGTGGTCATCGGCGTGCACACGCCCGAATTCGACTTCGAGCACGACCTCGACAACGTCCGCCGAGCGGCCAAGGACCTGCGGGTCGACCATCCGATCGCGATCGACAACGACTATGCCGTCTGGAGCGCCTTCGACAACAGCTACTGGCCGGCCCTCTACTTCGTCGACGCACAGGGGCAGATTCGACATCATCACTTCGGCGAGGGTCGATACGAACAGTCCGAGATGATCGTTCAGCAACTGCTGACCGAGGCTGGACGCAGCGGCATCGACGACGACCTGGTCACCGTCGACGCCAGTGGTGTCGAAGCCGCCGCCGACTGGGACAGCTTCTGGTCTCCCGAGAACTACCTCGGCTACGAGCGCACCGAGAACTTCGCGTCATCCGAGGGTTCCGTCCTGGACACGAGTCATGTCTATGCCACCCCCGCGCGGTTGCGCCTCAACCACTGGGCCCTTGCCGGTGACTGGACGGTGCAGCGACAGGCCATCGTGCTGAACGAGGCCGACGGACGGATCGTCTACCGCTTCCACGCCCGCGACCTGCATCTCGTCATGAGACCGGCGGCGCCGGGGACGCCTGTGCGATTCCGCGTGCGCATCGACGGACAGCCGCCGGGCGCAGCGCACGGAACCGACGTCGACGACCAGGGCAACGGCACGGTCACCGAACAGCGGCTGTACCAGCTCGTCCGGCAGCCTGGCCCCGTCACCGAGCGCTCCTTCGAGATCACCTTCCTCGACCCCGGTGTCCAGGCCTACGCCTTCACGTTCGGCTAGGTCGGGGACAGGCAGCGGTTCCGGCCTGAGCGTCACGATTTGTCGAGGCCGGGTCGGTGGTGGTCACCGCGACACCGGCCGAGGTCGCGCGCATCCGGCGGCTCGGCTACGAGCTGACCGGGCTTGCCGGTCGTGGCGGGGTCACGGCGCAGGACTTCCCCGCGGCCGACGCCGGCTACCACAACTACACCGAGCTGGCGAACGAGGTGGCGGCGGTCGCCGCCGCCAACCCGGCGCTCGTCCGGCGCTTCAGCCTCGGCCGCTCCTACCAGGGCCGTGACGTCTGGGCCGCCAAGGTCAGCGACAACGTGGCGAGCGACGAGGACGAGCCCGAGGTGCTGTTCGCGTGCGGCCAGCACGCCCGCGAGCACCTCAGCGTCGAGATGTGCCTCTACCTGCTCAACGAGCTGACCAGCAAGTACAGCTCGGACGCGCAGGTCAGGTCCATGGTCGACAGCCGTGAGATCCACATCGTCTTCAACCTCAACCCCGACGGCAGCGAGTACGACATCGCCAGCGGGTCCTACCGCTCCTGGCGCAAGAACCGCCAGCCCAACTCGGGCTCCACGGCGGTCGGCACCGACCTCAACCGCAACTGGAGCTACCAGTGGGGCTGCTGCGGCGGGTCCAGCGGCAGCCCGTCCTCGTCGACCTACCGTGGCCCGTCATCGTTCTCGGCTCCCGAGACCCAGGTCATCCGCGACTTCATCGACAGCCGGGTGGTCGGCGGCCGGCAGCAGATCCGCGCCGCGATCGACTTCCACACCTACTCCGAGCTGATCCTGTGGCCCTACGGCTACACCTTCGCCGACACCGCGTCGGGCCTGACCGCCGACGACCGGTCCACGTTCGCCACCATGGGCCAGGCCATGGCCGCCACCAACGGCTACACCCCCGAGCAGGCCAGCGACCTGTACATCGCCGACGGGACGATGCCCGACTGGGCCTGGGGGGCTCACCGCATCTTCGCCTACACCTTCGAGATGTACCCGCGCAGCAGCTCGCCCGGCTTCTATCCGCCGGACGAGATCATCGGCCGCGAGACCTCGCGCAACCGTGCGGCCGTGATCTACCTGCTCCAGCAGGCCGACTGCCCGTACAAGGTGATCGGCAAGCAGGCCCAGCACTGCGCGGCCTGAGCCCCGCGGCACGACCGGATCCCGTCCGGCGATCGATCAGGCTGCCCAGATCGTCTCCAGCACGGTGCCGCGCCGCATGCGCTGTGCTCGTATCACGTGCCGTTCCAGGTCGGGCACACCGCCGGGGACGGTCAGCTCGGCGACGTGCTTCGGCGGCTCGGGGAGCGCACGCGGCCGGGGATGCTGGTAGTCCACGATCCGCTGGAAGGTTGCCGAGCCCCGCCGACCGTTCATGTAGGCGGCGGAGCCTGAGTTGATGCGGGAGAGACGCACGAGCCCTGCACGGCTCGAGACCAGACTGCGGGTGTCGAGGGTCAACACGAGGTGAGGCCGCTCCCGGTACGCCCGAGCGTTGAGGAGCCCCGTCAGACGATCAGGATGCAGCCAGAAGAAGACGTGGCCGTTCAGCAACCGGATCCACTGCGGCACCGTCATGTCCGTCAGGAGATTCTGGAGCTTCGACGGCCAGAGTGGCTTCTGGTCACGCAGGACCACCCTGCCATGCACCGGATGGGTGAGCTCGACCGACTCGGGTCGACGTTCCTCCAGCAGTCGGGTCCGCTTCGGCTCTGGTATCTCGAACAGGTCGATCAGGCTCGCTGTGCTGAGCAGCCCGCGCCGGCGGATGCTGCTCCAGGCGCCATCCTCGGTCATGTGATAGAGCCGTGGATACCACTCGAACAAATCATTCGTGTCCATGACGGGACCGGCGGCCGGTGGTGCGCGGCCGCCGGAGGCCTTCGAGGCGGACCGGCGGCCGCGTCCACGGTCACCTCGCCGTGGCGTGGCGGGGAACTCAGGCCTGCGCCTGGACGATGTCGACCATCCAGGGGACGCCGAACCGGTCCACGCACATGCCGAACTCATCGCCCCACATCTGCTTCTCCAACGGCATCGTCACGGTGCCGCCGGCCGAGAGCTTGTCCCAGTAGCCGCGCAGCTCCTCGGCGTCCTCGCCGCTCAGGCTGATGGTGATGTTGTTCCCGGGCGTGCGCTCCATCCCGGTCGGGGTGTCGGCGCCCATGAGCGTGAATCCCCGGTCGGTCTCGAGCATGGAGTGCATGATCTTGTCGGCGTCCGGCGAGCCCGGGGCGCCGGACTCACCGAAGGTGTTCAGGGTCAGGTTGCCGCCGAAGATCCCCTTGTAGAACTCCATGGCCTGCCGGGCATTGTCCGTGAAGCTGATGTACGGGTTGAGCCGAGAGGTCATCGCCCACTCCTCACCGTGACTCGCGGTCGGTCCCTTCACACTAATGCAAACCCGGACCAGTGACAGCCGAGCGATCGAACCGCGATCGTCGTGGGCACGACCGTCAGCAGGGGACGCGCCCTGGCGGGGCGCGTCCCCTGCGTTGCTGCGGGCTGGAGCCGGGTCACCGCGGCCGCGCGGCCCGGCGGCTACGCCGTCGACGCCGAGCCCTCCCTGCTCACCGTCCGCGAGTCGTCCGGCACGTCTCCGAACAGCGTCCCCCCCTGCCAGGGCGTGCCCAACCTCGGCAGCACCAGCCGGTCCAGCCCGTACCAGCCGGCGTTGCGCCACGCCAGGATCAGCAGCCCCGAGACCAGGATCATCGCGGGGTTCAGCCCCGAGGATCCCGCGAACACGAACGAGAAGTTCAGGATCGACCCCAGGAACGCCATGATCCCCACGAACAGGCCGAGGATCAGGCAGATCCCGATGACCACCTCACCGAACGCCACCGCCGGGCCGAGGACGGTGTGGCCGCTGTCACGCACCCACTCCAGGAAGCTCACGTACCACGAGTACGCGACGTCCGGGTGCTGACCCTTGGTGCCGGTCTGCAGGGCGTTCGCGGCGAAGCCCTGGACTGCGTCGCCGACGCCGAGACGCTTCGGGCCGACTCCCGGGACGACGACCGTCCCGCTGCGGACCCAGCCGATGTTGCCGTCTCCGGTGAGGCTGTAGGCGTCCTTGCCCCAGTCCCAGAACCGCCAGGTGATGTCCCCACCGAAGACCTTGGTCCAGCCCGCCTGGAGCCACTCCCATCCCAGCCAGACCCGCGCCACCAGCCAGATCCACGCCGCCTTGCTCGACCCGAACAGCCACCGCGCCACCGGCGGCTCCCCGATGTACACCGGCCCGACCGCCGCGCGGTCGCGCCTCGCCGTCGCCATGATGACGACCTCCTCCTCGATGACAGGCCTCGCCGCCGCACCTGCCGCGGCGCCGCACCTGCCGCAACTGTCCCGGCCGCACCCGCTGCCCGCCATGGACCTTCGGCCCGGTTTCTCGGGGAGTCCCCGGTCGACCACCGGGACCTTGGTCACATCCTGGCCAGGACACGGGGCGGCGGCCCCGCCGGCGAGCAGCCCGGCGACCGGGACGCGGCGGCGACCCAGGGTCCCCGGACCCGCCCGGGGGCGGAGGCGCGCTCGGGCAGGCGCGGGCCGGCGTCAAGCCGCCCGGGCTGGTCGCGCGGGCGTCGACGGACGGCCGGCCTCGTGAGGCAACCGGCCGGGCGTGGTCACGGTGCGGCCCACCGGACGGAGGTGCTCGTCACGGATGTGCACCTCGAGCTCGGTCCGGAGGCGGAACAGCAGATGACAGCCCACGCACTTGACGGTCATGGTCGCCTCCCGGAGACGACCGACGGTCCGGCGAACCGAGCCGTGGTCGTCGGTGTCCGTCCCGATCAGGACAGCTCGAGCATCTCTCGCGGCTCGCCGGCGCGGTAGGGCCGTTCGTCCCGCGGCAGAGGGGCGCTTCGGGCGGAGGGGTCGAACGCCGAGCCGCACGCTCCAGCGGGCGGACGCCGTCGACGCGTCAGTCGACGCCTGCCGCGGTGCCCGCCTCCAGCTCGAGGACGTCCCGGGCAGACACCATGCCGACCACCTCGCCGCCGTCCACGACCGGCAGGTGCCGGATCTGGAGCTTCCGCATGACCGCCGCCACCTGGTGCAGATCCGCGTCGAGCGTGGTCGTCGCCGGCTCCGGCGTCACGTACTCCGCAGCGCAGGTCCAGGCGAAGCCGGCACGGTCGGCCGCCGCCCGGACGAGGTCCCGCTCGGAGAGGATCCCCAGCACACGACTGCCGTCGACCACGACCAGCGCACCGATGTCCTCCTCCGACATGCGGACCGCCGCCTCCTGCAGCCGTTGATCCGCGGCGATCGTGACCGCGCACGGACGGTAGACGTCCTCGACCCGCCGCGGGCCGGGCTCGGCGTTGCATGCCGCCTGCCTGTCCACCCCGCTCACCTCACTCCCCGATCAGGGATCCGTCCGGTCACCCCGAGGCTTCCGGCCCGCAGGCGGGGCTCAGCCCGACGTGTCACCGCATCCGGTCCATCTCCCGGCGGATCCGCTCCTCGCTGAACGGTTGCCGGTAGACGTCCCAGGCGTGGAACACCAGGCCGATGCCCCAGCCCAGGAGCAGGAACGCCGGCCAGAAGAAGCCGGTCCCGGTCAGGGCCCAGATCATCAGCAGGAACGCGTTGCAGAGCACGTAGGCGAGCAGGTGCGCGCGGAACTCGCTCTTCTTCCGCAGACGGATGGTCGCCTGCTCGCGAAGCCCCGGCTCCGCGCCGGGCGTCTGCAGCTCGGTCATGACTGCCACCTCCCGCCGTCACGGTCGCATCCCCGGGTGGCGGGCCGCATGAGCCGGAGGGACCCCGTTCGAGGGTCCGAAGGCCCTCAGGGTGCGAAGGCCCTCATGGACCCGATGGTCCCCGAGGTGGCGTGCCACCCGGCCGATGACGGGTCGGCCGGCGCGGGTCACGCTGGCTCCGGACGGCACACCGAGCCGGTCGAGCCGGAGGGGAGCATGCGCGCACCCGCCGTGTTGCTGGTCGGGTACAACGGCGCGAACAACACCGGCGCCGAGGCGCTCCTGCAGGCCGACATCGCCGACCTGCGGGCGGTGCTCGGCCCCGACGCCCGCCTGACCGTCCCCACCCTGAACGAGGCCAAGCTCCGCCGCTACCTGCAACCGGGCGCCACCCTTCGGATCGCGCCGGTCCCCCCGGTCTTCCCGGCGGCCGTCCGGCGCCTGGTCCGCGAGCACGACCTGGTCGTGCTGGTGGAGGGCAGCGCCTACCTGGACACCTGGACGCCGGCGCTGCTGTGGTACTTCCTGTGGGCGACCCGCTGCGCCGCCCAGGCGGGCAGGCCCTGCCTGGCCTACGCGGTCGACGCCGGCCGGCTCAACCGCCTGGACCGGTGGCTGACCCGCCGGGAGGCGAGCCGGACCGAGCTGATCGTGACCAGGGCGCAGGCCGCCGCGGAGCGGCTGCGCTCCTGGGGGGTCACCGCGCCGGTCACGGCGACCGCCGACAACGCCTTCACCTTCGAGCCGGACCCGGCCGGCGCCGCCTGGCTCCGAGCGTCGTGGCCGGAGGGCGCCGGCGCGGTCGGGCTCGCGCTGGTGGACTTCAGCCGGTTTCCGGTGGTGGTCCGGCCGTGGGGCCGCAGAGGGGACCGCTACCGCTGGCCGTACTACTTCGCCCACTCCCCCGCGCGGCGGCGGGCGAGCCGGGCCCTGGCCGAGGGCTACGCGGCGCTCGCCGACCGGATCGTCGCACGGCACGGGCGGCCGGTGGCGCTGATCGGCATGGAGGAGCTGGACGAGCCGCTGACCCGCGCGGTCCAGGAGCGCATGCGGCACGGGGCGCGGGCCCGGGTCTTCTCCTCCCGCGAGCACGACGCGTCCCGGATGACCACCCTGCTGCGCAGCCTGGACCTGCTCGTCACCTCCCGCTACCACGCCGCGGTGCTGTCCATGGCCGCGGCCGTGCCGCAGGTCGCCGTCGGGCACGACCTGCGGCTGGTCAGCCTGTACGAGGAGCTGGGGCTGGCGGGCGAGCTGTTCGTCCGGGGCGGCGCCACCCCGGAGACGTTCAGCGCCGTCACCGAGCGGGTGGAGCGGCTGCTGGCCGACCCGGCGCCGGTCCGGGCCGCGCTCCGGGAGGGCCACCGGGTCCATGCCGCGGCGGCGCGGCGCAACCGCGAGCTGCTGCGCGCGTTCGCGCTGCGGCACGGCTGGGGGGAGCCGGCATGGGCGGCGTAGTCCTGCTCACCGGCGCGACCGGTTTCCTCGGCGCCCAGGTCGCCCGCCGCCTGCTCGCGCAGACCGACCACGACGTGGTCGCGCTGGTGCGCGCGGCGGATCGACGCGCGGCCGCGCGCCGGCTCGCCCGCGCCTGGTGGGACTGGCCCGAGCTGGCCGCGCAGGTCATCGACGCGGAAGGCGGGGCGCCAGACCCGCCGGGGGACCCTCGGGGCGGGGTGGCCGCAACGGCCGGGGACGGCCGCGGCGGCCGCGTCCTGGCGGTCGCCGGCGACCTGCGTGCACCCGGGCTGGGCCTGGACCCGGCCGCCTGGCGCGGGCTGGCCCGGCGCGTCACCCACATCGTCCACACGGCCGCCGACCTGCGCCTGACCGCCCCGCTCGACGAGCTGCGCCGCACCAACGTGGCCGGCGTCGCCAACCTGCTCGAGCTGGCCCGCGCCGCCCGGCGCGACCACGGCCTGGCCCGGCTCACCCACGTGTCGACGGCCTACGTCGCCGGGCTCCGCCCTGACGAGGTGCCCGAGGACGGCCTCACCGACCGGTTCGGCTTCGCCAACGGCTACGAGCGCAGCAAGTACGAGGGCGAGCGGCTGGTCCGGGCGGCCCGGGGCGAGCTGCCGGTCACGGTCGTGCGCCCCGCCATGATCGTCGGCGACGCCCGCACCGGCGCGGTCAGGACCTTCAACACCTTCTACGTGCCGCTGCGGCGCTACCTCGCCCGCCGGCGGCGTCTGGTGCCGGTCCGGCGGGGGCTGCGGGTCAACATCGTCCCGGTGGACTGGGTGGCCGACGCGGTCGTGCGCCTGACCTTCGACCCGGCCGCGGAGGGGCGGACGGTCCACCTGACGGCCCCGTTCGACTCGCTGCCCACCGCGGCGGAGCTGGTCGGCCTGACCCGCCGCTGGGCCGCTGAGCACCTCGGCGTGCGCCTGCCGCGGCCGCTGTTCGTGCCGCTGCCCGCCGCCGCGCTCGGGGAGCTGCGGGCCCTGGTGCCGTACCTCGCCGAGCGGCGCCGGTTCCGGCGCGACCACGCCGACCGGCTGCTCGGACGCTACCAGCCGGACTGGCGCGCGTACCTGCCGCGCCTGCTCGCCTACGCCTGCGCCCACGGCTTCATGCACCGCTGCGGTCGGACCGTCCACGAGCAGGTCCTCCACCGCCTGACGGGCCGCAGCCGGCCGGTGACCTACCAGGACCTCGGCGGGACCTCGGCGGTCGGCAGGGACGCGGGCGAGGTGCGCGCCGAGATGCTGGCGGCGGCCGGCGCCCTGCGGCGGCTCGGGGTGCGCCCGGGCGACCGGGTGGCCCTGGTCGGCGTGAACAGCACCCGCTACCTGACCGTCGACGTGGCCGTCGGCCTCGCCGGCGCGGTCGGCGTCCCGCTCCACCCGACCAGCCCGCCCGCCGAACTCGACGAGATCCTCGCCGTCAGCGGCGCCCGGCTGCTCCTGGTCGGCGCGCCGGACGTGCTGGCCCGGCTCGGCGAGCTGCGCAGCCGCCTCCCGGTGGTGTCGTTCCGACCCGGGCCGACGCCTGCGGGCGTGGTCGGCTGGGACGCGTTCCTCGCGCTGGGCCGGCGAGGTCCCGACGGTGGTCCCCACGCGCCGCTGGCGCCGGTCGGACCTGACGACCTGGCCACGATCCGCTACACCTCGGGCACGACCGGGCGGCCCAAGGGCGTCGCGTTCACCCACCGGCAGCTGCGCTGGATGGCCGAGACCCTGGCCAGCCTGCTGCCCTGGCCGGCCAGGACCCGACCGGCGTCGTACCTGTCGTTCCTGCCGATGAACCACGTGGTCGAGGGCATCCTGGCCACCTACGCCCCGTACTGGCTGCCCGCGCCGGTGCGGATCGCCTTCCTGGACGACTTCCGCCAGGTCCGCGAGGCGCTGCCCAAGGTGCGGCCGACGATCTTCTTCTCGGTCCCCCGGCTGTACGAGAAGGCCTGGGCGGCCCTGGCGGCCGGTCGGCTCGGGCGCCGCTACCTCCACGGCGCGCACGGCCTGGAGCGCCGGCTCGAGCGGGAGGTGCTACGTCGCGCGCTCCTGCGTCGCGCCGGGCTGGACCGCTGCGCGCAGCTCGTCGTCGGCTCGGCGCCGGCCAGCCCGGACCTGCTCGCCCGCCTGCACGACCTGGGGATCGAGGTCCACGACGCCTACGGGCTCACCGAGGCGCCGCTGGTCACCCTGAACCGCCACGGCCGCAACCGGATCGGCACGGTCGGCGAGCCCCTGCCGGAGACCGCCGTGCGCATCGCGCCCGACGGCGAGGTCCTGGTCCGCGGGCCTCAGGTGACCCCGGGCTACGTGGACGCGGGCGACGGGGCCCTCACGCCGTGGGAGGGGACGGCAAGGTGGCGTTCGGACCCCGGCCAGCCGTTCCGCGACGGCTGGCTGGCCACCGGCGACCTCGGGCACCTCACGCCCGACGGCCTCCTGGTCGTCAACGGCCGCAGGAAGGAGCTGCTCAAGACCTCCTACGGCAAGTACCTGCATCCCGCCAGGGTCGAGGCCCTCCTGCGCGAGCTGCCCGGCGTGGCCGAGGCGATGGTCGTGGGTGAGGGCAGACCGTACTGCGTGGCCTTGCTGTGGACCGACACGCCCGGCGGCCCGCCGGCCGGTCTCGACGAGGCCATGGCGGAAGTGAACGCGCGCCTGGAGCGGCCGCAGCAGGTGCGGCGCTGGAGGGTCCTGCCCGACGACCTGTCGGTCGAGCGCGGCGACCTGACCGTCAACCTGAAGCTCAGGCGGACGGTGGTGGCCGAGCGACTGCGCGAGGACATCGCCGCGCTGTACGACCAGCCGTCCGGCGTCCACCCCGGGGGGTTCGGGGGACCGGAGCAGGTGCGGGTCCCCCGGTCGGTCCGGGGGTCCGGGGGACCGGAGCAGGTGCGGGTCCCCCGGTCGACACAAGCCGCGCCCGCGATGAGCCTGACCCTGCGGCTGATGGAGCACCACGTCCCCGCGGTGGCGCGGCGGGCGGCCCTGCGGGCGTTGTTCGCCACCACCGCCGAGGCGTTCGGCGCGCCGGTGCCGCCGCTGGCCGGGCTGAGCGCGGACGAGCTGCTGCGGCGCTACGCGCGGTTCACGCGTGAGCAGGCCGAAGGCGCCTTGCGGGGCGGGCGGGACCTGCCTGCGCTCCAGGCCCGCCTGGAGTGGGGGGCCCGGGCGCTCGGCAGCCGGCTGCGGACCCGGCTGCGCATCCGCACCACGCAGGAGGCGCTGGTCGCCGCCCGGGTCGTCTACCGGCTGCTGGACATCGACTTCGACGGGACCGCCCACGGCGAGGTCACCGTCCGCCACTGCTCCTTCAGCGCTTTCTACCGCCCCGAGGTGTGCCGGCTGGTCGGTGCGCTGGACGAGGGCCTCCTGGCCGGCCTCACCGGAGGCCACCGCCTGGCGTTCACCCAGCGGATCACCGAAGGCGCCCCCGTCTGCCTGGCCCGGCTGCTGCCGCAGTCGACCGGAGGACCCCCCGACCCACCGGGGGACCCGCACCTGCTCCGGTCCCCCGGACCCCCTGGAGATGAGCGGGGATGAGGACCGCGATCGTGGTGGGCAGCGGCGCCGGCGGCGCCACCGTGGCGCGCGAGCTGCAAGGCGCCTTCGACGTCACCGTGCTCGAGGCGGGCCGACCCTTCAGCGGCCTGGAGCTGCGGCAGCCGAGCATCCAACGGCTGCGCGACAGCCGCCTGCTGCCCGACCCGCGGCTGATCCGGGTGGCGTTCCCGCCGATGCGCGTCCACCGGACCGCCGACATGTACGTGGTGAACGGCATCGGCGTCGGCGGGACGACCACCATGGCCACCGGCAACGGCGTGCGCGCCGACGGCGCGCTCAGGGCGCTCGGCATCGACCTGGACCCCGAGTTCGACCAGATCGGGAAGGAGATCCACCTGTCCACCGAGCACCAGGCGCGCTGGCATCCGACCACCCGACGTCTGTTCGCCGCCTTCGCGGAGCTGGGACTGAACCCGAGGCCGATCCCGAAGCTGACCACCGGCGGGCCGTCCTGCCGGCACTGCGGCCGCTGCGTGTTCGGCTGCCCCTACGGCGTCAAGTGGGACAGCCGACGCTACCTGGACCAGGCGCTCGCCGGAGGGGCGCGTCTGGTCACCGGTTGCCGGGTGACGCGCCTGGCCGTCCACGGCGGCCGGGTGACCGGCGTGGTGAGCCGCGGGCCGCTCGGTGGGTGTGCGGAACATCGTGCCGACCTGGTGGTGCTGGCCGCCGGGGGCCTGGGCACCCCGGTGATCCTGCAGCGGTCGGGCATCGCCTGCGAGCCGCGGCTGTTCGTGGACCCGGTGCTGACCGTGGCCGCCCGCAGGTCCGGTGCGTGGCAGTGCAACGAGCTGGAGATGCCGTTCGTCGTCCAGCGCGACCACTACATCCTGTCGCCCTACTTCGACTGGCTCAGCTTCCTGGTCTGCCCGACCTGGCGCCACCCGGCCCAGGATCTGGTGGGGATCATGATCAAGCTGGCCGACGAGCCCGGCGGGACGGTGGACGGCGCCCGGGTCCGCAAGACCCTCACCGCCACCGACTGGCGGCGGCTCGGCGAGGGCGTCGGGCTGTGTGTGGAGATCCTCGGCCGCTACGGCGCCGAGGCCGAGGACGTCGTGCTCGGCGCCGTCAACGCCGGCCACCCCGGCGGGATGCTGCCCCTCACCTGTGCCAGCGCGGCCTCCTTCCACGACGACCGGCTGCCCGCCAACGTCTACGTCGCCGATGCCAGCCTGTTCCCCGAACCGCTGGGCAACCCGCCGATCCTCACCATCATCGCGATGGCCAAGCGCATCGGGCGGATGCTCACCGGCGAGAGCCTGGCACGACCGGGGCGGCGCAGGCCGGCGACGGAACCCGGATTCGTCTCCTGAGCAGGGGCACCGTACCGTCCGTCGGCGTTCACGTCTGTGTCGCGGCCGCGGACGCGTCCACCGCGTCCACTGCCGGTCCTCCGCCGGCGCCGCCGGCGCCATGGTCCAGGGCGGCGCTGTCGGGAACGCCGGAGCTGACCACCTCGACACCGGAGGCGGGCTCGAGGTCGGAGGCGGGCGGCGGCGGAACCGGGCTGTTGTCGAACTCGGTGGGCAACCCCCGCAAAGCGGTGCCCTGCTCCGTCCGACCAGACGGCAGGGACGAGCTCACGTCGTTGCCGAGCGGGTTGAAGTCCTGGTCGCCGCCGGTCTCGGCGGCCAGGCCCGGCGCGGGTGCAGCAGGCGCTGTCGCGATCCGCTCGCCAGCGGCCGGCACTGGCACCACAGGCTCGTCCACAGGCGGCCGGAGCGACGCGCCCTTGTCCGCCGCCGACGCCCGGTCCGCCGCCGTCGGGCTGGCGGCAGGCGGCACCAGGGCCGCTCCGGGCCTGGCTGGCGTGGCAGGAACCGTGCCGTCACGGTACGGGGAAGCCGCCTGATCGTCACCGGCCGGACCGGTCAGGGACCGGCGGATGGCGCCGACCACCGCGCCCTTCGCCGCCGCGCCGATCACCGCGGCGTCCTGCCCCATCCGCAGCCAGGCCTGCGGGATCTGGCCCATCCGCTCCCTGTACATGCGGTCGGTGTCGATGCCGAGCAGCTCCTCTCCCCCGACTCTCCCCAACCCCACCGCCAGGCCGGCCCCGACCACGGCCGCCATCAGATCCCAGGTGTTGAGCGCGAGATGGGTGGGCCGTGCGGCGAACCCCTGCGGGTCGGGGAACTCCACCAGTGCCCTGTACGCGCTCTCGGTGCGCTCCAGCGCTGGCCGGCTCGAGCCGAATTCCATTTCGAGAGCACGCCAGAGGAGCAGCTGATCGGCGGTCGAGACGCCTTTCAGGAACTCCGTCGTCCCTGTCTCCAGGGCATTGCGAACGATGCGGACGGCGGCATCCGTCCCGTTGATCCCCAGGCTCGCAGCCTGCTCGACCATGCTGCCCTCGGACGGCTCCAGCCGCAGGCGGTCGAGGCCCCCCAGGACATGGTCCGCTTCGCTCCTGATCGCTTGGATCCGGTCGCGGGCAAGGTCACGGAAAAGTACGACCTCCCCGCGGCGCTGCCGGACCCCCGGAGCGCTCACGGGCGCCGCCGGCACCCCATCGCCCTCCCCGCCGCCGGTCGCCACCGGGTCACCAGGATCACCCTCGCCGCCCGGCGCCGCGAAGCGGGGCTCCCGCCCCCTGACCGGCAGGGACGTGCCCAGTTCGGGAGCGGTGCCGCCGTGGCGGCCGGGTGCGCCCGGCACGCCGCCGCGCGCACCCGGCGGCGCCGCAGCCGCAGGCTTCCCGGGGAGGACCCAGTGGTACAGGTCGGATGCCTTGCCCCACGCCTTGCCCCACGCCCCCGCCTGCGGGGGACCGGAGCCCGAGGGTCGCCCTTCCGCGCCGGCGACGCCCTCGCCCACCAGCGCCACGATCAGCAGCACGCTGCACAGCAACAGCACCGCCGCCAGGGCCCGCAGGACGCTCGCCGCAACCAGCGAAGCAGCCCGGACCACGCCCCCCGTCCCACCATCGGTGCCTGCACGAGGCTGCCGCACGACCACCTTCCTGCCGATCGCGAGGCCGACGGACACCGTGGACCGGAACGATGGAGCGCGGTGATCCGTGGCCCTGGACCCCGAAACCTAACCGCGCTGCAGCGACGGTGGATCACACCCGCGTAACGGATCGGGCACCAGCGCGAGGGCGTGGATGCCGGCACCCCATCGCAGCCCGCCCCCCTGCCGGCTCGCGCTCCTCGCCGGCTCGCGCTGCTGGTGGAGGTCGACGTGCCGGCCGGCAGTCGCCGTCGAGGGGCGAACAGTCACAGGCGGGCGGGGACCTTCGCCTCTACCTGTGCGCCGGCCTCGGTGGTCGCATGGTCTGGACAGTGGCGCTCCGGCGGGTACCCCGCCGGTCCGGCCGCCGGAGCGGGGCGCGAGGTGAGGTCATGGCGACGACCGGAGATCCCCGAGCCGTGTCCGGGACGCCCGGCCGGCCGGCCCGCCGCGGGCCCTGGCGCGTTCGGGACCTGATGAAGGCGGAGGTGACCGTCGTGCCGGCCCTGGCGACCGTGGACGAGGCGGCCGTCGTGCTGACCCGCGCGCACGTCTCGGGCGCGCCCGTCCTCGCCGGCGACCACGTCGTCGGCGTGGTCACCATGAGCGACCTGGCGCGCTGGTCGCGGACGGAGGATCCGGGCCTGCTGGCGGCCGACCACGCACCCACCGGGTCGGCCGGCAGCCGGCGGGTCGGGGACCTGCTCGAACGCCGGCCGATCACCGCCCGTCCCGACTGGCCGGCCGCCCGTGCGCTGGAGGTCCTGCACGCCGCCGGCGTGCAGCGGCTGCCCGTGGTCGACGAGCGCGGCCGGCTGGTCGGGGTCGTCGCGCGGGACGTGCTGCTGGCCGTCGCGGGCGGCTCGGCGCTCCCCGGGTAGGGCCGGACCGGGCGCGCAGCCGGCGGCTACGCCGTCGACGCCGGACCCTCCCCGGCCGGCGCCGGCGACCGGTCGGGACCCGCCGCCGCTTCGGCGAAGCGGACCTCGAACACCCCGGGGACGGTCCGGGCGAGCAGCGCCGGGAGGCTGCGGCTGCGCGGGTCGGGCGGCCCGGTCAGGGTCGCAACCCCGTCGCTGACCTGGACGTCGTAGTGCTCGACGATGCCGGCCTGGCTCTCCAGCAGGCCCTCGACCTCGGTGCGGACCTCGGCGTCGCGGCGGGCGATCACCCCGAGCAGGTCCCTCCGGGCGACGATCCCCACCACGCGGTGGTCGGCCACGACCGGGATCGACCGGTAGCCGTGCAGCATCATGAGCTGCGCCGCCTCGGCCACGTCGGCGTCCTCGCGCAGGGTCACCACCTTGCGGGTCATCAGCTCGCGCACCGTGCGCGGCCCGCGCCAGGTCTCGCGGGCAGGGTCCCTCCGCAGGTGGAGCCGCGGGTCAGGAGTCGCCTCCAGGCCGACCAGGTCGGACTCGGACACGATCCCGATCAGGTGGCGCCGGCTGTCCACCACGGGCACCGCGCCGATCTTGAGCCGGAGCAGGAGCTGCGCGACATGCTTGCGCCCCTGCTCGGGCGAAACCGTGATCACCGGGCTCGTCATGATGTCCCTGACCCTCATGGGGCCTGCCCTCCTTCCCGGTGCGAGCCGGACGGCCCCTTGCGGTCCCCGGTCCGGGTCGCGCCGGGCTCTGCATCCCGGCGAAGGTGTCCGCGTGCCTCCTGACCGCAAGCGGATGCCCCTGGAGAAGGCCGTCGCGGACAGCTTCAGTTTCCGGCGGCGGGACCGCGGCTCCCAGGGCCGTCCGGCACGGCCCCTGCGTGCCGGACGCCCTGTGCCGCCTCACCCGCGCCCGGCGTCGCTGGCGGCAGGGACGTCCAGGTCGCCGACCCGGCGCCGGAACACGTAGTAGGTCCAGCCCTGGTAGGCGAGGACGACGGGGAGCAGGACGGCGGCGACGACGGTCATCACCCGCAGCGTGTACGGGGACGACGCGGTGTTGGTCACCGTCAGGTCCGTGGCGGAGCCCGCGGTGGAGACCATGACGCGCGGGTAGAGCCCGGCGAAGATCGACAGCACGACCATCGCGATCGTCACCGTCGTGGCCGTGAACGCCGCGCCGTCCCGGTCCCTGCCGACCAGCCAGGCGGCCGCGGCGGCCGCGAGCACGGCGACCACCTCGGGCAGCCAGGCCGGCAGCCCCTTGTCCGCCAGCACCGCCGTCCACACGGCGAACCCGAGCACCGCGGCGACCGTCAGCGGCGCGACCCGGCGGGCGGTGCGGACCGCACGCAGGCGGACCCCGCCGGTGGTCTTGAGCGCGAGGAAAGTGGCGCCGTGCAGCGCGCACAGCAGCACGAACGTGACGCCGGTGAACAGCGAGTACGGGTTGAGCAGGTCGGCGAGGTCTCCGGTGTACTCCTGGTCGGCCCCGATCGGGACGCCGTGCAGCAGGTTGCCGAGCGCCACGCCGATGAGCAGGGGGGCGAGCAGGCTCCCGCCCGTCATCGCCGCGTCCCAGGTCCGGCGCCAGCGGGCGCCGTCCCGCCTGCCGCGGAACTCGAACGACACGCCGCGCGCGATGAGCGCGACGAGCAGCAGCAGCAGGGGCAGGTAGAAGCCGGAGAACATGGTGGCGTACCAGCCGGGGAAGGCGGCGAACATCCCGGCGGCCGCGACGATCAGCCAGACCTCGTTGCCGTCCCAGAGCGGCCCGACGGCGCGGATGGCGGCCCGGCGCCCGGCCTCCCCGCCGCCGACCACGCCGTGGAGCATGCCGACCCCGAAGTCGAAGCCCTCCAGCACCAGGAAGCCCGTCCACAGCACCACCAGGACGGCGAACCAGAACGTGACCAGGGTCATCTGCGCCTCAGTCAGTAGGTGAAATGCAGGGCGGGCGACTCGTCCTCCCCCGCCGCTGCGGGGGTGAGCTGCATGCGCGCGAAACGGAACATCAGGAACGCGTCGACGGCGGCGAGGGCGACGTAGAGGAGGGCGAACACCGACAGGCTGATGACGATCTGGGTCGCGCTCACCGACGGCGAGACGGCGTCCTCGACCTTCTGCAGGCCCTGGACGATCCACGGCTGGCGGCCGTTCTCGGTGAGCATCCAGCCGGCGGTGTTCATGAGGAACGGCAGGACCGCCGCCCAGACGGCCAGCCGCAGGAACCACTTCGCGCCGGCGATGCGCTTGCGCCACACCAGCCAGGCGCCCCACAGCGACAGCAGGAGCACGAGGGTGCCGAGATAGGCCATCACCCGCATCGACCAGTACTGGATGAAGATGTTGGGGATGTAGTTGCCGGGGCCGTACTGCTGCTGGTACTGGGCCTGCAGCTCGTTCAGGCCCACGACCTGCCCGTTCCAGGTGCCGGTCGCGAGCACCGAGAGCAGGTGCGGGATCTCGATGATCTTGGTGGGGGTCGGGTCGTTGTTGCCGCCGCCGATCTGGAACACCGAGAACGCGCACGGCTGGCAGGTGTCCCACTGCCCTTCGGCGGCGGCGATCTTCATCGGCTGGTACTTCGTCTCGTTGATGCCGAGCCGGCCGCCGAAGAACAGCACCAGCATCGTCGCGGGGATGAGCACGACCACGGCGAACCTGGCCGAGCGCTCGAACATCGCCGGGTCCGAGCGGCGGCGCAGCTGCCAGGCCGACACCGCCAGCACGACCACGCCCCCGGTGACCAGCGAGGCGGCGAGGACGTGCAGGTAGGCCCACAGGAACACGATGTTGGTGAGGACCGCCCAGATGTCGGTGAGCGTCGCCTTGCCGCCCGCCGCGGTGAGCTGGTAGCCGACCGGGCGCTGCATCCAGGAGTTGGCCGCCATGATGAACGCCGCCGACAGCGCGGCGCCGAGCGCGACCGCCCAGATCGTCGCCAGGTGCACGCGCCTGGGCAGCCGGTCCCACCCGAACAGCCACAGGCCGAGGAAAACCGACTCCAGGAAGAACGCCGCCAGCCCCTCGATCGCGAGCGGCGCGCCGAAGACGTCGCCGACGAACCTGGAGTAGGCCGACCAGTTCATCCCGAACTGGAACTCCTGGACCAGCCCGGTGACCACCCCGACGGCGACGTTGATGACCAGGAGGGTGCCGAAGAACCTGGTCAGCCGCAGGTCCTCCGCCCGGCCGCGGCGGTGCCACGAGGTCTGCAGCAACGCGGTGACGAACGCCAGCCCGATCGTCAGCGGCACGAACAGGAAGTGGTAGATCGACGTGCCGGCGAACTGCAGCCGCGCGAGGTCGACCGTTGACACGTGCCCACCCCCTGGCGTCCCTGGGCAGCCTGCCTACCTGGCATGCAGCCCGATCTCGGCGCGGGTCGCATCACCCCGATGGGATGAAGTCGGCAGTACCAGCCGCCGGCAGCGGTCGAACGGTCCCGCGCCGCCGTGGGTCACCAGCAGCACCGAGCGCTCCCCCGCCTCCCGCCACAGGTCCTCCAGCAGCGCGCCGGCCGTGGCGGCGTCCAGGTGCGCGTCGGGCTCGTCGAGCAGGAGCACCGCGGGGTCGGCCAGGAACGCGCGGGCCAGCGCCAGGCGCTGGCGCTCGCCGCCGGACAGCGCTCTCCCGCGCTCGCCCACCCGGGTGTCGAGCCCGGCCGGCAGCGACGCGACCCAGCCGCCGAGCCGGGCCCGGGCGAGGGCCTGGCGCACCTCGGCGTCGGATGCCCCCGGCCGGGCGAGCGCGACGTTCTCGCGGATCGTGGAGTCGAAGACGTGCGGCTCCTGGGCGGCCAGCAGCACGGCCGCGCGGACGTCGTCCTGGCGAAGGTCGCGCAGGTCGTGCGGCCCGAGCCGGGCGGTCCCGGCGTGGCGCTCGAGGAACCGGACCAGCAGGTGCGCCAGGGTCGTCTTGCCCGCCCCGGAGGGACCGGAGACGACCATCCGCCCGCCCGGCCCCAGCGTGAGGTCGACGCCGTCGAGCACGCGGCGGCGGTCCGGCCCCCGCACGACCACCACCTCCCGGAGCGTGATGCCGGGCCGGCGCGGGACCGCGACCGGCTCGTCGGGATCGGCCACCTCCGGCTCGCGGTCGACCAGCTCCAGCACCCGCCGCCCGGTCGACAGCACCGAGGGCAGGTGGCGGGCGGACGCGGCCAGCGGCACGACCGCCTCGAACGCGCCGGCGGCGACCAGTGCGAGCGGCGCGACCAGCAGCGGGTCGAGCGCACCCCGACCCGCCGCGGCGGTGGCGGCCACCAGGACCCCCAGAGCGGTCAGCCCGCCGACGGCGACGGTCAGGGCGTCCGCGACCCCCGCGGCGCGGGCGTCCCGCAGCGCGGCCCGGACCAGGGCCCGGTCGTCCGCGGCGATCGCCGCGGCCGCGCGGCCGTCGGCGCCGTTCAGCCACAGCTCCTCCGCCGCGCCGAACGCGTCCACGAGATCGGCGGTCAGGCGCGCGCGCAGGGCCGCCTGGCGGCGCCGCGCGCGCGCCGCCACGCGCGCCGCCACCAGCGGCGGCAGGGTCGCGGCGCAGCCCAGACCCGCGGTGAGCACGGCGCCGGCGAGCGGCGAGGCGACCGCCACGCCCGTCACGACGACGACCCCGGCCACCAGGGCGACACCCGGGGGGAGGAGCAGCCGCAGCGCGACGTCCTGCAGGTCGTCGACGTCGGCCACCATGCGGCTGAGCAGCTCGCCGTCGCGGTACGCCTCCAGCCCGGCCGGCGCGAGCGGCTCGAGCCGGGCGAAGATGCCGGTCCGCAGGTGGCCGAGGGAGCGGAACGCCAGGTCGTGCGATGTCAGCCGCTCGGCGTACCGCGCGGCCGGTCGCAGCAGCGCGAGCGCGCGGACGGCGACCAGGATCACCGTCAGCGACAGCAGCGGCGGCCGCTGGGCGGCCCGGCAGATGAGGTACCCGGCCAGGCCGGTCAGGGCGGCGCCGGCGGTGACGGCCAGGGCGCCGAGGCCGACGGGCAGGGCCAGCCGCGCGGGCCGGACGCCCGACAGGCCGATGAGCCGCCGCAGCACCACGGCCGGGCGCGCCTCGCCGGGCGGCCCCCCGCCGGCCGCGGGCGTCCGGGTCACCGTCCGCCCCGCGGGGCCGCCGGGGCCGCGCGCCCGGGTGCACCGCCCGCCGGGTGGACCCTCCGCCCGGCCTCCAGCCGCACCTCGCGGTCCGCGCGCGCCGCCAGCTCCCGGTCGTGGGTGATGAGCACGACGCTGCGCGCCGCGCGCAGCTCGTCGATGGTGGCGGCGACCCGGCGGGCCGCGGCCGCGTCGAGATGGACTGTCGGCTCGTCCAGCACCAGCAGCGGGGCGTCCCGCAGCAGGGCCCGTGCCAGCCCGAGGCGTTGGCGCTGGCCCGCGGACAGCCCGCGGCCGCCGGCGCCGATCACCGTCGCGTAGCCCTGCGGCAGGCGCCGGATGAACGGGTGCGCGGCGGCCCGCCGGGCCGCGTCCTCGATCGCGGCCCTGGGAGCCTCCGGCCGCCCCAGCGCGATGTTGTCCGCGACCGTCCCCGGGACGAGGGTGGGGTGCTGCGGCGCCCAGGCCACCCGGCCGCGCCACCGGTCCAGGTCGGCGTCGGTCAGGGGCCGGCCCCCGGCGAGCACGACGCCCTCGTCGGGCCGGGTGAGCCCGACCAGGACCCGGCCGAGCGTGGTCTTCCCCGCCCCGCTGGCGCCCACGACGGCCACCAGCTCGGCGGGGTGGATGTCCAGGTCGAGGGCGTCGAGCGCGCAGGCCGGCCGACCCGGGTGGCGGACGGTGACCGAGCGCAGGCTGACCGTCCCGGCCGCCGGGTCGGCGACGGCACCGCGGCCGCCCCCGGCCGGCCCTGCCGCCGGACCGGTCCGGTCCAGGACGTCGAGGATGCGCTCGGCGGCGGCCAGCCCGTCGGCGCTGGCGTGGAACAGGGCGCCGACCGTGCGGACGGGCGCGTACAGCTCGGGGACCAGCAGCAGCACGGTGAGCGCCGGCTTCAGGCCGAGGGTGCCGCCGACCAGCCGCACGCCCAGGGTCACGGCCACGAGCGCGGTCGACAGCGTCGCGGCCAGGTCCAGGACGGCGCCCGAGAGGAACGACAGGCGCAGCGTGCTCATCGTCGTCCGCCGGTAGCGGTCGGTGGCCGCGTGGATGCGCGCGGCCTGGGCGCTGCCGCGGTTGAACGCCCGCAGGGTCGGCAGCCCCCGCATGACGTCCAGGAAGTGCGCCGACAACCCGACCAGGGCCTGCCAGTTGGCGCGCGAGCGCGCCCCGGCGGACCTGCCGACGAGCGCCATGAGGACGGGGACCACCGGCAGCGTCACGAGCATGATCAGCGCCGACGGCGGGTCGACCGCCGCGCTCCAGAGCAGGACGGCGACGGGCACCGTGACCGCCAGGACCACCTGCGGGAGGTACCGGGCGAAGTAGGCCTCGAGGCCGTCGACGCCCTGGACCGCCCTGGTCGCGAGCGCCGCGCCGTCCTCGCCGCGCAGGCGGGCCTCGTGGGGGCGCAGGCAGCGAGCGACGAGCTCGGCCCGCAGCGCCGACAGCACCATCGCCGCCGCCCGCCGACCGGTCAGCTCCACCACGTGCGCCAGCCCGGCCCGGGCGAGGACGATCGCGCCCAGGACGGCCGCCCCGGCCGGCGGCACCTCCCGCAGGCCGCCTCCGGCCGCACCCGCGATGATCCCCGCCAGCAGCGTCACCTGGGCCAGCAGCAGGAGCGTGCCGGTCAGGCCGGCGGCGACGTCGACACCCAGCGCCCACCGGGCGACCGCCACCCGCCCGAGCAGTCGCCGGTCGAACGGTCGCAGCCCCGGGTGCGGGCTCGGGTGCGGGCTCGGGCGCCCGCCGGCGGCGTCGTCGCCGGGGGCGGCGGGAGGCACCGACCGGCCGCCCTCAGGCCCCGTGCGGCAGGACGCACCACACGACCCGCCTGCCGTCCTCCTGCCGGCGTGCCCCCCACCACGTCGCGACCCGCCGGACCGCCTCGAGACCCGCTCCCGGGTCGCCGTCCAGCTCGTCTCCCGCCAGGGGCAGCCGGGGACCCGCGCTCTGGACCTCGATGAGCAGCCCGGTCGCGCGCAGCTCCACCCGCAGGTCCATCGCGTCCGCACCCCCGGACTCGAACAGGACGGCGTCGGTGGTCACCTCGGCGACCAGGGACTGGGCGGTCGGGGCCAGCTCGTCCAGCTGCCAGCGACGGCAGACCTCGCCGACGAACCATCGCGCCGTCCCCACCGCGTCGAGGGTGGGGACCAGGCGCAGCCGCTCCCGCAGGAACGGCGGCCGCGAGCGGGCCTGGTCGAACGCCTGGTCGAGCGTGGCGTGGATCGGGAGGAGACGGCCCAGGCCGTGGCGGAGCAGCACCGTTGCGACGGCGGGCCGCAGGCGGCACAGCAGGACGCTGCTGTCGGGCCACGCGCTCGCCGGCCGGTGCGCGACGGCGGCGAAGAGGCTGGCGCAGACCGGATCGACGCGCTCGACGGCTGCGAGGTCGCAGATGACCGCGTCGGGCTGCTCGGCCAGGCACTTCAGCAGGGTGTCCTGGACCCGGGGTGCCGCGGCGACGTCGAGGTCGCCGGTCAGCGTCACGACGATGCAGCCGTTCCGGGCGGACTGCTCGATCCGCATCGAGGGAACGTCCTGGACAGGAGTCACTGTCTGGTCCAACGCCACCACATCCTCGCAGGGCACGATGGTGCGGGGAGGCTGGGACCGGGAGCCGCAGGTCGTCGCCATGTCGCGCGTCGGGGGTCAGGAAGTCGTCTTGAGCAGTGGCGATGCGCCCGCCATCCTCGAGGCGGCGGACAGGACCCGGGCACTCCCGACGATCGGCGTGATCGCCACGAAGGTCCCGAGGACCTCGTCCATGGAGACCCCCAGCTCGCACACGTCGCCGAGGTGGGAGCGGTAGGAGACCGGGGCGGCATCCGTCGCGGCCAGGGCGGCGAGGCGGACGAGCACGTAGGTCTGCTCGTCGAGCCTGGAGCGTTCCAGCGCGCCGAGCTGCATCCTCGTCAGCGCCTCGAGGACCGACGTCTCGCCCGAGGCGAGCGCCCGCAGGCGGCGCTCGGGACTGGACTGCTGGTCGGAGCCCATGCCGCTCCTTGCTCGGGACGCCTGCCTCGATGGCCTCGGCGGCAAGGTACGGGGGGACGCGGCCGCCGCGCATCACCCCATCAGGATGATCGTGCTCGCGGTGCGGCCGGTCCCGGCACGTCGGCGGCGCGGGTTCATCCCGTTGGGGTGATGCCCGGACCGCGTCCCCGGAGGACGGTCCCGTCGACGATGCATCGACCGCTGAGCGCGCGCTTGCCGCGTACCGACCCGGCCGCCGGACGCCGGGAGCCCGGCGTGCGCCGACGGCTGCTGCCGGCGCTGGCCGCGCTGCTCACCGTGTCGGTCCTGAGCGGCTGCGTCGGGGGGAGAGCCGAGCGGTCCCGCACGGACGCGGAGGGGACCCGGGCGGTGGCGGTGGTCGCGACGGCCGACATCCCGTCGATCGTCCGCAGGCTGGAGCCCTCGATCGTGACCGTCTACGTCGGCGGGGGCCTCGGGAGCGGGATCGTCTACAAGGCCGACGGCGTCATCGTCACCAACCAGCACGTGGTCGGCGACGCCAAGCAGGTCACGGTCGGGTTCGCCGACGGCCGGCGGGTCGGCGGCAAGGTGCTGGCGGTGGACGCGGTCACCGACCTCGCGGTCGTGCGGGTGTCGCGCACCGGCCTGCCGGCGGCGCGGTTCGACACGACGCTGCCCCCGGTCGGCGCGCTGGCGATCGCGCTCGGCAGCCCGCTGGGCTTCGCGAACACCGCGACCGCGGGGATCGTCTCCGGGCTGGGGCGTTCCATCCCCGCCGAGGGCGCCGAGGGGCAGCCGCTGGTCGACCTCATCCAGACCGACGCGGCCATCTCCCCGGGCAACTCCGGGGGTGCGCTGGTCAACGGCGCCGGGGGCGTCATCGGCGTGAACGAGGCGTACATCCCGCCGGCATCCGGGGCGGTCTCCCTGGGCTTCGCGATCCCGGCGGCGACCGTCGTCGACGTCGTCGAGCAGCTCCTGCGCGGCGGGCGGGCGCAGCACGCCTACCTGGGCATCGAGCCGGCCACGCTCACCCCCGACATCGCCAGGCAGCTCGGCCTGGACCTGGCCGGGGGCGTCGTGGTCCAGGCCGTCGGCCAGGGCAGCCCGGCGGCGGCGGCGGGCCTGCGGCCCGGCGACATCATCGTGAGCGTCGGCGGCACGCCGACCCCGACCACGTCGGCGCTGTACGAGGTGCTGCGACGCCACAAGCCGGGGGACGAGGTCGAGATGCGCGTCGTCCGCGACGGCACCGAGCGGCCGGTCACGGTCACGCTCGGCGATCGACCGTCCTGAGCGGTCGGCGACCGCGCTGCGCGCAGCTGCCGCGGGTGAACGTGCCCGCGCTGCCCTGCTTCGGGGGCGTCCGCCTGTGGTCGGAAGGCGTCGCGGACACCTCATTCACCCGCGGAGGATGAGGACGGCTCACCCGGGCTGCCGCCATGGTGGCATCAGGGAGCAGCAGCCCGCGTGCCGTGGAATGGACAGATGAGACCGACCCGTCAGGTACCGGCCTTGCCCGTCACGCCCGCGGCGCACCCGTCCACCCGGCTGCTGTGGCCGTCGGTCCCCGGCCGAGGATGGAGACCGCGAGGCTGAGGATGAGGCGGAGGGGCCCCTTCGAGCTCGTGGAGTCCAAGCTCCGTCCGCCCTCGCTCCGACCGGGGATCGTGCCGCGGACCGCGTTGGTGGACCGGCTGGCCGCGGGCACGGCACCGATCATCTCGGTGGTCGCCCCGGCCGGCTACGGCAAGACCACCCTGCTGGCCCAGTGGGCCCGGCGCAAGGCCCCGCGGGTGGCCTGGGTCTCGGTCGACCAGCACGACAACGACCCCGCGGTGCTGCTGACCTATCTCGCCACCGCCGTGGACCGGGTGGAACCGATCGATCCCAGGGTGCTGGCGGCCCTGGCCGGCCCGAGGGTCTCGGTCACGGCCACCGCGGTCCCCCGGATCGCCGCCGCGATCGCGGCGATGACCCGGCCGCTCGCCCTGGTCCTGGACAACCTCGAGCTGCTGGGCAACCTCCAGTGCCTCGACGCGATCGCCGAGCTGGCGGTGCAGCTCCCGGCGGGCTCGCAGCTCGCGCTCGGCTCCCGGGCCAGGCCGCCGCTGCCGGCGGGGCTGCTGCGCGCGCAGGGCCGCATGGTGGAGGTCGGGGTCAGGGAGCTGACGATGGGCCACGCCGAGGCCCGCACGCTGCTGGAGGAGGCCGAGGTGCGGCTCGCCGAGGCGGAGGTGGCCGAGCTGGTCGGGCGGACCGAGGGCTGGCCGGTCGGGCTGTACCTGGCGGCGCTGGCCCGCAAGGCGGGTGGGGCGCGCGGCGGCGCGCGGGCGGGGTTCGCCGGCAACCACCGGCTGGTCGCCGACTACCTGCGCGCCCAGCTCCTCGCCCGGCTGTCGCCGCGGACGGTGTCGTTCCTGACCCGCACCGCCGTGCTGGACCGCATGTGCGGACCGCTGTGCGACGCGGTCCTGGACGCCAGGGGATCGGCCGGGGTGCTCGCCTCGCTGGAGGCGTCCAACCTGCTGGTGGTCCCGCTGGACCGCCGCCGCGAGTGGTACCGCTACCACCATCTGCTCCGGGACCTGCTCACCGCCGAGCTCGACCGGCGCGAACCCGAGCTGGTCCCCCGGCTGCACGCCCGTGCGGCCGCCTGGTGCGAGGCCAACGACCTGCCGGAGGCGGCCGTCGACCACGCCCAGGCCGCCGGTGACGCCGACCGGGTCGCCGGCCTGGTCGAGAAGCTGGCGCCGGCCGCGTACGCCGCCGGGCGCTCCGAGACCGTCCGCCGCTGGCTCGGATGGTTCGAGGATCAGGGCCTGATCGAGCGGTACCCGCTGATCGCCTGCGTCGGGGCCGAAGCCGGCGCGCTGCTGGGTCAGCCGGCGGCGGCGGAGCGCCTGGCGGCGGCGGCCGAGCGGGCGCTGGGCGAGGAGACCCTGCCGCGGCGCGAGCCGGTCGAGGCCGGCGTGGCGCTGCTCCGCGCACTCATGTGCCGCGACGGCGTGGAGCGGGCCCGGGCCGACGCGAGGTCCGCCTGGGACCGGTTGGACCCCGCGGATCCCGCGCGCGGGCTGGCACGGCTCCTGGAGGGGATCTCCTACCTGGTGGACGGCGACGCCGAGCGGGCCGACCCGATCCTGGCCCACGCCGTCGACGTCCAGGCGCACCTCGGCGGGACGCCCCGGGCCGCCGCCGCCACGGCCGCACGCTCCCTGCTGGCTATCGAGCGCCAGGACTGGGACGAGGCCGGGGCGCTGGCGGCGCGAGCGCTCGGGACCATGCGGGCAGGGGCGTCGGACGACGACATCACCAGCGCGCTCGTCCACACGGTCGTCGCCCGGACGGCCCTGCACCGCGGCGACGTCGCCCGAGCCCGGGAGCACGTCGCGCTCGCCGCCCGCCTGCGACCGCTGCTCACCTACGCCGTCCCCCACCTCGCCGTCCAGACGCTGCTGGAGCTGGCGCGCGCCTACCTGGCGCTGGACGACGCCGCCGGCGCGAGGATGGCCCTGCGCCAGGCCCGGGACGTCCTCCAGCGGCGGCCGGACCTCGGCACGCTCCCGGTGCAGGCCGAGCGGCTGCAAGGGCGGCTCGGCACGATCGGTGGGGGGACCGTGGGACCGTCCTCGCTCACCACGGCCGAGCTGCGCCTGATCCCGTTGCTGTCCACCCACCTGTCCTTCCGGGAGATCGGCGGGCGGCTGCTGGTCTCCCGGCACACGGTCAAGTCGCAGGCGATGTCGATCTACCGCAAGCTCGGCGTCAGCTCACGGAGCGAGGCGATCGTGCGCGTGGAGGAGCTCGGGCTGCTCGGCTCGTAGCCGCGGGCCGATCACTCCAGCCGCTCGAACGCCGCGTCGAGGTCGTAGCCGACGGAGAGCGCGATCTCGGGGGCGGCGGACAGCACGCGTGCGAGCCCGCTGACAGGAGCGATCGCGACGAGCGTGCCCACGATGTCGTCGACGCTCGCACCCGCGGCCAGGGCGGCCTCGACGGCCCAGTGGTAGGAGACCGGGCCGCCGCCGAGCGCCACCAGGGCGGCCAGCCGGACCAGGGCGTGGGCCCTCGGGTGCAGCCCCGCGGCCTGACCGCGCTGGACCTGCATGGCGAGCACGGACTCGATGCAGCCCTCGTCGTGCAGCGCCAGGCGACGCAGGGTCTCCTCGTGTGTCGCCATGATCCATCCCTCCGCGTCACCGCTCCGGTGACCAAGAGGCGCCGCGCCATGGGCCAGGGGACCTCGCCGGCAGGCGGTCGGCATCATCCCGACAGGATGAAAGCGCTAGGCCTCCAGCAGGCCGAGGTCGCGGGCGCGCTGGATCGCCTCGCTGCGCGAGGAGGCGTCCAGCTTGCGGTAGATCGACATCGCGTGCGACTTCACCGTGTGCCGTGACAGGTGGAGCTGCTCGCCCATCCCCCGGAAGGAGTGGTGCGTCCCGAGCAGCCGCAGCAGCCGCAGCTCGGCCGCGGTGAGGGTGGAGGCCCCGATCGCGTCCATCCGGATCGCGTCGAGCTGCCGGTGCAGCTCGACGGCCTCCCGCCGGAGCGTGCCGAGGTCTGGCCGCCGCTGCAGCAGCTCGTCGGCCTCCCGCAGCATCGCCCGGGCGGCAGCCGCGTCGGCCAGCGTGCCGTGGGCGCGGGCCAGCTCGAGCCTGGTCTGCACCGCGTAGACGGGCAGGGCGTAGGTGACCCGGAGCCGCGACCGTTGCGCCCGCGCGAGGTCCGCGTGCGCCTGGGCGACCTCCCCCCGGTGGAGGGCCACACGGGCCGCCACGGCGTCCAGCAGGACGCTCGCCGCCGGCGCTCGCGGCCAGGCCCGGGGGCCGACCGGGCGCACCCGGTCGCTCAGGAGCCCGGCCTGGCGCCAGTCTCCCCGCGCCATCGCCAGGATGCACCGCTCGGCCAGCGCCAGGGCCGCGGCGTCGGCCTCGGCGTCGCGGCCCACCTCGGCGGCGTCGGCGAGGATGCGATCGGCCGTCTCCAGGTCCCCGGCCAGCAGGTGCGAGAGCCCCGACAGCAGGTGCGCCGTGGCCCGCCACGGGCTGCCCGAGGGCACCAGGCGCAGGGCGATCTCGGCGTCGGCCCGCATCCGCTCCGGGCCGTCGCGGCAGAGGACCGCCCTGAGCAGTGCCAGCCATCCGTCGATCGAGCCGCTGCCGTCCGGCAGCGTCCCCTCGAACGACCCCTGCTCGGCCGCATCCGCCCAACGCTCGGCCGCGGCAGGCCGGCCGGCGAGCGCGTGGGTCCAGGCTCCGAGCACGGTGACGGCGGCGAACCGCTTGACCAGCCCGTTGCGATCGAACCAGTCGAACCACCGCTCCAGGGCGGCGACCCCACCGCCGTGGCGGCGGTGCAGGGCGATCTCCACGACCAGCCGGGCGGCACGGCCGGCGTCCCCCGCCGCCATGGCGTAGCCGACGGCGGCCTCCGCAGGCCCGTTGCGCTCGCACCACTCGGCGGCCCGCTGCGCGAGCTGGCGGACCGCGGCGGGCTCACGCCGCTCGAGCTCGGCCCGCAGCAGCTCCCGGAACAGATGGTGGTAGCGGTACGAGCGCCCCTGCCGCTCGAGCCGGACCACCAGCATGCTCGACCGTTCGAGCGATTCGAGGAGGGAGGCCGACCCGTTGCCGCCGAGGACCGCGTCGCAGAGCGGCCCGGACATCCGGTCGAGTACCGAGGTGCGCGTCAGGAACGACACCAGCCTCGGCGGGAGGCTGGACAGCAGCACGGTCTGCAGGTAGTCGACCAGGAAGCGGTCGTCGCCGGTGAACGCGGCCTCGCCGCGCTCCACGTGCCCCCACGACTTGAAGGAGAGGGCGGCGAGGTACAGCGCCACCGGCCATCCCTCCGTCCGCCGGACGAGGTCCTCGACGTCGCCGCGGGAGAGGTCCACCTCCGCTTCCCGCAGGAGCGCCCCGGCCTCCTCGTGGTCCATCGCGAGCAGGTCGGGGCCGATGCCCAGCACGCGCCCCCGGAGCCGCGGGCCGGTGGCCGGCGGCGGTGGCTGGCCCCGACCGGCGACCACGAGCTGCGATCCCGGCGGCAGGCGCTCGGCGAGCGCGGCGACCACCTCCAGGCACTCCCAGTTCTGGAGCCTGTGGACGTCGTCGAGGACGACCACGACCGGGAGCACCTTCACCGCCAGGGAGAACCACAGCCGCCGCAGGACGGTTGCCGTGGTCGACGCCCCTGGAGACGCCAGCGCCTCGAACACCGCCGGGACCACGGGCTCGACCCGGTCGAGCGCGGTGGCGAGGTAGGTCAGCAGGACGGTCGGATCGTTGTCCTGCTGGTCGATCGAGACCCACGCGAACGGCCGCGGGTCGCGCCCGGCCCACTGCGCCAGCAGCATCGTCTTCCCGTACCCGGGGGGAGCGGTGACGGCCACGACCGGTGTACGGCTGGAGGCCTCCAGCCGATCGAGGAGCGCGGTCCGGGGCACGCCGCCACCATGGCCGACGTGCGGGGTCAGCTTGGATTCGAGCAGCGGGACGGTCCGCCCGGAACGCGTGCCGTGCGGGGCGTCGCCCTCGGCGGTCGGCTGCCCTGGGACCATGGCTTCACTCTCCGCAGCCGGTCGTGCCTCCTGTTCGCTCGTCGTGCCGGCCCGGACGTCCGCCGGCCTGCTGCCGGCCGTCTCCAGCTGGGTCGGGACGGAGGAGCCTGCTACGAATGGCTGGTGCGCTGGGGGGCCGGCGCCGGCCGGGACGGTTCCGTGGGCCCGTCCCGCCACGCCTGGGCGCCCGCCTGGGCGCCCGCGGCGGTGGCGATCCTGGCCTGCCGCCACGTGCGCTTGGCGAGCTCGGCGGGCGGCTGCTCCATCTGGCTCACCCACCGCCGGGTCGCCGAGACACCCACGGAGCCCAGGAGCAGGGCGCCGGCGAGCCCCAGAAGACCCCCGATCCCGACCAGCGCACCTCCTGCCGCCAGGCGTCTCCAGTCGCGTCGCGTTCCATTCAGGGATTCCATGGATTCCAGGTCGGCCACACGTCACCTCCTCGCTCCGAGCCGCAGGGCGGCTCCGGTCGCGGCCACCGCACGGCGCGCTGGCGTCGCCACCGGCCGCGACGGCTCTTTCCCCGGGGAGTCTGGTTGCGTCGACGACGCCGCGCATCATCCAGTTCGGGTGATCCCGGCGGCGAACGCCGCGCCTTTCATCCCAACGGGACGATGCGGCGGGCCGGGCGCCGCCGTACGGTCCGGGTCCCCGGCCACGAGGAGGACCGCGGTGACGGAAGCCAGGCACGTCGTGATCGTGGGTGGCGGGTTCGCCGGTCTGGGCTGCGCCCGCAGGCTCGCCAAGCGCGACGACATCCGCGTGACGCTCATCGACAAGCACAACTACCACCAGTTCCAGCCGCTGTTCTACCAGCTGGCCACCTGCCAGCTCGCCTCCTCCGACGTCGCCACCAGCCTGCGCAAGCCGTTCCGCAAGCATCGCAATGTCGCCGTCAAGATGGGCGAGGTGATCGCGGCGGACCCCGACGCCAAGCAGGTGACGTTCGCGTCGGGACAGACCGTCCAGGGCGACTTCCTCGTCCTCGCCGCCGGCAGCCAGCCGAACTTCTTCCACACGCCGGGCGCCGAGCACACCTTCCCGCTGTACTCGCTGGACGACGCGCAGCGGCTGCGCTCGCGGATCCTGGCGCTGTTCGAGGACGCCGACCGGGATCCCTCGCTGGTGGACCGGGGCGCGCTGAACTTCGTGATCGTCGGCGCCGGCGCCACCGGGACCGAGACCGCCGGGGGGCTGGCGGAGATGATCCGCGACGTCATGCCGCACGAGTACCAGGACCTGGCCGTGCGGCACGCCCGTGTGATCCTGGTGGACCTCGGCCATACGGTGCTCGGGCCGTTCTCCGACAAGGCCCACGACTACGCGGCCAAGGTCCTGCAGCGCGACGGCGTCGAGCTGCGGCTCGGCACGTCGGTCAAGGAGGTCCGCAAGGACGGGGCCGTGCTGTCGGACGGCAGCACGATCCCGACGCACTGCGTCATCTGGGGCGGGGGGATCATGGCGCCGCCGCTGGCAGGCAATGTCGGGCTCCTGCAAGGCCGGGGTGGCCGGATCGACGTCGAGCCGGACCTGACCGTCGCGGACAGGCCGGGCGTGTACGCGCTCGGGGACTTCGCCAACATCCCGTCACCGGACGGGCGGTCCTTCCCCCAGCTCGGCTCCGTCGCGCTCCAGTCGGGGCAGTGGGCGGCGAAGAACATCGAGGCGGAGATCGCGGGCAGGCAACCGAAGCCGTTCCACTACCACGACAAGGGCATCATGGCGATGATCGGCCGCAACGCGGCGATCGCGGAGATGGGCGAGCACCGCCACGAGCTGCACGGGCCGATCGCGTTCGCGTCCTGGCTGGGCGTGCACGCCTGGCTCATGACCGGCGCGCGCGCCCGCATGGAGGCCTTCATCGACTGGGGCTGGGACTACTTCTCCAAGAGCCGGGGCCCGCAGGTCCTCGACCGCACCGACGTCGCCCGGATCGACTGGGGCGACGACGAGGACGACGACTCGGGTGCGCCAGCGGCGGAGGGCGCCGTAGGGAGCGCGGTCGCCCGGTAGGCACGAGCCGCCACGCCGGAGGGAGGGTCACGCCGTCCCGGGCGGGATGCGCTCGGGGCGGATCGAGAACCGCGCCGTGAAGGACTCGCCCGGGGGCACGACCGGGTGGTCGCCGGTGACGAGCGCGTCGGTGGGCGCGGTCATGGGCTCCAGGCAGGCGAAGCCCGCCCCCGGCGGGGCGTACACCTGGGCGTACGGGTAGCCGGTGCCGAAGCTGACACTCAGGCGCCGGCCGCGATGCTGGATGCCGAGGTGACGGTCGCCGATCAGCTCGAACAGGTCATCGTAGGTTCGGGCGCCGATCGGCTCGGCCTCGGCCGGCGCCTCGGTGCTCCGGCCCGTCGGGATCCCGCGCTCGTCCAGCTCGACGTGCAGGCGCCTTGGCAGGAGCAGGCGCCAGGCCTGGCGCCGGCCTCCCGGAAGGCGCAGGTAGGGGTGGTAGCCGAACGAGACGGGCACCGTGCGGTCGCCGGACGGCTGGATGGTGGTGGACACCGAGAGCGATCGGCCGTCGACCTCGATCGCTGCCTCCAGCCGATGGGGGAAGGGGAAGGCGGCCAGCCGCTGCGCCCCCGCGTACTCGAAACCGGCGCGCAGGCATGCGACACCGCCGGCGGTCGAGAGCGCAAGCACGTCCCAGGCCTCGTGCGCCGACATCGTCCCGTGGATCGGCAGCCCGTTCGGGTCGGTGCCCAGGTCGAGACCGTCCAGGTCCACGCGAGTGCGGCCGGCGCGGTAGGCCCATCCGCTCAGCCGGTTGGCCCACGGCGCGAGCAGCGGCAGGCCGGTGGTGCGGGCCCGCCGGTACGCCCCGACGCCGCCGGGCAGCGCCAGGAACTCCTCGCCACCCAGGCGCAGGGACACCCCCAGGAGGTTCATCTCGGGGACGAACGTGGCCTGGAGCTTCCCTGCCGTCAGGGTGACGGCGGCGACGCCCCGCCACCGGTGGATGCGGGCGGATGCCGGCACGGGACCCTCGCCCGTCATCGCGGCGCGGCCCTCAGGCGCTCACGAGCCGGCTCCGTTACGGGAGGCGCCCAGCCGCTCCAGCAGGTGATCGCCGACCCGCAGCGCGTTGGCCATCGCCGTCAGCGCCGGGTTGACCGCGCCGATGCTGGGGAAGCAGCTGGTGTCCACGACGTAGAGGTTGTCGACCTCGTGCGCCCGGCAGTCGGCGTTCAGGACCGACGTCGCCGGGTCCGTGCCGAAGCGGCAGGTGCCGGCCTGGTGGGCCACCCCGGCCACCGGGATGTCGGTCTTGAGGTAGGCGTGCCTGGGGATCAGGTGGTCCGGGTGCATGCCGAGGCGGCCGAGCATCGACTTCAGCTGGTGGTACAGGCGCTTGGCGGCGGTGGCGTTGCTGGCCGAGTAGCTGAGCCTGACGTTCCCGTCGCGGTCCAGGGTGACCCGGTTGTCGGGCACGGGCAGGTCCTCGGTCGACAGCCAGAAGTCGACCGCGTGGGTCGCGACGTCGCGCAGCAGGAAGTCGGGCGCGAGCTTGGTCTCCAGCGGCTTCTCGCCCTTGAACATGTCGGCCTGCGACTTGCCGATCATCTGGATGTTGCCCATCGGGTACTCGAACCCGTCGGTCCCGAAGTAGAAGTCGTTCACGCCGAGGGTCTTCTGGAAGACGGTCGGGTTCGGCTCCTTGGAGAGGGCGAGCACCGCCTGGCTGTTGTGGAACATGTAGTTGCGGCCAACCTGGTCGGACCCGTTGGCGAGGCCGTTGGGATGCTTGTCGCTGGCGGAGGCGAGCAGCAGCTTGGCCGAGTTCGCGGCGCCGCAGGAGACGACGTACAGGTCGGCGGCATAGCGCTCGCGCTCGCCGTCGCGCTCGACCTCGACGCCGGTGACGGCGGTGCCGGCGTCGTCGGTCGCCAGCCTGACCGCCCGGGCGCCGGTCAGCAGGGTGACGTTGGGGTGCTCCAGCGCCGGGCGCACGCCCAGCACCTCGGCGTCGGCCTTGGCGCGGACCAGGCACGGGAAGCCGTCGCAGGTGGAGCAGCGGATGCAGGCGCTGTCGGGCGGGTCGGCCTCGTCGAGCATGACCCCGCAGGGGGCGTGGAAGGGGTGGTGGCCGGCGGCGGCGAGGTCGTCGGCGAGCTGCTGGATGCGCGGCTCGTGCGACACCGCCGGGAAGGGATAGGGCGCGCTGGCGGGCGGCTCGGTGGGGTCCTCGCCGCGGGCGCCGTGGACCTGGTACTGCTGCTCGGCCCGGGTGT
>DATFRI010000039.1:0-22047 GCA_035263405.1 Actinomycetes bacterium | reverse complement strand
CACCGGCGGGCGCTTCTTCTCCGCCCCGACCAGCGAGGACCTGCAGGCGGTCTACAGCAACCTCGGGTCCAAGGTGGGCCTGCGGGAGGAGCTGGTGGAGCTGACCGCCGTGCCGCTCGCCGTGGCGCTGGTCCTGTTCCTCGCCGCCGGCGCGGTGTCGTTACTGTGGTTCAGCCGCTTCCCGTGATCGCGAGGGCTCGCCGATGACCTTCGAGTCGCCCCCGGTGCTGCTGCTGCTGGTGCTGCCGCCCCTGGTGCTGGCCGGGTACCTGTACCTGCAACGCCGCCGCGCCCGCTACGCGATCCGCTACCCCGCCACCGGCGTGCTCGGCGACGTGGTGCGCCGCACCTTCCCCTGGCGGCGCTGGATCCCGGTCGCGCTCTACCTGCTCGCCATGTCCACCATGCTGATCGGGCTCGCCCGGCCGCAGGCCTCGATCGCGGTCCCCAAGGAGGAGGCGACCGTGCTGCTGGTCATGGACGTGTCGGGCTCCATGAACGCGACCGACGTGGAGCCGAGCCGGATCGTGGCGGCCCGCCGCTCGGCGACCACGTTCGTCAACATCCTGCCCGACACCTTCCCGATCGGGGTGGTCGCGTTCGACGAGAGCGCGAACGTCCTGTCGCCGCCGACCATCGACCGCGGCGAGACCCGGGACGTGATCGACCAGCTCAGGGCGGACGGCGGCACGGCCATGGGCGACGCCATCGGCCGGGCGCTGGAGCTGCGGCCCGGTGGCGTGAACGCGCCGCCGCCCGTGGGCGACCAGAACCCCAACGTGGTCATGCTGCTGCTGTCGGACGGCGCGAACTCCACCGGCAGCGACCCGCTGGACAACGCGGAGGCCGCACGCAAGCTGCGCATCCCGGTGTACACGATCGCGCTCGGCACCCCCGAGGGGGCGCTCACCCAGTTCGGCGGGCGGCGCATCCCCGTGCCCCCCGACGAGGCCACGCTCCAGCTGATCGCGCAACGCACCGGCGGCCGCTTCTTCAAGGCGCCCTCGGACGAGGAGCTGCGCGGCATCTACCGGGAGCTGGGCTCGCGGATCGGGTTCAAGAAGGAGGAGCAGGAGGTCACGGTGGTGTTCGCCGCCGTGGCCCTGCTCCTGGTCGCGGCCGGGGCGACGGCGTCGTCGGTGTGGACCAGCCGGCTGTCCTGACCCGCACCTGTCATGACCAGCGCTGATCGGGACCTGACCGCTCCGGGGGGCGGGCTCTGCCGGCTCCCGGCGCGGGTGCTGGCGCGCAGGCTCCGGCAGGGCGAGCTGACCGCGACCGAGGTGCTGGACGCCCACCTCGAACGGATCGGCGAGCACAACCCGGCGCTGACCGCGGTGGTCTCGCTGGACCCCGACCGGGCGCGCGACCAGGCCAGGGCGGCCGACGCCGCGCTCCGGCGGGGCGGGCCGCTGGGCCCGCTCCACGGCCTGCCGATGACCCTCAAGGACGGGCACGACGTCGCGGGGATGCGGACGACGGTCGGCACCGCCGTGCTCGACCGGATCGCCGAGCGGGACGGCACCGTCGCGGCCAGGCTGCGCGCGGCCGGTGCGATCATCGTCGGCCACACGAACGTCGCGCCCTGGCTGGCCGACTACCAGAGCGCCAACCCGATCTTCGGCCGCACCGCCAACCCCTGGGACCCCGGGCGCACCGCGGGCGGCTCGAGCGGCGGCGCCGCGGCCGCGCTCGCCACCGGGATGACGCCCCTGGAGGTCGGCTCGGACCTGGCCGGCTCGCTGCGGCTGCCGCCCCACTTCTGCGGCGTCTACGGCCTCAAGACCACCGAGCACCGCGTGCCGCTCACCGGGTTCTTCCAGCCGCCGCAGGGGGTCCCCCGCTCGGTCCGCGTCCTGTCCTGCCTCGGCCCCATGGCCCGCGACCTCGCCGACCTGCGGCTCGGGCTGGCCGTGCTGGCCGGACCCGACTGGCAGGACGGCGACGTCCCCCCGGTCCCGCTGGTCCCGCCGCGCCGCCGGCCGCTCCGGGACCTGCGCCTGGCCGCGCTGCCGGTGCTGCCGGGGACCAGGGTCGCCGCCGGCGTCCGCCGGCAGGTGGAGCGGGTCGCGGCGCAGGCGTCCGACGCCGGCGCGCGGGTCTCCGAGCGCCTGCCCGACGTCGACTGGGACGCGATGAACCGGCTGTTCGGGGACCTGCTCACGGTCACCACCGGCCTGTTCGACCCCGACGCCGACCCGCGTGACGAGCGCCGCGCGCTCGCCTGGTACCTCGGGGCCCTGGAGCGGCGCGACGGGTTCGTCGCCGCCTGGCAGCGGTACTTCGAGGACGTCGACGCGCTGGTCCTGCCCCCCGCGATGACGACCGCGTTCACCCACCGCGACCCGGGCACCCCGGTCGACGTCGACGGGGAGCCCGCGGGGTACGGCGAGCAGGGGCTGCTGGCGGTCTTCGCCAACCTGGCGGGCCTGCCCGCGCTGGTCGCGCCGGCCGGGCTGGACGGCGACGGCCTGCCTGCCGGCGTCCAGCTGGTCGGCCCGCGCTGGTCGGAGCTGGACCTGCTGCACGTCGCCCGCACCCTCGAGCGCGCCGGGATCCTGCCCGGGTTCCGGCCGCCGGAGGCCTGAGCGCCGGGCGCGCGCGGCGGGACCGGCTCGGTACGGCGGCGCTAGGCTGGGGCGGACCCGGCGTCCACCATCCACCCCGACGAGGAGGCGACCCTGCCCGCCCCCACCGGCGCGCCGCCGCCGCGCAACCTCGTCAGCGTCGACGGCGCCACCAGGACCCACGGCACCAGGACGCTGCTGGACGGCGTGTCCCTGGGCGTCGCCGCCGGCCAGCGGACCGGGGTCGTGGGCCGCAACGGCAGCGGCAAGAGCACGCTGCTGGCGCTGCTGGCCGGCTGCTCGGCGCCCCACGCCGGCCAGGTGACCCACGCCCGCGGGCTGCGCGTGGGGCTGCTGCCGCAGACCACCGAGCTGCCCGCCGGCAGCGCGGTCCGCGCGGCGGTGCTGGGCCGGGCGCCGGAGTTCGCCTGGGCCGGCGACGCGCGGATCCGCGCGGTGCTCGACGGCCTCGGGCTGCACGCCCTCGGGCTCGACACGCCCGTCGGGCAGCTCTCCGGCGGCCAGCGGCGGCGGGTCGCGCTGGCCGCGCTGCTCGCCGCCGAACGCGACCTGCTGCTGCTGGACGAGCCCACCAACCACCTGGACGTCGAGGGGATCGGCTGGCTCGCGCAGCACCTGCGCCGCCTGCCGGCCACGGCCGGCCTGGTCGTCGTCACCCACGACCGCTGGTTCCTCGACGAGGTGGCGACCACGACCTGGGAGGTCGAGCGCGGCCGCGTGCACGCCTACGACGGCGGCTACGCCGCCTGGGTGCTGGCCAGGGCGGAGCGGGCCCGGCTGGCGGGCGCGGCCGAGGAGCGGCGGCGCAACCTGCTGCGCAAGGAGCTGGCCTGGCTGCGGCGCGGGCCGCCGGCGCGGACCGCCAAGCCGCGCTTCCGGGTCGAGGCGGCGGCCGCGCTGATCGCCGCCGAGCCGCCCCCGCGCGACGAGGTGGCGCTGCAGTCGTTCGCCGCCGCCCGCCTCGGCCGCACCGTCCTGGAGGCGGAGGGCGTCGTGCTGCGGCGGGGGGCGCGGACGCTGCTCGACGGGGTGACCTGGCGGCTGGGCCCGGGCGACCGCGTCGCGGTGGTCGGCGCCAACGGCAGCGGGAAGAGCTCCCTGCTGCAGCTCCTGGCCGGCGAGCTGGCGCCGGCCGGCGGCCGGCTGGTGCGCGGCCGGACGGTGCGCGGCGCCCACCTCCCCCAGGCGGGCGCCGCGGCGGCGCTGGACCCCGGCCGCCGGGCGCTGGAGACCCTGGAGTCGGTCGCCCGCAGCGCCCGCGTCGGCTCCGGGCGCGAGCTGACCGCGGCGCAGCTCCTCGACCGCCTCGGGTTCGCGGCCGACCAGCAGCACGCGCGGGTGCGCGACCTCTCCGGCGGCGAGGGCCGCCGGCTGCAGCTGGTGCGGCTGCTGATCGGCGAGCCGAACGTCCTGCTGCTGGACGAGCCCACCAACGACCTGGACGTCGACACGCTCGCGGCGCTGGAGGACCTGCTCGACGGCTGGCCGGGCACGCTCGTGGTGGCCAGCCACGACCGCTGGTTCCTGGAGCGCACCTGCAACCGGACGGTGGCGCTGCTCGGCGACGGCCGCCTGACCGACCTGCCCGGAGGGATCGAGGAGTACCTGTCGCGGCGGCGGGCCGCCGGACCGGTCGGGCCGCCGCCCGCGGAGGCCGCGGTCACGCCGGCGCGCGCGGCCCGCGACGCGCGCAAGGCGATGGCCCGGCTGGAGCGGCAGCTGGAGCGGCTCGCCGAGCGCGAGCGGCGGCTGCACGCCGACCTGGCCGAGCAGGCCACCGACTACCAGGCGGTGACCCGCCTGGACGCCGAGCTGCGCGCCCTGCGGACCGAGCGGGCCTCGCTCGAGGACGCCTGGCTCGCGGCCGCCGAGTCGACCTGAGGCCGCGGTCCGGCGCGGACGGGGACCGGGGCCGCTACCGGGCCGGCCGGTCGTCGCCGGCGAGCATCCAGGCGCGGCCGAAGGGCACCCGGTGGCCCTTGGAGCCGAGGACCTGGATCACGCCGAGGTCGCCCCGGTCGAAGCCGACGGCGGAGCCGGCCATGTAGGCGCGCCAGACCCGGTAGTCCTCCTCGGAGCCGGCGCGCACCGCCGCGTCGCGGTTGCCCTCCAGCCGGCGCACCCAGTTGCGCAGCGTGAGCGTGTAGCTCGGGCGGAGCTGCTCGACGTCGAGCAGCTCGAAGCCGGCGTCCTCCAGCTCCTTGACCGCCCGCCACGCCGGCACCAGCCCCCCGTCGGGGAACACGTAGGTCGAGGTGAACGTGCGGCCCTTGCCCGACATCTCCCGGCGAGGGTCGCCGAGGGTGATCCCGTGGTTGAGGAACAGCCCGCCCGGCCGGGCCAGCCGCCAGGCCGCGGCGTAGTACTGCGCCAGGTGCTGCGGCCCGACGTGCTCGAACATGCCGATGGAGGCGACCGCGTCGAACTGGCCGTCGAGGTCCCGGTAGTCCTGGAGGCGGACCCCGACCCGGCCGGCGAGGCCGGCGGCGGCGATGCGCTCGCCGGCGGCCTGCTGCTGCGTGGCCGACAGGGTGACGCCGAGGCCGCTGACCCCGTAGCGCTCGGCGGCGTGCAGCAGCAGCGACCCCCAGCCGCAGCCGATGTCCAGCAGGCGCTGGCCCGGCCGCAGCCTGAGCTTGCGGCAGACCAGGTCGAGCTTGCGCTCCTGGGCGGCGTCCAGCGGCTCGCCCGGGTCCAGGAAGTACGCGCACGAGTACACCAGCCGGCGGTCCAGGAACTGGCGGTAGAACTCGTCGGGCAGGTCGTAGTGGAAGGCGACCGCGGCCCGGTCGCGCTCCTTGGAGTGCATCCGGCCGCGCAGCCGCGCCCGGCGCGGGTGGGACCGCCGGGGCGGCGACGGCAGCCGAAGCAGGGGCCGCAGCAGCCGCAGCCGGGCACGCGCGCCGGGCAGGTGGGCGCTGAGCTCCGCCGCGGCGGACATGGCCGCCTCGATGTCGCCCTCGATGTCGATGTCGCCCTCGACGTAGGCCTCCCCCGCCCGCAGGTCGTACGGCGGCAACCAGATGCGCCGCAGCGACCACCAGTGCTCGAGGACCAGCCGGTAGGGCGCGTCCGCCGGCCCCAGCTCGGTGCCGTCCGGCAGGCGCACCGGCAGCGAGCGCCCGCTGAGGGTCTCGAGGGCGCGCAGGAACGTGCGGATGTGCCCGGCCGCGGCGGCGGTCCGCGCCGGGGTCTCGGCGTGCGCGGTCATCTGGCCTCCCAGCTCGACCGTCAGGAAACTCCGGCCAGGTCAGGGATGCAAACCCGCCGCCGGCATCCTCGGTGCCGGGGGCACGCGTTGACCGCGATCGTGTCGTCGTTGTTGCCTGGCCGTGACGGCTGCGTGTCCGCCCATGCCCTACCGTCGCAGTTCTGAGCATCTGCGGTCGGGATCGTCATGCCGACCACCCGGTCCTGACGCTCCGGCGGCTGTCACCGGTCGAGCCCCCTGCAAGTGCCGCGCTCGACGAAGGAGCCGCCCTGAACCGCAACGCCGTGCGCGGCTGTCGGGTGCCCGGCCCGCTACGGACCACGGTCGGGATCCCTGCGCAGGCCACCCGGCTGCTGGCCACGCTCCTGTCGCTGGCCACGCTCCTGCTGCTGGCCGGCACGCTGCTGCTGGTCGCACTGGTCGACCTGGCAGCGGCCCGGACCGCTCCGACCGGCGCCGAGCTCCCCGCCCGGCCCGCGGACCCCTTCGCGCAAGGACCAGTGGCCCCCGCGGCCGCCACCAGCGCCCAGGACCGGTTCCTTGCCGATCAGCTCACCACCTTGCAGGTGCTGATGGCGATCGGCCAGGCGCCAGAGCCATCGGAGGGGCAGCGCCCCGCGGGAACGCCGACGAGGTCACCGCCTGCGATCCTGAGCGGTGCCCAGGCGGCAGGTCAGCCGGGACCCGACGACCCCAGGTCGCCCCTGCCACCACTGAACGGGGCGCTGCTCCCCACCGGCCTCGGGATCGTGGATCGCCGTCGACCCGGCCTGCCCGGCGGTGGCACCGGCGGACGCGACGCCACCCCGGCAGCGCCGCCTACGGGAGCGAGCCTTGCCGTGGGCTTGGCGCAGGAGTTCCCGTCGTGGCTGCTTCCGGGGCTGGAGAAGCTGCTGAACAGCGCTGGCGGGGGACAGGCGGAACTCTACGCCTTCCTCAACCGTGCGCCCGGCGCGATCCTGGGCCTTCCCTACCCCAACCTCCCGGGGTTCCTGGGGTTGTCGGTGTATGACTTCGCGACGCAGTACGTGATCGGGTCGCAGCTCACCAGCCTCCCAGAAACCGCGATGGGCCTGGCCCTGGTCGGTACGCTGCCGTACCTCATCGACGACAGCCATCGCGTCGTGAACCGCGATCTCGCAGGCCGGGGTTTCCTACCGCTGTTGCCGCCGATCAACCCGCGGGCGCTGTCCAGGAGCGCCATGGCCCTGGTCGCGGCCGAAGGCCTGGGCAAGGACTGGCTGCAACGAAACGGCATCGTGCTGCCGCGACCGGTGGCGTACAGGTCCGGGCGGCCGGTGTGGGCGTCCGCCGGCGACTACGCCAAGAACCTGGCGTATGACGTGGGCACCCACTTCCTGGTGACCGCGGGCGCGATGACGCACGACTACTGGTACCGGATCCGGGATTTCCGGGACCTCGTCGAACGCCTGCAGCTTGAGCAGATGCAACGGCGCGTCGAGGACATGCGCCGCCACCTGCCCTCCGGGATCAGGGTGGAGCCGGTGGTGATTTCCTACCCTTCGCTCAGGACGTTCTCCGCCTGGCTTCAACAGACCTGGCGGCAGGACCCCGCGCGGATGTCCCAGATGTTCGAGGAGCTGGGCTCCAGGGTCCCGGCGTGGGCGCGCTGGTCCCCGTTGCGGTACGCGCTGGTGGCGGCGCTGACGGCCACGTTCGGCAAGGGGGTGTCGGAGCTCCTGTGGGACCCGCCGCAGGGCTGGCTGGGCGACCAGATCCGCAAGCTGTCGCTCGCAGCCGACCAGCTGCTGGGGGCGCCGTCGCGGGACAGCCTCGCCGAGCTGGGAGCCAGTGCGATCCTCAACTACGGCCGGTTGGGATGGCTGACCTTCACCGAGTACGTCCGCAACGTGGGCCCGCTGAGCCCGTTGCTGGCCGTTCAGCGGCTGTGGCTGACCGGCAGGATGGCGGTGGCGGCGGCGGCAGGGGACCGCGCGACGCTGGGCCGGCTGGCCGACGCCTCAGCGTTGGAATTCGCCAGCCAGGACGCCAGGGTGCGGTGGCAGGTGGCCGCGGCCCGCGGAGCCCGTGCGCTGCGGCTGGCGGGAGCCTGGTTCGTCCCACCGGGTCCGGCGCAGCAGCCCGGACCAGGTCCCGCACCGGGCCCCGCACCCGCCGGGCCGCCGGGGGAACCGCTGGTCGCGCAGGCTCCCGCCGCGACCGGGCCCGCTCGCCTCGCGCCGGCCCGGACCGGCGCGACCTCGGGTGCGGCCTTCGCCGCGGCGCCGCCCCCGGCACCCGCGCCGGGCTCGCAGGCCACGCTGGCCGCATCCCTGGCCATGCTGGCCGTACCGCCGGTACCCGCCCCGAGCCCGCCCGCCGTTCCCACCCCAGCCCCACCGGCACGGGCGACGCCGAACGCGTCGGCAACCCCGACCGTGCGGCTGCCAGGTGCCTCCGCCTCCGTGGCGGTGGAGCCGGCCACAGCTCCAGCACCGCGCGAGCAGCAGGTCACCGCCGACGTGCCGCCGGCTGCGGAACCTGGCACCCGGGTCCCTCATGAGCCGCAGCCGCCGCGGCGGCACGACCCACCAGCCGATGCGCGGAGTCCCACCCGGCAGGCCAGGATCGCGCTGGAACTCGGGGAGGACCTGCTGGTCGACGCTGACGGAGCCACCGTCGTCCGGGACACCGTCCTGGACGGGTTGACCATCCCGGCGGGGACGCGGCTCGCGCCTGAGGGCGGGCAGTCCGACCAGGCAGTGGTGGCCGCACCTGACGGCACCGTGGTGGGCAGGCTGGCAGACCTGGGCGCACAGCGCACCCCTGCCAGCGTCAGCGTCCCGACCCTTGAGGCCGCCGATGCCGACGCCAAACCCGACCCCGCCCTCACCCGCAGCGATCCGGCCCGCCCGCCGCCGGTCGAGACCACCCAGACACCGGCCGAGGCCACGACCATCGCCGGGCCGCCAACGCAACTGCAGGCCGAAGACCGGTTGCGGTAGTGCCCGTTGAGCTGCCGGGCTCAGGTTGTCGCCGCGGCAGCGGGACGCTTGAAGGCGCGCCGCTCGCGCTCGACCTCGGCGCGCAGGTCGCAGGCGTCGAGATGATCGTCCACAAGGCCCATGGCCTCCATGAAGGCAGAGGCGGTCGTCGGCCCGACGAACGCCCAGCCACGCCCGCGCAGGTCCTTGCTGAGCGCCCTGGCCGACGGGCACGGCGCCATCGCCAGCAACGTGGCGTGGTCCAGCACGCGGGGCCGCGAGCGCGGGTCCGGCTCGAAGCGCCACACGTAGGCGGCGAAGCTGCCGAACTCGTCCACCAGCTCGACGCAGCGGCGCGCGTTGTTGATCGTCGCCTCGATCTTGGCCCGGTTCCGGACGATCCCGGCGTCGGCGAGCAGCGCCTCCACGCGCTCGGGGCCGAAGCCCGCCACCACCTCGACGTCGAAGCCGGCGAACGCCCGGCGGAAGTTCTCCCGCTTGCGCAGGATCGTCAGCCAGCTCAGCCCCGACTGGAAGCCTTCCAGGCAGAGCTTCTCGAACAGGCGCTGGTCATCGGCCACCGGACGGCCCCACTCGGTGTCGTGGTACCGACGGTACAGCGCGTCGTCGCCGGACCACCAGCACCG
Organism: Actinomycetes bacterium; assembly: GCA_035263405.1. Lineage (GTDB taxonomy): Bacteria > Actinomycetota > CALGFH01 > CALGFH01 > CALGFH01 > DATFRI01. The sequence goes on along the minus strand of DATFRI010000039.1, from coordinate 12,656 downwards.
GACGACGCCGTCCTCACCCTGGCGCAGCCCGAGGCTCGCGCCGCCGTCATCCGCCATGTCCGCAGCACCAGCCTCCAGCAGGCGATCCGTTCCGGGCACAGGCCGCCGACAGCATGCACCCGCCCCCCGACAGCGCCCGGTCCGCCCCGGCGGCGCCCGCCGTGACCGGTGACCCCGCGGGAGGCGGCCGCCCGCCCGGCGGCGGGCCGGACGCCCGGGTCGGCGGGTCAGACCAGGCTGAAGGTCGCCGCCCCGCCGTCCGGGCCGCCGGGCGTGTCGGCGGCGGACGCATCGGCGGCGCGGCCGGCCGTCGGCGCGGTGAGACTGTCCGCCGCCCCGGGTGCGGCCGTCGGCGCATCGGGCAGCGCGTCCGGCGCGGGCGAGCTGATGGTGACCGGGGTGGACTCCGGCAGCTCGGGTGACCGGCCGGTGGTCTCGCCGGGCGGCTGGACGGGGTCGGGTTCCAGCAGGACCTGGCCGGTCGGCGGCCCGCCGTCCCGGCGCTCGGCCCCCTCGACGGCGGGCCGCTCGCCGCCGGGGAGGCCGCCGTCCGCCAGCCGGCGCGACAGCTCGAAGAAGTTGCCCATGGGCGTGCCGTCAGCTGCCGTCATCCCGCCGTCCAGCGCGATGCGGGTGCCCGCGGGCAGCGGCACGCCGTCGACCGGGGCGCCTTCCTGCTCCACCACGACGGTCCCGTCCGGCTCGACGACGAGGCCGGCGGCCCGGATGGTGATGTCGACGTCCATGTCCATGGGGCGGTCGACCGCCGGACGGCGCCCGGGGCCGCCGCCCTCGGCGCGGCCGGCGGGACCTCGGGCAAGGGAGGCCCCGGTGGGCACGGCGGCGGGGTCCTCGCCGGAGGTCGCCACCTGCGGCGGTGCCGCCTCGACGACCGGTCCGCCGGCCGGCCCACCGGTGGGGTAGGACGGCTCGAAGCGCCCGCCGCGTCCGGCAGCGTCCCGGCGGCCTGGGCTCCCCGGTTCGTCGCCGCCGAGGCCGGCGACCGCGGCACCCTCCGGGCTGGCCGGACCGCCCGCCACAACCTGGCCGCGACCGCCGGGCAGGGACCGGGCGGCCGCGGCCGCATCCCGGCCACCGCCGCCGGCCACCGGCCAGCCGCCCCGGCCCTCGGGGGCGGCACCGTGGCCGGCGCGCCGACCGTCGGTCCCGCCGGCGCCCGGACCGGTGCCCGCGACGACGGGCCCGCGCGGGGCCGGGTCCCTGCCGGCGGGCGCCTCGCGCGCCGGACCGCGAGCGGTCGCGAACCGTGCTCCGGGACGGTCCGCGGCGAGCGTCAGCAGGGTCGGGCCGTCGCCGGTCAGCTCGGCGAGCAGTCGCCGCGCGTGGCCGCTGCGCCGGCTGGCCGCTTCGGCGGCAGCCAGCGCCTCCAGGTTGCGCGAGTCGAAGGCAGGGGTCGACACCAGGGCTTCCGCCAGCCAGTGCTCGCCGTCCCAGAGGGCGACGAGGCTCCGCACCGCCAGGCCGATCCGCTCGGCGGCCACCGCCGGGTTGAGGTTCTGCCCGGTCCACGCCCGTGCCCGCAGGGAGAGGGTCTCCAGGTCGTTGACGAGCATGCTGCGGAACAGCTCGACGGGGTTGTCGGGCGACGGCGCGAGCCGCACCCGGTCGACGTCGTCGAAGAACCGGGCCACGGGCAGCAGCGCCGGCAGGAGCGCCTCGCCGACCGGATCGCCCGGCGGCGGCGGGTTGGTGACGATCTGCGAGAGCCCTTCGGTGCCGCCGGCCAGCAGGCCCCAGGCGATGGCGACCCACACCGGCTGGTCGGTCCACAGCGGCGGGTTGTACTCCTTGGTGATCTGCTCGATCGTGAAGGGGTACTTCTCCCACATCGCCCCGGTGACCAGCGCGGTGCCGGCGGCGCGCATCACCACGTGGTAGAGCAGGTTGTGCCAGTAGTCGGCGGAGGTGGCCCACTCCTCCCGACCGTCGACCACGCGCGCCGGGAGGGGATGCAGGCCCCACTGCTGCAGGCGCCCCTTCAGCCCGCTCTCCAGCACCTGCTGCGCGCCGCTGGTCAGCACGGCCAGCAGCGGCAGTCGCGGGCTGAGCGACACCGAACCGGCCGGCGCCATGGCGTCCAGGTACTCGAAGGTCTTCAGCACGCCCACGACCGCCAGCCCGTGCGCGAGGGCGCTCGCCTCGGGGCTGGCGAAGGTCGGGCGGCCGAGCAGCGCCTCCGAGGCGGCGTCGACGGCGATCAGGACGGGAAGCTCCCTGGGCCGGATCGCGCCGACGCCGAACTGGCTCAACCGGTTTCCCAGACCGTAGAGCAGCGGTCTGGTGGCGGGGGGCAGCGCGAGATCCCTCGGCTCGATCCCGATGGAGTTCTCGAACGTCATCGACGCGCCCACCGGTGCCGCCAGCAGCTCGACCGGCCGGCCGGTGCCCGCGAGCGCGAGCGGGGCCGGCGCCGCGTCGCTCCGGTCCCTGGCGGAGACGCGCCGCCCCGGGACGTCCGGGCCGTCCGCCGCCCCGACCGGCGTACCGGGACCGAGCGCGTCCAGGTCGCCGGCGCCCGGCTCCCCCGCGCGGGTGCGGCGGGACCAGGGACGCTCCGGGAGCGGGAAGAACGGCGGCGGCGGGGGCGGCCGGAACGGGTTCGGGGCGCCCTCGCCTCCGGTCCCCGGAGCCCCGGTCAGGGCCGCCAGGAGCACGGCCGCCTCGCCGTCGTCCGCCCGCACGCCCGGGGCGGCTGCCCGGGCGCCAGCCCGCTGGTCGGCCCAGCTGGCGTCGAGGTCCGCCAGCAGCACCCGCGCGGCCGCCACGTCGGCCAGCACGAACCGCCCCGCTGCGCCCACAGGACGGTCGGGCGCGGCCGCGGCGCCGGCCGGGACCGCCGGGCTGCGGGGGGGTGCGAGCAGGGCCTGGGCCGAGGAGCCTGTGGCGGCCGCCGCGCGTGCGCTGGCGATCCCCTGCCCCAGGAGCGCCAGGAGCAGGAGCACGCCGCCAGCCGCAAGCACCGCGGTGACCAGCCGGAGCGTGCGTGCGAGCAGGACCAGAGCGCTGCGGGCCGACGCGCGGGGGACGCCTGAAGAAACCGCGTGCACCGTTGCCTCCTTGGCCCGAGGTGCCGCTCCGGTCATGACCTTGTCGCGATGGCATGACCGGGGCCCCGAGAACAGCCGCACCAGGGAGGCACGTGGATCGTATTCGGCACGCCAGCCACCCAGGAGAGCCAACGGAACACGAAACCATCACAAATGGGTAAAAAACGTGCAACGGCCTCTTGAATGGCCTCGCTGATCGACGACGCGGTCGATGGCCACGTCTCCCGGTCCGCAGACCTCCTTTCGGCGGCCCGACCTGGAGGTGCCCACTGGCCTCAGCGCATCCTCCCGCCAGCAGCTCCGGCCGGACGGGATCCCCGACGTGTGCCCGACCGCCTCGGCCCGACCGCCCATGGCGCTGGGACCGGCCGCTGGTCGTCGGCCTGACCCTGGCGCTGGTCGCCACCTTGGGGACGAGGGCGCTCGCCGAGCCCGAGGACGGCACGCCCTCGTTCCTCGAGGCGACCGGCGACGAGCTGATGACCCAGCAGACGCCCGCCGAGCAGGTCCCCGCCGGCCTCGGCGAGGTGCAGGAGCGGTCCGTGGAGATCCCGGTCACCGGCGACGCGGCGGTCGGCGGGGAGATCCTCGCCGCCGAGCCTCGACCGGTGACCGCGCCGCGGACCGGCGCCGCCGGCGGCGAGGCCGAAGACCCCGGCGGCGAGCTGGTCGTGGCGCAGGCGCAGCTCGGCGGCGGCGGCGGATGCGACGCGACCGGCGGCTGCCCGGGCGCTCCGGCGATCCCGGTGGACCCGGCCGCCGCGGGCCAGGTCGGCGGCTCCGGTGGTCCGCCAGGCGAAGGGCAGCCAGGCGGGCCCGGGCAACCGCCTTCCCGGCCGGAGGACGCGCAGCCGGCCGACCCGTTCGCGACGATGGGGCTGGACACCACCCGGGCCAAGCTCGACTTCGTCAAGTGGGTCGCCGCCATGGCGAGGACCAAGCGCGAGGCCGACGACGCCTTCAGGGACATCGAGACGCTGGGGCGCCTGCTCGACCCGGAGAGCCCCGAGGCGAGGGAGCTGGCGGACGCCAAGCAGGATCTCGAGGACCGGCGCGCCTGGGAGGCGCAGCACCCGCAGAAGCCCCGAAGCGGCAGCAGGTGGTGGGACCTGCGCAAGTTCAGCGCCGTCGAGTCTGGAAAGGTCCAGGGCGCGCCCGGTACCGGGGCGGCGCAGCTCGGGAACCTCGGCCCACCCCCGTCCGAGGTGACGGAGCTCGCCGGCGGAACACCCCCGGCCGAGGAGCCCGCCCAGCTGGACACCCGCACTCCTCCGACGAGAGCGCTCAGACTCAGCGAGGTGTGGCCCGGGTTGCTGCTGCTCGGTGCCGCCCTCCTGCTCGCGATCCCGACCGCTGTGGGGGCGATGGCCTGCGCGGCGACCTGCGCCCTCGGTCCCATCCTCCCCGGCGGCATGCTCGGGCGGCCCGACCGGAGGATCTACTGACGGCAACCTCGGCCGCCACATCGAGGTCCTCACCGAACCAGGGCTCGTGGCCGTCAGCAGGGGACGCAGGGCGGCAGCCAGCGCCGGAACGCCCGGCGCCCGTGTGGGCCGACTCGCGCGCGCCAGCGCCCTGCTGACCGATCGACGGGACGAGCAGCAGCGCACCGCCGACGCCAGCACCGACCACCGGCGGGACGATGCGTCACGAAACTATGACAAATCGTTACAAAGCCGTGCAGCTGGCTCGGATGCGTCATGCGGCGAGGGTCCAGTGGCAGCTTGGCAGGTCAGCGTGGGTCCTGCGACGGTCGCGGTGCGCGTTCGAACCCGGTCGAGCAGGCTGTGACCCGAGCGGGGTCCGAAAGGCGCCGTTCGCGTGATCTTCGCTGCTTGAAGTGTGTTCCTTGCCCCTCGATGATGAGCGGGCATCTTCTGGGTGGCGTCATGGCTGACTCACCGTCCCCGCTCTTGGAGCGACGCCTGAGCCCTCCGGTTGCCTACGTCCGAGGCTGGCCCGGCGTGTGGTGTCCGGCGACTGCGCGCTCGGCGGCGAAGGGAGCGACCGGGTGCAGGCTACGTACGGGACATCGACGCCAAGGCTTCCAGCAGCAGGCCGGAGCGACCGGACCGTGTTGGTGCGGATCGTGCGGCTGCTCACCGCGGCGCTGCTGCTCGGCGTCGCGCTCCTGATCGTGGCGCTGGCCGGTCAGGGCGCCGCGGCCGCACACAGCCTGCCCACGGCGGCCGGCGACGCGACCGACGCCGACGGCCAGCCTGCAGCGCGGACCGCGGGACACCAGCCCGCACGCGCCGGCGAGCCGGCGGTGCCCGCCTCCCCAGGGCCCGGCGGCCTGGTCGACGAGTACGTGCGGGCCCTCAACCTGAGCGCGCAGGAGCTGGCCGGGGCGGAGCTGACGGTGCCAGGGGATGGCGCCCGGACCGCCTCAGCCGAAGGGCTGCGCCCGGAGGGTTCGCGACGGCCGACCACCCCCGGGGCGCCGAGCGAGACCGCCTCCAATCTCGGGCGATGGTGGCGCCCGGAGCAGCAGCGGGCCGACCGCCACCTGGTGGTCGCGGACCTGGATGACCCCGACGGTCAGCCGACACCGCCCGACCTGACGCTGCCAGCTCCGGTGCCCCTCGCCGAGGGCATGACGGTTGCGGAGCTGATGGTTCAGGCGCAACCGCCCTCCCCCACCTCCCAGCCGGTCTGGCTCCTCATGGACCAGATCACCGAGAACGCCCGCATGCTGACGGTCACGATGACGAGGCTCTCGGACCGTCAGGTCAGTGCCCAAGCCAGCGCTCTGTTCACATCCGCTCAAGAACACGCAGCGAAGGCCAGCGCGAGCGCGCAGGGGGGATCGCTCTCCCATGCGTCCGACCCGGCGAAGGCTGAGATCAGGCTGGCCGCGGCCGACCTCCGCAAGCTCAGCAAGCTCGCGCTCGGGGAGGCCGACAAGATCGGGCAGGCCGACGTCCTCGTGAACCAGGCCAAGCAGCTCCGCGAAGACGCCCAGAACGCGGCGAAGGCGGCCGCCGACGCCGTGGGCCAGGCCGCCGTGGCCTCGGGCGCGGCGCCACCGGCCGTCACCCCGGAGAACGTCTCGCCCGTTTCCTACCCGGTCAGCACCGTCGTCGACACGGTCGTCAAGCAGACCAAGGAGCTGTTGCCAAGGACGCTGGAGGCGATGAAGCGGCTCCAGGTCGATCCAAGGGACCAGGAGGAAGCCGAAGGCTTGATCAAAGCCGCCGAAGCACACGCAGAGAACGCCAAGACCTTTGCGTTTGATGCGCCCAGATCGGCGCGGGACGAGATGGACGCCGCGATCGCCAAGCTGCATCGGGTCAGCGACCTGGCGTCCAAGTACGCCGACAACCTGGACGGAGAGGGCGAGCGCCTCCGCGAAGTCGCGAAGAACGCGGAGCAGCTGGTCGACTTCCTCGAGGCCGAGACTGCCCCCCGTAGGGGCACGCAGCTGGTTCCCGAGGCACCGGCCCCTGATGCCCCGGTCAACCGGCTGGCAGACGGCGGCGAGGAGCCCATGCCCTCGACCGCCGGTGTGGAGGGCCAGGACGCCGCCGTCCGGCAACCGGGCGGCGTCGTCGAGGATCCCGACGGCGGGACGCACAGTCAGGACGTCCTCCACGCCGGCGTCCTGGGAGATGACGGGCGTCGTGCCGTCACCAGCCAGGCCGGCGAGAATCGGGCAGCAGCGAGCACCGCGCCGCCGCCCATCGAGGTTGCCGGTGGCGGCGACCCCGGGGCCAACTTCACGCCAGCCTCCACTGCAGACGGAGCGATCGCGCCTGCGAGCGAGCAGGTTGCAGCCGCCGACACCAGATCTTCGGGCGACAGTGCCACCGATTCGTTGTTCGACAACGACATGTTCGCGGCGGACCTGACCGATACCTCCTTCGCGAACGCGGGCGTCTGACCGACACTCCGACAGCCCACGAACGGGGCGACCATGTCCACCAAGCAGAAGGTGGCCTGGTTCAAGAGCAAGAGGCGGCAGTACGAGGTGACGTCGGAGCCGGGTGGCCAGACGATCGTCCCGTACCACGGCTTGGAGGACTACATCTGGTCGTCGACGAGCGCCCAGTACGACCCGGCCTATGAGTCGCCGCGGCCCGATCGGGGCAGCTCCCGGACGTACGTCGATACGGACAGATGCTACGTTCGTTCCTTGTGCGGGGCCATTGCCAACTGAGATCAACGCATTACGATTTAGACCGGAATACGGAACGCACCGTATAAGAACTTCTCTAAATCGGGTGACGCACCTTGAACGATCGCGGTGACAGCTTCTAGACTTCCCGCTTGGGGATGGCTATGCGTGAGCGATCAAGCATGACCCATTGCGGTGAATTCACGGTTGACCTCAACCGTAACGATATCCAGGCGCTTGCCGCTGCGGCTGGGCTGACGATCGAGGAGCTCCTCCAAGCGACGGCAGCCCTAGCCCACCACCAGGAGCAGCAACCGCCAGGGTCGTCGCTGTACCAGCGGATAGGGTACGCCGGCGGGCTGCTCTGGCTGGTCAACACGCTGTACCAGCGGGTGCTGGCTGACCCGCTCCTGATGTCCTACTTCAGACACTTGGATGACCAGCACCGACAACGGCTGCGCTGGCACATGCTGACGCTGTTGGCCGTCGTCACCGGCGGGCCGAGCAAATATCAGGGCCGGGATCTGCACGAGGTCCACGCCGATCTCCACATCACCGAGGAGGCGTTCGACCGGCTGCTATGGCACGTGCAGGGAACGCTCCAGACGCTGAGGTTCCAGCGGGAGGACGAGAAGGCGATCCTCGCCGAGGTGCGGGCACGGCGGGCAGCAGTCGTGACCCTCGAGGAGTCTTCCTAGACCGCTCGGTTACCTGGGACGGGCTTCGAGCGACCCTCGCGGCGTGCGGGCTCCCACTCCCACCACTCCAGGGACAACCTGCCAGCGAGGCAGATCGTCGCTGACGGAAGGCTCGCGCCGCTCAGGAGAAGGTGCGCGGGCTGCTGCGACCGGTCAGCTCGCGATCGAGACCTCGGACTTCTACTTCCGCAACGTCAACCCGCGCCTGCGCACGCTCGCCGTGGCGCCCGGCGCCCGGATCACGTCAGGCCTGTACAAAGGCGGTCCGAAGACGGTGAAGCTCGACCAGCTCGAGGCCCAGCGACCCGCCACCGACGCCGCCACCTGGCCGTTCAAGCTGACGCTCGTCGGCGGCAAGGTCACCCGGATGGACGAGATCTTCCAGTCCTGAGCGACCGGTCCTGCGCGGGAAGGACGCCCACGCCGATGCCATGGGCCCCTTGGCGCACGCCATAAGGCAGGAGGTGGACCTCTACGGCGGCGCCTGGTCGGTGGAGCACGGACCTCCTCGGCGCCTGCCGGCGGACAGACGTCACAACGCGGAACTGGCGAGCCTCTGTAACTCAAGCCTCCGGTCGTGATCGGGCTGGATCGGTGTCCCCGTAACGCGGGACCAACTCTCCAAGGACCCGCGTCGCGTCTTTGTTGCCGGCGGCGGCGGCCCGCTGATACCACTGTTTGGCCTTGTCCAGGTCGCCGCGCTGCTCCAGCAGGAGCCCCAGATGGTACTCGGCGGGGTGGTAGCCGGCGTGGGCCGCCCGCCGGTACCACTGCTCGGCCTCCTTCAGCTTTCCTTGCTGCTGGAGCAGGAGCCCGAGGTCGTACTCGGCGGGGTGGTAGCCGGCGTGGGCCGCCCGCTGACACCAGCGCTCGGCCTCCTTCAGCTTTCCTTGCTGCTGGAGCAGGAGCCCGAGGTCGTACTCGGCGGGGTGGTAGCCGGCGTCGGCCGCCCGCCGCCACCACTGCTCGGCCTCCTCCGGCTTCCTCTGCTGCTGGAGCAGGAGCCCGAGGTCGTACTCGGCGGGGTGGTAGCCGGCGTCGGCCGCCCGCCGCCACAGCTGCTCGACTTCGTCCAGGTCGCCGCGCTGCTCCAGCAGGAGCCCCAGGTGGTACTCCGCGGGATGGTGGCCGGCGTCGGCGGCCCGCCGCCACCACTGCTCCGTCTCTCCCGCCCGGCCCAGCTCAGCGAGCAGGAGCCCGAGGTGGTGCTCGGCGGGGTGGTGGCCGGCGTCGGCCGCCCGCCGGTACCAGTGTTCGGCCTCCTCCGGCTTACCCTGCTGCTCCAGCAGCATCCCGAGGTGGTACTCCGCCGGGTGGTGGCCGGCGTGGGCCGCCCGCCACCACCACTGCTCGGCCTCCTCGGCCCGGCCCAGCTCGGCGAGCAGGATCCCGAGCTTGTTCTCCGCGGGGTGGTGGCCGGCGTCGGCCGCGCGCCGCCACCACTGCTCGGCCTCCTCGGCCCGGCCCAGCTCGGCGAGCAGCAGCCCCAAGTGGTTCTCGGCGTCGTGGTGGCCGGCGTCAGCGGCGCGTCGGTACCACTGCTCGGCCTCCCCCGGCTTGCCCTGCTGCTGGAGCAGCAGCCCCAGGTTGTACGCGGCGTCGGCGGCCCGCTGGTGCCACTGCCCGGCCTCCTTCGACCTCCCCTGCCGCTGGAGCAGCAACCACAGGTTGTACTCGGCGGGGTGGTGGCCGGCGTCGGCGGCGCGCTGGTACCACTGCTCCGCCTCCTCGGTCAGCCCGGCCTCTTCGAACAGGAGCCCGAGCTTGTTCTCGACATCATGGTCGCCGGCGTCGGCGGCCCACCGCAGAGCATCTGCGTCGAGAGGTGATTCGTCCTGGTTCATCCGTTTAAGTATCCTCGGATCCCCGACGTTCCGCACCTGCCGTTCCTACGACCCTGGGAAGGGACCCTGGGAAGGTTCCCGTCAGCCCGCCCGAGCAGTCGATCACCGCAGCACACAGGGCGAGGATCGCGCCGAGCAGGACCCAGCGAGCGGCAGGACCTCTAAGGGCTTATGGCCCGGCTGAGCGTCAGTGTTGGCCCGTAGGATAGCGAGAGGGTCTCTGACCTGCGGTGTTTCGTCCGTAGCGGTACGACTGGCGCGTGAGGGCACTGCTGCGTCAAGAGGTCCCCGAAGAAGATGTTGCAAAGGACGTCGAGAACGGCCTGGCGGCTCCGTCTCAGGGGCGGATGCGGCGACCGTGGCCGTACAACACCAGGAGACCCAGCATGACGATCCAGCGGATGGACAACGTCCTCATCGTTGTCGACGACCTTGACGCTGTTGTTTCGTTCTTCGTCGAACTTGGCATGGAGCTGGAGGGCAAGGGGCCAATCGAGGGACGTTGGGTGGAGCGTGTCATCGGGATCGACGACGTCCGACAGGACATCGCAATGCTGCGGACCCCGGACGGTCACGGCCGAATCGAGCTGGCGATGTTCCACACACCGAAGGCGATCAGCGTCGAGCCGAAGGATGCACCAGCGAACACGCTGGGCATTCGTCGCATCATGTTCGCCGTCGATGACATCGAGGACGTCGTCGCCCGCCTGCGTACCCACGGCGCGGGACTCGTCGGCGAGCTGGCGCAGTATGAGGACATCTATCGGCTCTGCTACGTCCGCGGCCCCGAGGGCATCATCGTCGGACTGGCCGAACAGCTCAGCTGAAGGCCGCCGAAGGGACCGTGTGCGTGGCCCGCACCTGGCTCGCCGAGAGCGCCTGGCCGTCGCGCCGGCCTCGCCGGTCGAGGCACATGTGCTGAAGCCCGAATTCCAGCGTCTGTTTACTGAACAGGAGCTGGAGATCGCACGAACTCGACTCCGCGAGCTCCACCGTCCTCGCATCGACGGCCAGGCGCCGCTTGCCACGCGTCTTGGTCGCCTTGTCGAGCAGCGGCTCCCCAACGACCTGGACGACACCGCGCTCGAGCAGCACCTCGGCGCGGTCGAGGTCGATCGCCGACCACCGGAGCGCGCACAACTCCCCGCGGCGAGCACCGAGCACAACCGCCAGCCGCAGGAACAGTGCGAACTTGGGGTCGCGCTCCTGTGCCGTGGCGAGCAGGCCGGCGACCTGCTCGACCGGCGGCGGCGTGACCTCGTCGCGCGGCATGGAGGGCGGCGTCGCCAGACGAGCGGGGTTGTGCGCGATCCAGCCCCAGGCGACGCCTGCTCGAGCGCGCCGGACAGGACCGTGTGTGGCGCGGACCTGGCTGGCCGAGAGCGCCTTGCCGTCATGCCGGCCCCGCCGGCGCAGCTCCGCGTAGAAGCGGTCCAGCGTCTCGGCGTCCAGGCGGTGGACCGGCATGCGCCCGAGCGGCCTGCTTCTTGGTGGGCGCCCGGCCCCAGACGTAGCGGGACTTGCCGGTCAGGGGATCCAGGCCGGCGTAGATGCGGACCTGCCAGTAGGCCCCGCGCTTGCGGATCATGGTCCCTCCTCGGCGCCGGTCGGCGAGGCCTCGGCACCCATCTGGCATGGAATGGGTGCCAACGTGGGTGCCAGAAGGCTGGCAGAGAGGCCGGCTCGACGGTTGTCGTGAGGCCGAGTCCGCAGGTCAGCGGAGGCGGACGGGAATCGAACCCGCCAGGGCGGGGACACCGCCCTCACTGGTTTTGAAGACCAGGGAGCCCACCAGGACCCGGACGCCTCCACGCGCGAGGATACCAGCGATGAGCAGGAGGTTTGCGTGAGCCCGCTCGCATGCGGCTCGGCTCAGCGGCGCCGATGTTCACGGATTGTTCACGGCGCCCGGCTCGTTGTCCTGGCCGAGGATCAGATCGGCCACGATCGAGGCAGCGCGCTCGTCCAGGCCAGGGAGCACATGGCTGTAGGTGTCCAGCGTGATGCCGATGGTCGCGTGGCCCAGGCGCTCGCTGATCACCTTCGCGGGGACGCCGGCCGCGAGCGCCGCACTCGCGTAGCTGTGCCGGACGTCGTGCAGTCGGATCGGTGGGAGACCAGCGCGTCGGCTGTGCATCTTGAACCGGTCGGAGAACGTGCGAGGGTTGACCGGCGCACCATCCGGCATGGTGAGGACCAGGCCGGAGTTGATGTAACCCGGCCCGACGAGGAGCCGCTCCTCCGCCTGCCGCGCCTTGTGCGCGCGGAGCGCGGCCACCGTGGCAGGATCAAGCGCGATGAGGCGGCGGCCCTTCGTCGTCTTCGGCTCGGAGACATGGACCTCCGTCCCGGCGAAGACACGCGGCCGCCGGGGTGAAGCGGTGCCGACCTCCAAGTCGACGTCAGCCCAGCGAAGGCCGAGCAGCTCCCCACGACGAAGGCCCGTCGTCGCCAGGAGCATCCAGCCGGCGAAGAGCCGGTCGGAGCGGACCTCGGCCAGGAAGGCGCGGAGCTGCTCGGGCGTCCAGACCTTCATCTCGGGCGAGCTGGCCTTGGGTGGCTCGACGGCATCCGCGACGCTGCGGACCACGTAACCCCAGCGCACCGCGTCTCGGAGCGCCCGGTGCAGGACGGCATGCACGTTCTTCACCGTCTTCGGCGCGAGCCCGCTGCCCTCACGCCGGCGGCCGCTCTCCAGCAGCTTCGCGGGCGACGGCCCGGCAGACCAGCTCAGGCCGTCTGCATGAGGCCGTGACGGCCTGGATGGTCACGGCGAAGGCTGCCAAACCGTAACCCGCCGCAGCCCAACCGAGGCGGTGGCCACAGCCGGCTCTCAAGGTTTCCACAAGCAGCGCCCCCAGGCTGCTCATGGCGAGCGGCTGGCCTCCGGTCAGCAGCCCATGCACCCGCCCCGCCACGGAGCAGCCTC
>DATFRI010000038.1:0-22706 GCA_035263405.1 Actinomycetes bacterium | reverse complement strand
CAGCCCGATGAGCGCCCACCCTCCAAGCAGCCACCGCACCGCCGTAGCGATCGCCGCGACCGGCTGACCCGCGGTAGCCGGGCCGCGTGGCTCGCAGCGGAGCCTCCCGCTCCAGGCGCCAGCGAGCTCGAGCACGGAGGCGCTGACCGGCGGTTGCGTCGGGATCGATGGGCACCACGGCGCCCGCGGCGGACTGCTGGGCACACACGACGTGGCCGGCATCAGCCGCAGAACTCAAAGATTAGGGTGTGGTGGAACGGCAGGCGGCTCTGACGGCCCCGAGCTGGGGCTGGCCTCCGTGCAAAATCGGACTCCGAGGAGCCCGCTGACCTGCACGTTCGTGGAGCTGGCGGGACTCGAACCCACGACCCCCTGCTTGCAAAGCAGGTGCTCTTCCGACTGAGCTACAGCCCCCTTGCTACCTGGCCTCTGAGCTGGGCAGATGCTACGTGCTGGCTCAGGAGCCGTAAGCACACCGCTCCAACAGCACATAACTTCGCGTTCGTCTCTGGAGGGTGCGCCTGGTGCAAGGGTAGTCGACTGCGCGCGCCAGCCTCCACCTCACCCAGGCCGCGCGCTCGGCGGCGAACTTGCGCAGCGCGCGCCAGCGGCGCGCTGTCCAGCGGAGCACGGGTCCGCACGCCACAGCGTTTGGGCGAGCTGCTCGCCGACGGTCGGGTCCTTTCCGGCGAACATCGCCCGGATCTCCTCGGCGGGTGCAGTCGCGGTCGGTGATCCCTGGCCCGCCGCGGCCCGGTCACCCAGCCAGACGTCTGGTGGCTCCCCGTGGCCGGCGTAGTAGTCGCCCAGCGAGTCGGCCACCTCCCGCAGCCAGTGGCCCTCGTGCCCGACCTTGAGCTCCGCGACCGGCAACAAGCGCCGTGCTCCTCCCACGTTGGTCTTGGACGTGCATCGAAGATGCCGATGTACCGTCGTCTGGTTCGTGGCTTTGAGAATAGCGTCCAGATGGCTGTGAGGTTGGAAGCGTTACGTTTGAATTGGAGGAATCGGTGAGGTTGAAGAGGGTTCGAGGGAGGCGTGGTGTGGGCGTCTATCAGAGAGCAGCATGCAAGAGCTGAGCGGCTGAACCCTGCTGCCAGACGCCGCTGTGACGTCGAATTCTGCCTCGGTCGGGTGATCGTGACGATTCGTTCGACTACGCTTTCCCAAGGCGCTCATTGACGACAACCGGCCGCGTCGTAACGCGCATCGGCTGGCTTCCCGGCTGTCTCTCCCCGCTGCGGCGACGCGTGCCGCTTGCCGAGGAGCTTTCTGATCCGTCTGCGCCGGCCCGCCTGCGTTCGTGCCTGATTCGGCGTTAATTGGGCCTTTATCATGTTCGGCCACGCTCGCCCGGTTGCCGCCAGGAGCCGTCAGGAGACCAAAGGGACCGCGATGTGGACCTGGGCGAGACTGATCGGAGTGCTGAGCAGCGTGATCCTCGTGGTCGCCGTGGGGGCGCTGGCCTGGACGGGCTGGCGCAGCTGGTGTCATGGCCTGCGGTCGAGCACGGTCAGCGCCAAGCGGTTCATCCCCGCGCACACCCAGCAGCGGTCCCGGCGGTTCTGCCCGTCTTCGCCCAGGCGGAAGGTCCGCTGCGACGCCATCGCGTACCCGCAGCAGGTGCCCGACCAGTGGCTGGTCAGCATCACCAGCGGCGGTCTCCGCGGGCTCTGCGGGTCGGTCTCCTACAGCGTGGACCGGTCGACCTTCGACCGGCTGCAGGTCGGCCAGCACTGGCAGGTCGCAGCTGACGCGGTTGCAGCATGACCGGGCGGCACGACCTGCAGGAGCCCAGGTGGCGCGCCTTGGGGTCTCCCGTCAGATGATCGTCACCGCAGCGGCCAGGGCGCACACGAAGCGCAGGTAGCTGGGTGTGTACACGCCCAGCGTGACGCGGGCTCGCCTCCCTTGCGGTCCGAGTTGGACGAGGTCGTGGTAGCGCTTGCCCGCGACCATGAACAGCGCGGCGAAGCTGACCACGATGAGCAGCCACGGGGAACCGGCACGCCGGTGGCCAGACCTCCCGCGAGGACCCGGATGACGAAGCCCGCCGAGGTCGACGACGGCGACGCGGCGCAGTCCGAGGCTGCAGGCGCCGGTGATCAGCGCGTACACGGCGAGCGCGCGGCCAGCGCCGGGCGCACGGCAGCACTCATGGTCAGCCCCGCGGCGAGCAGGACCGCCGCCGGGTCTGGGGAAGGGCGGTGGGCAGCAGTGTCGCAGCACCCCCGGCCAGCAGCATCACGCGACCGCGTAGGCGTTGACCAGCAGCAGCTGCAGCCGACCGTGGGCCTGCTGCGATCGGGCAGCCACCAGATGAGGCGGACGGTGAGCAGCAGCCCGGCGCCGGCCCACAGCGCCCGGGGCCGCCACGAGGCGCCTGGTGGGCCGGTGGTCTGCCCGACCCAGGGTGCAGTGCCACCAGCGCCGGGACCGCCCAGACCCAGTGGTGCGACCAGGAGATCGGCGAGACGAGCAGGCTGGTGACCCCGCACAGCGCGATCCCCAGCAGCGGTCGCCCGTTGCGGTGGGTGAGCGCGGCGAGGGCCAGCCCGGCGCCGCCGAGCAGCTCGGTGGCGACCCGCCGGAGGCACCCGGTCGTCAGCTCGACCAAGGAGTTCGGGGCGCGAGCGGCCGCCCACGCCGGTGCCGCGGGCGGCCGGCTCGCGCCGCAGGCGCTCGCCGGGGGTGCGCGATCGCGACGGGATCGCAACCATCGCCTCAAGCTGCTCTCAGGTGCTCCACAAGGAGCATTCGGAGAATTTCGGGTCGGCGCAGCGACTCTTCTCATGAACCCGCGGCGGCACCCGTCGCCTGGCGTCGATGGTGCTTCGAGCCCGGCCGGTCACGGCATCCAGGGAGGCGACGTGGGTTGCGGGCCCGGTCGGGACCAACGTGAGCACTGCGGCAAGGGTACGGGGCCCACGGCGCACGCTGACGCGAGCGGGGTTGCCGCGGCCAGGCAGGCCCGCGCGCCCCACGGCCTGAGCGGCCTCCATGCGACCGGCGCGGCCCGAGGCGGCGGGGTGACGCGTCCGGTCGCCGGGTGCCTGGAGCGGGTGGCAGAGTTCACGGCCGCCGCCGAGCAGGCCAGGCGGCTGCTGGCGGCATCCCCGGCGGCGGCTACGGTGGCCTGGCGGGACATCTTCGGGCAGATCATGCTCGGCCGGCTCATCCGGGAGGACCCGTACGACAACTTCATGTGGGTCTTCACGCTCGACAGCGGCAACGTCTTCCTCTGGGAGGGCGTCGGCTACCTGGGCACATACCTGCTCAAACCGCAGCGTTTCGAGCCGGTCGTGGACGCTTGGCGCGCCAGGTTCGCCAGCCCCCCGGCGACCGAGCTGGGCAGGAGCATCCTCGGCGGCGCCCAACTCGCGGTGGCGGGCCGGGAGCGTTTCGGCCAGGCGCTGGCTGCACTGCGCGCGCGCTCCAGCGACCCGCGGCTGCTGCGCAGCAGCAACTGGGTCGAAGGGCGGCTGCCCAGCCCCGAGCGCCTCACCGGCCTGCTGACCCTGGTGCGGGTCAGGTTCGCCGGGCGGCCCTCCATGTTGATGCGCCGCGGCCCGGACGTGCTCGAGTTCCTCAAGGGCAAGCAGCTGCACTCCGGGATCCCGCCGCAGATCATCGGGATCAACACCGGCGCGCAGGTCATGCTCAACCTGGTCAAGCCGGGGCTGCCGCTGCCGCAGCCGGTCGCCGTCGACGACAACGGCCAGCCCCGCTTCGCCACCAACGGGGACTACCCGTGGAACAAGCTGTACGACGCCATCGTCGCGATCGGGCTGCCGACCTTCATCGGCTCGGTGTTCGCCGCCAGGAAGGCGGTCGGCCTGCTCGCCAAGGGCAGGGTCGCCCTGCTCATCGCGCTCGGGCAGGCCGGGTTCAAGCTGGTCTCCGACCTCGCCACCGACGGCCACTCGCGGAACGGGTTCGACCCGACGACCGATCGGGCCTACGCCGAGCAGGCCTGGGAGAACCTGGTCGAGCTGCCCACCCCGGACCGCGTCGACAAGGTCGCGGTCCACGGCCTGGCCAACCTGACCGACAGGGTGGACCAGGCGTTGCCCCTGAGGGACCGGTACCTCGCCAAGCTCGTGGAGCCCAACCCGTGCGGCGCACCGCCCGACCAGCAGATCCGCGAACTCGAAGCCAGGATCGGCGCGGACTACGGTCGGGTCCGCAAGGACGATCCCGCGGCCACGCCGGACCTGCCTCCCGCCGCCGCGGAGCAGGCGCCGCACGAAGCCCAGCCGGACCCCCCAGAGGTGACGGTCCTCGAAACGTCCACCGTCTCCGACGGCGGCGGGAACGAGTAGACGCCGGGCGATGCAGCAGCCCTCCGCCTCCTCCGGCCACCGCCAGCCGGCCGCCCGCCACGGCAGGCGGCTGCGCATCCTGACGCTCCACCTGGCGGCCGTCCTCGCCGCCAGCGCCACGATCGGCCACCTGCCAGCCGCCCACGGCGAGGACACCCTCGCCCCCGACGCCTTGGCCTCCGACCCGTTCGCGCTCGACACCTTCGAGGACGTGCCCGACGTCAGCCCCGAACCGCACGCAACCGCCGAGCAGGCCGGCACCGTCGCACCGGTTCCGGAGGTCCGAGTCCTCGACGCCCACGCCGAGGTCACCAGGACCGACCCCGACGCGGACACCGGCGACGGGCCCGAGGGACCGCCGGCCGCCATCCCCGACAGCTGGGGCGGCGATGCGGTCACCCCCGGCCAGCCCGCCGCGGGCGGGAGCACCGCGCCCGCAGGCGGCAGCCAGGTCACCGCCGTGGCCGCCGACGGCGACCCCGCTGCCGGTCGGCGCGACGTCCACGACGCGAGGGCGCCCGACGTCCAGCTCGACTCCCCGGCCCGTGCGGCGGAGCCGGTGCCCGAGCGGCGCGGACGAGGCGACCCCGACCGCACGGCCGCGGACGCGGCCTGGACCAACCCCGGCCTCCCGGCGGACCCGGGCATCGACCCGGACCCGGGCACCGACCCCGACCCGCCCGCCATCCCGACCGCGCCGCGGTTCGCCCGGCTGCCGCTGCTGCTGGTGGTGGCAGGTCCGGCGCCGGCTTCGCTCACGCTCCGGAGCGCACAGCTGGTCCCGGCGCCCGCCACCGGGACCGGCGCCGGCCTCGACCTCCTCGACCCGGGCCTCGACCCGGGGGAGAACTTCGTCACGGCGCGCGACGCGGTCTCCAGGGCCTTCGACGCCAGCGTGCCGAACGGCGGACATGTCGAGCGCTGGGCGGCAGCGGCGGAGATGCTGGCCCGCCTGGGCAGCCTCGAGCAGGCCACGGACTTCGCCGACATCGCCGGAAGGATCGCCGAGCACCTGGAGCGTGAGGCCGAGGGCGCCAGGCAGCTCGCCGAGTTCGCGACCGCCTACGCCAACACGCTCTCCGTGCGCCGCCATACCGCCGCCTCACAGGCCCAGGCGGACGCCGCCGCGGCTCGGGACCAGGCCAGCAAGATGCGCGAGATCGCCTGGCGGGCGACGGGCAGCGCCACCCGCGCCGCCGACGCCGTGGCCGCCACCGGCGCTGGACAGCGGCACCAGGCCGCGGAACCGCAACCGGTTCCAAGGCCGGATCCCTGATCCGTCCAAGTACGCGGTGCGCGCCGGCCGTCACCTACCGGCAGGAACGGGTCAGCCCTGCCGGCGGGGCTCACCCGATTCCCGAGGACCCTGCCGGCGGGGGCCGGGCAGGGACCGGGACGAGGAAGGCCGACGACCGCCCGGGGCCGTTCGGGCGGGTCGGGCCATGCTATGCGTTCGGCGCCTCGTGCCAGACGCCCTCGTCGGCGTCCTCGCTGCGCTGCTTGCGTCGCATCGCGTACATCACCCCGCCGACCACGGCGATCAGGAACGCGAGCTTGCGGCCACGGCGCTTCTTGTGCTGGTGGTCGAACTCGTGGGTGTGCTCGGGCACCGCGGCCTCGACGTCCTCGGTCTTCTTCTTGCGCCCCATGGCTCCTCCTCGTCCTCGACCCGCCATGCGGTATCGAAGTGTAGCCGTCGGCAGACCTCTCCGAGCACCCGCGCCGGCATCCGCGGACGCCGATCTCGGGCACGACGACCCGGCCGTCGCGGCCTCGCGACCACGGACGGGATCGCTCTGGACATCGGGCACGGAACTCCCGCATCCTTACGGTATCAGGCGGTATCACGAGGAGGCATCCCGATGGCTGATGTGCTCTCGCTGATGGTCAAGGCGGTGAACTCGCTGCCCGAGCAGGAACGGGACGCCCTCCTCCGCGAGCTGCTCGGCGGCCGCCTCCAGGGCGGCGTGCAGATGCCGCTTGCGGCCGGGCTCCCGGACGTGGCCCGTCCGGGGCTGCGGCTGGGTGAGCTGATCGAGAGCGGCACGCTCGCCGACGTGCGCATGGAGCGCGAGGTCGGCGGGCGCCTCCAGACCGTCCCGGTACGCCTTCCCGCGGCGCAGTACGAGCGCCTCAAGCAGTGGTGCCAGGTCCACGGCTTCACCATGGCGGTCGTCGTCCGCGGGCTGGTCGCGCGCTTCCTCGACGACCAGGAGAAGCGGTCGGACGGGGAGCCTGCCGCCTGAGGCCGGCGGGCGACCGGCAGGGTCAGGCGGTCAGGTCGAAGACCAGCGTCGGATCGGTGGTCGGCTGGGGCGAGCCGCCCTCGGGCTCCACGGTCATCGCGATCGTGTCCGCTTCGCCGAGACCGGTCACGAGCTTGGCGGCGCCGCTGTCACGCTCGGGCAGCAGGCCCGCCGAGCGGGCGTGGCCCGCGTCCAGGAACCACAGCTGGTAGGTGCGCGCGCTCGGCGGGGGCGGCAGGCCGCTGGCGGCGAAGACCGCGGCGTCGTGACTGCGGGACACGACCACCCGCGCCGGCACGGCGCTGCCCGGCTCGGCGCCGCTGACGGTCGCGTCGGGGGCCGCCAGGACCGCCGCGGCCTGGTCAGCCGCCTGCTCGGCCTGGTCCACCTGGTTGCGCAGGTCGATGGTCACCTTGCCCAGCGCCACCACCGCGACGAGCAGCAGCGCCGCCGCCGCCGCCAGCAGCCGCCCCGACCAGCGGCGCAGCAGCCGGCGGGAGCCCCCGTCGGCGGGCAGCGGAGGGAGCTGGCGGGTGCGCTCGATGCGCTCGCTGATCTGCTGCCAGACCCTGTCGGGCACCGGCTCCGCCGCGGCCAGGCCGAGCTGGGCGGTGGTCGCCTGCAGCTCGCGGACCTCCTGCTCGCAGTCCGGGCAGTTGGCCAGGTGCCGCTCGAACGCCGCGCGCTCGGTGTCGGGGAGCGCGTCGGCGGCGTAGGCGCCGGTGAGCATGTGCGGGTCGGGGGTCATGTCTGCACCCCCAGGTGGTCCCGCATCCGGATCAGCCCGTCACGCAGGCGCGTCTTGATCGTGCCGAGCGGGACGTCGAGCAGCTCGGCGACCTCACGGTAGGTGTAGCCACCGTAGTAGGCGAGCGTCACCGCCTCGCGCTGGAGGTCGGTGAGCGAGTCCAGCGCGTGGCGGACCTGCTCGCGCTCCAGGCGGGACTCCACCTGCTCGGCCACCTCGTCGTAGGGACGCTCCTGGCCGCGCCGCCCCGCCATGTCCTCGCGCTCGACGGCGCGCTGCGCGGAGCGCACGCGGTCGACGGCGCGGCGGTGGGCGGTCGTCATCACCCAGGAGAGCGCGCTGCCGCGATCGGGATCGAAGCGGGCAGCCGTGCGCCACAGCTCGACGAACACCTCCTGGGTCACCTCCTCCGACTGGGCGGGGTCGCGCACGACCCGTTTGACCAGCCCGAAGACCGAACCAGCCACCCGATGGTACAGGGCGGCGAACGCCTTCTGGTCGCCACGGGCGACCTTGGTCAGCAGCTGCTCCAGGGACGGCGGGCGCTCCACCGGGTCGGGTTCGGACCGCCCGCCGATCGACCTCAGCGGCACGCTCGCCGTGCCTCGACTCGGGCGCCGCGCGAGCCTGCGGGGCCGCGGGCGCGGGGAGAGCGCGGCCGTGGCGCGGGCGGCGCCGGCCGGCTCATGGACCGGTGGGACCGGACGTGACTGTCTGGCACGTGACGGGCCTCCAGGTGTTGGCAGGTCCCGAAAGGTATTCGAAACCGCGCCACCATGTGGATTGGGGGACGCCTCACACCGATTCTCGCAGGTCGGGTCCTGATGCCTTCAAGGCGGGTCTCCGGGAGACGGCCGAGGCACGGCCGATCGCGCCCGGCGCGCGGGCTGCACCACCCGGCGCGCGCCGGGGGCCGGGGACGGACCCGCGGGACCACCCGCACGGCAACGTCCCCGACCGCCGCCGACGGCGAGGGCCCGCGCAGGTCAAGCGCCGGGGCCGTGCTCGGCCCGGTCCTTGAGCCCGGTCGCGAACTTGTTGAACGAGGGCCCGAGGTCGGGGATCGTGCGCCAGATCATCGGCAGGAGCGGGCCGGTGTACACCTCGCGGACCTGGAAGGCCGTGACGCCGCCCTGGGGCGTCAGCGTGAACGTGCGGACGCCCTTGAACAGGCCCAGCGGCATCCCGCCCGACCAGGCCAGCCTCCTGCCCGGGGTGAACTCGGTCACCTTGACCGGGAAGGTCCGTCCGGGGTTCGCCTCGGAGACGACCTTGAGCTTCTCGCCCGGCGCGATGCGGCCCTCGACCCGGACCACCCCGTTGTCCCACCGGGTGTAGCCGGGCCCGTCGACCAGGATCGCCCAGATGTCCTCCGGGCTGGCCGCGATCGTCGAGCTCGCCTCGTAGGCCTTCATCTCCGTCTCCTCCTCGCCGGCCCGCCGGCCGGCCACGCGCCGCGTCCGCGGCGCCCCGGGCGGGGTCTGGTTGCGGTGCTCCGGGGCGGCCACCGCTGCGCCACCGTAACAGATCTGTTACCTTGAAGACCATGGCACTCGGTCCGCTGCCGGGCGACCCGTTCGATGCGCTCGGCGACCCGAACCGCCGGGCCATCGTGGAGCTGCTCCGCAGCGGCGACCGCTCGGTCGGCCAGCTCGCCGACGAGCTGCCGATCAGCCGTCCGGCGGTGTCCCGGCACCTGCGCCTGCTCAGACGGGCCGGGCTGGTGACCGACCGCGCGGAGGGCACCCGCCGGCTGTACCGGCTGCACGACGAGGGCATCGCCGTGGTCCGCGAGTACCTGGAGCAGGTCTGGGGCGAGGCCACGGCCCGCTTCCGCCTGCTGGCGGAGAATCACACCGACCACGACAGCACCGACCGAGGACCCCCGTTGACCGAGCCCATCGAGATCGAGTTCACCGTCGCCTGCGCGCCCGAGCGCGCCTTCGACCTGTGGACCAGCAAGGCCTCGCTGTGGTGGCCCCGCGACCACACGGTCTCGGGCCAGCCCGGCCTGACCGTCGTCTTCGAGCCCCGCCCCGGGGGCCGCATCTACGAGCGCACCCGCGCCGGCGTGGAGCACGACTGGGGCGAGCTGCTCGCCTGGGAGCCGCCGCACCGCCTCGCCTACCGCTGGCACCTGGCGCTGGACCGCGCCGACGCCACCGAGGTCGAGGTCACCTTCCGCGGCGACGCCGAGGGTGACGGCGACGCCGGCCGGACCACCATCACGATCGTCCACAGCGGCTGGGACCGCCTGGGGCCCGCCGGCCCCGATCTGCGCCGCCGCAATCGCCGCGGCTGGGCCGGCCTCATCCCCCCCTACCAGCGCGCCTGCACAGATCCTCCGGGCGGCGCCCCCTGACCGGACCCGCCCGGCGCGGCCGGCGCGGCGCGGCCGGCGCGGCCGCGACGTCGGCGGTTCAGCCCCCGACGGCGTCCACGGAGGCGTCCAGCGTGAGCCGGTCCCCGCCGTCCGGCTGGTCGTCCACCGCGGCGGCCGGCGGTGCCGGGTCGAGGCTCCCGGGCCGCTCGGGAGCCGGGCTGTCGGCGGTGACGTCGCCGCCGCCGGCCGGCGGCGGCGAGGGGACCACCGCCTGCTGCGGCACCTGCACCGCGGCCTGATCGGAGCCTGCCGCCACCTCCCCGGCGCCGGACGGGCGCCCGGCGTGGTCAGGGCCGGCCGTCCCGGACCGGCTGACGTCCGTGCCGCCGGCGTCCGCCTCGAAGGCGCCGGGGTCGACGGGGACCTGGGTGCCGTCCTGCAGCACCTCCGCGACCTGCCCGCCGGGCAGGAACAGCAGCCGGTGGGTGGCGCCCCTGGCGTCGGTGAACGATGCATCCAGGATCAGCGCGCCCAGGCGCAGCCCCGGGCCGGCCGGAACGGCCTCGACCTGCGGCGCACCCCCCTCGGACTCCAACGGCGGCGCGACCGCGGGCAGGGGGACGGCCAGCGGCGGGGCGGCGGCCGGGGGCCGGACGGCGGCGGCGACGCTGGTGGTGAGGACCGAGGCCGCCGCGGCGACCCGGGTGGTCACCGCGCCGCCGAGGGCGGCGACGCCGGTGGCCAGGTCCTTGCCGGCGGCGGCCGCGGTGCCGCCGATGCGCGCGAGGTCGCCGTCGGCGCGCTCCAGGGCGAGGGCGAGGCGCTCCTGGCGGGAGGGGGCCTGCGGGTCGGTGGGGGTGGCGCCGAAGCGGGCGGCGACGGCGTCGGCCAGGTTGTCGGCCAGGTCGAGGGCGTTGAGCGCGACGTGGAGCGCCCGGGCGAAGGTCCCGCCGGGGGTCGGCGCGTGGACCGCGCGCCACATGGCCTGGCTGGCGCGGTCGAGGTCGGCGCTGACCCTCGCGTGCACGCCCGGGCTGAAGGCGTGCATCGCCGGCAGGTTCCCCAGCCGCCGGGCCTCGTCGATGCGGCCCTCCACCACCTCCGCCCACTCGGACCGCACCGCCAGCACCAGCCGCTCGCCGTAGAGCGGGACGCTCCCCCACCAGGGCGCGTTGCGCAGGGTGAGGTCCAGCCCGGCGGTCAAGCCGGCGCGGGCGCTGTTGGCCGCCCAGCTCAGCGCCTGCTCGACCACGCTGTCGGGCGACGGCTCCCGCAGCGCCTGCCCGGGCGCCCCGGGGTTCTCGTGCGGGGGCTCGATGCCCGGCGGTGCCAGCTCGGCCTCCGACAGCAGCCGGCTCACCCCCGCCAGGGCCGCGCTGGCGAGCGCCGTCCGCCAGCGGGTCAGGCCGAGCCCGAAGCGCGGGAAGCCGAGGCGGTACTTCCTGTGCAGGTCGCCCTCCACCGCGGCCAGGGCCGCGCTGTCGAGCGCCCTCTGCCAGCGGGTCAGGTCGAGCCTGAAGCGCAGGAAGCCGAGGCGGAAACCGCGGTGCAGGTCCCGCCCCACCGCCTCGAGGTACGTCAGCAGCGCCCGCCGCTCGGCGTCGAGGATCGACCGCAGCGGCGGAATCGGCGCCCCGGCCTTGCCCAGGCTCCGGTACAGGCGGTCGTAGTCGAACGGCGTCTCCGTGGTCAGCCCGGCGACGAGCCCGTAGAAGGCGGTCTGGAAGCCCACGTCGTAGACCAGGTTCCACCAGTAGTCGGCGGCCCTGGCCCACAGCCGCTGCCCCTCGGCGGTGACGAGGGGGGGCGACAGGACGCCGATCTGCTGCAGCCCCAGCTTGCCCAGGCCCTCCACGCCCAGCAGCCCGCCGGTCAGCAGCCACTGGAGTCCCGGCTTCGCCATGGTCACGTCGAAGTAGTGGCCCCCCACGGTCCCCGTGTGGAACCAGGGACCGACGTTCTCCTTGCCGACCCTCGTGACCCACCAGCCCCCGAACCAGCGGGAGAGGTAGTGCTCCCCGAACAGCGCCCCCCCGGTCATCAGCCACTGCACGGCGAGGTTCCCGAAGGGGTTGTCGAGCGTCGGCTGGCGGAGCATCGCCTGCAGGAGCGTGTCGTTCACGACCGCGAGAGGCAGGTGGTTGGGCGGGATGAGGCCCAGGCCGAGCTGGCTTCCCCGGTACACGAGCGCGAACAGGGGGGGCTGGGTCGGTCCCGGGGCGGCGCTCGTCAGGGAGACCCAGACCATCCCCTGGGCGGGCGTCAGGTCGTCCGGTCCGGTCGTGACCGCCCCGGCGTGCGTCCCGGAGGGTGAGGCGAGCAACACGCGCGCGCCAGCGAGCGGGTCGGGGGGGAGCCGGCCGTCGCCGGGCAGGCCGGCTCCCTGCCGGCGCTGACCCGGCGACGCCTGGGACCATCCCAGGCCGAGCCCCAGCGGCGGCGGCAGCTTGGCGCCGCCGTCCTGGCCCGGCGGGGCGGTGGGCTCCAGGGCCGCGATCCGCAGTCCCAGGAGTGCGCCCGCCGCTCCCGTGGCCGCGGACGCGCCCGGCGCCGGATCCTGGCCCGCCGGGGCGCCGGTCGTGCGCAGCACCTCCCAGGCGGCGAACTGGTCGGCGAGCACCCGGTCGGCGTCCGTGGCGGGGGCGGCCAGCGGCGGCTGCCGCGCCGCGGCCGGCCGCGCGGCGTCCCCGCCGGGCCCGGCGCCCGCGGGGCCGGCGCTGGCGGCCACCTCGACCAGCGCGATCAGCAGCGGAACGCTGCCGAGCAGCAGCAGCGCCACCACCGCCCGCGCCGCGCTCCTGCGCGGGCGGCCGGCTGCCCGGCCGGGACGGCGGGTCCCGCTGCCGCCCGTCGGTTCCTGCACCACGGCTCCTTTCACCCGGCGGAAGAGGACCGGGGACCGCCGGACCCGGGGAGGTCCGGGCGGTCCAGGAGGCCGCTCGTGACGGCGGCGGTTCAACCGACCCGATGGTCAGCAAAACGACGGAGAAGGTTACCGCCACGATCGCCGGCTGCCTAGTCACGGATGGGTAACGAACCCCGCAGGCGCGGCGGCGGCGGGCGCAGGCCTGGCGCGGCGGCGCGCAGCCTGGAGGCCAGCAGCCCGGCCATGCCGCGGACGCCGGCGATCCTGACCAGGTTCGCCGGGCTGAAGAACTCGCGCACCGGCACCGCGCCGGTGAGGACGCCCAGCAGGCGGTCGGTCCGGGCCTGGTCGTCCCCGATCGCGGCGAACAGCGTCTGCTCGGCCGGCTGCGGCGGCCGCAGGGCGGCGAGCTGCAGGGTGAACCGGTACATCGGCAGCACCGCGCGGTCGCGCCGCCGCTGGTAGGCGCGCAGTGCCGCCGCCAGCGGCCGGCGCCCGCCGAGGCCGTCGCCGGCCGCGGCCGCGAGCAGCTCGGCGTCACGGAACGCGTCCGCGATCCCCTGGCCGGTGATCGGGTCCATGACCAGGCCGGCGTCGCCGACCAGCGCCCACCCGGGTCCGAACGGCCGGCGGAGGTGGCTCGGCAGGTCGGGGGTGGTGCGGATCCGCTCGGCCCGCCGGCCGGCCCGGACGCGCTGGCCGAGGTCGCCCGCGAGGTCCAGCGTGGCCAGCAGGTTGCCCTCCGGGTCGGCGCGGAAGGCGGCGAACTCCTCGGCCGGCCAGGCGACGTAGGTCATCACCAGCCCGTCGTTGGTCGGCCACGCGCCGGCGCCGCGGCGCTCGCGCGCGCAGATCTCGCCGCCCGCGAGCGGCACGCCCTCGAAATAGGAGTAGCAGGCCATCGACCGCGGGGCATGGACGCGGTACGCGGGCGCGCCGGCCGCGCGGGCCACCAGGGAGTGCTTGCCGTCGGCGCCGACCACCAGGCGCGCGGACTCCGCCACCGGCGCGCCGCCCCCGGCGCGCCCGCGGACGCCCGTGACCCGCCCGTCGCGGCCGACCAGCTCCTCCACGGCGAAGCGCTCGCGCACCTCCGCGCCGGCCTCGCGGGCCGCGTCGAGGAGGATCTGGTCGAGCACCGTGCGGCGCGGGCTGTAGAGCGCGTCGACGCCCTCGAACTCCGGGAAGCGGCCGGCGAGGACGGCCGCGCCGGTGTCGAAGCGCACCCGCCGGGTCGCGGGCGCGCCCGAGGCGACCACGCGGTCCAGCAGGCCCCAGCGTGCCAGCCGGGCGATGCCGGGAAGCTGCACCTGGTGGGTGGAGAGCGTGTCGCTCGGGAAGCCCGCCCGGTCGACCACCAGCACCTTCATGCCCATGCGTGCCAGCAGCATCGCGGTCGACGAGCCGGCGACGCGCGCGCCGACGACGATCACGTCGTACATGAGTCCGCCCCTTCCGGTCGCGGGATGCCCTGCCGGCACCTGGGGCGCGAGACGGCCGCCAGATCCCGCCAGACGGCCGCGAGGACCCGGCCGCGTCGCTCAGAGCCGCCAGCGCACCGGCGAGGCGGGGGCGTAGGTGCAGAAGGTGCCGGTCTGCAGCGAGGCGCGCAGGTGGCCGGCGAGCGCCGGGTGCACCGCGTCGATGCGGCCGAGCACGTGCCGGATCCTGGCGGTGACGGCCTTGCGCGCGCGCTCGGACGGGTCGCCCAGCCGGCGGGGGCGCCCGCCGAGCCCGACGGCCGCGCGCAGCTCGGCGAGCAGCGCGTCGCGCTCCTGCCCGGCGCGGGCGGCCCGCCCGGCGTCGTGCCACCGCTCGGCCTCGGCGGCCTCCTCGTCGAGGTCGGCCAGGCGCGCGCGCAGCTCCCGCAGCGCCCGCCGGTCGAGGACCTCGTCCGCGCCGAGCTGCGCCGCGGCGCGGCCGTCGCGCTCCCCGGACGCGGCCAGCAGGTCGGCGGCGTGGACCGGCCGGCCGGGGGCGCGCAGCAGCGCGGCGATGTCGTGCAGGCCCTTGGCGTCGGGCATGCGCGCGGTCGTGCCCCCCCAGGCGAGCGCCCAGTCCCTGCCGTCGCGGAGGAAGGCGCCCTCGGCGACGGTCGCCTGGCCGGCCCGGCGGCGGCGCTCGGCGGCGCGCTGGGCGAGGGCCGCCATGCCGAGGCGGCCCGCCGCCGCGGCGACGTCGGCGAGGGCCCGGTCGGCGGCGGCGGCCTCGGCGCCACCGGTGTCCGCCGGCAGGCAGGCCAGCTCGTAGCGGGTGCGCAGCGCCCAGGGGTGGGCGCCGAGGCGCTCGTGGACGGCCAGCGCCTGCTCGAAGTGGTCGCGGGCGTCGCCGTGGCGGTCCAGCGCGGCCGCCAGCAGGCCCAGGTAGAAGGCGACGGCGCCGCGGAAGCACACGGCCGCACCCACCGTCGCCGCGTCCGTGGCGTGCGGCAGGAGCAGCCGGTGCAGCCGCTCGCACATGCGGCGCTCGCGCAGCTCGGCGGCGACCTCGGCGGCGCGGGTGAGCCCGTCGGTCCACGACCGGTCGCGCGGGACGGCGCCCTCGTCGAGCGCGCCGAAGGAGCGGGCCGCCGCCTCGGCCCCCTCACGGTCGCCCTCCTCCAGCAGCGACATGACCAGGTACCAGCGCCCCTGCACGGTGTCCTGCGGGAACGCGGCCAGGAGCTGCTCGCGCAGCTCCGACAGGCGCCCCTGCGCGGCGCGCAGCGCCCACAGCTGCTCGGAGCGGACGTTGGGCGCGTCCGGCTCGCCCATCTCGGCGCCGAGCGCGGCCGCCTCGCCGATCAGGCGCTCGGCGTCGTCCAGGCGCCCCTGCAGCAGCGCCAGCATCGCCCGGCGCGACAGCGCGGTGTAGCGCGCCCGCGGCTGCCGCAGCGCCTCGGCGGCGCGCAGGAACGCGGCCAGCTCCGCGTGCACCGCCGGGTCGGCCAGCTCCAGCAGGTCGGCGACCCGCAGCAGGCGCGCCTCGACCGCGGCCTCCCGGTCGCCGGCCCGCGCGAGGATCTCCGCCGCCAGCGCCAGGCGCTCGCGTGCGCTGCCCGGCCCCCAGACGACGTTGTGCTGCGCGAGCAGGCACGCGGCCAGGGTCGCCTGGTCGCCCGCGTGCCGGGCGGCCGCCACCGCCCGGCGGGCCAGCGGCCGCGCCCGCTCGACGTCGCGGCCGTTCCAGGCCAGCTCCCGGGCGAGGGCGGCGAGCACCCTGGCGGCCAGCGCGGTCCTGCGGCCGGACAGCGCGGCCGCAGCCTCCTCGAGGACCTCGACCAGCTCGTCGCGCGGCGGCCAGCTCGCGCTGCCGACGGCGTGCAGGCCGAGCGCCGCCCGGGCGAGCCGGCCGGCGTCGCCGTCGCGCCGGGCCAGCTCCAGCGCGCGCAGGTGCGCCTGGCGGGCGGCGGCGAGATCCCCGGCGCGCCGCAGCGCCTCGCCCAGCTCGATCAGGACCTCACCGCGCGGCGGGGCCGCCGTGCCGGCCGCCTCCAGCAGCTCCAGCGACCGGCGCCAGTGGCGGGCGGCCTCCTCGTGCGCCTGCCGCCGGCCCGCGTCCCGGGCCGCCAGCGCGAGGTAGCGCTGCGCCTGGCCGGCGCCGCCGGCCGCGACCGCCTGCGCGAAGTGGTGGGCGAGCCGCGGCGGGGACACCTCGCCGCCGGCCGCGCGCTCGGCCTCCAGCGCCCTGGCGACGGCCAGGTGCAGGCGCGCGCGGGTGGCGCCGTCGAGCCCGGCGTCGACGGTCTCGCGGAACAGGTCGTGCGCGAACCGGTAGGGGCCGGGCGGCTCCGCGGGGCCGGACAGGACCCGGGCGCGGACCGCGCCCGCGAGCAGGTCGGCGACCTCGGCGGCCGGGCGGCCGGTGACGCGGGCGAGCAGCGCGGGCGAGACCTCCGGGCCGGCGACGGCCGCGGCGCGCACCAGCTCGCGCAGCGGGGCGTCGAGCCGTTCCAGCCGCTGCTCGATCGCCGCGCCGACCCCGGGCGGGATCCCGGCCGCGGCCGCGCCGCCGACCCCGCCGCGCTCCCCGGCGCGCGCCGCGAGCAGCCGGGTGACCTGCTGGACGAAGAAGGGGTTGCCGCCGGTGCGGCGGCGGACGGCGGCGGCCAGCTCGGGCGGCGGGTCGCGGCCGAGGATCCCCGCCATCACGCGGCCCACCCCGTGGTCGTCCAGCGGGGCGAGCGGCAGCACGGCGGCGCGTCCGGCGAGGCCGGCCAGCAGCGGCGCGAGCGGGTCCCCCGGCCCGACCTCCGCGTCCCGCCAGGTGCCGACGACCAGCAGCCGGGCCCCGTGGAGCCGCCGCGTCAGGAAGTCGAGCAGCTCCAGCGACGGCGGGTCGGCCCAGTGGAGGTCGTCGAGGACGACGACCAGCGGCGCCGCGCGCGCCTCGGCCAGCAGCGCGCCGGCAAGCTCGTCGAAGAGCTGGAAGCGGGCCGCCGGCGCGGCGGCCGGCGGCCCCTGGTCGGGGACCACCGCCCCGGGCGCCGGGTCCGCGACCGCGCCGGGCGCGGGCGGGGTGCCCGGACGTGGCGGCCCGGCCAGCTCGGGCACCAGGCGCGCCAGCGACGGGGCGTCCAGCGCGAGCCGGGCGGCCCGGCCGCCGCCGAGGGCCAGCAGGCCGCGGACCACCTGGACCCACGGCCAGTAGCCGGGGACGCCGGCGCCCTGCCAGCAGGCGGCCCACAGGACCCTGGCCCCGCGGCCGCGGGCGAGGTCCGCGGCGTGCTCCGCCGCGGCGGTCTTGCCGATGCCGGCCTCGCCGGCGAGCAGCACGGCTCCGCCCCGGCCGGCGAGCGCCGCGTCGACCGCGGCGGACAGCTCCGCGAGGGGGACGTCGCGGCCGGCGACCATCGGGCCGAACACGGTCGGCCCGCGGGCTCACGCGGCTGCCGGCGCGGCGCGGGCGGCCGAGCGGCCCCGCCAGATCGCCACCGCGAGCGCCCCGAGGCCGAACGCGGTCGCGGCGAACCACATCAGGCCGCCCAGGACCGGGATCAGCGCCAGCACCCGCAGGATCGCCCAGCCGGCCAGGAACGCCAGCACCCACGCGCCCGGAGGCCGCAGGATCGCGCGGCCCAGGATCCAGGCCGAGGCGCAGTAGCCGAGCGCGTAGATCAGCCCGATCGCGCCCAGCAGGCCCAGCCCGAACGGCAGCCCGACGACCGTGACCAGGGCGAGGATGGCCACCACCGGCAGGCCGAGGAACAGCAGCAGCCCGAAGCCGATCGAGGGGCCGATGCCGGTGCGGCCGGCCTCCATGAGGGTCGTGGCGCCCCGCCCGGCCAGCCACACCAGCAGCAGCCCGATGACCAGCGTCGACACCGAGATCGCCAGCCACAGCGCCAGCCGGCCGATCCAGCCGAACCCGTTCCAGTCGAACCGGGTCTGGATGCGCCGGGTCTCGCCGCCGATGGTCGCGCCCGGCGCCACCACCGGCGCCTCCCGGGTGACCACGTCGCCGCTGATGTTGGCGCTGTCGCGCAGCTCGACCCGCCCGTTGAACACGTTCACGTCGCCGTTGACCTGGCCCGAGATCGTGACCGGCCCGTCGAAGACGGTCACCGAGCCGTTGACCGTCCCGGCGACCGTCGCCGACCCGTGGAACACCACCAGATCGCCGACCTCCTGGTCGGCGGGGACGTCGGCCCGGCCCGACAGGACCACGAACGCCTCCGGATCCCGCTGCCGGTCCGCCTGCGCCCACGCCGCGGTGGCGGGGACGAGCGCGAGCAGGAGCAGCAGCAGCCCAAGAACCACAGCCCTGCGCACAGCACCCTCCAAGTGGTCAGCGGACCGGTTCCGGTTGCCAGCCGGCTCAACTCAACACCACAGGGATGTGCCTGCGCCAGACATGGTTCTGGGACACGGCGGAGCGCCGCGAGCGCCGGCGGCCCGGATCCGGCCCCGTCGACGGTGTGCGTCACGACCGTGCTCGACTTGTTCTCGATTCGTGACCAACCGTCTGACCTTTGCGCCTACCCTGCGTAGCGAGAAGCCCCCAAAACCTCCAGCCCCACCCCCTGCCGGTCCGGTTCGGTCGCTTCGCGGCCCGTCCCCTGTGCCCGAGCCGTTCTCCCCGGTCGAGCCGTGTCCGGTCGGCGCACGCGGACGAATTGGAGCGACCCCATGCACGTGCCACGCCCCACCGTCGGCGCTGGGACGATGGCCGCCGGACCGGTGCGGGCGCTCACCGCGCTGCTGCTGCTCGGCAGCGCGCTGCTGGTCGTCGCGCTGGTCGACGAGGGATCGGCGTTCGCCGTTCCCGGGAGCGGCCGGCCGGCCGCGTCGCCCCCTCCCGTGGTGGCCGTCGGCCACGCCTCCCTGGACGCCGGCTCGGACCCTGTGGGCTGGTACGAGCAGGCGGTGACGAACGCGTCGCTGGTGCTGTCGGCGAGGGACCCGCAGGTGGGCGACGGGTCACCCGTGACGTCGGCGCCCGGCACGGCCCTGCCGGCCGCTGCCGTGGGCGCGGGGACGGTCGCGATGCGTCCGCCCGCGAGCGGACCGCAGGCCCCTGACCGGCCGGCCGGCGACGTCCAGCCCCACTGGGCGTACGCGCGACCTGGCGACGCGATCACCGTCGCCGCGGAGGGCCGCCGCGGCGGGCCCGGCGACGCCGGCCGTGGGCCCGGGGGTCCGCCGGCCTCGCAGCCCGGGACACCGGCGGTCGCCGGCGCGTCCGCGACGGTCCAGGCAGGCCGGGACGCGGCCGCGCCGCGGGTGGTCCCCGCCGGGATCACGCAGGCCCCCGACGGGATCGCGATCGACCCCCCGCCCGAACGCCTCGCCCGAACGCTTCCCGGCGGGCTCAGCAAGTCGCACACGGGCGAGATCACGCTCGAGGACGGCACGCGGGTGCTCAGGACCGGCGAGGTCGTCTGGTCTGACGGCACCCGGATCCTGGCCAGCGGCGTCAGAGTGCGCCCGGACGGCACGCAGGTCCCCGCCGAGGGCGCCGACAACAGCCGCCGGCTCGCCGACGGCACCAGCGTGCTCGTGGGCGGCTGGATCCTGAGCCCCGACGGCTCGGTCACCGACCGCTACGGCAACCACTACGGCGGGGACGGGACGACCAGGTGGGACGACGCCCGCATCACCCAGTTCGCCAACGGGGCGGTCAAGTACGACGACGACGGTGTCGTCGAGACGCCCGAGCACGTGCTCTTCTTCCCCGACGGCACGATCAAGTTCCCCTGGCCCAACGGGCTGGTCATCTACCCCGACGACTCGATCCAGCGGCCCACCTGGCGGGTGTACGACTCCGGCATGCAGTACGCCGGTGGGTGGGTCGAGTACGAGGACCGGTACACAGACCCCGAGGGCAAGACCCACTGGCGTGACGGCAGGGTCACCGACCTCTACGGCGACACGACCTACCCGGGCGGGATCATGCGGTTCCGTGACGGCCACACCGAGTACCCGGACCGCGTCGAGCACCCCACCGACTCGGGCTCGCGCCCCGTCGACTACACGCCGGTCACCAGGCCGCTCCACTTCGTCCCCCCTCAGCCCGACCCGGCTGATTACGACGCGGAGGCGCGCGACCAGTTGATCGAGACACGCGCCCAGCCCGAGCCGGAGCCGGAGCCTGGCCAGCCCCAGCCGGGGCAGCCCGCGACCTCGGCAGCCACCGAGCAGCTCGGGACCGTGGTGGCCGCCGCGGTGCCCACGGATCAGCCACCCTCTGCCGCCGCTCCGTCCGCGCCCGACCCGCGACCGGTCGTGAACCGCGACCCGCCCCCCGCCGGTCCGCCAGCGGCCGACCAGGGCGTGCAGCCCGCCGCCGGCGGACCGGGCATCGGTGGCACCGGCGCGCCAGAGACCGGCGACGGGGGGAGCGACCTCGGCGGGCTCGGCGGCGACCGGATGTCGGGGACCGACTTCGGCGGCGGCGACCTCGGGGACGGGAGCGACCTCAGCGGCAGCAGCCTGTCGGCGTCCACCTTCGGCGGCTTCGGCGGCGGAGCGGTCGGCTGAGATCGCCGTGGGGCGCGCAGGGGGTATGGCCTGGCCTCAGTCGCGCCAGCGGCCACGCTGGTCGATGGAGGCGACGTCCCGCCGCCAGATGCGCAGCATGCGCTTGTCGCCGACGGTGACGGCGAAGTCGTGCTCGGCGTCCAGGCTGGGCCGCTCGTCGCTCAGGTCGTTGCCCTCGGCCTTGCAGTGCTCGACCTCGTGGACCAGCACGAACGCGCGGTACCGCAGCCGGTCCAGGCCGTACTCGCGGGCCGCGCGGGCCTCGTTGCGGGGATGGATCATGGTCCAGCAGTGGGGGTCGCCCTCGAAGTAGGTGGTACGGGCGACGAACTCCGCCGCGCACTGCCGGACGGCGTCGCAGTCGGTGATCGCCCAGTTCCTGACCTGGCGCATGCGCGCGTAGCTGTCCGGCGCGCTGGTGGCGACCAGCCGCAGCGCGGCGTCGCTGCGGGGGTCCGAGGCCGCCGGCCAGGCCGACGGCCGCGTCGTGCGCGCGATGGTGACAGGGGTGGCGGTCGCCGCCTCGGCGGTCCCGCTCGGCGTGCGGGTGCCCGAGCACCCCGCGACGGCCGGCAGGGCCAGCGCGGCCCCCACGACCAGGAGCGCGATCCCGGTGATCCGTCGCCGTCGCATCGACCGATGCCGTCCCTTCCCCGAGCACTGCTGCGCGCCATTGTGGGCGGGCAAGGCAACGGTCCGGTCTCGGGGCCGTCCCGAGTACGCATCGCCCGCGCCCGGGCGGCGCGCGCCGCGGCTACGGGGAGCGGGCCGGGGCGGCCGCGAAGGCGGCCAGCTCGGTGCGGTTGGCGGCGCCGGTGCGTGCCAGCAGGCTGCCGACGTGGCGCTCCACGGTCCGGGGGGAGAGGAACAGCCGCTCGCCGATCCGGGCGTTGGACAGGCCCTCGGCGACCAGGGTCAGCACCTCCATCTCCCGCCCGGTGACCCCGAGCGCGCGCAGCCGCTCGGGCACCGCCGCGGACGCGTCCAGGCGCCGCGGGACGGACGCGCCCGCCTTGCGTAGCAGCGCCCGGCACGCCGACGCGACGCGGCCGGCGCCGAAGCCGGTGAAGAACTCCAGCGCCTCGCGCAGCCAGGCGGCCGGGGCGCCCCAGCCGTCCTCGATGGCCGGCGCGGCGACCAGGCGGCGCGCGTGGTGGGAGAACCACCGCAGCTCGTGGAGCATGGCGTCGGCGTCCGCGAACGCGGCCTCGGCCTGCCTGGGACGGCCGGCCCGCCCGAGCAGGACCGCGTCGGCGAGGCCGACGTACCCGGCGATCGCGTGGTTGCCGGTCGCCCCGGAGGCTCGCAGCTCCGCGAGGGCGGCCTCGCCGTCCGAGCGCAG
This sequence comes from Actinomycetes bacterium, assembly GCA_035263405.1. GTDB lineage: Bacteria > Actinomycetota > CALGFH01 > CALGFH01 > CALGFH01 > DATFRI01. The sequence goes on along the minus strand of DATFRI010000038.1, from coordinate 901 downwards.
GATCACCCGCAGCAGCGCCCACAGCCCCCGGTAGGGCCGCGTCGGGCTGCCCGGCACCGAGCGCGCGAGCTCCATGGCGCGGTCCAGGTCGGCCAGGGCGCGGTCGAAGTCCTCGCGGACCAGCGACCGGAACGCGTGGCCCTGCCCCCAGGCCACCATGAGGACGTCGGGGTCGCCGTCGGCGGCCGCCAGCGCCTCGGCGATGCGCTCCTCCATCTCCTGCTCGCGGCCGAGCTGGGCGAGCAGGCACGCCTGCGTCACCACCGCCTGCGCCAGGGTGTCCAGCCCGTAGCGGCGCGAGGCCGCCTCGCAGCGGCGCGCGGTCTCCAGGCACCGGTCCGGCTCGAACCGGGCCAGGAAGGCCTTGGCCATCTGCAGGTCCATCATCGTGGCCGTGGCCAGCGCCCCGGCCTGGACCGCCGCCGCCCTGGCCTCGACCAGCCGCTCGGTCCGGTGTCCCCGCAGCAGGTCGATCGTGGCGACCTCGTGCAGCGCCCGCACCCGCCACAGGGTCAGCTCGTGGCGCTCGGCGATCTCCAGCGCCTGCTGGAAGGCGGCCTCCGCGGTGGCGAGGTCCCGCGGGCGCGCCTCGCGGCCGATCACCTCCAGCGCCTCGCAGGCCACCTCGGGCAGCCCCATGCGCTCCGCCGCCGCCAGGGCCTCCCCGGCGAGCGCCACCGGCTCGCCGAGGTCACCGGCCGCGCCGCCCGCCGCCGGCCCGCCGGCCGGGGTCCGCAGCGCCAGGCCGAGGGCGACGTGGGCGGCCAGCGCCAGCGCCCGCACGCCCAGCTCGTCGTCGCCGGCCTCCTCGGCCAGCCGCCGCGCCTGCGCCACCCGCTCGGCCGCGGTGTCCCAGCAGCCCGACAGGATCGCCGCGCGCACCAGCCCCAGCACGATCGGC
>DATFRI010000037.1:0-51205 GCA_035263405.1 Actinomycetes bacterium | reverse complement strand
CTAAGAGGACATTCCGGAACCTTGTGGAGCGATCGGGGCGCGGGTTGGTCGGTGCGATGATTCCTGCTTATGACCACCTGGCTGACCGGTTGCTGACGCGCTGCGGCAACGCAGCAGGCTCCTGTTGCCACCCCTATCCGTCCGCGTGGGCACTATGACCAGTCGGCGGTCGCGGCCGCAGCGTGGCGACCCGCCGTGAGTCGGCAATCTGGTGTGCTTGGACTGCTCGAACTGCTAGGGTCCCAGCATGCGCGAGGGTGTCGGGATCATGTTGCGAGCAGCTGCCCGCGGCGACCCGCACATGTTGTAGCTCTGCGGCGGAGGTAGGAGCCGTTGAACGACTCAAAGCGGCAGTCGTGGGAGCAGCAGCGGGCTGAGGACCTCACCCAGCAGCAGCGCAGCGGCCCCGGCTGGCAGGGGAGGCTGGACGGTTACGCGCCGGTGCAGGGCTACGGCGTCGTGGACGGGCACGCGTGGTACTTCCGTGCCCGCGACAGGGGCTGGTCGTTCGAGATTGCTGAGCCGGTCGAGGTCGACTGGACAGCGGTTGACATCGGCGTGGAGGTCGGCGGTTGGCGCACCGAGGACGAGGCGTGGGCTGAGGAGCAGTTCGCCGCAAGCTATCTGCCCTACGCCACTGCCTGGGCGATCATCCAGGACTGCATCGCGCGGTTCCAAGACGGCCTCCTGCCGCACATGCCCGCCCGGTCGGCGCGGTCGTAGCGCGCGACCAGTAACGGCGTCGTGCGCGATTGGTAGTGGAGTAGGCCGAGCTGACCGTCCGGCTGGTAGGTGGTCAGGGACGGGGCGGCGCGGCCGGAGACCAGTCCGGCGAGCTGAGCCAGGGTGAGGGCTGATCAGGGCCGCGGCGGCAGGTGCCCGCGGTAGCCATTGCTGGAGAAGAACCCCCGGAACACAGACGGGTCGTCGCTGCCCACCTCGATCTGCGCGTACGGCGCCGCGCGCCGAAGGTCCGAGGCGAACGCGTCGAAGCCTCGATCGTTGACGTCGGCGACAACGCGCTGGCCGGTGGCGGCCGTGATCACGACCCGCTTGCAGAGCCACGGCACCCGCGGGACCCACAGGAAGGTCCACAAGGCGAACATGACCCCCAAGACCCAAAGCCGTCCGTCTCTGACCTCGCGCAGCTCGGCCAAGGCGAGCGTGCCACGGCGCAGCGGCGCGTACCAGCGCAGCTCGGTGGTGGACAGCTCCAGCTTGTAGGCGACCCGGAACAGCCCGGAGTACAGCACGAAGCCGACGGCGAGCAGGAAGACCAGCAGGATGAGCAGCCGCGGCAGCAGCGGCGCGTCCGGCGTGGATGGCGGGGGCAAGATCAGGATCGTGACCAAGATCAACACGACGACCGCGACGAAGGCTACGGCCCAGCGGGCCGCTGGCGAGACGCGGTAGCTCGAGACGGTGAGCGTGGCGGGGGTGGGTGGCGCCTGGCCCGCGCTGCGGTCGGCTCCCGGACCGCGCGCGAGCGGCTGGTTGGGTGGTTCGGGTCGCATCCAAGGCTCCCAGGTGTGGTGCCTGCACTGCTGACCGGAGCATGAAACTACCGCCGTCCCCCGGCTGCGTCGAATTACGATTTGTTGTGAGTGATAGGCGGGTTTGATCGCTGGAGGCTGTGGCGGGCATGCGTGGGCCGCACAGGGGATCATGCGTGGGTGTCGAGACCAGCATGGGCCCGTGCGGCGCTGCGCCATCCTTGCTTCACCGGGATCTCCCGGCATCACCTCGACGAGCTGATCGCCGAGCTCGCCGAGCCGTGGACCGCCGCGCACGAGAGCGCGTTGCGCCAGCGGCGCGGCCACCCACGGCGGCGCGCGCCTGGTGCTGGCCCGCGCCAGCGGCTGAGGTTCCCGGATCGGGTGCTGGTCACTCTGGTCAGCTTGCGCACCCAGCTGCCGCAGCAGGCGCTGGCGGTGCTCTACCGGGTCGACCGGGCCACCGTCACCCGCGCGATCCGGGAGGTCCGGCCGCGCTGCTGGCCGCCCGCGGGTTCGCGGTTCCCGACCTGCCCGGGGTGCGGCTGCGCACCCTGGCGGATGTGGTCGCCTACGCCGCCGCCCACGGCATCGAACTGCGCATTGACGGGACGGAAACCCAGGTCCGCCGACCCCGTGCCAAGCCGCCCGGGCGGCGCGCTTTCGTCTCCGGCAAGCGCAAGCAGAACACCATCAAGACCACCGCGGTCAGCGACGGCCAGGGTCGCACCCTGTGGGCCGGCGCGGTGCGCCCAGGCAGGATGCACGACCAGACCGCGCTGCGGACCGAAGGGATCGAGGACCTGCTCGGCCAGCACCCCACGGTCACAGCCCGGGTCGACACCGGCGACCGCGGCCTGGCCAAGCAGTTCCCCGACCAGGTCAGCGCCCCACCGCTGCCGCCGGCCAAGGACGCGCCGCCCGAGGCCGTCAGCGCCTACCAGCAGGCTCGCACGCTGCAGTCGTCCCGGCGCATCTGCGTCGAGCACGCCATCGCCGAGCACAAGCAGTGGCGGACCCTGCAACGCTACCTGGGACGCCGCGGCGCCTACGGCGAGACCTACCTGGCTGTTGCCGCCCTGGTGTCCGACCGCGCCGCCCGCCGCTGACGCCCCCAGCCGGACCGATCAGCCCCGCCTGTCCCAACCCCAATCGCGCACCAGGTCGTTGGGCGCAGCCGCTTGGAGGTGTGAGCTCGTGTCCACCGGTCACTTCGCGGTGGCGCGGCCCAGTGGGCGCTGCTCGCCGAGTGCTGTGCGGACTGCCTGCTCGATGTTCTCGCCCCAGAGGCTGTCCACGACGAAGTACACGACCAGCCCAGTGCCCGCGCCGGCGAGGCTGCCCAGGATGGGCACCGATGATCCGGTGGCGGCGCCGCCCAGCAGATAGATCGACAGCGCGGCGGTGCCCGCGCCGACGCTGCCCCCGGCGGCGCCGCCGGTCGCGGACCGCGCCCCCGCGGCCGCGTAATCGCTGCCGCGATAGTCGGCGCCGTAGTACCACTGGTCGATGCCCATGAGCGTCCAGGCCATGAGCGGCGCGGTGACCGCGCCGGCCACGCCCCCAGAGAGCGTCCGCGGCAGGATCATCCCGCGCAGGCCGCTGGCGAACGAGGCGTTGGTCCAGGTCAGCTCGGCCGGCGCCAGCGCCGCGTTCAGGCCGAACTCGACCTGGCCGCCCAGGTAGCCGCCGGCGACGCCGGCCCCGGCCGCGGTGGCCAGCTCACTGACGGCGTGGGGATGGCCCTGGGGATTGCGCAGGATGCTCCCGCCGCTCAGCAGCAGGCCCAGGCCGGCGCCGAGGCCGCTGCTGGTCGCGGCGGGGCTGCGGATGCCGCCCAGGTGGTAGCCGTCGGTGGCGCTGCCCTCGGCCTGCAGCCAGATGCGGCGCTCGGGCGAGAACATCTGGACGTCGGTCTGCGTGTAGGAGTCGTACTGCGTGTGGGGCGCGTTTGGGCTCACGCCCGCGGCGCGCAGGCGCTCGTGGGCCAGTTGGCGGAACGCTTCGAAGTCGTTGGGTGGCGCGTCGCGGAGGGCGAGGTCGATAGCGGTGGCGCGTTCGGCGCCGAAGCTGGCGTGGCCGGGGAGCTCCACGCCCATGCTGATGCCAGGCAAGAGGGGGTCGGCCATCGGGACCGGGTCGCTCCACACGAGTTCGATGGGGAGCCTGTTTATGCGCAGCGCCACCTGTTCCAGCGTCTGGAGGTCCGCGATCGCGACCTGGATGCCGTTTCGCCGGGTCTGGATGTCCTGGCTCATGGCCAGGCTGGCTTCGGGGACCCCTGCCTGCGGGCCCTGGACGAACTCCCTGAGCAGCCTGTCCATGACGGTCGGGGCGTCGTCGGGCAGGGCGTTCACCCACAGCCGGTAGGGGGCGTTCTGGGGGCGGGGGCTCTCGTCCACCAAGAGTTGGAGTCTTCCGTCCGCCGGGCGCGCGCCCACTTCAGCTGGCTCCCGCGTGAACCGGTGGAGCAGGTCCATGCCGCGCTCGCCGGTGCTGTCAGGTGGCGTGGTGAACTCCAGCTGGAACATGAGCGGCCTGCCGCTTGGCGACATCGCCCGCACGGCCAGGTTGTAGGCCTCGGGGCCCCAGAGGGGATAGCTCCGCCCAGCGGCGTGGTTGGCAAAGAGGCTGTAGACGGTCCGCGGTCCCTCGTAGATCCCCTGGCGCCGCTCCCAGACGGTGTGCAGGAACGCGTCCAGCGAGTCGGCGGCCGTGGGGGTCGGCGACACGGTGACCGGGCCCCAGCCGGCGATGCCGGCGGCGGCCGCCGGGACCGTCTCGAGCGCCGCCGGGTCCAGAAGCAGGACCGGCCTGTAGCGGGGGCCGGGCTGCGCCCAGGGCAGCTGCGGGGGTGTGTCGGCGCCCTCCGCGAGTGGGACGAGGCTGCCGAGCCGGACGAGCAGCACCTGCTTGCCGGGACCCAACGCCGCCGGGTCGGGCGGGATGCGCAGGCGGTCGATGGCGAGCAGGCTGGCGTCGGCAGCCTGGAGCCGGGTGGGGTCGCCAAGAGCGATGATGACACCGGTGGGGTCGGTGGCCTGGCCCGGTCGGGTGGCGGGACCAGAGGGTTCGACCTGCTCCTGCTCGAGGGTTGTGGGGATCGGCGCCTGGTCGACTCGGGCGCTGGTGCTGGTGGGGTCGGGTCGGGTCGCCTCGGGCGCCTGCTGGTCGTCGAGCGCCAGGTCCAGTCGCAGGGTCGGGCGGGGCGCCTGGTCGCCCAAGCCAGACAGCGGGACGTCACCGTCACTGTCGCCATAGCCGGTGCCGTCGTGGTCGCTGGGAGGGGTGGGCTGCCGGCTCCTGCTGGGGTCCGGGCCGAGCAGGAGCGTCAGGTTCGGCGTGGTCTGGGGCAGGCCGCCGGAGCCATGCTGGTCCGACCTGGGGTCAGCGACAGGCTGGGGTGGGGTAACGGTCAGAACCTGCTCCGCGGCGGCGGTGGCGTCGGCAAGGGCTGCGTCGGAGGTGGGGGTGCTGGGCTCCTGAGGGTCGGGTTGCAGCCCGGGCTGGTCGCCGCCGGCAGGGTCGCTGCCGGCCTCGCCGGGAACCGCGTCGCTGGGCGGCGACCAGGTGTCGTCGGCACGGACGCCCGGCGTGGTGACCAGCACCAGGACGGGGACACCGACGACCAGGAACAGACACAGCGCGAGCACGAACAGGACCGGCTGCCGGTGGCCACACCGGCCAGCCCGCCCGCAGCCCAGCTGGCCGCCACGGGCGCGGCGCCCGATCGTGGAATCCTCGGCAGGCAGGTGCGCAGGCCGGCGAGGCGGTCGCGACGGCATACCGTGCTCCTTACGGCGCTGCTGCGGGGACCGGGAACCCACGACACCGCGGGGTGGCCGCGTGCATGACCGCAGTGCGGGCCGGTGGAGCGGTGTCGACCAGGTCGGGTGGATGGCTGGCGGTGGGCCGGTGGCAGTTGGGTGGCGAGGGAGCTGTCGAGTGCCGCCACATCCCGTGTGGCTTGCTCTATTGACGGTTGGCGGCCGTTCCCTCGTCAGGCAGAGCTTGGGTGGGCTGCTTGTGAGAACGCTGAGAGCCGGTTGTGACGACCGCCACAGGCGGGTCACAGCCGGTTGCGGTCTGGCATCCTCACCGTGATCAGCGGACCGTTTGACGCACGCACCAGCAGCAACGGCTGACCTCGCATGGACCCACGGCTGCGCTCCGACTAGGTCGATGCCGGGCAACCGCGGGCAGCTCCTCCAGTGGGCCAGGGACGTCGCCGGCGTCACGTGCAGACGGATCCGCCCACGCGCCTGACGGTCACCCGCCCCATAAGCCGTACGGCGATAAGCGGTTGGTCTCATCCCGCCATGCCGCCAGAACAAGCCCGACGACGTCACAGAATGTCGAGGAGTGGGGGATCTTCAGCCGCTGACGCTCGTCCCTGGACAGTTGGTGCCGCGGTGGCCGACCAGGGTGTCCAGTCCGGTCGGGTAAGCGTGTGACCTGGGCTGTCCAGCCGGGTGGCCCCGCGGCACCAGCACCTAGGCCAGCGCTCCTGGTCGCTGGTGTCCGGGGCGCTCAGTGGCATGACCGACAGGATCGGTGACAGATAGCGTGATAGACAGATAGGTAAGAGGTGCTCGACTTCGAAGAAACGTGCGGTTGTGGCCGCGCGGCCGGGCGCCGCAGCTCGACCATCTCCCCGGCGCGTTCTGATGCTCGCGCGGCTCGGCACCACCGCCCTGGTCGGGCTGACGGCGCACCCGGTCGGCGTGGAGGTCGACGTGGGCAGGGGCCTGCCGTCGATCACCGTCGTCGGTCTCGGCGACGCAGCCGTGCTGCAGGCGCGCGACCGCATCCGGGCCGCGTTCGGCAACCAGGGCTTCTCCTGGCCCGACCGCCGCATCACGGTCTCGCTGCCACCCTCGGACCTCCCCAAGCACGGCTCGGGCTTCGACCTGCCGATCGCGATCGCGCTGCTGGCCGCGACCGGCGCCGTCCCCGTGGAGGCCCTCGACGGGCTCTGGGCGGTCGGGGAGCTGGGGCTCGCCGGCGACCTGCGCCGGGTGCGCGGGGTGCTGTCGGCGGCGCTGGCCGCCCGCGGGCGCGCGGCACGGCTGGTCGTCCCCGCCGCCAACCTCCCCGAGGCCTCCCTGGTCGACGGCGTCGAGGTGCGCGGCGCGCACAGCCTCGCCGAGGTCGCGGCGTGGCTGGGCGGCCGGACCGAGCTGGCGCTGCCCGGACCGGCCGAGGCCGCCCCTCCCGCCGCGGTCGAGGATCTCGCCGACGTCCGGGGGCAGCCGCTGGCACGCCGCGCGCTCGAGGTCGCCGCCGCCGGCGGCCACAACCTGCTCATGATCGGCCCCCCCGGGGCCGGCAAGACGATGCTCGCGCGGCGGCTTCCCGGCCTCCTGCCCGACCTGGACGCCGACGAGATGCTCGAGGTCACCCAGGTGCACTCCGCGGCGGGCCTGCTCGCCGACGGCGCCCGCCTGGTGCGCGCGCGCCCGTTCCGGGCACCGCACCACGGCATCTCGGTCCCGGGCCTGGTCGGCGGCGGCGCCCGGGTCCCGCGTCCCGGCGAGGTGACGCTCGCGCACCTGGGGGTGCTGTTCCTGGACGAGCTGGCGGAGTTCCCCCGGGCGGCGCTGGAGGCGCTGCGCCAGCCGCTCGAGGACGGCCAGGTGACGGTCGCGCGCGCCGGGGCGAGCGTCCGGTTCCCGGCACGGTTCGCCCTGGTGGCCGCCGCGAACCCGTGCCCGTGCGGGTACGCGGGCGACCCGGCCCGGCCGTGCCGCTGCACGGCGGAGCAGCTGCGCAGGTACGAGCGCAAGCTGTCGGGACCGCTGCTGGACCGGATCGACCTGCACGTCCACGTGGTGCGCGTCCAGGCGGCGGAGCTGGCGGGGATGACCGCCGGCGAGCCGTCCGCGCCGCTGCGGGCGCGCGTGGCCGCCGCCCACGCCCGCCAGCGGGCGCGCGGCTCGCGGGGGAACGCCCGGCTGCCCACGGCCGGCCTGGCGGCGGCCTGCCGGCTCGCCCCGCCCGCCGCCCGCGTGCTGTCCAGGGCGGCCGACGGCATGGGCCTCACCGCCCGGGCCTACCACCGGACCCTGCGCGTGGCACGCACGGTCGCCGACCTCGCGGGCGCGGACCGGGTGGAGGAGGACCACGTGCTCGAGGCCCTGGGCCTGCGGGCGGTCCCGCTGGCGGTCGCCCCGCCGGGAGTGCCGGCGTGACCGGGCGGCCCCGGTGGTGGTCGCCGGGAGCGGGCGAGCGCGAGCTGCTGCTCGCCGTGGCCGCGACGCCCGGCCGGCTGCCGAGCACGGCCGCGGACCTGCTGTCGCGCGGGCGCGATCCGGCGGGGCTGCTGCGGCCCGACAGCCCGGACCCGGCGGCGGTCGGCGCGCGCCTGCGCGAGCTGGGCGTGCGGTTCCTGCTGCCCGGCGATCCGGAGTGGCCGCTGCACGCGGTGGCGCCCGAGCCACCGTGCGCCTGGCTGTTCGCGGCGGGCGGGCCCATCCCCGAGCCGCCGGCGTCGGTCGCGATCGTCGGCGGCCGGCGCGCCTCGCCGCTGCGCTGCAGCGTGGCGGGAGCGCTGGCGGCGGCGCTGGTCCGCTCCGGGCGGGCGGTGGTCAGCGGCGGCGCGGTCGGTGTGGACGCGGCGGCCCACCGGGGCGCGATCCAGGCCGGCGGCGCCACGGTCGCGGTGCTCGGCTGCGGGCTGGACGTCACCTACCCGCGCGCCAACGCCGCCCTGCTGGCGCGGATCCGCCGCGGCGGCGGGACGCTCGTCGGCGAGCACCCTCCAGGGGCACCGCCGCGGCCGGCGCACTTCGTGCCGCGCAACCGGCTGATCGCGTCGCTCGCGGCGGCGGTCGTGGTGGTCGAGGCCGGCGCACGGTCCGGCAGCCTGTCGACCGCGCGCGCCGCCGGCAGCCGGGGGGCGGGTCGGGTCCTCGCGGTTCCCGGCTCCCCCTGGGATCCGGGGGCGGCGGGCTGCAACGACCTGATCCGCGACGGCGCTGTGCTGGTGCGGGGGGTCGACGACGTGCTCGCGGAGCTGGGACTGGACGCGCCCGCGTCCGCGCCCGGCGGGTCGGCCCCGCTCGGCCGCGAGGCGTGGCGGGTCTGGAGGCACCTCGCCGACGGCTTCCCGGTCGCGCCCGACCGCCTGGCCGTCCTGACCGGTCTGGAGCCGGTCGCGCTGGCCCGCGCGCTGTTGGAGCTGGAGCTGGCGGGCGTCGCCGGCCGTTCCGTGGCCGGTGTCCAGGCGCGGGCGTGGCCGGCCGCCGCCCGCGGGCACGGCCCGGTGGCCGGGCGGCGCGCCTGACGCGCGCCTCGCGGCCGTCGCCGTCCGGCTGCCTGCCGCCCGCCGGCCGCGGCGGACCCGCGGCGGCGTCGGGTGGGAATGTCGGTGCGGCACAGTCCGTCCGTGCGGTCCGTCGGCCGCGCACGCGGGGCAACGGCGGACGGGAAATCGTGATGCATCGCGGCACACCGTTTACGTTGCTGCAGTTCGCGGTTTGTGAAGCCGCGGGCTGAGCTGGATGATGAGCGCATGACGACCGGAGCGGGACACTCGAGCGTCTCAGGGGACTCGAGCGAGCGTGCGCCCGACCTCACCGAGGCGGCGTGGCGGGCGATCGGGACGTTCGCGGCGCACCTGCGGGACGAGCGGGGTCTGTCGGCCAACACGCTCGCCGCCTACCGACGTGACGTCGGGCAGTTCTTCGCGTTCGCCGCGCGCGCCGGGTCCGGGGACCCCGCCGCCGTCGACGCGCTGCTGCTGCGGCGGTTCCTCGCGGAGCTGCGGACCCGCGGGATGGCGGCCGCGACGGTGCGCCGCAAGGTGGCGGCGCTGCGTGCCTGCTTCCGCTACCTGGAGCGCCGTGGCCTGGTGCCGGCGGACCCGGCTGCCGACCTGGCGACGCCGCGGGTGGAGCACCGGCTGCCGGTGGTCCTGAAGCAGCGCGAGGTCACCGTGCTGCTGGCGGGGCCGGCGGCGGGCGATCCGGTCGGCCTGCGCGACCGCGCGGTCCTCGAGCTGCTGTACGCGACCGGGGTCAGGGTGGGGGAGCTGTGCGGGCTGCGGCTGGGTGACGTGGATCTGCGGACCCAGACGGCGCGGGTGCTCGGCAAGGGCGCCCGGGAGCGGATCGTGCCGTTCGGCGTTCCCGCGCGGTCGGCGCTCCGGGACTACCTGGACCGCGGCCGGCCCGGGATGCTGGCCGGCGCCGGGGGGGCGGACAGGGCGCGGGCCGGCGACGCCGCCGGCGACGCGCTGTTCCTCAACCGCAGGCTCCGGCCTCTCAGCCAGCGCGACGTGCGGGGGCTGCTGGCCCGCTACCGGGGTGGGGCGGGTGTCCCGGCGGGCACCAGCCCGCACACCCTGCGGCACAGCTTCGCGACCCATCTGCTCGAGGGCGGTGCGGACCTGCGCGTGGTGCAGGAGCTGCTGGGGCATGTCGCCCTGACCACGACGCAGCGGTACACGCATCTGTCGAAGGAGCGCCTGCGCCGGGTCTACGACCAGGCCCATCCCCGTGCGTGAGTGAAGTGTCCCGGCGACTTTTCCCCAGATCGTCACGGACGCCCCCGAGGTGCCCGCCCGTTCTCGTAGCGTTCAGCGCGGCTGACCGGTGAGGACGAGGGGATGGTGGTGCCGTGGACGCCGTGGTCGTGCGCCGCGCGCTGGGCGTCCTGCTCGCGCACGCCGCTGCCGCCGTGCTCGCCGGTCCGGTGCCGGCCGCCCCCGCGCGCGGCGGGCGCCCGGCGGCGGGTCCGCCCGCAGTCCCGGCGGCGGGTCGCCCGGATCGGGTCCCGCCGCTCGCCGCGCCCGTGCCCGGGTTGCCGCTGCGGGGCTTCGACGCGACCGCGGGACCGTTCGGTCCGGGACACCGCGGGGTCGACCTGGCCGCGGGTACGGGCTCGCCGGTCGGCGCGCCCGCGCCCGGGGTGGTCCGCTTCGCCGGCCGGGTCGGCCGGACGGCATGGGTCAGCCTCGAGGTCGCCCCCGGGGTGGTCGTCTCGCTGGGGCCGCTGCTGCAGCCGGTGGGGGTGCGCGCCGGCCGGCCGGTGGGCAGGGGCGCCCCGCTGGGTCGGCTCGGGCCCGGCCATGACGGGCTCCACCTGGGCGTGCGCGTGGACGGCCGGTACGTCGACCCGCTGCCGCACCTGGTGCGGTTGGGTCGGCCTCGCCTGGTCCCGCTCCCCGGGAGCCCGCCGGCCCGCGGCACCGGTCCCGGGGCGTCGGCCGCCGGTCCCGCCGCCGCGCCACCACCCGCGGGGACCGGCTCCTGGCCGCGACCGGGCGGTATCGGCCCTGCCGTCGCGCCGCGAGCCGCCGGCGCCGGCGATGGCCTGCCGGCCGCCGGCCTCGTCGTCGGGCCGTCGCTGGGGGACACCGGTGCGCGGTCCCTTCCCGGTCCAGGCGGTCGGGTGGGGTCGCCGCGGTCCGGCGGCGGCCTGGTCCGGTCGCTGCCGGCGCCGGGAGGCGCGCGGCTCCCGGCGCGGCGCCGGGGCGCCGGGGGCGCGGGCCTGGCCGCGCGCGTCCGTGCGGGGAGCCTGGGGACGCCCGTCCGGCTGCTCGCCGGGCAGGTGCGCGCGCTGCCCGCCCGGCTGGCCGCGCTCGGCGGCGCGGCGCTGTCGGCTGCGGCCCTCGGCGGCGGGGTGTCCGTCGGGATCCTGGGATCGCTGCGGGCGGCCTGCGGGACGCAGGCGCTGCGGGCCCGGACGCGGCCTCCGAACGCCAACGTGGCCGTCGGGGTCGCCGGGCTGGCCAGCAGCTCGGAGACGGCGCGTGACCTGGACCTCACCGGGCTGGGGTTCGCGCCCGGCGACGTCGTGTACTTCTCCTACCGCGGCCTGCCGGCTCCCGGAGATCCGGGCATGGAGGCCGCCTACCGGCAGGTGGACACCTACGGCTCGCTTCGGGCGGCCGCGCACCGGCTGTACGACCAGCTCGCGGCCGTCCACGCCGCACGGCCCGGTCGGCGGGTGGATCTGGTGGCCCACAGCCAGGGCGGCCTGGTCGCCGCCTACTTCCTCGCGTACCTGTACGACCCGCGCGACCCGCTGCTGCCCGGGGTCGATCACCTGGTGACGCTGGCCACGCCACACCAGGGCGCCGACCTGGCCACGACCGTGACGCACCTGCGCGGCACCGACCGCGGCCGGCGGCTGCTGCGGCGCCTTGCGCCGGTCGCCCGCCTGCTCGGGTTCGGGGTCCCCGCCGACAGCGTGGCCGTCCAGCAGTTGGCGGAGGACTCCCGCTTCATCCGCCAGCTGCGGGCCCGGGTGCTCGTGCGGGCGACGGCGCTGCGCGGTGGGGTGGACGTGGTGGTCGCCGGCCGGCACGGTGGCCGGCCGGAGCTGCCCGGCCGGGTCACCTGCGCCTCCCACGGAGGCATCCTGCGCGACGGCCGCGCGCGGGCCGCCGTGGTGGCCGCGCTCGCCGACCAGCCGCTCCCTCCACCCGCCGTCGGCGGCGACCGCCTGCCGAGGCTGCTCGGCGGCACCCTCGAGGAGGCGGAGGACCAGCTCGGCGTGGTCCTGGAGCGATGGGCCGGCGTGCCCGCCCCCGCCGCGCCATGACCGGCCGGTGGCCCGACGCGCGAGGGCGGGGGCCGGCGCGCCGGGCCGCGCTGCTGGCGCTGGCCGCGGGGGCGGGGTGCGCGGCCGGCCTGGCGGCCGCCGGCATCCACCTGGCGCTCGGCGCTCCCGCGGACGCGAGCCTGTTCGTCGCGGGGCTGCCGTGGCCCTGGTCCGCCGCGGCGGATGCGGCGTCGGTGCTGGCGGCCGGCATGCCCGGCGCCGCCGCGGTCGCGGGCGCCGCCGGGCTCGTGGCCGTCCGCGTCGCGGCAGGCTGGGTGCTGCTGCGTGCCACGGCGGCCGTGGCGGCGCGGCCGCGCCCGGCGCCCGCGGGAGCGGCGATCGCCCTCTGCTGCGGCGCGGGCCTGCTGGCGGCCGCGCTCGGTGTGGCCGGCGGCACGGGTCCGGCCGTGGTGGTGCTGGGGGTGGCGTCGACCGGCTGCATCGTGCTGGCCGCGCGCGCCGCCGGCCGGGTCGCGAGCTGGCGCGGGGTCGCCGCGGGGGTCGTAGGCACGGGATTCCTGCTGCTGCTCGTCCCGGTGCAGGTCCGCGCCGGCGAGGCGCTGCCCGCGGCCGGCCTGGCCGGGCTCCAGGGCACGCTCGTGCTGCTCGCGGCCTTGTGGGCCACGCCGCCGCGGCGCGGGTCGGCATGCGCGGAGGTCGGGTCCCGGCCGGCCACGCGGCCGCCCGGAGCAGGACCCGCCCCGCTGGGCGGGATGCCGGCGGGCGCCGCGCGCGGTCGCCGGCCGCCGGAGTCCCCGCCCGGCGGCGGGCCGCCGGGCGCGCGGGAGTCGCGCGCCGGTCGGGCGCCGCGGGCGCGCAGGATCCGCCCGCCTCGGCGGCGCTGCCGGGCGCCGGCCCGGCGCCCGGCAGCGCCGCGGGAGCGTGTGCTATCGTCCGCCGGGGCCCGGGTTCACCCGGGCTACAACGCACGCCCTCTGATGCAGCTCGGTGGTGCCCGTCGTCGCGACGGGTTGAGTGGCGCCGGCAATCGCCTGGCCGGCACCGGCGGACGGTGGGCGGAGGAGCAAACCACCCCCCGGCGAGGAGGCACCATGGCGGTCGTGACGATGCGTCAGCTGCTCGAGGCGGGTGTCCATTTCGGGCACCAGACTCGGCGCTGGAATCCGAAGATGAAGCGGTTCATCTACGGTGAGCGCAACGGCATCTACATCATCGACCTGCAGAAGACCACCGCGGCGATCGAGACCACCTACGCGTTCCTGCGCGACGCCGTCACCAAGGGCGGCACGGTGCTGCTCGTCGGCACCAAGAAGCAGGCGCAGGAGTCGATCAAGCAGCAGGCCGAGCGCGTCGGCATGCCGTTCGTCAACTACCGCTGGCTCGGCGGGATGCTGACCAACTTCAGCACGATCCACAAGCGCCTCCAGCGGCTCAAGGAGCTGGAGGCGCTGATGGCCTCCGACGCCACCGACGTCCTCCCCAAGAAGGAGGTCCTGAAGCTCCGGCACGAGTACGAGAAGCTGGAGCGCAACCTCGGCGGGATCCGGGACATGACCCGTGTGCCCTCGGCGGTGTGGATCGTCGACACGCGCAAGGAGCACATCGCCGTGTCCGAGGCCCGCAAGCTGGGCATCCCGGTCGTCGCGATCCTGGACACCAACTGCGATCCCGACGAGGTCGACTACCCGATCCCGGGCAACGACGACGCGATCCGGTCCGGCAGCCTGCTGACCCGGATTGTCGCCGACGCGATCGCCGAGGGCCTGCGGCTGCGCAGCGTGTACGCGCCGCAGTCCGACGCGGAGCGGGGAGAGTCCGGCCAGATCCAGGTCAGTCCCGTCGACGAGGAGCCGCTCGCCGAGTGGGAGCGGGAGCTGCTCGACGCCGAGGCGGGCGGCGCGGCGGGGGCCACCCCGGCCGGAGCGCCCGCCGACAAGCCCGCCGCTGGGCGGGAGCGGCCCGCGGGCGGCCGGGCCGCGCCGAAGCCCGGCGAGCCGGCCGCCGACCAGGGGCCGCGCCGCGCCGCCGCCCGCGCCCCGGGCGCACCCAGGCCGGGCGGTGCGCGGACCCGGGCGGCCGAGTCGTCCAGCAGCCGGCCCGGGGCCACCGGCGCCGGTGCCAGGGCGGCGGGCGCGGCCAAGGGCGGGTCGGCGCCCGGCGGCAAGCCCGCCGCCGGACCCGCCGATGCGGATGCCGCCGGTGAGGCGGCAGCGCCGAAGGCGGGCGGGAGGGCCGCCAGGCCCGCCAAGGCCGCGGAGGCCGGGGAGGAGGACGCCGCGGCGCAGGGCGGGAAGGCCAGAGCCGCCAAGCCTGGCAAGCCCGCCGAGGCCGATGCCGCGGCGACCGCGCCGGGCGCCGACGCCGACACCCCCCGGCGGCGGTCCAAGGCTGCCGGGACGGCAGCGCCGGATGCCGGCGCCGAGGGCGACAGGGCCGGCGGGAGCCCGGGCCGGGACGAGGCGCCGGCGGGCAAGGAGCAGGGCTGAGCAGCCGGAGCGCCACGAGCCACGGATGCTCGAGCGAGACGAGGAGCGCACAGCGGATGGAGATCACGGCGGCACAGGTCAAGGCCCTGCGCGACGCCACCGGCGCCGGGATGATGGACTGCAAGACGGCGCTGCAGGACGCGGGCGGCGACTTCGAGCAGGCCAAGCGGCTGCTGCGTGAGCGGGGCCAGGCGTCGGCCGGCAAGCGCACGGGCCGCTCGACCAACGAGGGCATCGTCACCTCCTACCTGCACACGCCCGACCCCAACCTGCCACCCAAGCTCGGGGTGCTCGTCGAGCTGGACTGCGAGACCGACTTCGTGGCCAAGACCGAGCAGTTCCGCAGCCTCGCACGCGACCTCGCGCTGCACGTCGCCGCGGCGGACCCCGCGTACGTCAGCCGCGAGGACGTGCCCCCCGAGGAGGTGGCGCGGGAGCGGGAGATCTACGCCAAGCAGGCGGAGGGCAAGCCCGCGCACATCGTCGAGCGCATCGTGGAGGGCAGGCTCAAGGACTACTACAAGCAGGTCGCGCTGCTCGACCAGGAGTACATCCGCGACACGTCGAGGACCATCCGGCAGATGCTCGACGAGCTGTCCGGCACCCTCGGCGAGAAGCTGGTCGTGCGCCGCTTCGTCCGCTTCCGCGTGGGCGACGAGAGCTGAAGGCGGTCGGCGCGACGCCACTGCCGGCACCGGCCGGTGCGCCCGCCGGCGCCGGCGACAGGAGGAGCGGGTTGGCCAGCGATGCGGCCCAGGGCGTCGAGAGCGCCAGGGGTGAGGGCCGGCCACCGTACCACCGGGTGCTCCTGAAGCTGTCCGGTGAGGCGTTCGCAGAGCCGGTCTCCGGGTTCGGGCTCGACTACGATCGCGTCCGCGGCATCGCCACGCAGCTCGTCGAGGTGGTCGACGACGGCGTGCAGGTCGCGGTCGTCGTCGGCGGCGGGAACATCATGCGCGGCTCGGCCGCGGCCGCGGCCGGGATGGACCGCGCCCGCGCCGACTACATCGGCATGCTCGGCACCGTCGTCAACTGCCTGGCGCTGCAGGACACCCTGGAGCGCCAGGGGATGGTCACCCGCGTCCAGACCGCCATCCAGATGACCCAGGTCGCCGAGCCCTACATCCCGCGCCGGGCGGTCCGGCACCTGGAGAAGGGCCGGGTCGTGATCTTCGGTGCCGGCATGGGCGCGCCGTACTTCTCCACCGACACGACCGCGGCCCAGCGGGCGCTGGAGATCGGCGCCGAGGCGATCCTGATGGGCAAGAACGGCGTGGACGGCGTGTACGACGCCGACCCCAAGGTCGACTCCGCGGCCCGCAAGTTCGCGCGCCTGGACTACCTGGAGGCGATCCGCCGCGAGCTGCGGGTGATGGACACCACGGCGCTGTCGCTGTGCAAGGACAACGACCTCCCCATCATCGTCTTCGACCTGCTCATCGAGGGAAACATCCGCAGAGCGGTCCACGGCGAGCCGATCGGCACGATCGTGACGCGGGTGCCGGAGCGTTCCGCTCCGAGCTGATGATGGGATGATGCCGGGTGCGAGGTGAGGCCGCGCCCGGCCGCCCGCACGCGGACGGGCCGGGAGGACGGGCCTCGACATGGCGGCGCCCGCCGCCGCGGCGGCACCGGTGCGCGACGAGGAGCCAGTGATGATCGAGGAGACACTGCTCGAGGCCGAGGTCAAGATGGACCGGGCGATCCAGGTCGCCCGCGACGAGCTCGCCGGCATCCGCAGCGGCCGGGTGGGACCCGGCCTGCTGCAGAAGATCACCGTCGACTACTACGGGACCGCGACGCCGCTGCTGCAGCTCGCCTCGATCTCCGCGCCCGAGGCCCGGCTGCTGGTCGTCAACCCCTACGACCGCAACGCGATGGCCGGGATCGAGAAGTCGCTGCGCAACTCCGACCTCGGCGTCAACCCCTCCAACGACGGCCAGGTGATCCGCCTGGCATTCCCGCCGCTCACCGAGGAGCGCCGCAAGCAGCTGGTCAAGATGGTCAGGGCGCGCGCGGAGGAGGCACGCGTGGGCATCCGCAACGTGCGCCGGCACGAGAAGGACGCGCTGGAGCGCCTGGAGCGCGACGGCGAGATCTCCCAGGACGAGCTGCGCCGCGCCGAGCAGCAGCTCCAGCAGATCACCGACAAGCACGTCGCCGACGTGGACTCCATGCTCCAGCACAAGGAGCAGGAGCTGCTCGAGGTCTAGGTGGCACGCCGGGTGGGTGCGTGGACCCGGGGCGTGCCGGCGGGTGAGGAGTGCGTGACCTGCCCGCCCGCGGCCGGGCAGGACGGCCGCCGGCGTGGTCCCGGCCGCAACCTCCCCGCCGCGATCGCCACGGGGCTGGCGCTCGTGGCCGTGCTGTTCGGCGCGCTGCTGCTGGACCCGCGCGCCTTCGTCGTCGTCATCCTCGCGATCGTCGTCGCGACCCTCGTCGAGCTGCTGCGCGTCCTGGAGCGCCGCCAGATCCGCGTGGCCGCGCCGGTGGTGTACGCGGTCGCCGCGATCCTGGTGCTGGGCGCGTGGCGGGCGGGGACGCCGGCGCTGTCGTTCGGCATCCTGATCGCGCTGCTCGCCGGGTTCGCCTGGTACCTGGCGGACCGCGGCCGCGCCGACGTCACGCGCGGCCTGGCGGCGACCGTGCTCGCGTGCGTGTACGTGCCGTTCGCCGCGGCGCACCTGGTCCTGGTCGTGCGCGAGACGCCGTCGTACGTCGGGGCGATGTTCGGCTACGCGATCCTGGTGTCCGGCTACGACACCGTGGCCTACGCCGTCGGCGCCTCAATCGGCCGGCGCCGGCTCGCCCCCCGGATCTCCCCGGCCAAGTCCGTGGAGGGAGCGCTCGGCGCGACCGTCACCACGCTCGCGCTCGGGACGCTGCTGCTGCCGCGGTGGAGCCCCTGGACCGTCGCGTCCGGGCTCACCATGGCGGCGCTCACCTGCGTCGTGGCGCCGATCGGGGACCTGGCCGAGTCGATGCTCAAGCGTGACCTCGCGGTCAAGGACATCGGTTTCCTGCTGCCCGGGCACGGCGGGTTCCTCGACCGCATCGACGCCCTGCTGCTGACCGCGCCGGTGCTGTACTACGTCCTGGCCCTGTTCCGGGGGGCGTGATGCTGCGCTCGCCCTACGACCTCGGACCCGGCGAGCTCGACCGGCTGGTGCACGAGGCCGGGGAGCCGGCGTACCGGGCCCGGCAGGTGGCACGCTGGCTGGACCGCGGCCATGTCGCCGAGCCGGCCGCCATGACCGACCTGCCCGCCGGCCTGCGCGCCGCGCTCGCCGAGCGCTGGTCGGGCGCGGGGCTGCGCCGGCTCGCGCACCAGGCCGGCGACGACGGCTGGACGCACAAGTTCCTGTTCGGCCTGGCCGACGGGCAGGCGGTCGAGACGGTCCTGATGTTCTACCCGCCGGCCGTGCGCCACCGGGACGGCCCGGTCCCGGCCGGGGACCCGGGGCCGCCGACGGGCGGGGGGCGGGGCCGCGCGACGGTGTGCATCTCCACCCAGGCGGGCTGCGCGCTCGGCTGCACGTTCTGCGCCACCGGACAGTTCGGGTTCACCCGCAACCTGACCGTCGGCGAGGTCGTCGAGCAGGTCGCGCGCGTGTGGGCCGCGGCGCCCTCGCTGCGCCCGGACGCCCGCGCCCCCGATCACGTCACCAACGTCGTGTTCATGGGCATGGGCGAGCCGTTCGCCAACGCGCGCGCCACCTGGGGGGCCGCGTGGCGGCTGCACGACGGGTTCGGCCTGTCGGCCAGGGCGCTGACGATCTCCACGGTCGGGCTGGTGCCCCAGATCCGCCGCGCGGCGACCGAGCCGCTCGCGGTCAACCTTGCGGTCTCCATCCACGCGCCCGACGACGAGCTGCGCGACCGGCTGGTCCCGCTCAACCGGACCTGGCCGATCGCGGAGCTGCTCGGTGCGGTCGAGGCGTACGTGCACGCCACCCGGCGGCGGGTCTCGTTCGAGTACGCGCTGCTGGCCGGCGTCAACGACAGCCCCGCGCACGGGGACGCGCTCGGTCGGCTGCTGGCGCCCCTGCGCATGCCCCGCGGCGGCGGCCAGGCCGCGCACGTCAACGCGATCCCGTTCAACCCCACCCCGCACGCCGGCTTCCGCGCGCCCTCGCGCGCCGCGGCGCGCCGCTTCAAGGACGCGGTCGCGGCGCACGGGGTGCCGGTGAGCGTGCGTGCCAACCGCGGGCTCGGCATCGACGCCGCCTGCGGCCAGCTGCGCACCGCGGCCGGGCGGCCGGGACGCACCCCCGCACTGCCGCTGGCCCCCGCCGGGCCGCCGCCGTGACCGGTGTCGCGATCCTCGGCTCGACCGGCTCGATCGGGGAGCAGGCGCTGGACGTCGTGGCCGCCGTGCCCGACCGCTTCCGCGTGGTCGCGCTCGCCGCGCAGCGGTCCGCGGCGGCGCTGGCCGAGCAGGCCCGCCGGTTCCGCCCGGCCGTGGTCGCGCTCGCCGACCCGGCCCGGGCCGGGTCGCTGCGGCGCGAGCTGCCCGCGGGGGTGCGCCTGGAGACCGGTCCCGAGGCGGTCGCCGCGCTCGCGGCCGCCGACGGCGCCGACGTGGTCCTCAACGCGGTCTGCGGTTCGGTCGGGCTGGCGCCGACGCTGGCGGCCCTGGACGCCGGTCGCCGCCTGGCGTTGGCCAACAAGGAGAGCCTGATCGTCGGCGGGGAGCTGGTCACCGGGCGGGCGAAGCCAGGCCAGATCGTCCCGGTCGACTCCGAGCACTCCGGCCTGGCGCAGTGCCTGCGCGCCGGCGGCGCCGGCGAGGTGTCCCGGCTGGTGCTCACCGCCTCGGGCGGCCCGTTCCGGGGGTGGCCGCGCGACCGGCTGGCGGGCGTCACCGCCGCCCAGGCGCTGGCGCACCCCACCTGGTCGATGGGGCCGGTGATCACCGTCAACTCGGCGACGCTGATGAACAAGGGCCTGGAGGTCATCGAGGCGCACCTGCTGTTCGGCGTCCCCTACGAGCGCGTCGACGTCGTGGTCCACCCCCAGAGCGTCGTCCACGCGATGGTCGAGTTCCGCGACGGCTCCACGATCGCGCAGCTGTCCATGCCCGACATGCGCCTGCCGATCGGGCTCGCGCTCGGCTGGCCCGAACGCTCGACCCTGCCGGTCGGGCGCATCGACTGGAGCCGGCCGACGCCGCTCACGTTCGAGCCGGTGGACCACGAGGCGTTCCCGCTGCTCGGGCTCGCGGTCGCCGCCGGCCGGCGCGGCGGGACCGCGCCGGCGGTCCTGAACGCGGCCAACGAGGAGGCCGTGGCCGCGTTCCTGGCCGGCCGCCTCCCGTTCGGCGCGATCGCCGAGCTGGTCGGGGCCGTGCTCGCCGAGCAGGCCCCGCCCGGCGCCGAGCCGGCGGCGGCGGCGGATCTGGCGGGAGTGCTCGCCGCCGAGCGGTCCTCGCGGGCGCGCGCCCGTACACTGATCGAGGACGCTTCCCGATGACCGACCATGAGCGTCGCGGCCGCCCCGGGCCGCGGGACAGGGAGCACACGTGCGCGGTGAGCTCGGCATCATCCTGTTCATCCTGGCCCTGACCCTCGCGATCTTCCTGCACGAGGGCGGCCACTTCCTGACCGCGAAGTGGTTCGGGATGAAGGTCGAGCGCTTCTTCCTCGGCTTCGGCCCGACGATCTGGTCCTTCCGTCGCGGCGAGACCGAGTACGGCATCAAGGCGATCCCGGCGGGCGGCTTCTGCAAGATCGCCGGGATGAGCCCCTACGAGCACGACGGCAACCTGCTCGAGGAGGGCTGGCGGCGTCCGGGCGACCCGCCCCCGGAGCCCGTGGCCCCCGAGCGCCAGTTCCGCAACAAGCCGGCCTGGCAGCGGGCGATCGTCCTGGCCGCCGGCTCGATCACCCACTTCATCGCCGCGCTGCTGCTCATCTTCCTGCTGCTCACGGTGATCGGCCGGCCGTCGGACGAGACCACCAACGTGATCCAGGAGGTCGTCGCCGAGGCCGACGACGGCACCCCGGCGCCCGCGGGCCAGGCGGGCCTGCGCGCCGGGGACCGCGTCGTCGCGGTCGACGGCAAGCCCGTCGCCGACTTCCGCGGGCTGCGCGCCGCGCTCGCGGGCACCCAGGGGCGGCGCATCCAGGTGGTGTACGAGCGCGACGGCCAGCGCCGCACGACCTCCCTGGTCCCCGCCAGCGTCGCCGACGGGTCCGGCGGGCGGCGCGCGTTCCTCGGCGTGCAGCCCACCAGCGTGATCGTGCACCTGAACCCGCTGGAGGCGATCCCGGCCACCGGCGCGTCCTTCGGCAGGATCACCGGGGCCTCGTTCGTCGGGCTCGGCAGCATCGTGACCGGGCTGGTCGACCGGCTGGAGCCGCAGCGGGCGACCGGAGGCGGCTCGGGGTCGGGCGACGGCGGCACGGTCGGCGTGGTCGGCCTCGGCAGGCTCGCCGGGCAGGCC
This sequence comes from Actinomycetes bacterium, assembly GCA_035263405.1. GTDB lineage: Bacteria > Actinomycetota > CALGFH01 > CALGFH01 > CALGFH01 > DATFRI01. The sequence goes on along the minus strand of DATFRI010000037.1, from coordinate 30,272 downwards.
GCCGCGGCGCAGCAGTGGATCTTCTTCGTCATCCTGCTGATCCAGTTCAACGTCGTGGTCGGCATCATCAACCTGCTGCCGATCCCGCCGATGGACGGCGGCTACCTGGCGTTCCTGGCCAAGGAGAAGGTCACCGGCCGGCCGGTCGACCTGCGCCGGGTCGCGCCGGTCGCGGCGCTGATCGTCGGGCTGCTGGTCACGCTGACCGTCGGGCTGGTGTGGCTGGACATCACCAACCCGATAGGGAACCCCTTCAAGTGAGTGTGGCTCACCCCGAGCTTCGCTCTGCGCTTCGCCAGCACGGGACATCTAGAGCACAATGCGCCTCGAACGCCAACGTCCCCTGAAGGAGCATCCGTGGCCTTCCCGCTCGAGTTGACCGACCTGGCCGCCGGGCTCGGCCGCCGGCGCAGCCGGCAGGTGCACGTCGGCAAGGTCGCGGTCGGCGGCGGGGCGCCGATCAGCGTCCAGTCGATGACCATCACCAAGACGGCCGACGTCAACGGCACGCTGCAGCAGATCGCGGAGCTGGCCACGACCGGCTGCGACATCGTGCGCGTGGCCGTGCCCGACACCGACGACGCCGCGGCGCTGCCCGCGATCGCCGCCAAGTCCACGATCCCGGTGGTCGCCGACATCCATTTCCAGTGGAAGTACGCGATGCAGGCGCTGGAGGCCGGCTGCGCGGAGGTGCGCATCAACCCCGGCAACATCAAGTACCACGACAGGGTGAAGCTGATCGCGCGCGAGGCCCAGGCCCGCGGGGTGCCGATCCGGGTGGGCGTGAACGCCGGCTCGCTCCAGAAGGAGATCCTCGCCAGGCACGGCGGCCCGACCGCGCCGGCGCTGGTCGAGTCGGCCCTGTTCGAGGTCGGCATCCTCGAGGAGGTCGGCTTCGGCGACATCAAGATCTCCGTCAAGCACCAGAACCCCGCGGTGATGATCCAGGCCTACCGGCTGCTGGCGGCCCGCTGCGACTACCCGCTGCACCTGGGCGTGACCGAGGCGGGCACGCCCAGGGACGGGATCGTCAAGTCCGCGGTCGGGATCGGCGCGCTGCTGGCCGAGGGGATCGGCGACACGATCCGGGTGTCGCTGACCGCGCCGCCGATCGAGGAGGTCAAGGCCGGCAACGCCATCCTCGGGGCGCTGGGGCTGCGGCCCAAGAAGCTCGACCTCGTCGCCTGCCCGTCCTGCGGCCGGGCCGAGGTCGACGTGTTCGCGCTCGCCAACGCGGTCGAGCGGCGCATGGACGAGATCGACATGCCGATGCGCGTGGCGGTGATGGGCTGCATCGTCAACGGTCCGGGCGAGGCGCGCGAGGCCGACGTCGGGGTCGCCTCCGGCAAGGGCAAGGGCCAGATCTTCCGGCGCGGCGAGGTCGTGCGCACGGTGGTGGAGGAGGAGATCGTCGACGCGTTGCTGGCCGAGGCACGCCAGCTCGCCGACGAGCTCAAGGCGGACGGCGCCGCCCCGGGACGGCCACAGGTCGTCCCGGGCTAGGTCGCCGCCCGGGCGGGTAGATGGTCGGCGCGATGGGTCGCTCGGTGGCAGCGCTGCGGGTCCGGCCGCTGGCCTTCGAGGACCGGCGGGCGGTGCTGGAGCTCGTGGAGCGCGACCCCGTGCGCGACGTGTTCATCGCCAGCCGCGTGCTGAACGACGCCGCCCTGCAGCCGGTCGGGTGGGGGCCGCTGTGGGGGGCGTTCGCCGAGGGCCGGCTGGAGGGCGTGCTGCACGTGGGGCCGAACCTGGTGCCGGCCGCCGAGTCCGCCGCCGCGATCGACGCGCTCGCCTCGGTCGCCACCGGCCCCGGCCCGGCGCGGATGCTGGTGGGCGAGCGGCGCGCGATCGAGCGGCTGTGGGGGGCGGTGGCGCACACCTACCCCGTCCCCCGCCAGCTGCGGTCACGGCAGTTCGTCTACTCGCTGGCGGCCGGCACCGCCGCGGCGCCGCGTGGGGTCCACGCGCAGCGGGCGACCCGCCGCGACGAGCAGGAGGTCCTCACCGTCTCGGCGGCGATGCACCTGGAGGAGATGGGCGAGGACCCGCTGGTGATCGACCCGGCCGGGTACCGGCGCCGGGTGCGCATGCTGATCGATCGGGGCTGGACGTTCGTCAGCCGGCACGGGGGCCGGATCGCCTTCAAGATGGACATCGGCTGCGCCGGTCGTGCCAGCGCCCAGATCCAGGGCGTGTTCACCCCGCCGGAGCTGCGCGGGCGGGGCGTGGCGACCGCCGGGATGGCGGCCTGCTGCGCGCTGGCGTTCCGGACCTGGCCGCTGCTGTCGCTGTACGTGAACGACTACAACACGGCCGCCGTCGCGCTCTACGAGCGGCTCGGCTTCGTGCGGGCGCCGTACGACTTCGCGACCGTCCTGCTCGCCTGACGCCGCCGACCTGCCGCAAAACCGCAGGCCAGACCGGGTAAACAAGTTGCCCGGAGCGCTATCCGGTGCTACTGTTCTGAACCGACACCGGCTGGAAACGAGCGATGCGCACCAGACGTGGGCCACCGAGCCCACGTTGTTTTTGTCCGGTGGCACGCTGCCGACCACGCAGCAGGACAGCAACCGTACGCCGACCAGGAGCATTGCCGAACGGCGAGCACGCGGGCCGCACCGAGGGGAGGAGTCAGAGATGGCCGACCTTCCCGCGCGCGTTGCCGAGCTCGCCGAGCGGGTCGCGGCCCGCCACGGCGTCGAGGTGCTCGAGACCCGGCTCGCCGGCGGCGGTGCGGCCCGCAAGCTGAGCGTCCTCCTGGACGCCGACGGGCCGGTCGAGGCCGACGTCGTCGAGCGGGTGTCCAAGCAGCTCTCGCACGAGCTGGACGTCGAGGACCCGATCCCCGGCCGCTACACCCTCGAGGTCTCCACGCCCGGTCTGGACCGCCCGCTGCGCTCCGCCCGGGACTTCCGCCGGCAGCTCGGCCACGAGGTGCGCGTGACCGTCGCCGCCGAGCCCGGCCCGCGGGACCTGCGGGGAGTCGTCCGCGCGGTCGACGGCGGCGAGCTGGTGCTCGACGTCGCCGGCGCGCCCGTGCGGTTGCGGCTCTCGGAGGTCCTCGCGGCGAAGGTGGTGCTGCCTTGGTGAGCGATGCGCGCGTGACACCGATCATGCCGGGCGCTTCCCGCAGGGCGACCCGCGGGCAGGACGAGAGGACGGCGCAGTGAGAATCCCGATCGACGAGCTGAGGTTCCTCGAGCGCGAGAAGGGCATCGCGCTCGAGACGGTCATCGGCGCGCTGGAGACCGCGCTCGCCGCCGCCTACAAGCGCCAGCCGAACGCGCCCGACGAGGCCAGGGTCGTGGTCGACCGGGGCAGCGGGGAGATCACCGTGTGGGCGCAGGAGCTGGACGAGGACGGCCAGGTCGTGCGCGAGTGGGAGGACACGCCGTCGGACTTCGGCCGGGTCGCCGCGGTCACCGCCAAGCAGGTCATCACCCAGCGCCTGCGCGAGGCCGAGCGCGACCTCACCTACGGCGAGTACGAGGGCCGCGTCGGCGACGTGGTGACCGGGATCGTGCAGCAGCGCGACCCGCGCCACGTGACCGTGGACCTCGGCCGGGTCGAGGCCGACCTGCCCCACGCCGAGCAGGTGCCCAGCGAGCACTACCAGCACAACGACCGCATCAAGGTCTACATCGTCGACGTCACCCGCTCCGCCAGGGGGCTGCGGGTGGTCGCCTCGCGCACCCATCCCAACCTCGTCCGTCGCCTGTTCGAGATGGAGGTCCCCGAGCTGGACGAGGGGATCGTCGAGATCACCAACGTGGCGCGCGAGCCGGGGCATCGCACCAAGATCGCGGTGCGCTCCAACGACCCCGCGGTCGACCCCAAGGGCGCGTGCGTCGGCGCGCGCGGTTCGCGCGTGCGCATGGTCGTGAACGAGCTGCGCGGCGAGAAGATCGACATCGTGCTGCACGCCGACGACCCGGCGGAGTTCGTCGCCGAGGCGCTCAGCCCGGCCAAGGTCCAGCGCGTCATGATCGACGAGGCCGAGCGGACCGCGCACGTGACCGTGCCCGACTACCAGCTGTCGCTGGCGATCGGCAAGGAGGGCCAGAATGCCCGCCTGGCCGCCCGCCTGACCGGCTGGCGCATCGACATCCGCAGCGACCGCGCCGACGACCAGCCCCGCCGCGGCGACCGGGTGTACGAGCCCGGGGCCGGCCGCGGCGCGCGGTCTGGCGGGTCCGGCCGCCCGGGCAGGCAGTCCGCGCTCCGGGAGGCGTAGGCTGTGGCGGGTCGGAACACCCACACGCCGATGCGGCGTTGTGCCGTCTGCCGTGCCCCGGCAGCCAAGCGCTCGCTGCACCGGATCGTCCGCGCTCCCGACGGGAGCGTCCACGACGACCCGACCGGCAAGGCACCCGGCAGGGGCGCCTACCTGTGTGACGAGCCGGCCTGCCTCGCAGCGGCCCGCAAACGGCGGACGATCGGCCGCGCGCTGCGCGTGCCGCACGCCGCCGCCGCGGACGGCGCAGTGGAAGCCCTCGCAGAGAGACTGAGGTCCGCCCTCGCAGAGAGACTGAGGTCCGATGGACAGATAGGGAGACGTGGTTGAGCAACCCGCGCGTGTATGAGATCGCCAAAGAGCTCGGCGTGCCGAACAAGGACCTGATCCAGCGGCTCGCGAGCATGGGCGTCGAGGTCAAGAGCCACTCCTCGACGGTTCCCGAGGACGTCGCAGCCAAGCTGCGCAGCGGTGGCCGCGGCGGCCCAGCCCGCCCGTCTTCCGGTGCGCCGGCAGGCGCGAGGCCCTCCGCCCGCCCTGGCCAGCCGCAGCGCCCGGCCGCCGGCCAGCCGGCGCCGGTGCGCCCGGCCCGGCCCGCGCCGGACGCGGGCGGCCGCCCGCCCGGCCAGCGGCCGCCGCCGCCGGGCGCCAGACCGCTTCCGCCCGGCCAGCGGCCGCTGCCGGCGCAGCGGCAGGGGCAGCCCGTCCCGGGCCGTCCGGGTCAGCCCGGTCGTCCGGGTCAGCCGGGCCGTCCGCTGCCGCCGGGCGTGCGCCCGCTGCCGCCAGGCGCGCGGCCGCTGCCGCCAGGCGCGCGGCCCGGTCAGCCGGGCCGTCCGCTGCCGCCGGGTGCCCGCCAGGGTCAGCCCGGCCGGCCGCTGCCGCCCGGTGTCCGGCCCCTGCAGCCCGGCCAGCGTCCCGGCCAGCCCGGCGGCCGCCCCGCCCCTGGCGGCAGGGGCGCTCCGCCACGTCCGGGCCAGCCCGGCGGCGCACCACGCTCGGGCGCGCCCGGCGGCGGCCGCGGCGCGCCGGGTGGCGGACGGCCGCCCGGCGGCGGCCGTCCCGGTGGCGGCGGGTTCGCCGGCCGCGGCGGTCCGCCCGCCGGCCGCGGCGGCCGTGGCGCCCCGGGCGGGCGCAGCGCGGGCGCGGGCCGCGGCATGTTCGGCGCCGGGTTCCGGGGCCCGCGGCCCAAGCGCCGCCGCGGCAGCCGGCAGCGCGAGGAGTTCGAGGCCAAGGGAGCGCCGCGCACCGACCTGTCCACGCCGGACATCTCGATGCACGGTGACCTGATCCGCGTGCCGCGCGGCGCGACCGTCCAGGACCTCGCCGACCGGCTCGGTCGGCCCGCCGGCGACCTCATCCGCATCCTCATGCAGATGGGGGAGATGCTGACCGCCACCCAGTCGATGTCCGACGAGGCGATCGCCCTGCTCGGCGAGGAGATCGGCGCCCGGGTGGAGATCGTCGACCCGTCCGAGGCCGACGACCTGCAGCAGATCGCGGGCTGGGAGGACGACACGCCCGACCGGGACGAGGACCTCAAGCCGCGCCCGCCGGTGGTCACCGTCATGGGCCACGTCGACCACGGCAAGACGCGCCTGCTCGACGCGATCCGCCACACCGACGTCGTCTCCGGTGAGGCCGGCGGCATCACCCAGCACATCGGCGCCTACCAGGTCCACGCGGGCGACGACAACCGGCTGGTGACGTTCATCGACACGCCGGGCCACGAGGCGTTCACGCAGATGCGCGCGCGCGGCGCGGCCGTGACCGACATCGCGGTGCTGGTGGTCGCCGCCGACGACGGGGTGAAGCCGCAGACGGTCGAGGCGCTCAGCCACGCCAAGGCCGCGGGCGTCCCGATCGTGGTCGCGGTCAACAAGATCGACAAGCCCGAGGCCAACCCCATCCGCGTGCGCCAGCAGCTCACCGAGTACGACCTGGTGGCCGAGGAGTACGGCGGCAAGACCCCGTTCGTGGACATCTCCGCCAAGAGCGGCCAGCACATCGACGAGCTGATCGAGACGATCCTGCTCACCGCCGACGTGGAGCTGAACCTGAAGGCCAACCCCGACCGGCGGGCGCAGGGCTCGATCATCGAGGCGCACCTGGACCGCGGGCGCGGGCCGGTCGCGACCGTGCTGGTGCGGCGCGGCATGCTCAAGGTCGGGGACTCGGTGGTCGCCGGCACCGCCCACGGCAAGGTCCGGGCGATGTTCGACGAGAACGGCCGCGACGTGGCCGAGGCCAGGCCGGCGCAGCCGGTCCAGGTGCTCGGCCTGTCGGCGCCGCCGGTCGCCGGCGACGAGGTCCGCGCGGTCGCCGACGAGCGCGTGGCGCGCTCGATCGCCCAGACCCGCGAGGCGCGCCAGCGCCAGGCCCAGATCCTGTCCACCGCCGCGCCGCGGCTGGAGGACGTGTTCGCCAAGATCCAGGAGGGCCAGCTCCAGGAGCTGCCGCTGATCGTCAAGGCGGACGTGATGGGCTCGGTCGAGGCGATCAACGACGCGCTCGGCAAGCTCGACGTCCCGGAGGTGCGCCTCACCGTCCTGCACAAGGGCGTCGGGGCGATCACCGAGAACGACGTGACGCTCGCCGAGACGTCCGGCGCGATCATCATCGGCTTCTCGGTGCGGCCCCGGCCCGCGGCGCAGGAGCTGGCCGCGCGCCGGGGCGTCGACATCCGCCTGTACTCGGTCATCTACCAGGTGGTCGAGGACGTCGAGAAGGCCCTCAAGGGCATGCTCGCGCCGGAGTACGAGGAGCGGGCGCTCGGCACCGCCGAGGTCCGGCAGCTGTTCCGCGTGCCGCGCGTGGGCGTGGTGGCCGGGTCCTACGTCACCAGCGGCGAGATCGCCCGCGGCGCCAAGGCCCGCCTGGTCCGCGACGGCGTCGTCGTCTACGACGGGCGCATCGACTCGCTGCGCCGGTTCAAGGAGGACGCCCGCACGGTCGCCCAGGGCTTCGAGTGCGGCATCGGCCTGGACGGCTTCCAGGACATCAAGGAAGGGGACCAGATCGAAGCCTACGAGATGGTCGAGATCCCGAGGTAGCCCGGCTGCCGGCCGGCCCCCGGGGGCCGGCCGGCAGCCGGCACGACCGACAGTCCGCGGCGCCGGCCCCGACCGGGACCGGCGCCCACCGGCGCGGTGACGGCATCCCGGCGCACCGGCCGTCACCCAGGAACCCCGGTGCGACGCACGTGTTCATCGCCCTGCTCCGAGTCGAGCTCCGGCTGCACGACTCGGCCTCGCTGAAGGACAAGCGCTCGGTCGTCAAGCGGCTGGTCGCCGACCTGCGCAAGCTGAACTGCGCCGTCGCCGAGGTCGAGCACCAGGACCTGCGGCAGCGGGCGACGCTCGCGGTCGCGACCGTCGCCAACGAGCGCTTCCACGCCCGCCGCGTGCTGCACGAGGCCGAGCGCGCCGTCGAGCGCAACCACGGCGTGGAGCTGCTCGGCGCCGACGTCAGCGTGTACGGACCGGAGGACGGATGAGATGGCAAAGCCGGGCTACCCGCGCGCGCGCCGCCTCGCCGAGACGATCAGGCGCGTGCTCACGGACTGGCTGGAGCACCAGCCGGCCGACCGACGCCTGGGCTTCGTGACGATCACCGACGTCCGCGTCACCGGCGACCTGCACCACGCGACCGTGTGGTTCACCGTCCTGGACGCCGACGTCGCCGGCGCGCCCGCCGAGCACGCCGACCGGCGGGCGACCGTGGAGACCCTGATCGCGGCCACCGGCGGGGCGCGCGCCTGGGTCGCCGCGCACCTGCGGCTGCGTCACGTCCCGACGCTAGACTTCCGCGAAGACGACCTCGCCGCGCGCGGTGCGCGCATCGACCGGCTCCTCGCCGAGCTGGACCCGGCCCCCGGCGAGCCCCCGACCTTCCCGGAAAGGCCCTCCACATGAGCAGCATCAGCCCCGCCGAGTGGCAGGCGGCCGCCGACGCCCTGCGGACCGCCCGCAGCGTGGTCGTCTCCTGCCACGTCAACCCCGACGGCGACGCGCTCGGGTCCGCCCTGGCGCTGCGGCTCGCGCTGGAGCGCGCGGGCCGGCCGGCGGTGGCGAGCTTCTCCGAGCCGTTCGTCGTCGCCCCGCAGTACCGGTTCCTCCCCGGCCAGGACCTGCTGGTCCCCCCCGCGCAGGTCCCCGGGGACGCCGACCTGTTCGTGTGCTTCGACACCGGCTCGCTGGACCGGCTCGGCACGCTCGCCGACCGGTTCGCCGGCGCGCGGCGCACGCTGGTGGTCGACCACCACGTCTCCAACACCCGCTTCGGCGACCTCAACCTGATCGACCCGGACGCGCCCGCGAGCGTCGTCCTGTGCCGGGAGCTGCTCCGCCGGCTCGGCCTGCCGCTGGACCAGGCGGTCGCGAGCTGCCTGTACACGGGCCTGCTGACCGACACCGGACGGTTCGCCTACCAGGCGACCACCCCGGCGACCCACCTGCTCGCCGCCGAGCTGCTCGAGGCGGGCGTGGACCAGTACGAGATCGCCAGGGCCCTGTTCGAGACCAACGACATCGGCTACCTGCGGCTGCTCGGCGACTGCCTGGCGCGGATCCGGCAGCTGCCGGACGCGTCGCTGGTGTGGACCTCGGTGACCCGGGCCGACCTGGAGCGCCACGGCGTCGGGCTGGACGCGACCGAGGGGCTCATCGACGTCGTCCGCACCGACGCGGCCAGCGAGGTCGCCGCCGTCCTCAAGGAGCTGGGCGACGGCGCCTGGCGGGTGTCGCTGCGCTCCAAGGGCCGGGTGGACGTCGGCCGCGTCGCCGGCGCGCTCGGCGGCGGCGGGCACGCGTTCGCGGCCGGGTTCACCTCACAGCTCGGGCTCGAGGAGACCGTGAAGGCGGTCGTCGACGCCCTGAGCGGCTGAGCGGGGCCGTGGACGGCGTCCTGGTCTGCGACAAGCCGGCCGGACCGACCTCGCACGACGTCGTGGCGCGCGTGCGGCGGCTGGCGGGGCAGCGGCGCGTGGGCCACGCCGGCACGCTCGACCCGCCGGCCACCGGCGTGCTGGTGGTCGCGCTCGGCCGCGCCACGCGGCTGCTGCCGTTCCTGCCGCTGGAGCCCAAGCGCTACACCGCCACGGTCCGCTTCGGCACCGCCACCGACACCCTCGACGCGGCCGGGCGGCCGACCGCGACCGCGCCCGCCGACCAGCTCGACGAGGCCGCGCTGCGCGCGGCGCTGGCGCGCTTCGTCGGCCCGCAGCTGCAGGTCCCGCCGATGGTGTCGGCGGTCAAGGTCGGCGGCGAGCGCCTGTACGCCAAGGCCCGCCGGGGCGAGCAGGTCGACCGCCGGCCGCGCCCGGTCACCGTGCACGCGCTCGAGCTGCGCGCGTTCCGGCCCGGCCCGGCCCCCGAGGCCACGCTGGAGGTGCGCTGCTCGGGCGGGACCTACGTGCGCGCGCTCGCCGACGACCTCGGCAGGGCGGCCGGCACGCTCGCCCACCTGGCGGCGCTGCGCCGGACCGGGGTGGGCGCGTTCAGCGAGGCCGCGGCGGCCACGCTGCCGCGGCTGGAGGCGGCCGCGGCCGCCGGCACGCTCGCGGAGCTGCTCATCGACCCGGCCGGGGCCATGGCCGGGGTGGCGACGCGGGCGCTGGACGACGGCGAGGCCGCCGCGCTCGCCGTCGGGCGCCCCCTGGCGCCGACCGGGACCGGCGGGCCGGTGGCGGCGATCGCCCCCGACGGCCGCCTGGTCGCGGTGATCGAGGACGAGCGCGGGCACGCCCGGCCGCGCGTGGTGCTGGCGTGACCGGCGGGGGCCGCGGGCGGCGGGCGCGGGTGGCCTGGGGGCTGGAGGCCGCCGCCGCGCTCGGCGGGTTCGCGCCGAGCGTGCTGACCGTGGGGATGTTCGACGGCGTCCACGTCGGGCACCGGCGGCTGCTGTCCCGGGTCCGCTCGCTGGCTCGCGAGCGGGGGGTCGCCGCCGTGGTGGTCACGTTCGACCGCCACCCGCTGCGGGTGGTGCGCCCGGACGCCGTGCCGCCGCTGCTGACCAGCCTGCGGCAGCGGGTCGAGCTGCTGGAGGCGACCGGCGTCGACCGGATCCTGCTGCTGCGGTTCACCCCCGACCGATCCCACCAGCCCGCGGAGGAGTTCGCCGAGCGGGTGCTGTTCGGCCTGCTCGGCGCGCGCGCGGTCGTGACCGGCGGCAACTTCCGCTTCGGCCACCGCGCCGCCGGGGACGCGGCCCTGCTCGCCCGGCTCGGCGCGCCGCGCGGGGTGGAGGTCGTCCAGGCGCCGCTGGCCGCCGTCGACGGCGAGCCGGTGTCCTCGACCCGGGTGCGCATCGCGCTCGGCCGCGGCGACGTGGCGGCGGCGGCGCGCCTGCTCGGCCGCCCGTTCGCGCTCGCCGGCCGGGTCGGCCACGGCGACCGGCGCGGCCGCGCCCTCCTGGGCGTCCCGACCGCCAACCTGCGCCTGCCGCCGGGGCTGCTGGTACCGGCCGCCGGGATCTACGCCGGCCGGCTGGCGGGCGCCCCGCTCCAGGGGGCGGCGCCGGCCGCGGTCAGCGTCGGCGTGAACCCCACCTTCGGCGGGTCGGACCTGCGCGTCGAGGCGCACGTGCTGGACGTGGACGTGGACCTGTACGGGCGGCGCGTGACGCTCGAGTTCGAGCACCGGCTGCGCCCCGAGCGCCGCTTCGACTCGGTGGAGGACCTCGTCGCCGGCATGCGCGCCGACATCGCCACGGTCCGGCGCCTGCTCGCCCCGGCCGGCGGCGCCTGACCTCGGGTGTCCGCGCAGGTCCCGGGCGGGGCGGCCCGTGCGGCCAGCGTGCTACCCTTGCCGCCAGGCGGTCGGGCGCTGGCGTGCCCGGCGGCCGTCCGGGATGCGGGACGCCGGCAGCGCGCCGGCAGGCCCCCGGGCAGGATCTCCGCACGTTCTCCCAGGAAGCGAGTGGCATGCTGGTCAAGGACGAGAAATCGAAGATCATCACGGAGTACGCGACCAAGGAAGGGGACACCGGCTCGGCCGAGGTCCAGGTCGCGCTCCTCACCAACCGCATCAACTCCTTGACCGAGCATCTCAAGCAGCACAAGCACGACCACCACTCCCGCCGCGGGCTGCTGCAGATGGTCGGCCGCCGCCGGCGGCTGCTGCGCTACCTCCAGACCAACGACGTCGCCCGCTACCGTTCGCTGATCGAGCGGCTGGGGCTGCGCCGCTGACGCGGGCCGGTCGGATGGTCGGGCCTCGACGGGACGCGCCGCGCGACGCCGCCGGCGCCCGGGTGACCCGCGTGCCCGGCCCGCATCACGAGGTGGTGAGGCCCCTGGCCCACACGGTCTGACGCCGGGCAGCACGCCGTCTGGTCCTGTCAGTTGTCAGTGGTGGGCTCTGGAACGCGCCCACCGTGCTCCAGCCCCCTCCACTGAGAACTGGCGCCGCCGGACGGCTCCCGGCGCCGCGGCCACCGGTTCCTGGCGACCTGCCGGCCCGCGGGCCGCGTCCGCCGTGTCCGGCGCGGCACACCATCGTCCGACAGCCAAGCGGCGCCCGAGCGCACGCGCTCCCCGCGCCGAAAGGAGTCAGAACCCTCATGTCAGTCCATCGCGTCCAAGGCCAGATGGCCGGCCGCGACGTCTTCCTCGAGACCGGAAGGCTCGCCCTCCAAGCGGGCGGCGCGGTCGTGATCGGCATCGGCGAGACCGAGCTGCTGGTCACCGCGACCGCCGGCCGCAACCCCAAGGAGCAGCTCGACTTCTTCCCGCTCACCGTCGACGTCGAGGAGCGGATGTACGCCGCCGGCAAGATCCCCGGCGGCTTCTTCCGCCGCGAGGGGCGGCCGAGCGAGACCGCCATCCTCACCGCCCGCCTGGTCGACCGCCCGCTGCGCCCGTCCTTCCCCAAGGGGCTGCGCAACGAGGTCCACGTGATCGCGACGGTCCTGTCCGCCGACCAGGCCAACCCCTTCGACATCCCGGCGATCAACGGCGCCTCCGCGGCGGTGCTGCTCGCCGGCATCCCGTTCTCCGGCGCGGTCGGCGCGGTCCGGCTCGGCCGCAGCGGCGACGACTGGATCGCCAACCCGACCTTCGAGGAGCTGGAGCGCTGCACCTTCGACATGGTGGTCGCCGGCCGGCGCAACGACGCCGGCGGGGTCGACATCCTCATGGTCGAGGCCGAGGCCACCGAGCACGCCATCGCCCTCATGGAGGAGGAGGGCGCGCCCAAGCCGACCGAGGAGGCGCTCGGGCACGCGCTGGAGCTGGCCAAGCCGCACATCGCGGCCGCCTGCGACATGCAGCTCGAGCTGGTCCGCCAGGCCGGCGCCCAGCCGCGCGAGTTCCCGCTGTTCCCCGAGTACGAGCAGGACGTCGCGGAGGTGATCCGCGCCAGCGCCGAGGCCCCACTGCGCGACGCGGTCACGATCGCGGCCAAGGCCGACCGCGAGGCGGAGCTGGAGCGCGTGCGCGCCGCCGCCCAGGAGGCGGTCGCCGAGCAGCTCGGCGAGGCGGCCGCCGGCCGCGAGCGCGAGGTGGCGGCGGCGTTCCGCAGCCTCACCAAGGAGCTGATCCGCCAGCGGGTCGTCAAGGAGCAGACCCGCCTGGACGGGCGCGGCCCGCGCGACATCCGCCCGCTGGAGGCCGAGGTCGGGATCCTGCCGCGCGCGCACGGCTCGGCGCTGTTCCAGCGCGGCGAGACCCAGGTGCTGAACGTGACCACGCTCGGCATGGTGCGCATGGAGCAGATCGTCGACACCCTCGACCCCGAGGACCGCAAGCGCTACATGCACCACTACAACTTCCCGCCGTACTCGACCGGCGAGACCGGCTTCCTGCGCGGCCCCAGGCGCCGCGAGATCGGCCACGGCGCGCTCGCCGAGCGGGCGCTGCTCCCGGTCGTCCCCGGCAAGGACGAGTTCCCCTACGCGCTCCGGCTGGTCAGCGAGGTGCTCTCGTCCAACGGGTCGACCTCGATGGCGTCGGTGTGCGCCTCCACCCTGTCGCTGATGGACGCCGGCGTGCCGATCAAGGCGCCGGTCGGCGGGATCGCGATGGGGCTGATCGCCGAGGGCGGCGAGTACGTCACCCTGACCGACATCCTCGGCGCCGAGGACGGCTTCGGCGACATGGACTTCAAGGTCGCCGGGACGCGCGAGTTCGTCACCGCCCTGCAGCTGGACACCAAGCTCACCGGGATCCCGAGCGAGGTGCTGACCGCCGCGCTCAACCAGGCGCGCGAGGCCCGCATGGTGATCCTGGACGTGATGCAGGCGGCCATCGAGCGCCCGCGCGAGGAGCTGAACCGGCTCGCGCCGCGGGTCCACATCGAGCAGATCCCGGTCGCCAAGATCGGCGAGCTGATCGGTCCCAAGGGCAAGCGCATCAACGAGATCCAGTCCACCTCCGGCGCGGACATCTCCATCGAGGACGACGGCCGGGTGTTCATCGGCGCGACCGACGGCGAGCAGCTGGAGATCGCGCTGCGGATGATCCGCGAGCAGATGAACCCCGTGATGCCGCAGGCGGGGGAGCGCTACCTCGGGACCGTGGTCAAGACCACCACCTTCGGCGCGTTCGTGTCGCTCACGCCCGGCAAGGACGGGCTGCTGCACATCTCCCGGCTGGGCCGCAAGGGCCAGCGGGTGCGCGCGGTCGAGGACGTCGTCAACGTGGGCGACAAGATCCTGGTCGAGGTGATCGAGGTCGACCGGCAGAACCGCATCTCGCTGCGGCCGGTCGACGAGGACGAGGCGGCGCAGGCACCGGCCGCGGACGCGCCCGGGACGCAGGACGAGGGCCGGGAGTGACCGTCGACGGCATCGAGCGCACCGTCCTGCCGGGCGGCCTGCGCGTGCTCACCGAGCGCATGCCCTCGGTGCGCTCCACCACCTTCGGGATCTGGGCCGGGGTGGGGTCCCGCGACGAGACCCCGCCCCAGGCCGGCGCGTCGCACTACCTGGAGCACCTGCTGTTCAAGGGCACGGTGCGCCGCTCGGCGGCCGAGATCGCCGCGCAGATGGACGCCGTCGGCGGCGAGCACAACGCGTTCACATCCAAGGAGTACACCTGCTTCTACGCCCGCACGCTGGACCGCGACCTGCCGCTCGCGGTCGACGTGCTGGTGGACATGCTGCGCGCCAGCCGGCTGGACGGGGTGGACGTGGACGCCGAGCGCACGGTCATCCTCGAGGAGATCGGCATGCACGCCGACGACCCCGACGACCTCGCGTTCGAGCTGTTCGCGGCCAAGCTGTTCCCCGGCCACCCGCTCGGCCTGCCCGAGCTGGGCACGCCCGAGTCGATCCGGGCGATGACCCGCGACCAGCTCGCCGGGTACTGGCGCCGCTGGTACACGCCGTCGAACCTGGTCGTGTCCGTAGCCGGCAACGTCGAGCACCGGCAGGTCCTCGAGCTGGTGCAGGCGGCGTTCGACGCCGCCGACGGGAGCGACGGCGCGGCCGAGCGCGCGCGCGCCGCCCCGACCCTGCGCGGCGGCGTCGACGTGCGCCGCCGCGACACCGAGCAGGCGCACGTGGTCTACGGGACGGGCGCGATCTCCCGGTCGGACCCGCGCCGGTTCGCGCTGAGCGTGTTCAACGTCGCGTTCGGCGGCGGGATGAGCTCGCGGCTGTTCCAGGAGATCCGGGAGAAGCGCGGCCTGGCGTACTCGGTCTCCTCCTTCGTGCTCCACTACGAGGAGACCGGCGTCCTGTCGATGCACGCGGGCACCTCGCCCAAGCACGTCAACGAGGTCCTCAAGATCGTCAAGGACGAGATCGGGCGGATCCTCGCCGACGGTCTCAGCGAGGAGGAGGTGGCGCGCGGCAAGGGTCACCTCAAGGGCTCGTTCGTGCTGGGGCTGGAGGACTCCGCCAGCCGCATGATCCGGCTGGGCAAGTCCGAGGTGACCGGCACCGAGCTGCTCGGCGTCGACGAGGTCCTCGCCCGCTTCGACGAGGTCACCCTCGACGACGCGCAGCAGGTCGCGCGGGACGTGCTCGCCGACGGCCCGCGGGCGATCGGGGTGGTGGGACCGTTCGAGGGCACGGAGGTCTTCGAGGAGTACCTGTAGCCCGGCCGGTCAGGGCAGGCCGGCGGCCAGCGCGGCCACCGCCGCCCAGCCGCCGGCCTGCGGCGGCGCGATCAGGTGGTCGGCGAGCGCGACCGCGGCCGGCGCGCCGCCGCCCACCGCGCAGGCCACGGCCGCGTGCGCGAGCAGCTCGACGTCGTTGGCGCCGTCGCCGACGGCCAGCACCCCCGCCGCGTCGACCCGGTGGCGGCGGCAGAACGCGGCGACCCCGCTCCACTTGCTCACGCCGGCCGGGCGGACCTGGAGGCTGTGCCCGCCGTAGACCACGTCGGGGGTGAAGCTGGCGGCGGCGATCCCGCGCAGCGCCCGGGCGGCCTCGCCGAGCCGGGGGTCCGGCGAGCCGACCACGCTGACCGCGAGGACCGTCTCGCTCACGGTCACCCGCTCCAGGTCCCCGTGCGCGATCCAGGCGCGGTTGCGGGCCAGGAACGCCTCACCGGACGAGGCGTCGCCGTCGACCACGATGTCCACGTCCGGGCGGTCGACGTACACGCACGGCCCGAGCCCGGCCGCGCGCAGCGCACGCACCACCCGCCGCGCCGTCCCGGCGGCGAACGCGGCGCGGTGGAAGGCACCGCCCCCGCGGGCCTCCACGCCGATCGTGCCGTCCAGCGCCACCAGCGGCAGGCTGAGCCCGTGCCGGTCGAGCACCGCCCGGGCCGAGCGCACCCGCCGGCCGGTGGCGATCAGCAGCGGGATCCCGCGCCGGCGCAGCCTGCCGACCGCCGACAGGGAGCGCGGATGGATGCGCTCGCGCGCGTCGGACAGCGTGCCGTCCAGGTCGGTCGCGACCAGGGCGACCGGCGCCGCCCCGGGGCGGCCGGACGCTCCGGACGGCCCGCGCGCGGCACCGCCGCCGTTCAGATGAGCCGCCGTTCGCTCGCCCAGCGGCTCAGCTCGTGACGGTTGGAGAGCTGCAGCTTGCGCAGGACCGCGGAGACGTGCGTCTCGACCGTCTTGATCGAGATGGACAGGCGCCGCGCGACCTGCTTGTAGGCGAAGCCGCGCGCGATCAGCCGCAGCACCTCGCGCTCGCGCGTGGTCAGCTGGTCCAGCTCGGGATCCAGCGGGGGGGCGGTGCCGTCCGCGAACGCGTCCAGGACGAACCCTGCCAGGCGCGGCGACAGCACCGCCTCGCCCGCGTGCACCCGCAGGATCGCCTCGGCGAGCTGCTCGGGCCGGATCGACTTGGTGACGTAGCCGCGGGCGCCCGCGCGCACCAGGGCGATCACGTCCTCGGCGGCGTCGGAGACCGACAGCGCCAGGAAGCGCACCCGGGGGTCGGTCCGGGCCACCTGGCCGAGGACGGCGAGCCCGCCGCCGCCGGGCATGTGCACGTCCAGCAGGACCACGTCCGGGCTGGTCCTGCGGATCCCGGCGATCGCCTCGTCGACGTCGCTGGCGGTCCCGGCGATCTCGAACCGGTCGCCCAGCTCGCTGCGGACCCCGGCGAGGAACAGCCGGTGGTCGTCGACCACGAACACGCGCGGCCGGGCGGCGACGTCCGGCCGCCGGGCGTCCGAGGGCGGCGGCGGCGTCCGGCCGGCGCTCACGGGAACCTCGGCAGGCGCAGCGTGACCTCGGTGCCCTCGCCCGGCTCGCTGGCGACCTCGGCGCCGCCCCCGTGGCGGCGCATGCGGCCGACGATCGACTCGGCGATCCCGCTGCGCCCCGCGGGCACCGCCGAGGCGTCGAAGCCGCCGCCCTCGTCGCGCACGTACGCGACGATCCCGTCGGCCTCCACCTCCGCGTAGACCGAGACCGCCGGCGCCCCGGAGTGCCGCGCGGCGTTCGCGGCCGCCTCCCCGGCCGCGTCCACCAGCGCCTGGACGCGCTCGTCCAGCGCGGTGTCGCCGACCACGACCGCCTCCACCGGCACGCGGTACAGGCGCTCGACCCGCCCGGCCATCGCGTCGACCGCGGTGGCGAGCCGGCCGTCGCCCGCCTGCGCGCGGCCGGCCAGCCACGCGCGCAGCTCGCGCTCCTGCCCGCGGGCGAGGCTGACCGCCTCGAGCGGGTCGGGGGTGCGCTGGATGAGCGCGAGCGTGTGCAGCACCGAGTCGTGCAGGTGCGCGGCCATCTCCGCGCGCTCCTGCGAGCGGATGCGCGCGCGCCGCTCCTGTACGAGCTGGCCGCGCAGGCGCCACAGGCCCGGACCCAGGGCGAGGGTCAGCCCGGCCGCCACCGCCAGCGCGGCCACCAGCAGGCTCCAGGTGAGGAGCGCGGCGTTGGCGGTGAGGAACGCCGCCCCACCGGCGGCGACCAGCGCCGCGCCCCCGGCGAGCCGCAGGGGGGAGGTGCGCGCGCCGAGCAGCGCGGCGTACCCGCCGCTCGGCAGCAGCGCGGCGAGCCGCGCCCAGCGCTCGCGGTCCTCGCGGCCGCTGCGCGCCCAGATCACGGCGGACCCGAGTGCGGCCAGCGCCAGCGGCCACACCACCGCGTCGCCGAACCACCAGCCCGCCGAGCGCAGCAGCAGCAGCACCCCGAGGACCTGCAGGCCGAGGGCGATCGCGCGCTGCTGGCTGGCGGGCGGCCGCCAAGGACGGCCCGCGCCGGCGTCGCCGGGCTCGGCCGCCAGCGCCCACAGCAGCAGGTATGCGACGACGCCGGCGCCGCCCGCCGCGGCCAGCGCCGCGAACGCCAGCCGCACGACCACCGGGTCGACGCTCAGCCGCTCCCCGATGCCGGCGGCCACCCCGGCGATCACGCGGTCGTCCGCGCTGCGGACCAGGCCCAACCGCCCGGCGCGCCCCAGGGCCGCCGGGCGGCCGGCCCGCAGGCCGGTCCGGGGCGTCGTCGCCTGGTCGATCGCGTGCTCCCTGCGTGCTCCGGGCGTCCCCGGGGTCTCCCTGAGTCCTCCCCCGGGGTCTCCCCCCGGGTCGCTTGCCTCGGGTGTTCCCCGGGTCTGGTCGTTCCCATGGTGGCACACGGCCCGGCGCCTGCGGGACCGGGGACGTCCCCGGTCCCGCAGGCGCCGGCTCAGGGTGCGGCCCGGGTGGTCCCCGATCGCGCGGCGCGCGCCGGCGGCCCACCATCGGCCCATGACCAGTGAGCACGAACTGCCCGACCGCGAGCCCGCGGAGGGCGCCGCCGCGACCGGCCGCCGCCCGGCCCCACCCGACCCGCCGCCTCTTCCGCCTCCGCCCCACCCCGGCGGGGCGGGCGGCCCGCCGCCCCCACCCGAACCGCCTCCGCCTCCTCCCCACCCCGGCGGGGTGGGGGGCCCGCCGCCGGGGTCCGCGCGCCCGCGCCTGGTGCGCAGCGAGCGCGACCGGGTGGTGGCCGGCGTCGCCGGAGGGCTCGGCGCCTACCTCGGGGTCGACGCGACGCTGCTGCGCGTCGCCTTCGTCGTGCTGACCGTGTTCGGCGGGGTGGGGGTGCTGCTGTACCTGGTCGGGTGGGTGAGCCTCCCGGCGCAGGACGGCCGCGGGTCCCCGCTGGAGACCGGGCTGCGGCAGCTGCGCGAGGCGCCGCTGTGGCTGCAGGTGCTGCTGATCGTCCTCGTCGGCCTGGTCCTGGCCGGCGGCATCCGGGTGAGCGGCCCGCTGGTCGTGCTCGCGGTGGTGCTGATCGCGCTCGGCTACGCGCTGTTCCGGCAGGACACCCGCAGCACGGCGGCGCCGCCACCCGGCGGCGGCCCGCCCCTGGCCGGGGGGGACGTGCCGCCCGGGGCCGCCCCCCCGGGCCTCCCGCCACCCCCCGGAGGCCTGCCGCCGCCGCCCCCCGGGGGCTACCCGCCGGCCGGCGCCGGCTTCCAGGCGCCGGGACCGGGCGGTCCGTGGACGGCCGCCGCCGCGACCGCGACCCGGCCGGCGGGCGCGGACCCGGGCGCCCCGCCCCCGCCGGCTCCGCCGCGGCCGCGCTCGGTCCTCGGGCGCGCGACCGTCGGGGTCGCGGTCGTCGCCGTCGGCGTGACCGCGCTGCTCGACGCCACGGGCGTGGTCGAAGCGTCGTTCCGCGAGGACCTCGCGGTCGCGCTGGTCGTGCTCGGCCTCGGGCTGGTGGTGGGTGCCTGGCGGGGGCGGGCCCGCTGGCTGATCGCCGTCGGGTTGCTGCTGCTCCCGGTGCTGGTGGTGGCGAACCTGCTGCGCGTCCCGGTGTCGGGCGCGCTCGGCGAGCGCGCGTACGCCCCGCGGACGGTGGCGGAGGTGCAGGACCGGTACCAGGTCGGGATCGGCCGCCTCGAGCTGGACCTCAGCGGCGTCCGCCTGGACGGGACGGCCGAGGCCGTGCGCTGCCGGGTCGGGATCGGGAAGCTCGAGGTGGTCGTGCCGCCCGGCGCCGCGGTGGAGGTGCGCGGCCAGCTCCGCGGGGGCACCGTGGACCTGTTCGACCGCACGCGCGACGTGGGGGACGGCCTGGAGCCGGCGGAGCACTTCGCCACCTCCGAGCCGGGCTCGCCCGCGTCCGGCCGGCTCAGGCTGGTCGTCGAGGCGAACTACGGCGAGATCATCGTGCGGCGGGGCTGACCCGGTGGCCGCTCGCCTCCGGCGGACCGGGCCCGGGCGACCGGGCGGTCCGCGAACCATGCGTCCACAGCAGCAGGCACCGGCGGACCGGAAGGAGCCCGACGTGCACCGTCACGAGCTCGACGTGATCTCCCTCGGCTTCGGCCTGGTCTTCGCCGTCCTCGGCCTGGCCTGGCTGGCCGTCCCGCTCGGCGTGGTCGACTCGCCGCCGTGGCCCGGGCTGGTGTGGGGTGGCGTGATCGCGGTGGGCGTCGCGCTGCTGGTCGACGCCGGCCGCCGCCTGGCCCGCCAGGATGCCGCCGTCACCGGCGACGACGACCGGGAGCCGCCGGCCGGTCAGGACTGAGCGGCTGCTCCGCCCGGTGCGTCGGCCGCGACCAGGCCCGCCGTGCGCACCTGGTCCAGCAGGCCGGGCAGCTCCGGCAGCATCGCCAGGAACGAGTCGACCGCGCCCGCGGGCGGCCCGGCGTCGCGCCGCCGGGCCGCGACGATCTCGCGGCGGATCGTGGGGGCGTCGGTGACCTGGATGCGGCGCAGCTGCCCGGCGGTCAGCTCGGCGGCGACCGCCATCAGCGGCAGGAGCGCCACGCCCAGCCCCTCCTCGACCATCTTCTTGGTCGCCTCGATGCTGTCCAGCTCCATGAGGCTGCGCAGCGACACGCCGGCGCCGCGGAACAGCGCGCTGGTGAGGTCGTGGAAGCTCGAGGTGCGGTCGAACAGGATCAGCGACTGGCCGGCGACCTCGCCGAGCGCGATCCTGCCCTCGGCCGCGAACGGGTGCTCCGGGTGGACGACCAGGACCAGCTCGTCCACGTACACGGTCGTGGTCTCCAGCTCGGCGTGGTGCAGCTGGCGCATCAGCCCGAGCTGCACCTCGCGCTGGAGCACCATCGCCTGGACCTCCTCCGAGTGGCCGGTCTTGACCACGAGGCGGACGGTGGGATGCCGCGCGGCGAAGCGCTTGAGCAGCGCGGGCAGGGCGTACGTCCCGAACGAGGGCGCCGCGCCCAGCAGCAGCTCCCCCGTGCCGCCGCGGCGGCGGTCGGCGAGCAGGAGCTGGCCCTCCTGGAGCGCCTGGAGCGCCCGCTCGGCGTAGGGCTGGAACGCGCGCCCGGCCTCGGTCAGCCGCATGCCCTGGCGGCTGCGGGTGAACAGGCGCTCCCCGAGCTTGGACTCGAGGTTCTGGATTCGGGCGGTGAGGGTCGGCTGGGTGACGTACATGACCTCCGCAGCCCGGCTCATCGAGCCCTGCCTGGCCACTTCGAGGAACGCGCTGATCTCGCTCAGGAGCATCGCTCACCTTTATCGATAGATGAAAGCTATGGGCCTGATCGAAAAGATCGACTAGACGAATAATAGGCCGACTCCTAAGGTCGTGGGACCCTTCTCGCGTTCCGGGAGCCGCCCATGGTCAGCCAAGGTCTCCGCGATGCCCCCTAAGGGGTGGGTGCCCGTGCGGCTGGGCACCGCGGACGCCTTCGGCGGCACCGCGCGGCCCGCGGCCCCCGGCAAGGCCGGCCGGCGGGCCGCGACCGGGCTCACGCTCCTGGGCGAGCCGCGACCTGCGGTGATCGTGCTGCTCGGACCGCCGGGCGCGGGCAAGGGCACCCAGGCGGCGCTGCTCGCCGAGGAGCTGGGGATCGCCAACATCTCGACCGGTCAGATCCTGCGCACCAACGTCGCCGCCGGCACCACGCTCGGCCGCCACGCGCAGCGCTACATGGACGCGGGCGACCTCGTCCCCGACGACCTGGTGACCCGGATGGTCTTCGACCGGCTGTCCTCGCCCGACTGCGTCCCGGGCTACCTGCTCGACGGATTCCCGCGCACCGTGCCGCAGGCGCGGCGGCTGGACGCCTGGCTGGCCGACGGCGGCCTGCCGATCGGCGTGGCCGTCAGCCTCGACGTCGCCGAGGACGAGCTGCTGCGCCGGCTGGTCCGGCGCGCGGCGGAGCTGGGGCGCAGCGACGACACCGCCGAGACCATCCGCCACCGGCTCGAGGTGTTCTCCGTCGTCACCCGCCCGCTGGCCGACTACTACGCCGAGCGCGGCCTGCTCGTGACCGTCGACGCGCTCGGCACCATCCAGCAGGTCACCGCCAGGATCCGAGCGGGCATCGAGATGCTCGTGGACATGGCGAGCCGGCCGGCCGGCGCCGCGCCAGGCTGAGCCGCCCGGCCCTCCCGCCCGCCGGCCGCAGGCCGCTCGTCCTCGGCTTCCTCGACGGCGGGCGCACCGAGGAGGCAGCTCCCACGGTCGCGCTCGCCGGCTCCACCGAAGCCGACCAGTTCCGACCGCCCGGGCCGCCCCGGGCGGGGCTGTGGACGGCCGGCGCCCCGCGGCGTCGGATCACGGTAGAACGCCTTCATGCAGCCACCCGACCACGCCCGCCCGGCTCCCGCCGGGCCCGCGGCCGTCACGGTCCACCGGCCGGCCCGGCTCTTCCCCGAGCCGGTTCCGGGGGACCCGATCGTCGTCGCCGCGCCGCCGTCGCCGCCACCCGCCCAGCGCGGCGGCCCCCTGCAGCTCCTGGTCTCGGCGACCGGCGGCCTCGGCCTGCTCGGGTTCGCCCTGCTCGGCGGCGCGAGCCGGTTCCTGGCCGTGGCCCTGGCGATGGCGGGTCTCGGCGTGGCCGTGTCCGTGGCGCTGTGGGTGACCCGGCGGCGCGCACAGGCGCGGCTCGCGCACGAGCGGGCGCGCCGGTACACCGACCACCTGGGGAGCGCGCGGCGCCGCTGCGAGCAGGTCGCGGCTGCGCAGCGGCGCGCGCTCGCCTGGCTGCACCCGGACCCGGGGCGCCTGGTGTCCCTGGCCGGCGGGCGCCAGCGGGTCTGGGAGCGGCGCCGCGACGACGCCGACTTCCTGCGGCTGCGCCTGGGGCTGGGGGACGTCCCGATGGCCGCGCCCGTGACGCTGGACGGCGGCGGCCCCCTGGCCGAGCACGACGGCACGCTGCTGGCCGCCGCGCTGGCGCTGGTCGGCGCGTACCAGGCCCTGCCGTCGGCACCGGTCGCCGTCGACGCCGCCGGCCTGGGCTGGGTCGCGCTGCTGGGCGGGGGGGACCGCGCCCGGAGCCTGGCGCGCGCGCTCGTCTGCCAGCTCGCCGCGCTGCACGCGCCCGCGGACCTGCGGCTGGTGGCGTGGTTCCCGGCCGGTGCCGCCGAGGCCTGGCGCTGGCTGCACCACCTGCCGCACCTCGGGGACGCCGGGTCGGCGGCGGTCGGCGGCGGGGCCGCGGCGGGGGTGGCCACCTCCGCCGCCGACCTGGAGGTGCTGCTCGCGCGGATCGTCCGGCCGCGCCTGGAGGACCTGGAGCGCCGCACCGCCGGCGGGGAGCGGGCGCCCTTGGCCCCGTTCCCGCGGGTCGTGGTCCTGCTGGACGGCTACGATCCCGACGGTCCGCTCGGCGAGCTGCCGGTGCTGGACGACCTGCTCGACCACGCCGCGGCCGTCGGGGTGCTGGTGCTGGCGCTGGTCGACAGCCCGATCCGCGTCCCCGGGCGGGTCGGGGCACGGCTCCAGCTCGACACCGGCGGCGGCCTGGAGCTGGTGCCCGCCCATCCGGCGGCCCGCCGGATCCGCGTGGCCCGCGCCGACGGCGCCCCGGTGCGGCTGTGCGCCGCCCTCGCCGGCGAGCTGGCCCCCCTGCGCCAGCGGCACCGGCGCGGCCGGCTCGCCGGCGTCGACAGCGAGGGCCTGCTCGGCCTGCTGGGCATCGGCCCGCGCGAGCAGCTCGACCTGGCCGAGCGCCGGTCGTCCAGGCCGCCGCGGGAGCTGCTGGCGGCGCCGGTCGGCGTGCAGGACGACGGCGGCCCGCTCCTGCTCGACCTCAAGGAGGCCGCCGACGGCGGCATGGGGCCGCACGGCCTGGTGGTGGGCGCGACCGGCTCGGGCAAGAGCGAGCTGCTGCGCACGCTCGCCGCGGGGCTCGCGGCCCGCCACGCACCCGAGGAGCTGGCCTTGGTGCTCGTCGACTACAAGGGGGGCGCCACCTTCGCGGGCCTGGCGGAGCTTCCCCACGTCGCCGGGCTCATCACCAACCTGGAGTGCGACCCGTCGCTGGTCGAGCGGGCGCGTGCCGCCCTCTCCGGCGAGCTGCGGCGGCGCCAGCGGCTGCTGGCCGACGCCCGCCTGGAGCGCGCCGCGGACTGGCGTGCGCGGCGGCGCGACCAGCCCGAGGCGGGCCTGGAGCCCATGCCGGCGCTGCTGGTCGTCGTGGACGAGTTCGGGGAGCTGCTGGACGCGCGGCCCGACTTCCTGGAGCTGTTCGTCTCCATCGGCCGGACCGGGCGCAGCCTCGGCGTCCACCTGCTGCTGGCGACGCAGCGGCTGGACGGCGGGCGCATCCGCGGCCTGGAGAGCCACCTGCGCTACCGCGCCTGCCTGCGCACCTTCAGCGCCGAGGAGTCGATGCTCGCGCTCGGCACGCGCGCTGCGTTCGAGCTGGCGCCGCTGCCCGGCCTCGGCCTGCTCGCCGTCGACGGCGGCGTGCAGCGGTTCAAGGCCGCGCTCGCCACGCGCCCGGCGCGGGCCGCGGCCGCGCCCGGCGCACGCCCCGGGGCGGGGCCCGGGCGGCCCGCGACCGAGCTGGAGGTGGTCGTGGAGGCGGCTGGCCGCGCCTGGGGCGGCGCGGGCCGGGCCCGGGAGGTCTGGCTGCCGCCGCTGCCGTCGGCGCTCACCCTGGACCAGCTGCTCGGCCCGGCGCCACCCGCCGCCCGGCCCGGCGAGCCGGGCTGGCTGCGGCTGCCGGTCGGGTTGCTCGACCGGCCGGAGGAGCAGTCGCAGCCCCCGCTGGTCCTGGACCTCGCCGGTGCCGACGGGCACGTCGCGGTCGTGGGCGCGCCGCGCTCGGGCAAGTCCACGCTGCTGCAGGCGTTCCTCGCCGGGCTGGTGCTCACCCACGACCCGGGCGACGTGCAGGTGTACGCGGTCGACCTGGGCGGGGGCGGCCTGCACGCCTTCGCCGGCGCCCCCCACGTCGGCGCGGTCCACGGCCGCGGCGACCGCGAGCCGGTCGCCCGGCTCGTCCGCGAGCTGCAGGCGCTCCTCACCGAGCGCGCGGCGGCGCTGCGCCGGCTCGACGGCATGGCCGCCTACCACCGGGCTCGGGCGGCGGGGCGGCTGCCCGGCGGCCGCCACGGCGAGGTCCTGGTGCTGGTCGACGACTGGGGCCGGTTCGCGGCCGAGTTCCCCGACCTCGCCGAGGCGCTCGCCGAGATCGCGGCGTCGGGGCTGCACCACGGCGTCCACCTGGTGGTCTCCGGCAGCCGCTGGAACGACCTGCGACCGTCGCTGCGCGACGCGATCGGCGGCCGGCTCGAGCTGCGGCTCAACGATCCCGTCGAGTCCGCGCTGGACCGCCACGCGGCGGCGGCGCTGGCGCCGGGCCCTGCCGGACGCGGGCTCACGCGGTCCGGCGGGCAGTTCCAGGCGGCCCTGCCGCGCGCGGACGGCCGGCCCGACGCGGCCGGGCTCGCGGTCGGCGTCGAGCGGCTGCTGGAGTCGGCCGCCGGCCGCTGGCGCGGCCGGCCGGCGGCACCGCCGATCCGGATGCTCCCCGGCCAGGTCCGGCCCGACCAGCTGCCCGACCCGGTGGGCGACGCCGTGCACGGGATGGCGATCGGCCTGCAGGAGTACGGGCTGGAGCCGGCCCGTGTGGACCTGCTCGGGTCCGACCCGCACCTGCTGGTGCTCGGCGACGCGGAGTGCGGCAAGACCGCGCTCCTGCAGGGCCTGCTCGGCCGGCTGGTCGCCTGCCACCCGCCCGAGCGCCTGCGCATCGCCCTGGTCGATCCCCGCCGCCAGCTCCTCGACGCCGTCCCGGGCGCCTACCGGGAGGGTCTGGCGGTCACCGGGTCCGGAGCGGCCGCGCTCGCCGAGCGCCTCGCGGCCGAGCTGTCCGGCCGCCTGGAGCACGCCGGCATCCCCGTCGCCGGGGCGCTCGACGGCGGCGTCTGGGCGGCCGGCGCCCCAGGCGCGGCGGACCCGCCGGGCGCGCCTGGCGGGGCCGGTACGGCGGGCGGGGCGGGCGCGCCCGTCGGGGCGGACATGCTGCCGCCGGCGGGGCCCGACGCGCCCGAGCTGGTGCTCGTGGTCGACGACTACGACCTGCTGGCCGGGCCGGGCTCCAGCCCGCTCGCCGACCTCGCGGAGCTGCTCGCCCACGCCCGGGACGTCAGCTTCCACGCCGTGGTCGCGCGGCGGGTCAGCGGCCTGGCGCGCAGCAGCTTCGAGCCCTTCCTGCAGCGCCTGCGGGAGCTGGGCACGCCCGTGCTCGTCCTCAGCGGCGCCAGCGAGGAGGGGCCGGTGGCCGGCCGGGTGCGTGCCGAGCCGCTCCCTCCCGGGCGCGGCCGGCTGGTCCGCCGCCACCGCACGACCCTGGTGCAGGCCCTGCGTGGGACTCCAGCCGCGCAGGACCTGCACGACCCGCCCGGCGGGTAGCCCGCCGCGGGGCGGCGACCAGGCGACCCGCTGGGCGACCCGGCCGGCGACCGCCGGTCAGGACACGGGGAACTCGTGCGGCCGGCCCGCCGGTCCCTTCCAGGCGTCGATCACGGTGGACAGGATCACCTGCGGCGGGCAGCCCTTGACCAGGTAGGCGTGCACGCCCACCTCGGCGGCGTTGCGCTGGATGCCCAGGTCGTCGTACGCGGTGAAGATGACCACCTGGGTCAGCGGCAGCAGCCGCTTGATCTCCCGGGTGGCCTGGATCCCGTTCAGCCGCGGCATGCGCAGGTCCATCAGCACCACGTCCGGGGACAGGGCGCGGGCGCGGGCGACGCCCTCCTCGCCGTCGGCGGCCTCGCCGACGACCATGATCCCCTCGTCCTGGAGCAGGTTGCGCAGCGCGGTGCGCATCCCACTCTGGTCGTCGACCAGCAGCACGCGGGGAGACGGGAGCGTCATCATGGCTGCTTGGCCCGCGGCTGCTGGTCAGGGTGCGGTCCCTGCGCCGGGGGGACCGGCGCGGGCGGCGCCGCCGCCGTCGGCCCGGGGAACGTCACGCGGATCATGGCCCCCGCCCCCCGCTGCGCGCTGACCTCACAGCGGCCGCCGGCCATCTCCACCCGCTCGCGCATGCCGACCAGCCCGTAGTGGCCGCGCTCGGGGCCGTGCACCGTCGCGGGGTCGAAGCCGCCGCCGTCGTCGTGCACGCACAGCTCCACCGAGGACTCGACGGCGCGCAGCGTGACGCGGCAGGTCGAGGCGTTGGCGTGCTTGCCGATGTTGATCAGGGCCTCCTGGGCGACCCGGTACAGCACCGTCTCCAGCGCCGGCTCCAGCCGGACCGTGACGTCGGTGTCCAACTCGGACCGGACGCCGACCCGCTGCTCGAAGTCGGCCATGTGGTCGCGCAGCGCCGCGGTCAGCCCGACCTCGTCCAGCAGCGGCGGCCGCAGCGTCGCCATCACCCGGCGCAGCTCGCCGATCTCCTCGGTGAGGCGTGTCTGCACCGAGTCGAGGATCTCCACACCGGTCTCGGTTTCGGCCCGGTTCACGTTGCGCCGCGCGAGCTCCAGGTCGATGGTGAGGAACGCCAGGCGCTGGATCGGGCCGTCGTGCAGCTCCGCGGCCAGGCGCATGCGTTCCTCCTCACGTGCCTGCACGGTCCGGTCGAGCAGGCGGCCGCGCTGCTCCTGCGCGCGGCGCAGCTCGTTCACCAGGCCCACCATGCGGGTCAGGACCAGCAGGAACACGACCGCGGAGCTGACCGCGACCACCGGCACGCCGAGCCGGTCGCCGCGCGCCGACTGCACCGCCAGCACCGCGACCGCGATCAGCGACGCGCACGCGAGCAGCACCACGCGGCTGCGGCTGAGCGTGTCCTGCCGGCCGAACGCCTCGCCGATCACGCGCATCGAGGGGTGCAGCCCTGCCGCGCCGAGCAGGACATAGCTGAGGACCCACAGCTCCTCGACCAGGCTGCCGCTGCTGTAGCTCCCGTAGTACTGGATCAGCGCATACGCCACGTCGGCCGCGAGGATCGCGACCAGCGCCGCCAGCAGCAGGCGGTGGGCGGGGGTGCGGGTGCTGCCCGGATGGAACGCCAGCTGCGCGGCGATCGCGACCAGCAGCAGGTCGCCCAGCGGGTACAGCAGCAGCGTGAGCGCCCTGGCGACGTAGGAGCGCGTGGTGTCGTCGGCATGCGAGCCCATCAGCGGGACCCACCACAGCAGGCCGACGCCGATGATGATGACAGCGGCGTCGATGAGGCTGGCGCGGTCGCCGGGGGGAACGCGCCGGTACATCGTGGTCAGCGCGGCGGTGATGACGGCGTAGGCGAGCACGTAGATCGCGTCCGCGACGGACAGCTTCGGTAGGACGCCGCGCTCGTTCTCGAAGGCGGCCAAGACGACATCGCCGATCAGGAACAGCGAGGACCCGGTGGCGGCGAGCAACCACGGCAGCAGGAGCCGCGGGCGGTTCAGGTAGATCCCGGTCAGCAGCGCGACGAGCCCGCTGAGCGCG
The DNA here is from genome assembly GCA_035263405.1 of Actinomycetes bacterium. GTDB lineage: Bacteria > Actinomycetota > CALGFH01 > CALGFH01 > CALGFH01 > DATFRI01. The sequence goes on along the minus strand of DATFRI010000037.1, from coordinate 2,045 downwards.
ATCGCGCCGTACAGCGCCTCCTTGACGGCTCCGGGCTCCAGGAGCGCGTGGACGAGCACGGCGACGACACTGGCGGCGAGGTAGCTGCGGGAAGCCGACCGACGCATGACACCTGCCCAGCGGGACCGGACCCAACGGCCGCGAGGGCCACGACGGTCAGAGTATGGGCTATTTCCGCCCGCTTGTGCCTGAATCGGTGAAGCTGTCCGCGCTGCGTTCTTCGTGGCCGTCCACCGTGGATGCCGGACGGAGCGGCCGGCTCCGGGTCACGACCGCTCGTCGGGGTCGGCTCGTGCCGAGCCCGGCACGACCACCGCCAGCCGTCCGATCTCGTGGAGACCCGCCGCCTCCGCCACCCTGGCCGAGGCGGCGTTGCCGGCGTCGTGGAGGTACAGGACCGCCCGGCCCTGTGCCAGCACGGCCCGGGCCGCCGCGGCCACGACCGCCCGGGCGAGCCCGCGCCCGCGCGCCCGCACCGCGGTCCCGACCGCGATCTCGCGCAGGCGGTCGTCGTAGCGCTTGAGCACCGCGGTCGACAGCACGCGCCCGGCGTCGTCGAGGACCACCCACGCCTCACCGGTGAAGTGACCGAGCACCCAGTCCGGCAGGCGCGGGTCGTCCGCGCGGATCACGCTGACCGGCACGGCCGGCTCCGGGATCGTCACGCCGGTGCGGGCGACCGTGACCACCAGGCGGGCCGCGAGGCGCGCGGCGATCGCCTCCAGCGCCGCCTGGACGTCCGCCCGCCGCGACACCTCGACGTGGACGAGCCCGGCGTGCGCCGGCACGACCGCGATCGCCGCGCCGCCCGTGTGCAGGAACGCGCGCACCGGCAGCGAGGCGCCCGGAGCCTCGGCGACCGCGACCCCGGCCGGCTCGGCGCGGTGCAGCGGCAGGCGGTAGCGGTCGGCGAGGACCGACAGCACCCTGGTCTCGTTCTCGGTCGAGGTGAGCATGGCGCGGCAAGCCTACCGTCGGCGCGAGGAGGGCCGGCGGGACGCGACCCGCGCCACGCGGATATCCTGCCGGGCGATCGGTGATCGCTCGCGAGGAGGTTCGAGGTGCGCGTCGGGGTGCTGGGGGCGACGGGGCGGATGGGCCAGGCCGCCTGTCGTGCCATCCTCAGGTCGGCTGACCTCGAGCTCGCGGCGGTGGTCGGCCGCTCGACCAGCCTCGGCAGGGGCCTGCGCGAGCTGGTCCGCGAGGCCCCGCCGGACCTGCTGGTCTCCGAGGACCTGTCGGACCTGCTCAGCGCCGAGGTCGAGGTGGTGGTGGACTTCTCCGCGCCGCAGGCGACCATGGCGCTCGCGCGCTCGTGCCTGTCCGAAGGCATCCACCTGGTCTCGGGGACCACCGGCCTGCCGCCCGGCGCCCTCGAGGAGCTTGCCAGGCTCGCGGGCAACAAGGGCGAGGGCAACATGGTCTGGGCACCGAACTTCGCGCTCGGCGCGGTGCTCGCGATGCACTTCGCGGTGGTCGCGGCCCGCTACTACCCGGCCGCCGAGATCATCGAGCTGCACCACGCCGCCAAGGCGGACGCCCCTTCGGGCAGCTCCATCCGGACCGCGCAGCAGATCGCGCAGGCACGGGCCGAGGGCGCCGCCGGGCCGGCGCTCGCGCTCGCCGGGGCCGCCGGGCAGAGCGGCGAGCCCGCGGCCGTGCCGGACACCAAGCTCGAGGCGCGCGGTGCGAACGTCGACGGGGTGCCGATCCACTCCGTCCGGCTGCCCGGGCTCGTGGCCCACCAGGAGGTCCTGTTCGGCGGCGAGGGCGAGACGCTGTCGATCCGGCACGACTCGATGGACCGGGCCTCGTTCATGCCCGGCGTGCTGCTGGCCGTGCGCACCGTCCCCACCACCCGCGGGCTCACCATCGGGCTGGAGCCCCTGCTCGGCCTCCAGGCGCCGTGACCCCCGACCAGGGGATCCCCCCGGTCACGGGGGGGTCCGGGGGGGCGGAGCGGAGCGTCCCGCAGCGTGGGGGACTTGTGGGGGGGTCCGGGGGGGCGGAGCGGAGCGTCCCGCAGCGTGGGGGACTTGTGGGGG
>DATFRI010000036.1:0-51526 GCA_035263405.1 Actinomycetes bacterium | reverse complement strand
CGCAAAATCGATCGGCGTCGCCCCCGCCGGCAGACTGATCACATCCCCCTTGGGCGTGAACACGAACACCTCGTCCACGTACAGATCCGTCTTCAAGTTCTCCATGAAATCCCGCGGATCGGACAGCTCGCGCTGCCAGTCCACGAGCTGCTGGAGCCAGCCGAGGTCCTTGCCGGTGTCGGCGCCGCGGCCCTTGTCCTTGTAGCGCCAGTGGGCGGCGATCCCGAACTCGGCGGTCCGGTGCATCGCGCGGGTGCGGATCTGGACCTCCAGCGGCTTGCCGCCGGGCCCGACCACGGTGGTGTGCAGCGACTGGTACAGGTTGAAGCGCGGCATCGCCACGTAGTCCTTGAAGCGGCCGGGCACCGGCTTCCACAGCGCGTGCACCTGGCCGAGCACCGCGTAGCAGTCCTTGACCGACTCGACGACGATGCGCACGCCGACGAGGTCGTAGATGTCGCTGAACTCCTTGCCGCGCACGACCATCTTCTCGTAGATGGAGTAGTAGTGCTTGGGCCGGCCGATGATCTCCGCACGCAGCTTGACCGTCTTGAGCTGCGTCTTCAGCTCCTCGATCACCTCGGCGAGGTAGCGCTCGCGCTCCGGCGCGCGCTCGGCCACCATGCGCACGATCTCCTCGTAGCGCAGCGGGTACACGGTGGCGAACGCGAGGTCCTCTAGCTCCCACTTGATCGTGTGGATCCCCAGCCGGTTGGCCAGCGGCGCGTAGATCTCCAGCGTCTCGCGGGCGACGGCCTCCTGCTTCTCGCGACGCAGGTAGCCGAGCGTGCGCATGTCGTCCAGCCGGTCGGCGAGCTTGATCAGCAGGACGCGGATGTCGCGCGCCATCGCCACGACCATCTTGCGGATGGTCTCCGCCTGCGCCGCCTCGCGCGTCTCGAAGCCGAGGCGGTCGAGCTTGGTGAGGCCGTCGGTGATCTTGGCGACCTCGGGGCCGAACAGCTCGCCGACCTCCGCCGGGGACATCGAGGCGCCCTCGACGACGTCGTGCAGCAGCGAGGCGATCACGCTGGTCGAGTCCAGGCCGAGGTCGACGACGATCTCGGCGACCCGCAGCGGGTGCGCCACGCAGGGCTCGCCCGACTTGCGCAGCTGGCCCGCGTGCCGGCTCCTGGCGACCTCCCAGGCGCGCCGGACCTGGGCGACGTCGGCCCCGGCCCGCAGGGTGGAGTGCCGCAGCCGCCGCAGCAGGGACTCGGGGTCGGGCTCGGGCGGCGGGGTCCGGTCGTAGGGGCGGGTCAGCTCGTAGGCGAGCCCGGCCGTACCGGTCGGCGTGCGGCCCGGCGGGAGCGCGGCAGCACCGATCGCGCCTGGCTCACGGTCGATGGCCAGGCCCTCGGGGACGGGCGAGATCGGCTGGGACACGGATGTGCCGGGGTCGGTGGGACGGGAGACCCGGTCGGGCAACTGTACCGCAGGCGGCGTCGCCGGCCCGGTCAGTACCGCAGCAGGGTGTGGAAGTCGTAGCCGCTGATCGCCTTGCGTCCCTCGAGGAACGACAGCTCGATCAGGCAGGCGATCCCGACGACCTTGCCGCCCAGCCGCTCGATGAGGTGCGCGGTCGCGCGGGCGGTCCCGCCGGTCGCGAGCACGTCGTCGACGATCAGGACGCGCTCCCCCGCCGTGATGGCGTCCCGGTGGACCTCCAGCGTGGCGGTGCCGTACTCCAGCTCGTACTCCTCGGCCTCGACCTGGTGCGGGAGCTTGCCGGCCTTGCGGACGGGGACGAACCCGGCCCCGAAGTGGTAGGCGACCGGCGCGGCGATGATGAACCCGCGCGCCTCCATGCCGACGACCTTGTCGACGTTCCCCCGGCCGAAGTGCACCACCATCTCGTCGATGACCGAGGAGAAGGACACCGGATCGGCCAGCAACGGCGTGATGTCCTTGAAGACGATCCCCGGCTTGGGGAAGTCGGGGACGTCCCTGATCTGCTCGCGCAGTCGAAGCTCGCTCTTGGACACGTCGTCGTCCTTCCTGATCGTCATCCTGCTCACGCATTGGCGACGGCATCCGGCCGCGCCGGTAATCCTAGAGGCTCGGCCCGGCCGCGGCCCGCGCCGACAGGTTCCCCGGACGCATGCAGGCAGGACGCGCGGTGGGGCACACCGGCAGGGCCTCGTCCCGGCCCGGGCGGGCGGCGGCGGCGCGTGGACCGGGTGCCGCGCCGCCGCCGCGGTGGGGGCTCGGCCGGGGTGGGCTCAGGCCCCGGCCGAGCCGTCAACGGGCTCGGGGGCGTCCTCCGGCGGCAGGTTGCCGCCGAGCTTGACGGCCAGCGGGAACGCGCTGGTCGTCGGGTTCGCGGGCGGGGCCGTGGAGGTCTGGTGGTGGGGTGTCGCCGCCAGGAGCGCCTCACCCGGCCGGAGGCGGGCTCGTCGGCCGGGCGTGCAGGGGCCGTGGATGGCGGGGTGCGGTGGGCCGGTGGATGGCGGGGTCGGGCCGGGCTCCAGGCCGCCCGCGCGCGGACGCGGCGGGCGTCGGGCGGACCGCCGAACGGGCATGCTGGCGGGACGCTGGTGGCAGCGTGACGTGCAGGGGGCGTGGGACCGGTAGGACGCAGCGGTGCACCACGACCTGTGGATGGGAGCGATGCCTGCCCGGCCGGCGTACCTCAGGCCTGCGGCAGGGTAAATGCCCTAAGTTTCACGAATGGTATATTTCGTACGCAGCTATGCAACCATCCCGCGGCCTGCACGTCAATAGCGACTTGAACGTCCGGAACGACAGGCCCGCTGCCGGGCCGGCAGGCACCAGACGCGGCGCGGGCCGCCGCCACACGCTCAGCGGCGGCGACGCTTGGCCGGCCGGGAGGCGGCCCTGGCGCCGCTCTTGCGGCGCTGCGGCGGCCGGGCGCGCTGCTGCCTCGCGGGCCGCGGGGTGGACGAGCCGGCGGGCTCCGGCTCGCGCTCCACGGCCGCCGCCGGCTCGCCGGGCAGCTCACCGTCGCCGTCCTCCGGGTCGGGCGGGAGCTGCGGCATGGGCATCAGCTCCTCCTCGACCGGCTGGGCCGCCGGACGCGCGCCCGCGCGCCGCCGCTGCGACCCGCCGGCCGCGGCGGGCCGCTCCCGGGCCGCGGCGGCACGCTCGGCCGCGGCGCCCGCGCGCGCGCCCCGCCCCGCCGCGCCCGTGGCGCCGGCCGCGCCGAGCCGCGCGATCCGCGCGCGGATCTGCTGGTTGCGCGGCTCCCGCTCCTTCCAGGCGGCGAGCATCGGCACGGCCAGGAACATCGACGAGTAGGTGCCGGTCGCCACGCCGACGAACAGCGCCAGCGAGAGGTCCTTGAGGGTCTCGGCGCCCAGCAGCGCCGAGCCGACGAACAGCAGCGCGCCCACCGGCAGCAGCGACGCCAGCGAGGTGTTGAGCGACCGGACCGCGGTCTGGTTCACCGCCTGGTTGGCCAGGTCGGAGTAGGTCGCGCGCGACATCGAGCCGAGCCCGGAGGTGTTCTCCTTGACCTTGTCGAAGACCACCACCGTGTCGTACAGCGAGTACCCGAGGATGGTCAGCAGCGCGATCACCGTCGCCGGCGACACCTCGAAGCGGGCGAGCGCGTAGATGCCGGCGGTCAGCAGCAGGTCGTGGGCGAGCGCGACGAGCGCGACCACGGCCATCTTGAACTCCAGGCGCACCGACACGAACAGCGTCACGACGACGACGAACGCCACCAGCGCCAGCAGCGCGCGGCGCGAGACCGTGCTGCCCCACTTGGAGCCGATCGCGCGCGTGTCGACCTTCTCGGCGCCGGTCGCCTGGCTGAGCTGCTGGCGGACGCGGGCGACCTGGTCCTCGGGCAGCTCCTCGGTCTGGACCCGGACCCGCGGCGGCCGTTCGTCGGTGACCTGGATGACCTTGGCGGTGGGCCCGATCAGCTGGCGGAGCTGGCCCTCGCTGACCGGGCGGGTCGCTCTGGCCTCGAAGACCGCGCCGCCCCGGAAGTCGATCCCGAAGTTCAGCCCCGGGACGATCAGCGCCACGAGCGAGACGAGCATGGCGATGCCGGAGAGGGTGAACCACAGGCGCCGCCGGCCGACGAAGTCGATCGCCGTCTGGCCCGTGTACAGCCGGTTCCCCAGTGACATCGATGCTCCCTTTCCGCGGCCGTCCGGCCGCGCGGATGGTCCTACGCCCGAGCCGCCGCCGCCTCGCCCGCCGGCGCCCGGACGAGCCCGGGCAGGCCGAGCCGGCCCTCCCGGAAGGGCCGGAACCTGCCGAGCAGCGTCACCGCCGGCCGCGCGAAGAACCAGGCGGCGAAGAAGTCGATGAACGTGGCCAGGCCGAGGGTGAACGCGAACCCCCGGACCGGGCCGATCGCCAGCGTGTAGAGGATGACCGCGGCCAGCAGCGAGACCGTGTTGGCCGAGACCAGCGTGTGGAACGAGCGCGACCAGCCGCGGTCGACGGCCGCGCGGACCGTGCGGCCGTCGCGCGCCTCGTCCTTCACCCGCTCGAAGAACACGATGTAGGTGTCCGCGGAGATGCCGATCGCCACGATCAGCCCGGCGATCCCCGCGAGGGTGAGCGTGAACCCGATCAGCTCGCCCATGAGCAGCACGGCACCGACGTTGAGCGCGCCCGCGAGCCCGAGCCCGACCCACACGGCCAGGCCGAGCAGCCGGTAGTACACCAGCATGTAGAGCAGGACCGCGGCCAGCCCGATGGCGCCGGCGACCAGGCCGGCGTGCAGCGAGTCGGCGCCGAGCGTCGCGCTCACGGTGTCCCGGTTGACGACCTCCAGGTCGAACGGGAGCGCACCGGCGGAGATCAGCGGCGCGAGCGCCTTGGCCTCCTGCTCGGTCTGGCCGGTGATCTCGGCGCTGCCGCCGCGGATCCCCACCCCGGCCTGCACCTGCTCGGACACGGGCGGGTGGTTGATGACCACGCCGTCCAGCGTGATCGCGATCTCGCGCCGGGGGTCCCCGGGCGGGAAGCGGGCCAGGTCGCCGGTGAGCTTGGCGAACTTGTCGCCGCCCTTGCCGCTGAGCTGCAGGGCGGTCACCCAGCCGACGCCGGCCGACCGCAGCTCGGCGCTGGCGCGGGAGATGTCCGGGCCGCCGAGCGCGACCGGGCCCAGCCGCATCTTGAGCGCGTCGGCGGCCGGCTTGGTCTGGCCGGGGTCCTGGACGCACAGGACGACCTCCTTGTTGGGGTCGTCGGTGGCCTGCTGCTCCTTGGCGCAGTCCACCTTGGCGAACTCGCCCTGCTTGTACTTGGGGTCGCTCGGGGGGACCGACTCCAGGACCGGCCGGAAGCGCAGCTGCGCGGTCGTGCCGACCGCCTTGATCACCTGGTCGGGGTCGCGCACCTCCGGCAGGGCCACGACGATGTTGCCGCCCTCGACGTTGACCTCCGACTCGGCCACGCCCTGGGCGTTCACGCGGTTGCGGATGATGTCGACGGTCGTGTTGAGCTTGGCCTCGTCGACCTGCGTCCCGGGCGCCGGGACCGGCCGGAAGGTCACGCTGGTGCCGCCGCGCAGGTCCAGCCCCAGCCGCGGGTGGATGTCGCGCACCACGATCACCGCCCACAGGGCCGCGGTGAGCACGAAGACGAACACCAGCGGGAGGTACAGCCGACGGTTGCCAGTCACGGTTGGTTTGCTCCTACAGCAGCGAGTGACCGTTGACGGTCATGCGGAACTTGCAGCCGAGCCCCTCCGCCGCCCGGCGGCACATCATCATCCTGGTCAGGAAGATCTCGAAGTACTCCAGGACATCGGAGATCTCGGTGTCGATCTCCAGCTCCAGGGTGACCGTCTTCTGCTCGGCGTCGACCCGCACGAACGAGTGCCTGGCCGAGGCGTTCACCCGGTCGTGGATGTCGAACTCGACCTGGGCATCCTTGCGGACCCGGGAGTGGTGCACGTCGGACTTGTCGGCGATCACGACCGCGGCGGACACGGGCGACACGGCGTGGCCCATCTCCTCCTCGTGGTTGCCGATCGCGCTCAGCACCAGGGCGGTGTCCGCGGTCTCCATGCCCAGCTCGCCGAGGATCGGCAGGGCGATGAGGGCCGAGGTCTGCGGGTGGTTGTGGCGCGAGACCACGTTGCCCACGTCGTGCAGGTAGCCCGCGATCGCGGCCAGCTCCGCCAGGCGGGGCTCGTGGCCCAGCCGCGACAGGATGTTGTAGGCGATGTGCCCGACGAGGTTGGCGTGCCGGAAGCCGTGCTCGGTGAAGCCGAGCTGGGCGGTGAACTGGTCGGCCAGCTCGATGTAGGTGGAGATGACCGGGTGGCGCACCACCTGGTCGAACAGGGACCGCTCGGCGCTGACCGGCCGCTGCTCGGCCATCTTCACGGCTGCTCGCGCTCCTCGTCGTCCTCCCCGGTGAGCGGCTCGGCCTCCATCGGGTTGTGCCTGCCGATCACGAACTGGCGCTTGACGCGCGCCTCCACACCCGGGGACAGCTCCACGGTGAGCACGTCGGGGTCGAGCCGGCGGATCGTGCCGACCAGGCCACCGGAGGTGGTGATCTCGTCGCCGAGCTGCAGCGACGCCTGCATCTGCCGCTGCGCCTCGAAGCGCCGGCGCTGCGGACGGATCAGCAGGAAGTAGAGCGCCCCGAACAGCAGCACGAAGAGGATCAGATTGGGGGCAGCGTTTGGCATTGCGTGTGGACCTCCGCGACACCCGACCGAGCGCCGGGTCGAGAGTGCCGCTGCGCCCGGCGGCGCACGGCGGTCGCGGCCCTCCTGGCCGCGAGCTCCCATCCTAGGGACGGCCGCGAAGATCGGTCAACTGCGCCCGTTCCGGCCGCGCCGCCACTGACCTGCGGGTTCTCCCCGTGTCCCGCTGCGGCCCCCGCACGGGGACGGGCCGGGGGCGCCCCGCGGGAAAGTTGGGTGTCCGCAGCGGGGATAGTCGGTGCTCCATGTGGGTAGAGGCGACCCACCCGACATCACCATTCCCAGGACCACCCCCCTCCGCTGTGAACCGCAGGCCGGTCGCGTCGATGCAACAGGCACGAGCGGTCCCGACCCCGGGACCGGAGCCCGAGGAGCAGAGATGGCCGTCAGGATCCAGCGCAGCACCCGGCGCCGCCGCGACCGGTCCGAGCCGGCCGTCGACGTGACCGCGGTCGCCCACGACGAGGCCGCGCTGCTCGGCTCGACCGAGACGGTGCTGGACCAGATCGACGCCGCGCTCGACGGCTGATCCGCCGCCCGCGCGCCCCCGCCCGCCGGCGCGCTCCCTCCTGCGTCCCCCGACGGCCGCGAATGCCGCCGGGCGGCCGGGCGTCCTCGCGCCCGCCCTCAGCCTCCGAGGTCGAACAGCGGGTCGTTGACGGGCGCCGAGGACCGCGGCACGGCCAGCCCCAGGTGCGCGAACGCCGCCGGCGTCGCCGTCCTCCCCCGCGGGGTGCGCTGGACGAACCCGAGCTGGAGCAGGTACGGCTCGGCGACGTCCTCCACGGTGTCCGGCTCCTCCCCGATCGAGGCGGCCAGCGTGCCGAGGCCGACCGGGCCGCCGCCGAAGCGCTCGCAGAGCCCGCGGAGCAGCGCCAGGTCGAGCTTGTCCAGCCCCAGCGGGTCCACCTCGAACAGGTCCAGCGCGGCGGCGGCGACGCCGTCGTCGATGCCCGCGGCGTCCTTGACCTCGGCGTAGTCGCGCACCCGGCGCAGCAGCCGGTTGGCGATCCGCGGGGTGCCGCGGGACCGGCGCGCCAGCATCGACGCGCCCGCCGGGTCGATCCGGACGCCGAGGATCGCCGCGGACCGCAGCACGATCGCCTGGAGGTCCTCGGGCGCGTAGAAGTCCAGCCGCGCCGAGAAGCCGAAGCGGTCGCGCAGCGGCGAGGCGATCAGCCCCGAGCGGGTGGTGGCGCCGACCAGCGTGAAGCGCGGCAGGTCGAGCCTGAGGCTGCGCGCGCCCGGGCCCTTGCCGAGCACCACGTCGATCTGGAAGTCCTCCATCGCCGGGTACAGGACCTCCTCCACCGGCCGGGGCAGGCGGTGGACCTCGTCGACGAACAGCACGTCGCCGGGCTCCAGACCGGTGAGGATCGCGGCGACGTCGCCGGCGCGCTCCAGCGCCGGACCCGACGTGATCCGGAACCCGGCGCCCAGCTCGGCCGCGACGATCGCGGCGAGGCTGGTCTTCCCCAGCCCCGGCGGTCCGGAGAACAGCAGGTGGTCGGGGGCGACGCCGCGACGGCGCGCGGACTCGAGCACGACCGAGAGCTGCTCGCGGACCCGCGGCTGCCCGACGAACTCCGTCAGCCGCCGGGGGCGCAGGCTGCCCTCGCCGGCGCGCTCGGAGGGGAGCGCCTCCGGGGTGAGCAGGTCGTCGGTCACGCCCCGCCACCGGCCCCGCCGGGCGCCGCGACCGCGTGCAGCGCGAGCTTGACCAGCTCCTGCGGGGGCCGCTCGCCCGCGTCGGGGGGCAGCGACGCGAGCGCGGCCCTGATCTCGGCGGGGCCGTACCCGAACGCCCGCAGCGCCTCGCGGACCTCCGCGTACACCGGCCGCTCCGCGGGCTCCGCGGGCAGCCCCGGGTCCGCGTCGCCGGTCCTGCCCTTCAGCTCGAGCAGCAGCCGGGCGGCGCCCTTGCGCCCGATCCCGGGCACGAGCACGAGGGCGTCCACGTCCCCGGCGCGGACGGCCCGCCACAGGGCGTCGGGCGCGTGCACCCCGAGCACGGCGAGCGCGAGCTTGGGCCCGACGCCGCCGACGCCGAGGAGCACCTCGAACGCCCGCCGCTCCTCGACGGTCGCGAAGCCGTACAGCGCGAGCACGTCCTCGCGCACGTAGGTGACGGTGTGGACCTGGACCTCGCCGCCGCGCGGCAGGTCGGCGAGCGCCTTGGGCGTGAGGAAGACCCGGTAGCCCACGCCGCCGACCTCGATGACCGCCCCGTCGGGCAGCACCTCCAGCAGCACGCCGCGCAGGCTGGCGATCATGGGCGGCCGGTCCGTCGCGGACGGCGGTCGAACAGGCCGAAGCGCGGGTCGGCGGCCGCGTCGCCGGCGGCGGGCGGAGCCCCCCAGCCGGGAAGGTCCTGGGCGTCGAGCGAGGACTCCAGCCGGGCGAGCCACCCGGGCCGCGGCGCCGCCGGCACGTCGCGGGCCCGGCCCGGGGCGCCGTCGGGCGGCCGGTCGCGCGCGAGGAGCCCGCCGGCGTCCGCCGGCTCGCCGCGTTCCGGCCAGCCGAACGGATCGGGTGCCGGGTCGGCGGGCGGGTCCGCGCGCCGTCTGGATCCGAAGCCCAACGCCCACGCCGCGGCCCCGGCGGCCCCCCGGGAGCCCGGGTCCGCCCGCGGCTCCACGACGGGCACGCCCGCATCCGGCGGCGGCGGCTGCTCCGCCGCGCGCGGCTCGTCCGGCGGGAGGGGCCGGTCCGGCAGCGGCTCCGTCCGCGACCGCGACTCCGCCACCGGGAGGACGGGGTCGCCCAGCCGCTCCGCACGCGGCTCCACCAGCGGGAAGCCCGGATCCGGCAGCCGCTCCGGCACGCGCGGCTCCAGCGGCTCGATCGATCGCGGCTCGGGGTCGGGCAGCCAGGCGAGCGGGTCGCTCTCGGGCTGGTCGGCCCGCGGCTGGCGTGGGGACAGGTCGGCGGCGGGGCCGTGCGACGGCCAGGCGATCCCCGCCAGCGGCGCGGTGTCCCGGAGCCAGGGCGGATCGGCGGGTGCCGCGCCGGCGCCGGGCACCTGGTCCGCCGGCCGTCCGGGCCCGGCGGGAAGGTCGTCGCCCAGCCACGGCAGGTGCCGCAGCGGCCCGGTGTCCGGCGGGGCCGAGCCGGCCGCGAAGCCGGTGTCCGGCAGGGCCGGGGGCTCGGCCGCCGCGGCGGCGGGCGGCTCCCAGGCGGGCGGCTCCCAGGCGGGCGGCACGGCCCGGGCCGGCTCGGGCTCCGGAGCGGGACGTCCGGCCGGCGCGAGCAGCACGGCCGGCGGGTCACGTGGCGGCAGGAGATCCTGCGGGACCGGCGGATCCTGCGCCGCCCGGGCGCCGGCGCGCCCGGGGCCGTCCGGCGTCCAGCGCAGGTGGCGCCCGCCGGGCTGCGCCAGCGGGTCGGGGAGGCCCGGGCCGGGCGCGGGCAGATCGTGGACGCCGGGCCGCGCCCACGCCGGCGCGGCGGGGACCGGCGGGTCGGTGGGCGGCGGGTCGGTGACGGCGGGCCACAGCGGCGCCGGCATGGCGGGAGGGAGCACGGGAGGGAGCAGCGGGTCGTGGGCGCCGGGCTGCAGGGGCGTGGGGATGGCGGGCGGCTGCCGGCGCTCGTGGGCGCCGACCACCCGCACCCCGGGGCTCCCGCCGCCGGCCACCGCACCCGGGGACGGTTCGGCCGGGGGCCGGTCGACGATCGCCGGCGGGCCCGGGTCCAGCGGCCGCGCCGCCGGCGCCCCGGCCGGGCTGCGCCCGGCCGGGGCCGGCCACGGCGGGGCGGCCCCGGCCGCCGGCCCCCCCTCCGCGACCCCGGGCACCAGCGCGGGCGCCGGGGCGCCGGCCAGCGCCAGCCGGGCGCCGGGCGGGCCCTCGGCGGGCCGCCCGGACCGGTCGACCATCGCCGGCGGGCCCGGCTCGGGGACCGGGGCGGGAAGCTGGCGGGCGCCGCGGCCCGGGAGCGGCGCGTCGGTCCGGCCGGCGCGGCCGCCCACGGCGCGGCCGGGACGGGCCGAGCGACCGGCCGCGCCGCGCGGGGCCGCCGTGCCCGGCGCCGCGCGCGGCGCCCCGTCCAGGGGCAGTGCGCGACCGCCGGGAAGGCTCGGCGAGGTGGGGGCGGCGCGGGCGAGCCACTGCTCCTCGATCGAGCGCTGGTCCCTGCCGCCCAGGGTGTCGGTGCCGACGCTGCTGGTGAGGTCGCTGTGCTGCAGGTGGCACAGCGCCACCGCGATCGCGTCGGCGCTGTCGGCGGGGCGGGCCAGCGACGGCAGCCCGAGGATCGCCTTGACCATGAAGCCGATCTGGGCCTTGGGCGCGCTCCCCGAGCCGCTGATCGCCAGCTTCACCTGCGAGGGCGTGTAGCCGACCACCTGCAGGCCCGCCTCGGCCGCGACCAGCAGCGCCACCCCGGAGGCCTGGCCGACGGTCATCGCGGTGCGGGTGTTGCGGTTGACGAACAGCTGCTCGATCGCGGCCACCGTGGGGTGGAACTCGCGCACCACCGTGCGCAGCCTGGTGGCCAGCTCGGCCAGGCGCTGCGAGACGGGACCGCTGCCGGTCGTCACCGTGCCGTAGGTGACCGCCCGGGTCGCCTTCCCGTTCGCGTCCAGGACCGCGAACCCGCAGCGGCCGAGCCCAGGGTCGATGCCCAACACGCGCACCGGCCGTCCTCCTTAGTCGCCTGGGCGGACCGCGCCGAACGTCCGTTCGGCCGCAGCCTACCGGGGTGGGCGCCGCGGTTCAACGACCCCGTGCGGCGCCTGGACTGCTGGCGCCTGCCCGGCCGGCGGCCGGGCGGCACCGCCTGGCTCAGCTCACCTGCGCCATGACCTCGTCGGAGATGTCGAAGTTCGCGTACACGTCCTGCACGTCGTCGAGGTCCTCGATGGCGTCCAGCAGCCGCAGCACGCGGTGGGCGTCCTCGCCCTCGACCTGCACCGAGACGCTCGGGACCATGGTCACCTGCGCGGACTCGAACGCGATCCCGCCCGCCTCGAACGCGGCCCGGACCGCGCCGAGCGCGGACGGCTCGGTCGTGACCGTGAACCCGGCCGACCCGCCGACGACGTCGTCCGCGCCGGCCTCCAGCGCCACCTCGAGCACGCGGTCCTCCTCGGCGGCGGCGCCGGGCACGATGACCTCGCCCTTGCGGGTGAACAGGTAGGCGACGCTGCCGGCGTCGGCGAGGCTGCCGCCGGCGCGGTTGAACGCCCGCCGGATCTCCGCCGCGGTGCGGTTGCGGTTGTCGGTGAGCGCCTCGATCAGGACCGCGACGCCGCCGGGCGCGTAGCCCTCGTAGGTCTGCCGCTCCAGCTTCTGGCCGGCCAGCTCGCCGGCGCCGCGCTTGACGGCCCGGTCGATGGTCTCGCTCGGGACCGAGTTGTCCTTGGCTTTCTGGATCGCGTCGGCGAGCGTGGGGTTGCCCTCCGGGTTCGACCCGCCCTCGCGCGCCGCGACCTCGATGGCCCTGATCAGCCTGGCGAACAGCTTCCCGCGCCGGGCGTCCTTGGCGCCCTTCTGGTGCTTGATCGTGGACCACTTGGAATGGCCGGACACAAAACCGCTCCTTGCGTTCTGCAGGCGGTGTCGGTGCTGCGCGCGGCGGCCCGGCGCACTCCCCCTACCGCCTGGCGGGCTGCTCGCGTGCCATCTCGACGAAGAGCTGGTGGAGGCGGTGATCCCCGGCCAGCTCGGGATGGAACGCCGACGCCAGCATGTGGCCCTGGCGTGCGACCACGACTCTAGCATCCAGCCTGCGCCCCTCCCGGTCGACGGGGACGACGGTGGCCAGCAGCCGCACCGCCGTGCCCGCGTGCTCGACCCAGGGCGCGCGGATGAACACCGCGTGCATCGGGCCCCCGGCCACGCCCTCGACCCCGAGGTCGGCCTCGAAGCTGGCGACCTGGCTGCCGAAGGCGTTGCGCCGCACCACCATGTCCATCACGCCCAGCAGCGGCTGGGGCGACGGCCGCCCGCCGGCGTCCAGGGCCGCGCGCGCCAGCAGGATGGCCCCGGCGCAGGTGCCGAAGGCGGGCAGGCCGGCGCGGATGCGCTCGCGCAGCGGCTCGAGCAGTCCGTACATGCTCGCGAGCCGGCCGATGGTGGTGGACTCGCCGCCGGGCAGCAGCACCCCGTCGAGCCCGTCCAGCTCGCCCGGCCGCTTGACCGGCAGCGCCGCCGCCCCGACCCGGGCGAGCAGCCGCAGGTGCTCCAGCACGTCGCCCTGGAGGGCGAGCACGCCGATGCGGGGAGATGCCGCGCCGGCCTGCCCGCCTTCGGCACCTGCGCCGGGGGCGTCCGCCAGGCGCGGCCCGCGGCCCGCGACCAGGCCCTCCCCCGGGACCCGCTCGCGCGGGCCGGGACGTCCAAGCGGGCCCGCCCGCTCCCCGACCGCCACGGATCCCGCGGCTACCAGCCGCGCCCGGCCATGCGCTGGTCCGCCGCCACCGCGCCGAGGCCGGGCATCGGCTCGCCGAGGCCGCGGGAGACCTTTGCCACGATGTCCGGGTCGCTGAAGTAGGTGGTGGCCTCGACGATCGCGCGGGCGCGGCGGGCCGGGTCGCCGGACTTGAAGATCCCCGAGCCGACGAACACGCCGTCGGCGCCGAGCTGCATCATCAGCGCGGCGTCCGCGGGGGTCGCGACCCCCCCGGCGGTGAACAGCACCACCGGGAGCCTGCCGTCGCGGGCGATCTCGGCGACCAGCTCGTAGGGTGCGCGCAGCTCCTTGGCGGCGGCGTACAGCTCGTCCTCGCGCAGCGACGCCAGCCGCCGGATCCCGCCGGCGATCGCGCGCATGTGCCTGACCGCCTCGACCACGTTGCCGGTCCCGGCCTCGCCCTTGGAGCGGATCATCGCCGCGCCCTCGGCGATGCGCCGCAGCGCCTCGCCCAGATCGGTCGCGCCGCACACGAACGGGACGGTGAACGCCCACTTGTCGATGTGGTGCTCCTCGTCGGCGGGGGTGAGCACCTCGGACTCGTCGACGTAGTCGACCCCGAGCGCCTGCAGCACCTGCGCCTCCACGAAGTGGCCGATGCGGGCCTTGGCCATCACCGGGATCGAGACCGCCTCGACGATCTGCGCGATCAGCGCCGGGTCGCTCATCCGGGCGACGCCGCCGTGGGCGCGGATGTCGGCGGGGACGCGCTCCAGCGCCATCACCGCGACCGCGCCGGCCTCCTCGGCGAGCTTGGCGTGGTCGGGGGTGACGACGTCCATGATGACGCCGCCCTTGAGCATCTCGGCCAGCCCGCGCTTGACTCGGGCGCTGCCGGTGACGTGCGTGTCAGCCTCCATACCCCGGGACTCCCCTGATCCGGCACCCCGTGATCCGGCACCCCGGGATCTGACGCCCGGTCGTGATCGTCGGGCCGACCCCCTCGCGCCCGGGCCGCACGGAGCGCGCTCATTCGTCCAGCTCAGCGGGCCAATTTCAGGCCGAGGCTACACCTGGGCCCGAAGCACCGGCAACGCGGCCGGGACCCGACGCCGGCCTCACGCCGGCGTTCGGCCGGCGGTCACAGCTCCCGGAGCGCCTCGATCCGCTGCGCCAGGGGGCGGTGCGCGGCGGCGGGGCGCAGCCAGCGCGGCGCCGGCCGGCCCGCGGGCGGCGGCACCAGCCAGAGGTGGTCGACGCCGGCCGCGCCCGCGGGGAGCCCGTCCTCGCCGGCCTGGATGGTGGTGAGCGCGCGGATCAGGCCCGGCGGGTAGCGGGTCAGGTAGGCGCCCTGCTGGTCGGCCTCCAGCTCGGCCCGGTCGGAGCCCACCAGCCGCAGCAGCGGCGCCAGCGGCAGGGTCAGCAGGGCCGCGGCGCCGGTCGGCACGCCCCCGTGCCGCGACCACAGCAGCGCCGGCAGCGCGCCGAGGACGACCGCGGCCGTGCGGGCCCGGACCGCGTGGCTGGTGATCAGGGCCAGCTCGTGGGCGAGCACGCCCTCCAGCTCGATCCGGTTGAGCGTGGCGAGCAGCCCGCTGGTGACCGCGATCGACGCGTGGCCCGGGCCGGACCCGACCGCGAGCGCGTTGGGCACGCCCGCGTCGATCACGTACAGGGCCGGGACCGGGATCGACGCCTCCAGGCACAGGCCCTCGACGACGTTGGCGTAGCGCGGGTCGTCCTGCGGGCCCGCCGGCCGGGCGCCGACCGCGCGCAGGGCGATGCGGGCGCCCGCGGACAGCGCGACCACGATCACCAGCGCCGCGACCACGGCGGCGACGACCAGCGCGAGCGGGCCGGCGAGCAGCGCGACCAGCGCGCCGAGGGCGAGCACGCCCGCGGCGAACGCGCCGCACAGCAGCAGCGCCCGCCGGTCGTTGGCGGCGGTCCGGGCGCTCATGGCGCCGGCAGGAGCATCAGCCCCACCCAGATCCCGAACACCGCGTGCGCGGCGACCAGCGCCAGCGGCGTCGCGAGCCCGTAGGCCGTCCCCGCGAACCCCACCGGCGGCAGGGCGGCGTCGCGCAGGCTCCGGTCGCCGCGGACCGCCGCCGGCAGCAGCAGCGCCGCCAGCGCGCCGTGGACCACGCCGATCAGCGCGCCCCAGCCCACGAACGTCGCCGAGTCGAGCTGCAGGAACACCCAGCGGTAGGCCAGCCCGGCGAGCGCCCCGAGGACCAGCTGCAGGACCAGCCCGTAGAGGTACACCATCGAGCTGCGCTCGGCGGTGAGCAGGTTGCCCTCCAGCCGCAGCAGGTCCAGGCGGGTGAGGCGCAGCCCGAGGAATCCCCCGTAGACCATGAGCATCGCGATCGACCCCGCGATCCCGCCCCACAGGGCGGCCGCCATGTCCACCGTCCGTCGCCTCCTCAACCCACGCCGTCCACCTCGCCGCCGGGCCGGTGCGGCCGACCCGGCGGGGAGTCTACTCGACCGCCCCGGGCCCGGCCTGCTCGTGGCGGTCGGGACCGCCCCCGGCCGCCTCGCCGCGGCGGCGGCGCAGCGGCCACAGGCGCCGGCGCCCGGGCTCGACCGCGGTCGCCACGCCCGCGAGGACGTCGTCGTAGACCTCCATCAGCTCGGCGGCCACGACGTCCCAGGCGTACTGGCCGGCGGTCACGCGGCCGGCCTCGCCCATCGCCGAGCGGCGCAGCGGGTCGTCCAGCAGCGCCGCGATCGCCCGCGCGAGCGCGTCGGGGTCGCGCGGCGGGACCAGCAGCGCCTCCTTCTGGTCGCGCACCAGATCCCGGTAGCCGCGGATGTCGGAGCAGACGATCGGCAGCTCGGCGGCCATCGCCTCGACCAGGACGATCCCGAAGGACTCCCCGCCCAGCGACGGGGCGCAGAAGACGTCCGCCGAGGCGTAGTAGGCGGCGAGGTCCTCCTGCGGCACGCTGCCGACGAAGATCAGGTCCGGGCGGTAGCGCGGCGGCACGACCGACATCGCCTTGTCCCGCATCCGGCGGTCGTCGCGCCCGACCACCACCAGCCGCAGCCGCGGGTACGCGGGCTTCAGCCGCAGGAACGCCCTGACCAGGTAGGCCAGGCCCTTGCGGTGCTCCAGGCGGCCGACGAACAGCAGCGTCGGGGCGCCGTCGGTGAACGCCGGCAGCGGGTCGGCCTTGGTGAACAGCTCGGCCGGCGCCCCGTTGGGCACGATCGCGATCGGCCCGTTGAAGTACCGCTGCCAGGTCTCGCGCGCCGAGTCGCTGACCGCGATGCGCGCCGCCAGCTTGTCGAAGCCCCGGCGCAGCACCGGCGCGCCGACCCGCAGCGCCGCGGAGCGGTCCAGGTTGGCGTGGAAGGTGCCCACCACCGGCACCGCCGCCTGGATGACCGCGATCAGCCCCACGCTCGGCGACAGCGGCTCGTGGACGTGCACCAGGTCGTAGTCGCCGTTCAGCAGCGCCCGGCGGACCGCCTGGGTGTGCTGCGGCCCGAGCGCGACGCGCGCGATCGAGCCGTTGTACGGGATCGGGAACGAGCGGCCGAGGGAGACGAAGCGCTCGTCGTCCACGTCGTGGTGCGAGGGGGCAAGCACGTCGACGTCGTGGCCGGCCGCCCGCAGCTCCCGGGCGAGGTTCTGGACGTGGTTCTTGACCCCCCCGGGAACGCCCCACTCGTAGGGACAGACGACCCCGACCCTCACGTTCGCGCCTCCTTGGTGACTGCGGTGCGGGTGACCGCGGTGCGGGTGATCTCCGCGGGCGCGCGCTCGGCGTGGGCCGCCGGGCCCGCCCGCCGCGTGCCCCCTGCGGGGCCGCCGGGCGCGTCCGCCCAGTAGGGGACGAGTACGTGCCACTGCTCCGGCGCCGCGGCGACCAGCTGCTCCAGCGCGCGTGCCAGGCGCCTGGTCAGCTCCAGGGTGTCGGCGCGCAGGTCGCCGCTGGCGGGCGTCTCGGGAGCCGGCAGGATGACTCCCCGCCAGCGCCCCCGCGGCTCCTGGTAGACCGCGCAGGGCAGCAGCGCCGCGCCGGTCCGCAGCGCGAGCGCGGCGGGACCGGCCGGCAGGGTGGCCGTGCGCCCGAACATCGTCACCGGCAGGCCCCTGCCGGTCAGGTCCCGGTCGGCGACCAGGGCCGCGACCTTGCCCGCGCGCAGCGCCGTGGCCACCCGGCGCACGGTGGCGGGGCCGTCGTCGAGCGGGATGATCTCCAGGCCGAGCGTCTCCCGGTAGCGCCGGAAGCGCTCGAAGAGCTCCACGGGCCGCAGCCGCTCGGCGACCGCGACCGCCCGGTAGCCCTCCAGCGCGAGCCAGGCGCCACCGGACTCCCAGTTGCCGAGGTGGGGGGTGGCGAGCACGACCCCGCGGCCGCCGGCGAGCGCCTCGTCGAGGTGCTCGCGGCCCTCCAGGGTGAAGCGCTCGCGCAGCACGGCGGGCGACAGCCGCTCCAGGCGGAACGCCTCGACCCAGTAGCGCGCGTAGCTGGCGAAGCCGCGGCGCACGGCCGCGTCCAGGGCGCGCTCCCCCGCCCGGCCGAGGACCGGGCGGAGGTTGGCACGCAGGTTCTCGCGCCGCCGCGCGTCGCGGCGGTAGGCGACCGCGCCGGCCACCCGGGCGAGCGCGCGGGCCAGCGGCTCCGGGATGAGCTTGACCAGCTCCCAGGCGACCAGCCAGGCGCGGACCGCCCGGCGCTGCCGCCGGGCGCGGGCGCGCTCCTCGCTCACGGCCGCTCGCCCGCCTGCCGCCAGACGACCAGGACGCGCTGGGCGACGGTGACCGCGGTCCCCGCCACCAGCAGCCACAGGCCGATCTCGGTGGCCCCGAACAGCAGCGCGGCGCCGAGCACCAGCACCCGCTCCGGCCGCTCGGCGACCCCCACGTCGCAGGTGAAGCCGAGCGACTGCGCCCGCGCGCGCACGTAGGAGACGATCAGCGACAGCAGCAGCACCAGCGCGGCGAGCACCGCCAGGCGCGGCTCGTCGCGGTCCGCCCCGAGCCAGATGAGGCCGAACAGCACCGCGGCGTCGGAGAAGCGGTCCACCACGGAGTCCAGGAAGGCGCCGCGGGCGGTGGCCGACCCGCTCGCCTTGGCGACCGCGCCGTCGAGCATGTCCGGCAGGCCGGCGAGCAGGCTCACCGCGCCGCCGAGCGAGGTCCTGCCCGCGGCGATCAGCGCGCCCGCGGCGAGGCTGCCGGCGAGCCCGACGAAGGTGAGGGCGTTGGCGGTGACACCGACGCGGGCGAGTGACTGCCCGACGGGGTCGACGACGTGGCTGACGGCGCTACGGGCCTTTGACGAGAGCACGGGCATCCCTGGAGATCGCTGCCCGGTCGGCGGCCGGGGGCGGACGCACGCTACGGCGTGGCCACCGGACGCGTCAAACCACCTGCGCCCGGACCGGGGGCTACCGCCGCCGCGGCTGCTCCAGCCTACACGCGCCCCCGGTCATGACGCCGGAGGAGCGCCGGGAGACTGCGCCGGATCACCCCCTCGACCGCGGTCAGCAGGGGTGTAGCATCGGGCTTCCCCCGGCCGCCGTCCGGCCGAGGCTGGGGTCGTGCTGCACCGACGCGCGCCGGTGATCGGCGAGGGAAGGGGCCCCGGGCGATGAAGAGCTACCCGACAGACCGCGTCCGCAACGTCCTCGTCGTCGGGCACGGTGGCTCCGGGAAGACCACGCTGGTCGAGGCGCTGCTGCACGCGACCGGCGCGACCACCCGGATCGGCCGGGTGGAGGACGGCACGACCGTCACCGACTTCGAGCCCGAGGAGACCCGCAAGCACATCTCGGTCTCGCTCGCGCTCGCGCCGGTCGAGCACGACGGGTTCAAGGTCAACCTCCTGGACGCCCCCGGCTACGCCGACTTCGTCGGCGAGGTGCGCGCCGCGCTGCCCGCCGCCGACGCGGTGCTGTTCGTGGTCAGCGGCGTGGAGGGGGTGGAGACCCAGACCGAGGTCGTGTGGACCATGGCCGAGGAGCTGGGGCTGCCGCGGGCGTTCTTCGTCAACAAGCTCGACCGCGACCGCGCCTCGTTCCGGCGCTCCCTCGGCCAGATCCAGGCGACCTTCGGCAAGGGCGCCCCCCCGCTGTACCTGCCGGTCGGCGAGGAGCAGGAGTTCGGCGGGCTCGTCGGGCTGCTGAGCGGCAAGGCCGTCGGCTACGCGGGCGGCGCGCGCTCGGACGCCGACGTGCCGGCCGACCTCGCCGACGAGGTCGAGGACCTGCGCTCCCAGCTGATCGAGTCGATCATCCAGGAGTCCGAGGACGAGGGGCTGATGGACCGCTACCTCGAGGGCCAGCCGATCGCCCCCGAGGACCTCATCCCCGACCTGGGGAAGGCGGTCGCGGCCGGCCGGCTGTTCCCGGTCCTCGCCGGCTCGGGGGCCAAGGGGATCGGCACGCTCGAGCTGCTCGAGATCCTGACGCAGGGATTCCCGGGCCCCGCGGAGCACCGGCCCTACGAGGGCGCCGCGCCCGGCGGCGGCAAGCGCGCGACCCGCCGGGCCGACCCGGACGGGCCGCTCGCCGCGTACGTGTTCAAGACCGTCTCCGACCCCTACGTCGGGCGCATCAACCTGTTCCGGGTGGTGTCGGGGACGTTCCGGCCCGACTCGACCGCGCTCAACGCCAACCACGGCCGCGAGGAGCGGATCGGCCACCTGCTGACCCTGCGCGGCAAGCACCAGGAGAGCGTGGACCGCGTGGTCGCCGGCGACATCGGCGCGGTGGCCAAGCTGGTCGACACCTCCACCGGCGACACCCTCTGCGACAAGGCCGACCCGGTGGTGCTGGACGCGCCGGCGATGCCCGACCCGCTGCTGCCGGTCGCGATCGCGCCCAAGTCCAAGGGCGACGAGGAGAAGCTCTCGACCGCGCTCGCGCGCGCGGTCGCCGAGGACCTCACCCTGCGGGTCGACCGCAACGCCGAGACCAGGCAGACGGTGCTGTGGGGGATGGGCGAGAACCACGTCGAGCTGACGCTGGAGCGGCTCAAGCGCAAGTACGGCGTCGAGGTCACCACCGTCCCGCTGCGGCTGCCCTACAAGGAGACCTTCCGGGCGCCGGTCAAGGCGATGGGCCGGCACGTCAAGCAGTCCGGGGGGCACGGCCAGTACGGGATCTGCCACATCGAGGTGGAGCCGCTGCCGCGCGGGGAGGGCTTCGAGTTCGTCGACAAGATCTACGGCGGCTCGGTCCCCCACCAGTTCATCCCCTCGGTCGAGAAGGGCGTCCGCAAGGCGATGGACGACGGCCTGGTCGCAGGCTACCCGGTGGTGGACGTCCGGGTGCGGCTGGTGGACGGCAAGTACCACTCGGTGGACTCCTCGGACATGGCGTTCCAGATCGCCGGCGCGATGGCGCTCAAGGAGGCCGCGGCCTCCGCGGACATGACGCTGCTCGAGCCGATCCTGGAGGTCGAGGTGCTGATCCCCGACGCGTTCGTCGGCGACGTGCTGGGCGACCTGTCCTCGCGCCGCGGCCGGGTGGTCGGGACCGACCCGGTGGGCACCGGCCGCACGCTGGTGCGGGCGCACGTGCCGGAGTCCGAGGCGGTCCGGTACGCGATCGACCTGCGCTCCATGACCCACGGCAGGGGCTCGTTCTCGCGGCGCTTCGCCCACTACGAGGAGCTGCCCGCCAACCTGGCGCAGCGGGTGATCGAGCAGGTCAAGGAGGCCAGGGCCGGCTGACGCCGGCCGTCCCCGGGCTACGGCCGCTCCGGCTCGCCGCCCTGCGGCTCGCCGTCGGGGTCCGCGGGCACCCCTGCCTGCGGTCCGGCGGGCGGCACCCCGGGAGGGGGGTCCCCGGCCGGCGGCTCGGGCGGCGGGGGCCCGGCCGCCGCGGAGGGCGCCGCGGCGGGCGGTTCCTCGGGCGGCGCGGCCGCGCGGCGGCCCGCGGCGCGGACCAGGAGCAGGACCGCCAGGCCGCCGACGATCAGCAGCACGCCGGGCAGCAGCCGGCCGAGCGGGACGTCGTCGCCGGCCGGCAGCGTCGGCTGCGGGCTCGCGCCCTGCTCCTGCGCGCGGGGGACGGCCGCCGCCGCGGGCGCGGCCGACGCGGCGGCCGGGAGGCACGCCACGACCAGGGCGAGGACGCCCACCAGGAGCGCGGCGGCCGTCCGGCCGCGCGGCGTCCCCTCGGCTGTCACGGCGCTCGCGCTCCCTCGGGTCGGCTGCCGGTGCCGGATTCGGCACCGGATGTCGAAGGATAGCCCGAGGAGGCCCGACAGGACCGACTGGGCGCACCCGGGCGGATCCTCGACAGCCACCTGCACGTGTTCGATCCCCGGTTCGCGCTCGCCCCCCGACCGCGGCTGGCGGCCCGAGCCGTGCCCGCCCGGCGGGGGCCGGGGCGTCAGGCCCCGCCGGCGAGGCGGGCGGACACGACGATGTTGTCGCGGTAGCTGCGCGCGGCGCGGTCGAACTCCCCGCCGCACGTGACCAGCCGCAGCGCGGGCGCGCGCACGGGCCCGAACACCGCCTCGGTCGGGAAGCCGGTCTTGGGGTACTCGCGGACGGTCTCGACCGTGAAGGTGAGGCGGCGCCCGTCGGCACGCTGGACGTGCACCTGGTCACCGGCGCGAAGCTCGTGCAGGCGGACGAACACGCTCGGGCCCGTGCGCGAGTCGACGTGCCCGGCGATGACCGCCGGCCCGAGCGCGCCGGGCTCGGGGCCCAGCCGGAACCACCCGGCGCGGTCGTAGTCGGCTCCCTCGGGCACCTGCATGCTGCCGTCGGCCTGCAGGCCGAGGGGCACGACGTCGGTCGCCACGCCGATCGCCGGGATCTCCAGCCGTGCCGGCGGCGAGGCCGGCAGGCGCTGCCAGGTCTGCAGCGGCAGGATCTTCTGGATCTCGGCGCCCGGGGCCGGGTTCGGCCGCCCGCCGGCGGGCGCCGACGCCGGGGCGGGCGGCGTGGCGTTGCCGGCGCCGACGCACCCGCCCGACGCGATCCCCAGCGCCAGCACCAGCGCGAGCAACCCGGGCCGCGCGGTCCGGTCCCGAGGGCGGCGCCCGGCCGGCGCCGTCGGGCGCGGCCGGCCGGGCGCCGTCGCGCGCATGTCAGGCGCCGCGGCGGCGCGTCGCGGCGGCCGGGCGCCGAGCGGCGCCCGCGAGGACCAGCGCGGCCAGCGCCACCAGGCCCAGCCCGAGCGCCACGGCGGGCGGCAGCCCCGGGCGCGGCGCGGTGCCGCCGCCCCCGGTGGCGACGCCGCCGGCCGGCGCGACGCCGGCACTGGCCGCGTCCTTGGCGACCAGCAGCTCGTCGCCCTTGCCCGAGCCGCCGACCGCCGCGACCGACAGGACGGTGCCCTCCCCCAGCGTCACGTCCGAGGCGCGTGCCAGGACCTTGCCGGCGTGCTGGTTGCGCAGCTCGAGGTCGACCACGCCCTGCGGCAGGTCGACGTAGTCGCTGGCCGAGCCGGCGCGGACGTCGGGGACGAGCACCCGCCCGCCGGCGAGCGTGATGTCCACCGGCTCCTCGCCGGAGCCGCTGGCCAGCGCGTTGATCGCGCGCAGGCGGGCGTGGCTGGCCGAGGGCTTGGAGAGGTCGTCGTTGAGGACCATCGCGGTCACCTGCGAGTCCTCCCCGAAGACGGCGACGGTGTAGGCGTGGCCGGCGGCGACCGAGACGCTCAGCTCCGCATCGGCCGGCGCGGTCGAGAGCGCGCGCGCGGCCCGGACCTCGATGCGGTAGTCGCCGGGGTCCAGCGGCAGGTAGTCGGAGATGGTCTTGTAGGGCACGTCGTCGAATTTCTGCTCGCCGTTGACGAACAGCACGTAGATGTCACCGACGGCAACATTCTCGGCGAAGTGGGCCAGGCGCACCAGCGCCTTCGAGGGGGCGGCGCTGGCGCCCGCGGCCGGGCCCCCCGCGGGGACCACGAGCGCGAGCAGCAGCGTGCCCACCGCCATGCGGGCGAACGTCGGGTGGTGTAGCCGCACGTAGGGCTCCTTCCTCGTCGGGACCGGACGACAAGAGAGCAGACTCTACGCGAACGTCAGACCCGTAACGAAATTCGCAATTTCAGCACGGTCCGTCCTGCAAGTGGGGACGCAGGCTCGCCCAGGTCTCGGCCAGCAGCTCCGGCAGCACCTTGGTCTGGCCGACGATCGGCATGAAGTTGGTGTCGCCGCCCCAGCGCGGCACGACGTGCAGGTGCACGTGGTCGGCGATGCCGGCGCCGGCGACCTCGCCGAGGTTGATGCCGAGGTTGAAGCCGTGCGGGGCGGACGCCGCCCGCAGCGCCGCCAGCGCGGCCTGGGCGAACGCCATCGCCTCCGCCAGCTCGTCGGCGCGCAGCTCGCCGAGGTCGCCCACGTGCCGAAAGGGCGCGATCATCAGGTGCCCCGGGTTGTACGGATAGCGGTTGAGCAGCGCGAACGTGAGCCGGCCGCGCCCGAGGACGAGGTTGCCCTCGTCGTCGCCGGCGGCGGGCAGCTCGCAGAAGATGCAGCCCTGGTCGGCTCCGCCGCCGGCCGAGCGGATGTAGGCCATCCGCCACGGGCTCCACAGCCGCTCGCCGCTCACGGGCCCGGGGACCCTCCCTGCGGCGCGGGCGGCAGGGTCGCGGTCCGCTTGGCCTCCACCTCGGCCCGGACGTGGGCGAGGAAGGCGTCCAAGGGCACGCCGCGGCGCTCGGCGCCGTCGAGGGTGCGCACGCTCACCGCGCCCGCCTCGGCGTCGCGGTCGCCGAGCACCAGGATGTAGGGGACCTTCGCGAGCTGCGCGTCCCGGATCTTGGCCTGCATGCGGCCGCTGGAGTCGTCGACCTCCCCCCGCAGGCCGGCGGCGCGCAGCGCCGCCGTCACCTTCTGGGCGTAGCCGACGTGCCGGTCGGCGATCGGCACCAGCCGCGCCTGCACCGGCGCGAGCCAGGTCGGCAGCGCGCCCGCGTAGTGCTCCAGCAGGATCGCCAGGAACCGCTCGACCGAGCCGAACAGCGCCCGGTGGATCATGCACGGGCGGTGGCGGGCGTTGTCCGCGCCGGTGTACTCCAGCCCGAAGCGGTCCGGCATCTGCAGGTCGACCTGGAGGGTGGAGATCTGCCAGCGGCGGCCGATCGCGTCGCGGACGTGCACGTCCACCTTGGGCGCGTAGAAGGCCCCCTCGCCCTCCGCGACCACGTAGGGCACGCCCGAGGCGTCCAGGGCGCTGCGCAGCGCCGCGGTGGCCTCGTCCCACTCCTGCGGGGTGCCGACGTACTCGTCGGGCCGGGTCGCCAGCTCGGCCTCGAACTCGGTCAGCCCGAAGGTGCGCAGCAGGCGCAGCACGAAGGCGAGCAGGTCGGCCAGCTCGCCGGCGAGCTGCTCCAGGGTGCAGAAGATGTGCGAGTCGTCCTGGGTGATGCCGCGCACGCGGGTGAGCCCGTGCAGCACCCCGGAGCGCTCGAAGCGGTACACGGTGCCGAACTCGAACAGCCGCAGCGGCAGCTCCCGGTAGGACCGCCCGCGCGAGCGGTAGATCAGGATGTGCATCGGGCAGTTCATCGGCTTGGGGTAGTAGCGCGCGCCCTCCAGCTCCATGGGCGGGTACATCCCCTGCCGGTACCAGGCGAGGTGGCCGGAGATCTCGAACAGGGTCGACTTGGCCAGGTGCGGGGTCCACACGAACTCGTAGCCGGCGCGCTCGTGCTCGGCGCGGGCGTAGTCCTCCATCAGCTTGCGGACCAGGCCGCCCTTGGGGTGGAAGACCGGCAGCCCGCCGCCGATCTCGGGCGGGAAGTGGAACAGGTCCAGCTCCTGCCCGATCCGCCGGTGGTCGCGGCGCTCGGCCTCCGCCAGCCGGTGCAGGTGCTCCTCCAGGGCCTCCTGCGACTCCCAGGCGGTGCCGTAGATGCGCTGGAGCTGCGGGCGCGACTCGTCCCCGCGCCAGTAGGCGCCCGCGACCCTGAGCAGCTTGAACGCCCCCAGCCGGCGGGTCGAGGGGACGTGCGGCCCGCGGCACAGGTCCACCCACGCCTGCGCCCCGCCCGCGTCGACGTTGCGGTACACGCTGACCGCGGGGCCCGCGCCCTCGGACTCGTCGACCGACTCGATGATCTCGCGCTTGTACGGCTGGTCGGCGAACAGCGCCAGGCCCTGCTCGCGGGTCAGCTCCTCGCGCACGAAGCGCTGGCCGGCGGCGGCCAGCTCGCGCATGCGCGCCTCGATCCGCTCCAGGTCGTCGGGGGTGAACGGCTCGGGCACGTCGAAGTCGTAGTAGAAGCCGTCCTCCACCGGCGGGCCGATCGCGTACCCGGCGCCGGGGAACAGGTCGGTCACCGCCTGCGCGAGCAGGTGCGCGGTCGAGTGCCGCAGCACCCGCCTGCCCTCCTCGCTGGCGGCGGGGATCGGGGCGAGCTGCGCGTCGGCGAGCAGCGGGGCGTCCAGGTCCCGCGGCTCGCCGTCGACCGTGACGGCCACGGCGTCGCCCGGCCCGAGCAGCTCGGCCGCGGTGGCGCCCGCCGCCGCCCGCACGACCCGGCCGTCGGACAGCTTGATGGTGATCTCGGGCACCGGTCCTCCCCGCGAGCCGCTCCTCCCCCACCTGCAGGCCCGGATGATACAGGCGGTCCCGGCCCCCTTCAGGGGATTTCCGGGGGCGCCGGGGTCAGCTCGCGGGTCAGGAGGGTGGCGCCGACGATCGCGCCCGGCAGCGCCAGCACGTTCATGAGCGGGACCAGGAACAGCCCGAACGTGGCGACGCCGAAGGCGACGGTGAAGCGCCGGTGGTGCCAGACGAAGGCGAGCCGGGCGCGCAGCCGCAGCCCGCGGCGCTCGAGCGGGATCGCGAACAGCTCGACGGCCAGGAAGAACCCGGACACGAGCGCGGCCACGACCGGCACGGCCGTCTGCCCGAGCACCGGGACGAACCCGAGCAGCAGCAGCGGCAGGGAGCAGCAGGCGAGCAGCGCCAGCAGGGCGGCCGACTCGGCGGTCGCGCGGGGCAGCGACCGCCACCAGGGCGGCTGCGGCACGGCCGGGACGCCGCCCAGGCGCCGCTCGACGCGCTCGGAGACGCGCTCGTAGAACGGCTGGCCGATCAGGCTGGTCAGCGCCGCGAACGCCACCACCAGGAACATCGTCGACCCGCCGACCAGCGCCAGCCCCACCAGGACGCGCGCCCCCGTGCGGGCGCTCTCCGACCAGCCGTCGGCGAACGGCGTGAGCGCCGCGGCCGCCTCGTCGACGAACGCGACCACCGCGCCGAGCAGTGTCGCCACCACGGCCGCGGCGATGAGCACGGGCAGGATCCCGAGCAGGCGCACCCCGCGGGTGCGCACGAACAGGCCGATCCCGCGGGGCAGGAACGCGGCGCCCGCGAGCACCGCGCCGGCGCCCCGGCGGCGCGCGTCGAACGGCCGCCCCGGACGGGTGATCACGGCCTCTCCTCCCCGGCGCGGCACGCGCCATCTGGGGTTTCTCGCCCGGCCCGGGTTTCCGCAAACACTTGACCGATCCGGCTCTCCCCGTTACCCTGCGCGACTTGTCGTGGTCGGCACGGGAGATCTCCCCCACAGATCGCCCGATCCGGCCACTTGCCCAGCCCCACTGGGCGACCTGCACCGCCCCAGCGGTGCCTGGACCGCGAGCCCACCCCAGGGTTCGCGACAACCCGAAGACGGAGGTAACGCACATGTCCCGACAGGCTGTCCCACCACGTCCGAAGTTACGTCGGACCGCCCGCCTGGGCACGGCATCCGTGCTCGGCGTGGCGGTCGTCACCACGGCGCTCGCCCTCCCTGCGGCAGCTTCCACCGCTCACGTGGTGAAGAAGGGCGAGACGCTCACCGCCATCGCAAAGGCCGCAGGGCTCTCGAGCTGGGTACCCGTGTACAACGTCAACCCCAGCATCTCCGACCCCGACCTGATCCGCACCGGGCAGCGGCTGACCGTCCCCGAGAAGGGTGAGCGCGCCGCGTACAAGCCGCGACTGGGCCGCAAGTGGGTCCGCACGCAGGCACAGACCCGGCGGAGCTGGCACTCCTCCCGCAGCCGTACCACTGGCCGGCGCCTGTCCGGCGGCAGCTCCCTGGCTGCCGGCGGCGGTGTCTGGGACCGCCTCGCACGCTGCGAGTCGGGCGGCAACTGGCAGGCCAACACCGGCAACGGCTACCACGGCGGGCTGCAGTTCTCGGCCTCGACCTGGCAGGCCATGGGCGGCAGCGGCGTCGCCAGCCAGGCCAGCCGCGCGACGCAGATCCGCATCGCCAAGCGGCTCCAGCAGCGTTCCGGCTGGGGCGCCTGGCCGGCCTGCAGCCGCATGCTCGGCCTGCGCTGAGGTCCGCGGAAGCCGCGGTAACGACATCACCCGTGGGGAAGGGCACGGCGCGTGCCTGCACGGCTGCGCGCCGTGCCCTTGTGCTCGCCGCGGGCCTCAGGCGCGGCGCAGGCGCAGGCGCACCTCCACGATCGCGTGCTCGCCGACCGACAGCACGCCCGCGACCCTCGGCCTGGCGATCGCGAAGTCCGCCAGCCGGATCCGCCCCCGCCCGACCACCTCGAGCGTGTCGCCCTGCCAGCGCCCCTCCAGCGAGAAGGTCACCGTCCGGGTCCGCCCGTGGACCATCAGGGTCCCCGGCGCCTGGACCGGGACGACCCGGCCGGGCCGGGGCGTCCCGGGCAGCGGCACGGAGCTGGAGAGCTGGAAGCGGGCGGTCGAGTACACCTGCGACTGGAGCGCGTGCACGCGCAGGTAGTCGTCGCGCCGTGGGTTGCCGCTGGACAGCGTGGCCAGCTCCGCGAGGACGTCCGCCCCCTCCAGGTGCGCGCCGGACAGCTGCAGCAGGCCCGACACCGCCTGCGTGCGCCCGACGATCTCGGTCGGCACGGGGCGCCCGGCGACCCGCGCGCGCACGCGGTAGCCGAGGAACGTCCCGGGGCCGCGCTGGACGATCCAGCGCCCCGAGTAGCTGGCCCGGTCCGCGGCGGCGGCGGCCGCGACGGGCACGGCCGGCACGAGCTTCGGTGGGGGTGGGCCCGCGGGACCCCGCAGGTACGGCAGCGTCGCGGCGGCCAGCAGGACCGCGAGGGCCGCGGCGGCCAGCGCCAGGGCGCCCGCGACCCACGGGAGGGGGCGCCTGCGCGGGGCCGGGCGGGCATGCCGGCCGGACCGGCGCACGTCGGCCGCCGGGGCGGAGGGATTACGAAGCACGTTCGTGCCGGCCGCGCACGCGGCGGCGGCAGGCCAGGATCAGCAGGCCGCCGCAGGCGGCGAGCCCGCCGGCCAGGCCCAGCGTGGTCCTCGGCTCGGCTCCGGAGAGCGGCAGCGCGAACCTGTCGGTGGCCGGGCGGTGCACGGCGGGCGCGGCCGTGGACCCGGGCTCCATGCTGCCGGGCTCCATGCTGCCGGGCTCCATGCTGAAGGAGTCGAGCACCGGCGGCGCCGGCGGCGGCTCCAGGGTGAACGGCTGGGTGGTGCTGGAGCGGCGTCCCGGCGGGACGTTGGTCGCGCTGGCGCGCCCGGCCGCCTCCTCGGTCGGCCTGGTCGTGCGGGCGACGGCCGTGGTGCGCGGGGCGTCGGGCACCGCCGCCGGCCGGGTGGTGCGGGTCGACCGGACCGGCCGGGTGGTGGTGGGCGCCGTCGTGGTGCTGGTCGGGGGTGCAGGGGCGACGGTGGTCTGCGTCGGCGCGGGTGGTGCCGTCGTGGTCGCGGGGACCTGCTGCAGGGGGCGGGTGGCGCCACCTGATCGCGCCGCGGAGGCGGCGACCGGTGTCAGCGCGACGATCAGGAGGAGCAGGGCGATGGTAAGCAGGCGTCTCACGGCGCAGTCCCTCCGGTGGAGGCCACGTGCGGGGCTCGGCCTCGACTGGACCTGGGCGCTCCTGTGGGCGACCAGCGTGGGCGGGGGTCGTGCTGCGGACCGGTGAGCTCGACGGACGGGTCGGTGCGGGCGTCCGCCGCCCGGGAGACGCCACCCCGGAGCGCCACCTCGAGCTGCCCTCGGGGTGCACCCGCGGCGTGCCGTGACCGCCGGAAGCCGGACGCTGACGCTCACCCTATGGCGATTTCCCATATAGCAACCAGCACGTTGCGGTTTCATTTTTGTGAAGGCGCCTATGACTTCGCCGAACCGGCCAGGACACGCGGACGAAAAGGCGGGCACGCCCGCGCCGGAGCGGCATGGGACGCCGGGCCGGGCCCGCGGGCCCGGCCCGGGGACGCGCCGGAGGGGCCGCCCGGAGAACGTGCAAGAATCCCGCGCGGGGGGGCACACCGGTTCGACGCGTCGCCCGCGGGCTCGTCTACGGAGCTCGCCTGCGGGCACGCCTGGGAGCACGCCGAATGCGCGATCCTCGTCCCGTCCGCCACGACCGAGCGCCGGCCCGGCCCGGCGCCGGCCCCGCGCTCGCCGGGCCGCCGGCCACGGCCGCCAGCCCCGCGGCGGCGCCGGCGGACGGGACGACCGGGGAGCCCGCGCGCACACCGGCACCCCGCGTGGCGCGGCGGCCGCTCCCGGCCGGCCGGGAGCGGGCGACCGCGCTGGGCGTCGCCGGCGTCCTGCTGGCGTTCGTGGTGCTCGCGACGGTCCACATGCTGACCGTCCCGAGGTTCCTCCCGTCGGACGAGACCCCGCACACCGGCTACGCCCTGACGGTCGGTCACGGCCACCTGCCGACCCTGGACACCCCGGTGCCCCACGAGATCCCCGGCATGCCGCCCGCGGTCGGGCAGCGGGCCCGCATCTACACCGCCAACCACCCGCCGCTGTACTACACGCTGGCGGCGGTGCCGCTGCGGGTGGGCGTCGCGGCCGGCGCCCCGGTCGCCGGGTTCTACGCGGCGAGGCTGCTCGGGATCGCGCTGACCGCGCTGGGCGTGCTCGCCGCGGCGGCGCTGGCCCGGCTGCTGGTGCCCGCGCGGCCGCAGGTGGCCGTGGCGGCCGCCGGCGTCGGCGCGCTCCTGCCCTCGTTCATCCACATCGCCGCGTTCGTCCACAACGACGGGTTCGCCTTCACCACCTCCACGCTCGTCCTGGTCGCCTCGGCGCTGGTCCTGATCGAGGGCCCGAGCCGCAGCCGCCTGCTGGCGCTGGCGCTCGCGGCCGCGGCCGCGGCCGGCACGCGCAGCTCGGGCCTGGTGCTGGCCGGTGTCGCCGCGTTCGCGGCGGCCGCCGCGGCGATGTGGCACCCGGACCGTCCCGCGCGGGTGCGCCTGGTGCTGGCCGGGGCGGCCGGCACGCTGGTCGTGGCCGTCACCGCGGCCACCTCCGGCTGGTTCTACCTGCGCAACCTGCGGCTGTACGGGGACGTGGCGGGCGTTCGCGCGAACCTCGACCGGTTCGGCTACCGGCCGCACGGCTCGGTGGGCGGGTTCCTGCTCTCGGCCCGGAACCTCGACGGGCTGTACGACCAGCTCTGGGGGCGGTTCGCGGCGCTGCAGTTCCTGGCCAAGGGCGCGCTCGGGCTCGCGGGTGAGGTGATCGGGCTGCTGGTGGTCACCGGCCTGGCGCTCGGCGCGGTCCGCTGGGCGCGCCGCAGGTCCCGCCCGGGCACCCCGGGGCGGGCCGCGGCGTGGGCGCTGGTCCTGCTGCTGCCGCCCGTGCTGCTGGTGCTGCTGGCCGACTACGTCACGCGCGGCGGGGGCATCCACGCCCGCTACCTGTATCCGGGGCTCGCCGTGCTCTCGCTGATCGCCGCGGTCGGCCTGGACAACCTGCCCGGGCGGCGGCGGGGCCTGCCGATCCTGGCGGTGCTGGCCGCGCAGGTCGTCCTGAACCTCGTCTACCTGGGACGGTTCCTGTCGCGGATCGCCCCGGGGCACCCGGCGGCGGTCACGGCCCTCAGCCGGCGGATCGCCGACACCGGGCTCCCCGCCGCACCGGTCATGATGGCCGCCGCGGTGCTGCTCGCGCTGGCGCTGGCGATGGTCGGCCGCGCGCTCTGGGCCCTCGGGGACCGCCCGCCCGAGACCGCGCCCTGACGCGCCTCCCAGGTCCGCGCCCCGCAGGGCCGCGCCGTGCAGGGCCGCGCCCCGCAGGGCCGGCGCCCGCTCAGCGGCGCAGCAGGCCGCGCAGCGACAGCAGCAGCCCGAGCACGCACAGCCCGCTGAGCGCCCCGAGGCCGCTCGGCGGCGTCCACGGGACCACGGTCGCGACCCCGGCCGCCGCGACCCACCACACCTGGAAGACCGTCTCGTAGCGGGCGAAGGTCCTGGCGCGCACCTGCTCGGGGGCGTCGTGCTGCAGCAGGCTGTCGAAGGCCAGGCGGCCCATGCCCGACGCCAGCCCCACGACCGCGGCGACGACCGCGGCCCGCGCGACGTCGAAGCCGGCCGCCGCCCACAGCGCGGCCAGCGCGACCAGCCCCAGGGCGGCGAGCAGCAGCAGCGTCTCCCGCAGCAGCGAGCGCAGCGGCGGCCCGAGCGCCGAGCCGAGGAACCCGCCCGCGCCGGCGGCGACCGCCGCGACCGCCAGCCCCCGGCCGCCCTCGCCCGCGCCGCGCAGCAGGAACGCGAGCAGGAAGGTGGTGAACCCGACCGCCCCGCGCAGGCTGGCCATGGCCACGCCGCCGCCGAGCAGGCGGGGCGACAGCAGCACGCGGGCGTCGCTCCCGGGCGCCCGCGCCGCCGGCGCGGCGCCGTCGCCGCGGGGAAGGCCCATGGCGGCCAGGCTCCCCGTCCCGAACGCCAGCGCGGCGGTCCACAGCACCGCGGACGCGCCCAGCCAGTGGTTGAGCGCCAGCGCGGGACCCGCCGCGAGCGCACCGGCCGTGACCGAGATCACCGCCATCCACGCGTTCGCCCACATCAGCGAGCGACCCGGGGGCCTGGTCTCGGGCACCAGCGCGCTGCGGCTCACCCCGTGGACCCGCGACAGGACCAGCAGCCCGAACGCCAGCGGGTAGAGCGCCAGCCGGTCGACGCGGCCGGACAGCAGGACGCACAGCAGCGTGCGCCCCGCCATGGCGGCGACGATCGTGATCCGGTAGGAGCCGCGCCGCCGGTCGATCCACGTCCCCACCAGCGGCGACAGCACCGCGAACGGCGCCATCGTGAGCACCAGGTAGAGCGCGACCCTGGCCCGCGCCTCGCCCAGGGGGACCGAGAAGAACACCGTGTCGGCCAGCGCCACGGCGACCAGCACGTCGCCGGCCGCGTGGGCCGCCTGCGCCTCGGCGAGCCGCCGGAAGGGGCGCCAGGTCGCCAGCGCGCCCGGCCGCGGCAGGTCCGGCCGGGCGACCGGGCCAGCGGGCCCGGTCGCGGCCTCCTCACCGCCCGGCCGCCGCCAGGCCGCGCCCTGCGGGCCTCGCCGTCGGTCGCCGCCATCGCCTCTGCTCAAACGGTGCTCCTCCACCACTCGGCCCGCGCCCGTCCACGCGGCACCGGCACACCTCGCGATCTGCGACAACCCGCCGGTCGAGCGCCCCTGCGGGCGGCGCGGCGGCGGCGTACCCCCCACAGCATGCCCGCATCGGCGACAATGCAGGTGTCCGCGATGCCACCGGCCACCAGGCGGACGCCAGCCAGGTCGCCACGCTAGGTCAGCACCCCAGGTCGGCGCCAAGGACACCTGTGACCGGGAAGCGTCGCCCGTAGCCGTCCGAGCCAGCGGTGGTGGTCATGGTCGTCCAGCCCCAGCGGCGTAGCAGGCGCCCGTTCCTGATCGCGGCCGTGGTCGCGGTGCTGCTCATCGCCGGCGTCCGGTTCCTGCTCAGCGACGGCGGCGGCGCGCCCGCAGCCGGCGGTGGCGCGCGCGCCTGCGACGGCGACACGACCGCGATCACCATGGTCGCCTCGTCGGAGAAAGCCGAGCTGGTCAAGCAGCTCGCCGCCGACTACGGCCGGACCGGTCCCGAGGTGGACGGCCGCTGCGTCAGCATCCAGGTCTCGACCAAGGCCTCGGGTGAAGCCATGTCCGCGCTCGCCAGGGACTGGAACGTGGCGGCGGACGGCCCGCGGCCGGACGTCTGGTCGCCGGCGTCCTCCGGCTGGGCGACCCTGCTGCGCCAGCGCCGCCAGGCCGCGGACAAGCCCGACCTCGTCCCCGCCGACGCGCCCAAGGTCGCCGCGTCCCCGCTGGTGATCGCGATGCCCAAGCCCATGGCCCAGGTGCTCGGCTGGCCGGCCAAGCAGCTCGGCTGGTCCGACCTGCTCCGGCTGGCGCGCGAGCCGCGCGGCTGGGCCAGGTTCGGCCATCCCGAGTGGGGCCGGTTCAAGCTCGGCAAGACCAACCCGAACTACTCCACCTCGGGCCTGAACGCCACGATCGGCACCTACTTCGCGGCCACCGGGCGGTCCACCGACCTGACCGCCAAGGACGTCGCCAACCCGAAGGTGCGCGGGTTCGTCGGTGCGGTCGAGGGGTCGGTGGTCCACTACGGCGACACCACCCTGACGTTCCTGTCCAACCTCCAGCGCGCCGACGACCAGGGGGCGGGGCTGAGCTACATCTCCGCCGTCACGGTCGAGGAGAAGTCGGTGTGGGACTACAACCAGGGCAACCCGACCGGCAACCCCGCCATGCTCGGCAGGCACGCCAGGCCGAAGGTCCCGCTGGTCGCCATCTACCCCAAGGAGGGCACGCTGCTGTCCGACCACCCGTACCTGGTGCTGACCGCGCCCTGGGTGGACGACGCCAAGCGCGCCGCGGCGGCCGACTTCCTGAAGTACCTGCAGAGCGGCCCGGCGCAGGACCGCTTCGAACGGTTCGCGTTCCGCAACCACACCGGCAAGGCCGGGCGGCTCATCACCCAGGCCAACGGCCTGCTGCCCGGGCAGCCCTCCACCCTGCTGTCCCCGCCCCCTCCCGCGGTCCTGGACCGGCTGCTGGCGAGCTGGGCCGGGCTGCGCAAGCGGGCCAACGTGCTGCTGGTGACCGACGTGTCCGGCTCCATGGGCGCGCCCGCGGAGGGCACCGACAGCACCAAGCTCGCGCTCGCGCAGCGGGCCGCGGTCAACGCGCTCGGGCAGTTCGCCGACGGCGACCGGGTCGGGCTGTGGATGTTCTCCACCGACCTCGGGAGCGCCGACTACCAGGAGCTGGTCCCGATCGGCCCGCTGGCCGAGCACGTCGGCGGCGGGCGGCGGCGGGACGTGCTGCGCGAGCGCATCCAGGGCCTCACGCCCCAGGGCGGCACGGGCCTGTACGACACGGCGCTGGCCGCCTACCGGTTCGTCTCCGGGCGCGTGGACCCGAGGAGCATCAACGCGGTCGTGCTGCTCACCGACGGCAAGAACGAGGACTCCAACGGGATCTCCCTGGACAGCCTGCTGCAGCAGCTCGACGCGGAGCAGGGTGCCGAGTCGGTGCGGGTGTTCACCGTCGCCTACGGCGCCGACGCCGACCTGCCGACGCTGCGGCGGATCGCCGAGGGCACCGACGCGGCCGCCTACGACTCGCTCGACCCGGCCAGGATCGACAAGGTCTTCGCCGCCGTGATCTCGAACTTCTGATGGCCGCCGAGGGGACGGGCCGCTGATGGGGCTGCGCGAGGAAGCCACGGAGCCGTGGGGGCTGCTGCTCGGCGCGGTCGCCGGCGGTCTGGCGTGGGCGACCGGGCTGGCGCCCCTGGCGGCCGCCGGGATCGGCGTGGCCGCCTGGGCCACCAAGGTGCTCGCCGCGGCCGCCGAGCGCCGCGGCCGGCGCGCCCTGCCCGGCGGCCGCCGGCTCGCGGTCGAGGCGCGCAGCCGGGAGGCCGAGTGGCTGGATCGCGGCCGCCGCGCCGCGTCGTCGTTCGGCGAGCTGGCCGGCGCGCTGCGCGCCGGACCGCTCGCCGAACGGGCGGCGGCCATGGAGCCGCCCGTGCGCGAGGCGCTGGCCAGCCTCGAGCGCCTGGCGGGGCAGGCGTCCACCGCCGGCGGCGCGCTCGCCCGGCTGGACGACCGGCGGCTGGCGGCCGAGGCCGAGCGGCTGCGGGGCGAGCGCGAGCGGGCGTCCGGCGGCACGGCCGAGTACTTCGACCGCGCCCTGGCCTCGGTGCGCTCGCAGCGACAGGTGGTCGAGCGCCTGCGCGAGGCGCGCGCGGGCGTGCTGCTGCGCATGGAGTCGAGCGTGCTCGAGCTGGAGGGCCTGGTCGCCCGGCTGGTGGAGCTGTCGGCGCTGGCCACCAGCCCGGCCACCGAGGCCGACCAGCTCGAGCAGCTGGCCGACGAGCTGGAAGGGGTCCGGCGCGGCCTCGCCGAGGCCGAGGAGGTCAGCCGCCGGGCGCTGAGCGCCTACCGGGAGCGAGGAGAGCGGTGATGGGACGGTTGTTGCGCAGGGCGTGGCGCTACCTGGTGGCCGCGCTGTCGGGCAAGCTCGACGAGGTGTCCGACCCGAAGGTCCAGATCGAGCAGGCGATCCAGGAGGCCAAGCGGCAGCACGAGCTGCTCAGCCAGCAGGCGGCCGCGGTCATCGGCAACCAGCGGGAGCTGGAGATCAAGCTGAACCGCGCGATCGAGGAGTCCGAGCACCTGCAGGCCAACGCCAGGCAGGCGCTGGTGCTGGCGCAGCAGGCCAAGGCCGCGGGCGACGAGCGCAAGGCGGCCGGGTACGAGGATTCCGCGCGCGCGTTCGCCGGCCGCCTGGTCGCCACGGAGGCGAGCATGCGCGACCTGCACGCGATGCACGACCGCGCGCTCGAGGCGTCGGCGCAGGCCCGCGCCGCCGTCGAGTCCAACGCCATGACGCTGCAGAAGCGGCTCGCCGAGCGGACCAAGCTGCTCAGCCAGCTCGACCAGGCCAAGATGCAGGAGCGGATGAACGAGGCGGTGGCCTCGATGACCGAGCTGGCACCGCGCGGGGACACGCCGACCATGGAGGAGATCCGCGACCGCATCGAGGGCCGCTACGCGCGCGCGCTCGGCCAGGCGGAGCTGGCGCAGACCTCCGTGGAGGCCCGCATGCTCGAGGTCGAGAAGGCCTCCCTGGACGTCGAGGGCGCCGCGCGCCTCGAGGCCATCCGCGCCAGCCTGGAGCTACCCAAGGGCGACGGCGCGGCGGACGGGCAGCAGAGCATCACCCCGCCCGACGCGACCGGCTGAGCAGCTTGGCCCGCCCCGACCGGCCGTCCACGGGACCGGCCGCGGGGCCGCCGCGGACCGTGGCGCCGCGGCCGGCCGGACGCCGGCTGGCGGTCCGGGTCGCGGTCGCCGCCGCCGTCGTCGTGCTGGTCTACTTCGGCCTGCTGCCCCGGCTGGTGGACGTCACCGAGGTGTGGGCGACGCTCCGGGCGATGACCTGGCTGGAGCTGGCGACGCTGCTCGCCGCCGCCGTCTGGAACCTGGCCTCGTACCTGCTGCCGCAGCTCGCGGCGCTACCGGGGCTCTCGCTGCGCCAGGCCACCGTGGAGAGCCACGCCTCGACCGCGGTCGGCAACCTCCTGCCCGCCGGCCAGGCGGTCGCGCTCGGCGTGACCTCCCGCTTCTACACCTCCTGGGGCTTCGGCTCGACCGAGATCGCACTCTCCCTGCTGGTCCAGGGCGTGTGGAACAACTTCCTCAAGCTCGGCATGCCGGTCGTCGCGCTCGGTCTGCTCGTGCTCAGCCGGCACGCCGCCGGGCAGCTGGCACCGGTCGCCGCGATCGGCGTCGCCGTGTTCGCGGTGGCGCTGGCGGGCTTCGCGTTCGCGCTGTCCGGCGAGGCCCGGGCCGCCCGGCTCGGCGGCGCGTCCGCGGCCGCCGCCAAGCTCGCCTGGCGGCTGGTCGGCCGCAGGCGCGAGGCGCCGCCGTGGGGCGACACGGCGGTGCGCTTCCGCGGGCAGGCGATCTCGCTGCTGCGCCGGCGCTGGCAGTGGCTGACCCTGACCACCGTGGTCAGCCACCTGTCGCTGTTCCTGGTCCTGCTGTTGGCGCTGCGCCACGTCGGCGTGGGCGAGGACGCGGTCAGCTGGGTGGAGGCGCTGGCCGCGTTCGCGCTGGTGCGGCTGCTGAGCGCGATCCCGGTCACCCCCGGCGGGCTGGGCGTGGTCGAGCTCGGCCTGGCGGCCGCGCTGGTGCTCGCGGGCGGCGACGAGGCGCGGGTGGTCGCGGCGGTGCTGGTGTTCCGCGTGCTGACGTTTCTGCTGCCGCTGCCGATCGGCGCGGTTACGTGGTGGCTGTGGCGCCGCGGCGCGGGCGCGGCCCGCGGCGGCGCCTCCGGCTGAACGCAGCCGCCGGGGCCGCGGGTCAGCCGCCCATCGCCTCTTGTCCTCGGGCGCGGGTCAGGAGGCGTGGCGGACACCTTCAGCCGCCCGTGGCGGAGAAGTGCATGCGGTCGGTCGGCGACCGCCAGCGGCCGCCCCAGGTCCAGCCGACCGCGGCGAACGCCTCGGTCACCACGTCGCCGGCCCGGATCATGCCCGGGCGTGTCCGGCCGCGGTCGAGGTAGGCGCCGGCGAGCTCGGGCAGCACCAGGTCCCCTCGCCGGTAAGGGTTCTGGAACGGGTTCACGTCCACGGCCAGGCCGTAGGCGTGCGCCGACCAGCGGGCCTGCTTGCGGGCCGCGCGGCACACGAACGCGGCGGTGTTGTTGCCGTCCCCGGTGGGGTGGGCGTGCAGGTCGGCGGTGGTCACCAGGCGCATCTCCTCGATCGGGAAGCGGGCCTGGTACAGCCGCGCGAAGACGGCCGCGACCTGGCCGGCGACGCGCTCGTGGACCACCAGCTCGCCGGTGTGCGCGCGGCCGTCGAACCCCCGGAAGCCGACCGTCACGTAGCGCAGCTCGCGCAGGCCCACCGGGCAGCCCGGCCGCCAGGTCTCCCCCATCCGGGCCCGGATCGCCGGGTCGATCGCCCGGACGGTGGACCGGAAGCGACCGTCCGCCGGCGGCGGGAGGCGGTCGACCGTGGGCAGGCTGCGGTTGCGCAGCACGGGCGGCGTGGGCTGCACCTGCCCGAACCCGTCGGGCCGCAGCGGCAGCGGTCTGGCGCCGAGCTGCCACGCGGGCGCCGGGTGCGCCACGGGCGCGCGGGTCGCGCCCGGCGGCCGCGACGTCCGCGGCACCGGCGCGGTGGTCGCCGGGGCGCTGCGGGGCGTCGAGCGCGCCGCGGTGGCGCCGGGCGGGCTGCTCGCGCCCTGGACGCCCGGGGCCGGCGGGTGGGTCGCGCACGCGGCGACCAGCACGCTCAGGAGCAGGGCGGCGGCCAGGCGGGGGCGGCGCAACATGCCCTCAGGGTGACACGGCGGCGCGCCGCGGCGCAGCGCCCGGTCGTGGTCGACCGCGCCGCGGGCGGCGAGCGGGCCGTGACCGACCTGGCGCCCGCCGGCACCTGCGCCGGGTGGCGCGGCGGGCGGGCTGATCGCGGCCGCGGAGGCGCTGGAGGTGGGCCGTGCGTAGCGATCGGGGCCGCTCGGTCAGGCCCTGCGCGCCGGGCCGGATGGCCGGCGACGGGAGGCGTCCGCCGGTCCGGCCCCGCCCATGGCGGCGTCGCGCGCGGGCACCCGGCCCTGGAGGGCGGTGATCCCCTCCTGCCAGGCGGCGTGGAGGTCGGCGCCGGGCGGGAAGCGCCGGGCGAGCTCGAGCTGCACCATGCCGTGGGCGAACGCCCAGGCGGCCCGGGCGAGGTCCTGGTTCCCGGCCGCCTGCAGCAGCGGCGCGGCCGCCCGCGCCTCGACGCCCGCCGGCAGGCGGTCGCGCGGGAGCGGCTGGCCGGTCATGAGGCGGTACAGGTGGGGATGGGCGAGCGCGAAGGCACGGTAGGCGGCGGCGAGGGCGGCCAGCGGCTCGGTCCCCGCGCTCCGGGCCGCGGCGAGCGCCGCCTCGAGGGCGGCGGCGACGTCCACCAGTCCGGTGGCGATGACGGCCGCCTCCACGGCGGCCTTGTCGGGCAGGTGCTTGTACAGGGAGGGGGCGCGGATGCCGAGCCGCTCGGCCAGCCGCCGCATGGTCAGCGCCTCGGCGCCCTCCTGCTCGAGCAGCTCCCGGGCGGCCTGGACGATCTGGCGGGCGCGCGGGGCGAGCCGCTCAGCCACGGTGGTCGCGCGAGGCGGCCTCGGGTTCGGGTCGCTCGGCGCGGCGCTTGAGCGCCTGGTTCATCCGCTCGAACGCGGGCAGGGTCCGCCGGTCCAGGGACCCGGCCAGCAGCGGCACCAGCAGCCCGTGGAAGTCCTCCTGCTGGACCAGCCGGACCCGGCCTCCGCCCAGCGGCTGGATGGTGAAGCTGTGCTCGCCGTCGAAGACCCCGGTGACCAGCAGATGGCCCAGCCAGCGCAGCCGCACGGCCGGGGTGGCCTCCAGCACGGTCGGTCGGAAGGTCATGCCGCGGCCGCCGACCGGCTGCAGGCGGACGGTCAGCCGCTCGCCCCGGCGGAGGCTGCCCTCGGCCCTGGTGATGAACGGGTTCCACTTCGGGTAGGCGCCGAAGTCGGTGAGGACCTGCCAGACCCGCTCAGGGGTGGCGTGGATGTCGATCTGGGCGCGAAGCTGCTTGGCCATCGTGCCGCCCTCCAGGCTAACTTTGTTAGCCGATCGTAGGCGAACATCGTTAGCCTGTCAACGGGCACGCAGGCCTTGGCGTGACGATGAGGTGCGATACGTCGGTCCGGTTTGTCCTTAATTGCCCTGAATAGTGGGCTGGGCTATGATCCGCGCGGAGTTCGCCCGGGCTCCTTTTCGCTTGCTTCCAACCCCCGAAGTGCAGCTCCCGCCAGCCGGGCATCAGATCCCTGTGCGTGTCGCCGTCGGCCCAGACCGGCGGGAACGCCGCTATGGGGAGGCCGGTCACATGACACGGGTCCAAGCATCGACGAGCGAACTCCCGCTGCCAGCCTCAGGCGCCGACGCCGGGACCAGACCGCGAGCCCCGATCACGCGGCGCAGGTTCCTGCAGACGGTCGGCGGCGCCGCGGCCGCGACCGGCGCCGCGGCCGCGTTCGCCGCGTGCAGCCAGCCGGAGGCACCCAACCTGGCCCTGGACCGGCGCATCAAGGTCGGCTACGTCGGCCCCCTGACCGGCGCCCAGACCGCCTCGGGCGAGGCCGACAACTACAACCTCAACATGCTCCGCGAGGTGCTCAAGAACGGGCTGGTCGCCGGCGGCACCCGCTACGGCGTGGACATCGTGGTCAAGGACAGCCAGTCCAACGAGGACCGCGCCACCCAGGTCGCCAACGACCTGATCGACTACGACAAGGTCCAGATGATGACGGCGATGTCGGACTCCTCGTCCACCGTCATCCCCACCGCCACCGTGTGCGAGCAGCGCGGCGTGCCCTGCCTGTCCAGCGTCACCTCGTGGAACAGCTATGTCGGGGCCCGCGACCACGCGCCCAACCAGCCGTTCCAGTGGACGTTCCACTACTACTGGGGGTTCGAGCAGGCGGTCAGCGTCTTCATGGACATCTGGAGCCAGGTGCGGACCAACCGGACGGTGGTGGCGCTCTGGCCGGACGACAAGACCGGCAACGAGGCGGCCGACCCCAAGACCGGCTACCCGATGTACCTGAGGAAGGCGGGCTACAAGCTGGTCGACCTGGGCCGCTACGAGAACCAGAACAATTCTCGGAGCCCCGATTTCGCCCCGCTGATCACCAAGACCGCGGCGGCGAAGGCCGACAT
The DNA here is from genome assembly GCA_035263405.1 of Actinomycetes bacterium. Lineage (GTDB taxonomy): Bacteria > Actinomycetota > CALGFH01 > CALGFH01 > CALGFH01 > DATFRI01. The sequence goes on along the minus strand of DATFRI010000036.1, from coordinate 11,085 downwards.
CATGACCGGCAACCCGCTGGCGGTGGACTTCATCGAGATCTGGCGGCAGATGGCCGACAGGAAGATCACCCCGCCGTACGTGACCCTCTCCCGGGCCGTCAACCACGCGCGCCAGGTGGAGGCACTGAGCCCCTCCGCCGACGGGATCACCTCCGGCCTGGCCTGGCACTCCTCGTTCCCGTTCAAGTCCAGCCTCACCGGGGCCACCTCCAAGGAGTACGCCGACCGGTACATCGAGGCGACCGGCCGGCAGCCGACCTTCAACCTGGGCTACGGCCACTCCCTGTGGGAGGTCCTCATCGATGTGCTCAAGCGCGCCGGCGGCGGGGACCGGCAGGCGCTGGCCGACGCGATCGGCAAGACCAAGCTGGACACGATCGTCGGCCGGGTCGACTTCACCAGCCCGAACAACCCGAGCAGGAGCATCGCGGTGATGCCGCTGGTGGGCAGCCAGTGGCGGACCAGCGACGGCGAGGGCTTCAGGTTCGACCAGGTGATCATCAGCAACAAGCTGCTCCCCGAGGTCCCGATCACCGGCGAGCTGGTCCCGATCCGCCTGCGAGGCTGACCGGCTGATCCGCACGGTCGGGGCCCAGGCCGTCCGCGGCACGGGCCTATCGGGCGGCGCAGCCGTCACCGACGGTGACGGCTCCTACTGCGACTTCAGTCGCCGCCGGTGTCGACGTCGGCGGTGTCCGCGTCGTACGCGGCCCCCCGGGCGCTGGCGGCCTTCGCGGCCATTTCCTCGACCGTCGCCCTGGCCGCCTCGGCGGCGTCCCGAGCCAGCGCCGCGCCTGGCTGGTCGCCGATCTCAGCCAGCTTGCCGGCCTGGAAGGCGATGCTGCCCACCATGCTCCGCGCGGCCGCCAGCTGCTCCTCGGCGACCTTCGCCGCGACGTGGGCCAGCCCCGCCGCCGCGGGTGCCGGGACTGCCGCCGCCGGAGCGCAGGCGCCGCGGACGCCGCTCGACCGGTGCCACTGCCAGGCTGCGTCCACTCCACGGGAACCTCCCGATGCACATGGTCGGGTCGGTCGCGCATCCTGCATGCCGCCGCCGGTGGTGATGGTCGGCGAAGGCGACGGGCGCGGACGGCACGCTCCCACGCCGGTCGGAGACCAGCCTCGGCACAGCACTTGTGGAAACCGTGAGAGCCGGTTGTGGCCGGCGCGTCGGATGGGTCGCGGTGTGATGACGGGCCGGGCTCCGCATGATATCCGCGCCGTCCCATGCCACCCTTCTCCCGATCGGCTGGCACCGAGAATCCAGTAGCTCACCGTCGCAGAACAGAACCCGGGGACACGTCAAAGCCGCTCAGGACCTCGGCAGGATCGACAGCCGGCGCCGTGTGCGCGCCCACGACCTCGCCGTACCAGGTCGCGTGACAGTCCGGCCCGACGAGCGAAGGAACCCAGGTGGAATTCATCAAGCCGGCTCTGCCCACGCTGGACTATCAGCAATGGCGCACGCAGCCGCGAATGGCCCGCATCAAGCCGATGGTCCAGCACTGGGGTACCGCCGGATTCGGAACGCCGGAGGGCGTGTACCTCCTCTACATCGTCAAGCTCGTCGGCTATGTGGCCGGCGCCGTCTTCTTCGCCACGCTCACACCGGGACTCGGCTCGTTCTGGTCGGTCGCCTCCTGGTGGGGCGAGCCGGTCGTCTACCAGAAACTCGTGCTCTGGACCCTGCTGTTCGAGGTCGTCGGCCTCGGCTGCGGGTTCGGGCCGTTGACGTTGCGGTTCCTGCCGCCCTTGGGCGCCTTCCTGCACTGGCTGCGGCCCGGCACCATCCGCCTCCCACCGTGGCCGGGGAAGGTACCGCTCACCAGGGGTTCCCGGCGTACGGTCGTCGACGTGCTGCTCTACGCGGGCGTGCTCGCCGCCGCGGTCTGGGCACTGCTCGCGCCCGCCACCAGGGCCAGCGGCGGGACCGGGGCCCTCGGTCTGATCGAACCGGTGCGGGTCGTGCCGCTGCTGATCCTGCTGCCGCTGATCGGCCTGCGCGACAAGACGATCTTCCTGGCCGCGCGCTCGGAGGTCTACCTCACCGCGACGGCGGCGTTCCTGCTGCCCGCTGTCGACATGATCGTCGCGGCCAAGCTCATCATGCTGCTCATCTGGTGGGGGGCGGCCACCTCGAAGCTCAACCGGCACTTCCCCTACGTGGTGCAGGTGATGATGAGCAACACCCCCGTGTGGCGCAGCACATGGCTCAAGCGCAAGCTCCACAGGAGCTATCCCGACGACATGCGCCCCTCCGGGCTGTCGGCATTCCTGGCCCGCGCCGCCACCGTCGTGGAGTACCTGGTTCCGCTCACGATGTTCGTCGCCCGCGGCGGCGCCGTCACCATCGTCGCGGCGAGCATCATGGTGGCCTTCCACCTCAACATCCTGTTGAGCATCCCGTTGGCGGTACCGCTGGAGTGGAACGTCTACATGATGTTCGGAATCGCCATCCTGTTCGTCCACGATGCACGGTACGGCCTCGCCGATCTCACCCAGCCGCTGCCCGTGGCACTGATCGTCGGCGCGCTCGTGGCCGGGATCGTCGTCGGCAACCTCGCTCCTCGCAGGGTCTCGTTCCTGATCGGGATGCGCTACTACGCCGGCAACTGGGACACCTCGCTGTGGTGCCTCAAGCCCAGCGCCATCGCCAAGCTGGAACGGTCGGTCAGGAAGGCCGCCAGCCTGCCCCGCGCGCAGCTGGCCAGACTGTACGGCGAGCACGTGGCCGACGTGCTCGGTCACAAGGCCTACGCCTTCCGGGCGATGCACACCCACGGCCGCGCGCTGTTCGCGCTCGTTCCGCGGGCCTGCGGGCCCGACCACGAGACCGACTACATCCCGACGGACGGGGAGCTCGTCGCGGGCGCAACGGTCGGTTGGAACTTCGGGGACGGTCACCTGCACGACGATCAGCTCATCCAGGCACTGCACGAGCGCTGCCGGTTCGGCGAAGGCGAGGTCCGCGTCATCATCCTGGACGGGCAGCCCATCCACCGTCAGCGACAGGACTACCGTCTGGTCGACGCCGCCAGCGGTGAGTTCGAGCGCGGGTCCGTGCACGTGCTGGACATGGTGCAGCGCCAACCCTGGGACGACAGCACGATGCCGGCCCACGTGGAAGCCGTACGGCCGGCGCCGTCGGCCAAGCGGGACAAGGGCGCGAAGCTCGCATGAGCGGCGTGCTGGGCTCACCGGTTCCCCGCTCGAGCTCCTTGAGCGCTTGGAGCTGCAGCTCCTGACGGCCGCGCTCGGCAGCGTCCAGCGCGTGCGGCCCTCGGGTGGGGCGCTGCACGCCAGCACGACCAGCCGCGCCTCCTGTTCGCCATCCAGCTTGCGACGGTACTCGCGATCCGGTGCCTTGCGGTCCACCGCGGCGTCCAGCCCGCCGGTGGCGTACTGCTGGCACACCCGGGCCACCGTGGTGTGGTGGACCTCCAGCGCGGCCGCGATCACCCGGTCGGTCCAGCCAGGACCAGCCTCGCCTTGGTTGGCCTTGAGCAGGATGCGCGCGTGGGTCAGGGCGCGAGCCGGGGCGACCCCTGGCCGATCAGCGTGTGCAGCCGGGCGCGCTCGGCCTCGGACAAGGCCACGACGTACTGCTTGGGCATGCAAAGCCTCCATCCACTCGCCAGGCAAGCGGTTGCAACCAGCAGCCGGCTCCCGTTCAGTGCCACATGACCACCACCATCCGCATCCCGCCAGGAGCGGCGGGCAGGGTCGACCAGGGACGCCCGCCCCCGACCCCCATGCACGGCGCCTCCATGGCGCCGCTGTGCCGCAACGCCGCGGTCCACGCCTCGACCTGCTCGGCCACGGCGGAGGTGAGGACGAACACCTTGATGACGGTCGGCCAGATGTCGGCGTCAAGCTCCTCATCGGCCTCGGGGCTCTCGTGGATGCCCAGCCACAGCCCGTGCACCTCGGGACGCGCCCGCACCGAGCACAGCACCTGGTCGAAGGTGTCCAACCCCGGATGGGGGTCCAGATTCGGCGCGATCGACAACTGGTCGTCGTTGCCGATGAAGAAGTCCTCCAGCGACACGATCGGGGTCGCCTGCCAGGCATGCGTCGGCTCAAGCTCGTCGTACTGCCGCATGATCATGGCGATCAGCCGGTCGCGCTCGCGCCTGCCCATGCTGCCTCCACCAACCCTGAGCTCACGAGCTCAGCCACGACACCAGCCCTCCCCAGGTACGGCGGTGCCCTCAACAAGGCGGCAGCCTCGCCGGCACAGGAGCTTGTGACACGACGACGTCCAGGCCCGACCACCGGAGCATCAAGCCAAGCCGCATAACATGCAAATCACGGCTGACGAGGTGCTGGCGCTGCTGGAGCGTCCTTTCGGACGTTACAGCGCCGTTGCGTATTCGCGACGTTGACAGCGCAGCATCATGGCCGCAGTCCACCTGACCCCAGGCTCCTGGTGCCTGGCGCCCCGCCGGCCCTAGACCCATTCGGCATCGCGCACGCTGTGCCGTAACCCTCCCCTGACGATGACGAATGGTCGCGGTCTGCGCCATCCGACCGCGGTTCCCGGTCCCAGTCGTGCCGGCGTGCAGACCAAGCGAAGGAGCGCAAATGCCAGCACGTCTTGCAACCATCGACCGTCGGTCCGCCGGGGAGGCGCGGACCGTCGCGGTGGCAGCGGCCAGCTGACTGCGGCTGGTGACCACGGCCGTGCTGCTTGGCGCGGTGCTACTCATCGTGGTGCTGATCGGTCAGGGGGTCGCCGGTGCCCGCACGCTGGTGCCGGCTGTGCAGACAGCGGGACAGCAGGCGCTCCCTGCGGCGCGACCTGCTGGTGTCGACGTGGCGGCGCGGCGCACACCGGCCCTCGAACACGCCTTGCAGGAAGCGGGCCAGGTGTTTCGTCAGTCGGGAACCACACCGTCGGGATTTGGCGCCTGGGCCGGCCTGGTCATGCAGCGGGCGGCGGCGGGGCGCGACACCCCTGGCGGCCCGCAGGGCAGGAGCACGCTCCCTGTCCCCGGCCCGGAGAGGCGTGGGGCGCCAAGCGGCTGGAGGTGTCTGGAAGCGATCCGCTGGCGGATGACGGGGCCGGCGACGGGCAGCCCCAGGGAGGTGATGCGCGCGGCCCGGCGGGGCTTTCGCGCAGGGCCGTGCTGGCTGCTAGTCGGGCAGCGGGCGTGCCGCCCGTCGACCCGTCGCGGGAGCTGAGGTCCTACGGCGTCCGTGGGGCTCCGGCTGGGTGGCTGTCCGATGAAACGCCGTACTGGGTGTCCTGGGGGGACAAGGGCTGGATGATGGAATTCGAGGACGGCACGACGAGTGCCCACCTGCGTGGACGTTCGGAGTTTGCCCACGCCAGAGGGCCGTCCGGCGGCACCGCCGCCGGCTTGAAACCCGTACAGAAAAGTCTCAGGTCTCTTGAGATAGCGGGTGTGCTGGTCAGCGTCCGGGGATGGTGAGGTCGCTCGATTCGCCGCGGACACATTCGCTTGTTCCATCTCAGGCATCGAACTGCCTCAGCAGGGACTGTCGCCTCGGATCGTACGACCCCGCAGAAGGCAGGCACATAGTCCTTCCAGACGCCGAAAGGGGCGTTCATTGCCCAATAGGGTCCCCCCTCCCCGCGAGTCGTCGATGAGCTGATGGGGCATGAGAGCGACCGGCCCTGAGCGTGGGCCCCATGGGTGCGCTGTACTGGGAGACGACCCGAGATGCTCACGCGCGGGACCGCTGCAATCGAGGAGCGGCTCACGTTCGCGCTGCACCTTGCTGCCCGTTTGCTGCCCGAGATAGACAATCGACGCGAAGTGCGACAGTGGAGGAGCGGCCGAAGGAAGCAGCCGCAGCGTTCTGACCTGCGGTTCCGGTGAGTGTGGGCGTGGCAGGTTTCGAACCTGCGGCCTCTGCCGTGTGAACGCTCGAACGTGTGTTCGGCTTCCTTGCTGTCCTCTCCCCCACCTGCCGATTCGACTGTCCGCTGTTGACCGCCGTTGACCGCCGTTGTCCCTCCGGACATGCCCCAGGTGTTCCCCAGAATGACGATGCAGCTTCGGTGCCAGCCCGAGGTGCGTATGCGCGGAATTGGACACCTTTCCCCGGACGACCCTGGCACGCTTTGCCCTCGCCAAGACCCGGCAGAGGTCAAGGTGGAGCACCGCCGATCGCTTCACCTGCCCTGCAGCGATTGTGTCCACGGTGGACGCGATCGGCGCTGAACGACCTTGACCGGCGCCGGGGCCGGCGAACGCTGCTGCGTGCCCAGGGGCGTTCGGGAACGTTCGTCCGCGAAGCGGACACCGCTTGCTCGTGCGGTGCGTGGGGGAGCTGCCGGGGTGGCGGGTGCTCCGTGGCGGCCAGGCGGCGTCGGCCGCCGCCCTTCGGGCGGTTGGGATCGCGGAGGGGCCGGCCGGAGGCGTTGACCCGCCGCAGGCCGAGGCCCGGCCCGCGTGACACAGGGTTCCGGCCGGTCAGCGGCGAGCAGGGTGCCACGCTGGCCCGCCCGAAGGGCAGCACCCACCACTGCGCCAACCCGATCGATCCCTTGCCTCGTTGGTGGTTCATCGCGGATGGCAGGGGGCAGCAGCCTGATGCGAGGAGCGCTCCCCGCGGAGCGCTCATCAAGCCCGGCACGGTCGGCGGTGTGGCAAGCGGCGACCGCCCTGGTCACGCGGGTTGGGTTGGACGTCACGGGTGCGTGACGTTCGACGTACAACTGGGCAACGAGCCCGGGTTAGGCGGTTGACCGCTGCTAGCCTGCGGCCGATGTTCGGCTGGTGTCGGTCGCCAGCCGCCTGCTGCTGATCGACCGCTCCCTGTTGCGCCGAGGTGAGCCGTGGCCACGATGCCAGCACGCGCCGACCGGACCCGATCGGCGAGCTGGATGCAGACGCCGCCGACCCCACCGCCACGGGCGTCCAGGTCACGGTGGAGTCGGCTGCTGGTCCTGGTCCTGACCCTGGCCTTGGTCGCTACCTTCGCCACCCGCGCGACCGCCGAGGACCCTGACGACCTGTCGGTCCTGGCGACAGCGGACGAGCCGACCGACCTGGCCAACCAGCCACCCGGCAACCAGCCCTCCGGCCAGCCCGCCGCCACCCAGGGCGAGCCTAGTAACGCCCACACGGCCAGCGTCGCGCCGCCGGTGCCAGACCAGCCGGCCGGTGTCGTCGCCCAAGCCGAGCGCAGCGGTCAGCCGGTCCAGGTCACAGGCCAGCAGCTGACCGACCAGTCGGAGCAGGACGAGCAGCCCAGTGGTCCGACCGGCGGGTGCCTGGACGGCCCCTGCTCCCAGCAACCCCCGACCCCGGGTGACCCGATCGTGCAGGCGGCGGCCGAGGGCGGCGGGTTCCTGGGTCCGCTCTGGCGGGCGTTGGCGCGGCTGCGAGGACAACAGCCACCCCTACCGCCGCAGGCGGCCCCGCCGCTCCCGGAAGGCGCACCAGTGCCGCCACCCCAGCAGGCCACGCAGCCCCCCCAGGAAGCCCAGCCGCCATTCCAGCTCCCGTCGTTGGATGACATCCAACGCGACCTGGACCTTGTCCAACGGGTGCAAGCGGAACGGGTCCAGCAAGACCGCCTGCCGGACGTCGGCGCGTTTGAGACTGAGTGGGCGCGCCTGTCGAGGGCGACTCAGCATCTTGAACGATGGGAGGCACTGGAAGAGCTGGCGCGGCAAGGGATCGGGAGCGGGATCGACGTCGAGGACAGCAACCGGGTAGCGAGCCTGAGGGCCAGGTACAGAGCGGCGAATGCGCAATACTGGCAGGATCAGCGTCTCCTACCTGATACCGGACCCGATGTCGCAGGCGCGGTGGTAAGGGTCCGTGATTCTCTCCAGAGGGTGGAAACCGCCCTGAATAACGCACGACGAGCCCGATCGCAGGACCAGCCGACGGGGTACCAGACAGGGACCCGAGACCCAGCCACCGACCAGGGCTTGCTGGACCAGGCACGCCGCGACCTCGAACAGGCGCGACCCCCCACCGAAGGACCCCCCACCCAAGCGGGAGCCGACCCCCACTACAGCGACCGGCTGGCGGAGCTGCACCACTGGATCGAGGAACTGCAACAACGGCTGGACTACGAGACGGGCAACCCGGGCAGTGCCATGATCAGCACCCAGGTCGCCCCACCGCTGACCCCCAGGCAGCAGTCCCAGGATCAGCGGCCGGTCGTCATCCTGCCGCCTGCGGACAGCGGCGGGGCAAACCCGAACACCGGCATCCCACCCACCCTGGCTGCGGACCTGCAAGCGCTCGGCATCCCCGACCTCTCCGACCGCCCGCAGCCGGGGACGGTCGTCAAGCCTGTCCCGCCATCCCAGCAGACCCCGCCGCAGGGGGCGCTGACCACCGAGCGGTCGCCGTTGCAGCAGGCGGCGGTGGACGGCCTGCGCAACACCGTCATCACCGTCACCAGTCTGGGCGGGCTGACACTACTGCTCTACCAGCTTGGCTATCTCGCTGTCGGTGGGATGATGTACCTGCCCGGCAGCCGCCCGCCCTGGGCGCCCGCCACCCCGACCCAGGGCTGACCCGCTTGGTCCGCAGGTGAAGACCGCCCGCTTGGCCACGATGGACGCCGCCCGGCGGGACCGGCCGCTAGGCCGGCTTGAAACCGTAAAGAAAGTCTTCACAACGCCGCTCAGAACACGATGTCGTCTGGCATCTGGTTGATGACGAACACGTGCCTGTCGGCCGCGCAGATGGTCTCCAAGGTATGCACCGGCCGACCGTCAACGTCATAGGAGCTGCGGAGCACTTCGACGACGGGTACGCCCTTGTCGAGCTGGAGGATGCGCACCTCCTCCTTACTCGGCATCCGAGCGGTCAGGGTCTCCGTCGCGTGGCCGAACCGAACGCCCATGCGGTCAAAGACGACTTGGAATCCGCCTTCCACGAAGTCCGGGTCCGCGAGCGCCGTCCCGTCCGTAAAGGACAGGGTGAAGTAGCTGGTGGCGATGCGGATCGGGATGTCGTTGGCGAAGAACAGCTTGCGTCGGGCAAGGACCGACGCTCCAGGGTTGATGCCAAGCCGCTTGGCGACCTCGGGTGCGGCCGGCTCGGGGCCAACGTAGAGCATCGTCCGGGTCGGCACGACACCCTGCCGCTCGGTCTCGGTCAGGTACAGCGACCGGCTGCCCCGCACGCTCGGCGTCGTCGGGATGGCCCGCTCGACAAGCACTGCCGGCGCTGACGCTGGCTGCTGATCGTCCTGCGCGGCGGCGTGCTCGACCTGGGAGACGCGCCCGGGGCTGACGCCGAGCACCTGGGCGACTTGGGCTTGGGTGAGACCCGATCGGCGCAGGTCGCTGATCGCCTGCCGTCGAAGCCTTGCCAGCTCGTTCAGGAGGGCTTGGTGCTCGGCAAGGAGCCGGTTGGCTGCCCGTGCTCGCTGCTGTGGGTCTTGGATGTGGCCGACTTCTGAGACCGCGTGCCCGTTGACCACTGTGTTCTCCCTGTCCGGGGTCAGCGATCCTAGACTCTAGCCCCCCTATTGCGGTGCGCGCACATCCAGAGCTATAGTCCCCCTATAGCTCTAGGGGGGCTATAGCTCCTTGACAACTTGAGAGAGGGCGGGAGGACCAGGAGAGCGGTCCCGTGGCCAACCCCCACCCACCCAGGCCAGTCCGGGTGGTAGTTGCCCTCGGGACCGTGGCTCCAGGCGCCCAGCGAGCGCCGCATGGAAGCCCCGTCACCCACATCCCCGCCGCGCGCCACGCGTGCATCCCCATCGTCTGCAAGGAGACCGCGATGACGGTCGCATCCCCGCACACCGCGGCCGGGACCTTCGCCGGCCGCATCGTCCGCATCGAGCCTCTGGCCGACCCGCCGGGCTGCACCGACGCCTACGCCCGCGTGTACTTCGAGGACGGCCGCTGGCTGGAGGTCCAGGGCGCCTCCTGTGGCTGGCCGGAGGGGCTGTGATGTGCCTCCCCGACTGCCGCCTGGAGGAGCTGATCCCGCCGCCGACCTGCGAGTACATCGCCTGGTTGCACCGGCTGGCCCAGCTCGACCGGGAGCGCTCCACGGATCTGCTGGGGGATCTGGTGGACGCCTTCTACCAGGGCGCCATGCGAAGGAGCCACGCGATGACCCGCCGCCGCAAGCCGTCCACGCGCCGTCCGTCAGCCGAGCCCGAGCCGGTCTACGTGGTCATCGACGCCTGGATCCCCGTGGATGACCCGGCCTTGCTCGACCTGCTGCCGGTCTGCACCTGCTCCGTCTGTACCGCCCAGGACCAGCCCTGATCTGGAGGAGGCGACCCATGCGCCGCACGATATCTGTGCAGCCGTCCGAGCCACCGGACGACAGCTTCGACTGGCTGGCGCACCTGCGCCACCTCATGGCCACCGACCCCGAGCACGCCGACGCGGTGACGCGGGCCTGGGACGCAGGCGACTACGCCGCCCGCTGACCCAGCGGGCCGCATCGTGCCGCCGCTGGCATGGGCCGTGTCCACGGCCACCCTGCAGCCACTCGTCCACCCGAAGGGGCCGGCAAGTCGTCTGGCCCCTTCTCGTGTCTCCAGAGAGGAGGAACCGCCATTGGCCGTCCCGGCGCCTTCACCCGCCGTGGACCTGGAGTGGCAGGCGCACGCCCGCCGGGTCGGCTACTGCGCCCACCCGGTCCGCCTGCGCGGCCAGGTCCACCACGCCGACACCCACACCGGCGAGACCCGCGAGGTCTACACCACCGACCGTGAGCCGACCGGGCTGCTGTTCAAGCCCTGCGGCACCCGCCGCGCCGCCCACTGTCCGGCCTGCGCCGAGGTCTACCGGGCCGATGCCTACCAGCTCATCAAGGCCGGGCTCGCCGGCGGTAAGGGCATCCCCGAGTCGGTGGCCGAGCACCCGGCGGTGTTCGCCACCTTCACCGCCCCATCGTTCGGCCCGGTCCACACCCACCGGCAGGACCGCGCCGGCCGGGTCCTGCCGTGCCACCCGCGCCGCCGCGCCACCGTCTGCCCGCACGGCGTCCACCTGGAGTGCCGCCTGCGGCATCGCGCCGATGACCCGCGGCGGGGGGAGCCGCTGTGCTGGCGCTGCTACGACTGCGACGCCGCGGTGCTGTGGAACGCGCTGGCGCCCAAGCTGTGGCAGTACACCAT
>DATFRI010000035.1:0-2830 GCA_035263405.1 Actinomycetes bacterium | reverse complement strand
ACCGCGATGCGCTGGTCGAGCGCGGCGAAGATGCCCATCCGCAGCTGGCGGGCCAGGGTGGGCTGGCCGACCAGCAACAGCGCGAAGGGGCTCCGGGAATCCATCTCGGCGTTGGTCAACAACCGCAGCTCCTCGAGTTGCTCGGGGGTGAGCAGGTGCGCCTCGTCGACCAGGAGGACGACCCGGCGCCGGCGCTCCTGCTCCTCGGCGGCGAGCAACCGCTGGGTCTGGGCGACCAGGTCGGCCTTGTGCACGCGCGGGGTGGCGCCGAGCGCCTGGACGAGGGTGACGTACAGGCCGCGGGTGCCGAAGACGGGGTTGGCGACGTAGACGACGTGGTGGCTGGTCGGGTCGAGCTGGCCGACCGCGGCGCGCAGCGCGACGGTCTTGCCCACCCCGACCTCGCCGGTCAGGACCCCGAGGAGCGCCTCGGCGACGCAGAAGCGCACGCGGGCGACCGCCTCCTGGTGGCTGGGGCGGTCGCAGAGCTGGGCGGTCGGGACGGCCTTGCCGAAGGGGGTGTGGGTGAAGCCGAAGTGGCCGACCCAGGGGGCGCGGGTCATCGGCGCCCCTCCTCTCCGCCGGCGCCGGGCAGGTCGCGGAAGGCGATCCGGCCCAGGAGCTCGGCGTCGTGGGCGGCCAGCACCATGCCGAGGTAGTCGACCCCGGTCGGCGGCGCCGGCGCGGGCGGGTCGGCCGGCGCCGCCGGGCGCAGCACGTGGCGGCCGACGACGAAGGGGACGGCCTGCCCGGCCGGCTGGCCCTCCCAGAAGACGTCGAGGCGGCTGAGGTCCTCGGGGTCGAAGCGCAGCTCGACGCGCCGGTCGACCAGCGCCGGGTCGACCCGGTAGCGGGTGCCGGCCAGCGAGACCGCCGCGGTCCGGGTCACCCGGCGCACGACCGCCCAGCGGAACGCCTCGCGCAGCAGCGAGGGCTCGACCGCCTGCGGGGTGCCCCGGCTCAGGAAGCGCTCGACGGGCGTCTGGCCGATCTCGGTGTGCCGGCGGGTGTTGCACACGTGCTCGGCCCAGGCCAGGAACCGGTCGTTCAGCTCCTGGAAGCCGGCGCCGCCCTGGGCCTCGGCCTCGCTCAGGAAGCGCTCGCGCACGAACCGGTTCAGCCGCTCGAGCTTGCCCCGGCCCTCCGGCGCGTAGGGCCGGCTGTGGATGAGCCGGACGCCCAGGACGGCGCAGGTGCGCTCCAGCGCGGCGTTGGCGTAGGGGGCGCCGTTGTCGACGTAGAGCCGCTCCGGCAGGCCGCGGCGCTGGATGGCCGCGCGCAGGACGGTCTGGCCGGCCCGGGCGTCCTGGTCGGGCAGCCAGCGCCCGTGCAGGAGGAGGCGCGAGTAGTCGTCGACGAGCAGGAACAGGTAGGCGCGCCGGCTGCCGGCGACCCGCGGGTGCGGGACGAACGGCCCGACCAGCACGTCGCCGATCCAGAGCTCGTTCGGGTGGTCGGCCTCGAAGCGGCCGAAGGCGCGGGGCCGGGCCGCGAGCGCGGCCCGGTGCAGCCCGCGGCGGTGCAGGTGCGCCCGGACGGTGCGCTCGGCGACGCGGACGCCGTGGCGCGCGTGCAGGATCTGGGCGATCTGGGCGGCCGAGCGGGTCGGCAGCTCGGCCCGCAGCCGGCCGGCCTCCTCGAGCAACTCGGGGTGGCGGCGGACGGTGCCGATGTCGCCGCGCGGTTGGGGGCGCAGCCCGTCGAGCCCCTGCTCGCGGTAGGCGCGCACCCAGCGGTCGAGCGTCCCGCGGGAGAACTGCCGGCGGGTGCCGTCGGGCAGCTCGTGGAGCTGGGCGGCCAGCCCGCGGACCAGCCGCCCCCGGTCGAGGGGGCTCAGGCGTGGGGTGGTCGCCTCGGCGACGACCCGGTAGCGGAACAGCGCGACGGCCTCGGCGGGGTCGGTCGGCATCGACGCCTCCTTCAGGGGGATGGCGCCATCCAACCCGCTCCGCTCCGCCCCGCCAAGGGCGCGCTCGTGGTGGTCGCCAGCGCCCGCCCGCCGGTGACGCGGCTCCAGAACCGCCACACCGCCCCGACCCGCTCGCCCCAGCGCGCCCGCGCCCGCTGCCAGAGCACGGCCAGGGCCGCCAAGGCCGCGGACGCCCCGTCGTCGGCGCCCAGCTCGACCGCCACCCCGTCCAGGCCGACCGCCAGGGCCACCAGCGCCGCCGTCAGCGTCGGAGAGCGCGCCCGGAACCGCCGCCACCAGGCGCGCGCCGTCGTGTGCGGCACGTCCAGGTGCCGCGCGACCGCCCGCTGCCCGATTCCGCCCGCCGCCAACGCCAGCCCGTGCCCGACCGCCTCGACCCCGTCCAGCCGGCGCGCCAGCAGGAAATCGGGCACCAGCGCGTGGCTCCGCCGGCACGCCGAGCAGCGGCCGCGCCGGATCCAGAGCCGCCGCTCGCCGGGCCGGGCGCGCGCCCACCGCCAGTAGCCACTCCACCCGACCAGCCGGCGCCCGCAGTCCGGGCACGCCTGCGCGGGGACCGCGACCCGCTGCCCGGCCGCGGCGTAGCCCGTGACGTCCAGCGGGCAAGGCCATACGATGACCAAGGGTGCTTCGACCACCCCGGAGCCCTCCCGGCCCTGAGCCGGCCGGGAGGGCTCACTCGCCGTCTCGCCCTATGATCGCCCCGACGCCCGGATCGCCGCGACGACGATCCGCACCCCGATCACCACCGCGACCACGGCGGCCCCAATCAGCGCTGCCGAAACCGCGCCCCCCGTCGTCGTGGAGTCAAGCCGCTAACAGCGCGTCGATGTGGCACAACTGCTCGCCCAGCATGAAGCGCTGATGCGGCTCCACCCGCCCGACCAGCGCCCGCTCCAA
>DATFRI010000034.1:0-2470 GCA_035263405.1 Actinomycetes bacterium | reverse complement strand
CAACAAGCTGACCGGGTTCCAGGACGTCGAGACCAACACCGAGGCCCGGGCCCGGTTCGAGGCCGTTTACGGCGCGCCGATCCCGCGCGAGGCGGGCTGGCACCTGTCGCTCATGTTCGAGGCCATGGAGCGGGGCGAGCTCACCGCCTGCTACATCATCGGCGAGAACCCGCTGCGCTCCGAGGCCGACACCGGCCGGGCCCGCGAGCTCCTGTCCGGGCTTGAGCACTTCGTGGTGCAGGACATGTTCCTCACCGGCACCGCCGAGCTCGCCACCGTCGTGCTGCCCGCCACCGCCACCTGGTGCGAGGCCGAGGGGACCGTGACCTCCAGCGAGCGCCGGGTGCAGCGGGTGCGCAAGGCGCTGGACCCGCCGCCCGGGGCGCGCGACGACATCGAGATCATCTGCGAGATCGCCCGCCGCCTCGGCACCGACTGGGGGCACCCGTCCGCCGAGGACGTCTGGAACGAGCTGCGCACCCTGTCGCCCATGCACGGGGGAATGAGCTACCGGCGGCTGGAGGAGCTCGGCGGCATCCAGTGGCCGTGCCCCGACGAGCAGCACCCGGGCGAGCTGTTCCTGCACGCCCGGCTCTGGGAGGAGGACCCGGCCCAGCGCGGGGCGCCCGCGCCGTTCATGCCGGTGGAGCAGGAACCGCCGGTGGACGAGCTGTCGCCGGAGTTCCCGATCCGGCTCACCACCGGGCGCAGGCTGGATTCGTTCAACACCGGCGTCCAGACCGGGCAGTACGCGACGCCGCTGCGCCGGCCGGAGACGCTCGACCTGTCGCCCGAGGACGCGGGCCGGCTCGGCCTGGCCGAAGGCGAAGTGGCACGGGTATCATCCCGCCGGGGATCGCTTGAGGTGCCGGTCCACGTGGACGAGACGCTCCGGGCCGGGCTCGCCTTCATGACCCTGCACTTCCCCGACGAGGTCGCCACCAACGTGCTCACGCTGGACGCCTGGGACCCCAAGTCGGGGACGGCCGAGTTCAAGGCGACGGCGATCCGCGTGGACAAGCTGAACGCCCCCAGGGGCGCCGGGACCCAGCGCGCGGAGGCGAGCACCTAGTGGATCTGCGGCTCGGGGTCGCGGCGGCCGCGACCGATGAGGAACGCGCGGCCATCGCCTCGGTCCTCGGGCCGCCGGAGACCGGCTGGGACGGCGGGCAGCGCACGGCGGCCGACGGGCACGCCGCCTACGGCGGCCACGCGGCGCGGTCCCGGCGCCACCTGCTGCTGCCGGTGCTGCACGCCGTGCAGGAGCGGATCGGCTGGATCAGCCCGGGGGCGCTCGACCACCTGTGCGCCCGGCTCACCATCCCCCCGGCCGAGGCGTACGGGGTGGCGTCCTTCTACGCGCTGTTCCGCACCACCGAGTCCCCGTCCGCGGTCGTGCACGTCTGCGACGACCTCGCCTGCCGCGTCAACGGCGCGGAGCAGGTGTGCGCGGAGATGGAGCGCCGGTTCGGCGCCGAGGGCGCGGGCGCGCAGTCCAACGGGGCGGGCGTGGCCTGGCTGCGCAGCCCGTGCCTGGGCCAGTGCGATCGCGGCTCGGCGGCGATGATCCAGCAGGCGGGCACCGACCCGGCCCGGACCGGGCTGGCCCCCTTCGATCCCGCGCAGGTCCGGCCGGCGCTGGCCCCGGCCGAGCCCGCCGAGCCCCCTGCGCCGCTGGTCCCGCAGCTGGCCGGCGACCGCTCCGCGCTCCGGCTGCTGCGCCGGGTGGGGCAGATCGACCCGGCCTCGCTCGACTCCTACCGCGCGGCGGGCGGGTACGAGATGCTCCGCCGGGCCGTGGCCGCCGGGCCGCAGGGCGTGATCCGCGAGCTGAAGGACGCCAAGCTGCTCGGCCGCGGCGGCGCGGCGTTCCCGGTCAGCATCAAGTGGGAGGCCGTCGCGACCAACCCGGTCCGCCCGCACTACGTCGTGTGCAACGCCGACGAATCCGAGCCCGGCACGTTCAAGGACCGGGTGCTGATGGAGGCGGACCCGTACGCCCTGGTGGAAGCCCTCACGATCATGGGCTACGCCTGCGGTGCGCAGCAGGGCTACATCTACATCCGGGGCGAGTACCCGCTGGCCGAGGCGCGGCTGCGGCACGCCGTCGAGCACGCCCGCGCCCGGGGCTTCCTGGGCCCTGACGTGATGGGCGAGGGCTTCGCCTTCGACATCGACGTCCGGCGCGGCGCGGGCGCCTACATCGCGGGCGAGGAAACCGCGCTGATCAACTCGATCGAGGGCAAGCGGGCCGAGCCGCGGAACAAGCCGCCGTTCCCGGCGCAGGTCGGCCTGTTCGGCCAGCCGACCGCCATCAACAACGTGGAGACCCTGTTCTGCGTGCCGGAGATCCTGCGGATCGGCGGGCCCGCCTTCGCGCAGATCGGCACGGAGGGCTCCACCGGACCCCGGCTGTTCTGCCTGTCCGGCTGCGTCGAGCGGCCCGGTCTGTACGAGCACGAGTTCGGGG